>NZ_JBBOWT010000001.1:0-745000 GCF_038007225.1 Bacillus sp. FSL W8-0102
ATGGAGAATATCGAGGATTTGTGGAATAAGGCGCTTGCCAGTATTGAAAAAAAAATCAGCAAGCCAAGCTTCGAAACATGGCTAAAGTCTACCAAAGCTCATGCGCTTCAAGGCGACACATTAATCATCACCGCTCCCAATGAATTTGCCAGAGATTGGCTCGAAGGGCGTTATTCGCAGCTAATTGCGGGAGTTATCTATGAATTGATTGGTGAAGAACTAGAAATAAAATTTATCATCCCTCAAAATCAGGAAGAAAAGGATTATGACATTCCCGTTCCCAAAAAAGTCCAACCTAAAGATGATGAGTATGACTTTCCTCATAGTATGCTGAATCCAAAGTACACATTTGACACTTTTGTCATTGGATCCGGAAACCGTTTTGCCCATGCCGCTTCTTTAGCAGTGGCCGAAGCACCTGCTAAAGCATACAATCCTTTGTTTATCTATGGGGGAGTTGGATTGGGAAAAACCCACCTTATGCATGCGATCGGACATTATGTTCAAGAGCATAATCCTTCAGCGAAAGTTCTTTATATAACATCCGAAAAATTCACCAATGAATTTATTAATTCGATTCGCGATAACAAATCCGATGAATTTCGCAATAAATATCGAAATGTCGACGTTCTTTTAATTGATGATATTCAATTTTTAGCAAAAAAAGAACAAACACAAGAAGAATTTTTCCATACCTTTAATACGCTGCATGAGGAAAGCAAACAAATTGTCATCTCCAGTGACCGTCCTCCTAAAGAAATTCCAACTTTGGAGGATCGGCTGCGATCGCGTTTTGAGTGGGGATTAATTACGGATATCACCCCGCCTGATTTGGAGACAAGAATTGCCATCCTCCGCAAAAAAGCGAAAGCAGAAGGTTTGGACATCCCTAATGAAGCCATGCTTTATATAGCCAATCAAATAGATACAAATATTCGGGAGCTGGAAGGAGCTCTTATTCGTGTTGTTGCCTATTCTTCCCTTATCAATAAAGACATAAATGCCGATCTGGCAGCGGAAGCATTAAAGGATATTATTCCAAGTTCCAAGCCAAAAGTAATTACCATTCAAGAAATTCAACGTGTTGTAGGTGAACACTACAATGTAAAAATAGAAGACTTTAAAGCGAAAAAACGAACAAAGTCCATCGCGTTTCCAAGGCAAATTGCTATGTATTTGTCAAGGGAACTGACAGATTCCTCGCTGCCTAAAATCGGGGAAGAGTTTGGGGGCCGTGACCATACAACGGTTATTCATGCGCATGAGAAAATTTCGAAGCTGCTGCAAACGGATGAACAATTGAAGAGAAGTATTGCGGAAATTGAAAATAAATTGAAATCGTAAAAGGGAATACTGTGAATAACATGACCAAGGCTAGCCACAGTCTGTCCACATGTGGATAGGCTGTGTTTTCGTGTAATTAACAAGTTTATCCACATATCCACAGGCACTACTATTACTACTACGATTTTTTTAAATAAAAAATATATATGTTTTTAACAAAAAATTATTCTCATGGAGGCTATTAAAATGAAATTCGTCATTCAAAAAGACCGTCTTGTTCAAAGTGTTCAAGATGTAATGAAAGCAGTTTCCTCACGAACAACAATCCCCATATTAACTGGTATAAAAATTGTAGCCGATCACAGAGGAGTTTCTTTAACAGGGAGCGATTCCGACATTTCCATTGAATCTTTTATTCCTACGGTAGAAGAAGATGATCAAATAGCGACTATACAAGAAAGCGGTGCTGTTGTTCTACAAGCTAAATTTTTCAGTGAAATCGTCAAAAAGCTGCCGCTCGACACAGTGGAAATTGAAGTCACCAATAAAAGCAATTACCAAACTGTCATACGGTCAGGGCAAGCGGAGTTCAATTTAAACGGATTGGATCCTGATGAATACCCGCATTTGCCGCAAATCGAAGATGGTAAAGTCTTTCAATTGCCGGCGGATTTAATGAAAACCATTATTCGGCAAACTGTTTTTGCAGTGTCCACGTCAGAAACACGTCCAATCTTGACAGGTGTCAACTGGAAAGTGGAAGGAAATGAACTTATTTGCGTAGCCACGGATAGCCATAGGCTTGCGCTGAGAAAAGCGGCTGTAGAAACTGAATTTGAAGAAGCATACAGCGTGGTGATCCCGGGAAAAAGTTTAAGCGAATTAAGCAAAATTTTAGATGATTTATCGGATCCAGTAGAAATTGTGTTTACGGAGAATCAAGTTTTATTCAAAATGAAACATATTTTATTCTTTTCAAGATTGCTGGAAGGGAATTATCCGGATACATCTAGACTGATTCCTACCGAAAGCAAAACCACCATTGAATTAAATACAAAAGAGTTTTTGCAAGCTATTGACCGCGCTTCTCTCCTTGCAAGAGAAGGACGAAATAATGTTGTCAAGCTATCCACCGTAGAACAAAATGAAATTGAAATTTCTTCTAATTCTCCTGAAATCGGGAAGGTCATTGAATTGGTAAAAAGCCAGCGAATTGAAGGGGAAGAGCTAAAAATCTCATTTAGCGCCAAATATATGATGGATGCTTTAAAAGCGTTGGAAGGCACCGAAATTCGTATTCAATTTACGGGAGCTATGCGCCCCTTTGTGATAAGACCTATTATGGATGACTCAATTTTGCAGCTTATTTTGCCGGTGAGAACGTATTAATTTCGTAATTAAACTGTTTTCGATCCATTTGAAAGCTGTCCGCTTTGCGGTGCCTCAACGATTACCGCAAGACGGATCTTTGTTTAAAGCATTATGCTATAGGGTGGCTTGAGATTAAATCACTGCAAACAAAATGTTTAAAGGTTTTGATACAGAGTTTTCACTATTTGCTGGTATCTGACTCTTAAGGTTCTTCCTTCTATAGTGGATTTTATGGCGAAGGCAGGCCTTTAAAAGGGTCAGTTTTTTATTGGATGATCGAAAGAGAAAATCAGTTGCGGCCATCTCTATTTAATTCCATTCTTGGATTTGGGTGTTTTGAGACAAGTATGATTTTGAATTTACCTGATTATTTTAGTAAAATTAAATTTTAGATACTAAAATCGGAAAGCAGTGAGCACGAATGGCAGAAAAGGTTTTTATCGATACAGACACCATTACTCTTGGACAATTTTTAAAATTGATCAATGTGATTTCTACGGGTGGAATGGCTAAATGGTTTTTGAGTGAAAACGAAGTGTATATAAACGGAGAACTGGACCAACGGAGAGGGAAAAAATTAAAACCAGGCGATACCGTTGTCATTCCTTCCGTCGGTGAATTTGTCATTACACGAACTTAAAAAGGGTGTCGCGTAAATGTACATGAAAGAGCTGGTATTGGAAAATTTTAGAAATTACGAATCTTTGCAATTAACTTTTGACAATAAGGTGAATGTGATACTCGGGGAAAATGCCCAAGGAAAAACAAATGTACTCGAAGCGATTTATGTATTGGCGATGGCTAAATCCCATCGCACGTCAAACGATAAAGATTTGATTCGCTGGGATGAAGAGTATGCTAAAATAGAAGGTAGAGTGGAAAAACGGCATACCTCGATTCCATTAGAATTAACGATTTCAAAAAAAGGGAAAAAAGCGAAATCCAATCATATTGAGCAGCAAAGATTAAGTCAATATGTTGGAAATTTGAATGTCGTGATGTTTGCTCCTGAGGATCTTCATTTAGTCAAAGGAAGCCCGCAAGTTAGACGCCGTTTTATTGATATGGAGATCGGACAAATCTCTCCTGTCTATTTACATGATATTAGTCAATATCAAAAAGTTTTACAGCAAAGAAATCATTATTTAAAACAGCTGCAGGCTAATAAGCAGCACGACAAAACGATGCTGGAAGTTTTGAATGAACAGTTAATTACGTTAGCGGTAAAGATTGTTCAAAAACGTTTTGAGTTTATCCGGCTTTTAGAAGAATGGGCTCAGCCGATTCATTCCGGAATCTCCAGAGGACTTGAAAAATTAAAAATCGATTATCGTCCGTCTATCGATGTATTAGAAGATGACGATTGGTCAAAAATGGTAGAAGTATTCGAAGAAAAAATTTCTTCTCAAAAGGAGCGGGAGATTGAGCGCGGGGTCACGTTGATAGGCCCTCACCGGGATGAATTGGTTTTTATGGTGAATGGAAAAAACGTTCATACCTTTGGATCGCAAGGACAGCAAAGAACGACAGCTCTTTCTGTAAAATTGGCGGAAATTGAGTTAATTTGCTCGGAAATCGGCGAATACCCTGTGCTGCTTTTGGATGACGTTTTATCGGAATTGGACGATTTTAGACAGTCGCATTTGCTGAACACCATTCGCGAAAAAGTTCAGACATTTGTCACTACAACTAGTACAGACGGCATTCATCATCAAACGTTGAAAGAAGCAGATACTTTTCATGTGGTGGCCGGCAGGGTGTCAAAACAAGATGGAGGTTAAAAGAATGTATTTGCATGTAGGAGATGATTGCATAATACATGCAAAAGATATTGTGGCCATTTTGGATCGAAAAGGTTCGGATATTCCCAGCCTTTTGCAGTATTGGAATAGAACGGGGAAGATCCCGGAATCATCGGTTTTGCCTCCTGACTGTAAATCGATCGTCATTACAACGGAGCAAATCTATTTTTCACCGTTTGCCTCAGGTACTCTGAAAAAACATTTAACCCGCATAAATGGTCATTCAGTTTTTAATTTTTAATTTCCTTAACAAGAACGGATTCGGGATTTGCTGTCCGGAAAGGTATGTTCAACAAACTTCCGACTTCCGATGAAATGGAGAAATTTCCTCCTGATCCACTCGACCCGGCTCATTTATGCGAAGTATACAGATCTTTAGATCGTTTATATAAATCAACATTGGATGCCCGCTTATGTTGTGTCGGGCTTTTGCGGTTATTTCCCCGTTTTTTGACGGGGCTGTACGAGCAGTGAAAGCAGGAAAAGGCATTGAAGAAAGAGCAGGTGATTGAATTTGGCGATAGATAAGAACGAACAAAATTCTCAATCGTATGATGCTAGCCAAATCCAGGTATTAGAAGGTCTGGAAGCTGTAAGAAAACGACCTGGTATGTATATTGGATCAACAAGCAGCAAAGGTCTTCACCACTTAGTCTGGGAAATCGTTGATAATAGTATTGACGAAGCACTTGCCGGATATTGCAGTGAAATCAATGTCATTGTTGAAGAAGACAACAGTATAACGGTGATTGACAACGGCCGCGGTATCCCAGTGGACATTCAAGAAAAAATGGGCCGTCCGGCAGTAGAAGTCATTATGACCGTTCTTCATGCCGGCGGGAAATTCGGCGGAGGTGGGTATAAAGTATCCGGGGGCCTTCACGGAGTTGGTGCTTCCGTTGTTAATGCCTTATCCACTGAACTGGAAGTGTTTGTCCATCGGGATGGCAATATTTATTATCAAAAATACCGGCGCGGTGTCCCAGTAGAAGATTTGAAAACGATCGGTCATACCGATCGAACGGGAACAACCGTTCATTTTAAGCCAGACCCGGAAATTTTTACGGAAACCACCGTGTTTGATTATGACGTATTAGCGACAAGAATTCGTGAACTTGCTTTTTTAAACCGGAATATCAAGATTACCATCGAAGATCGCCGTGAAGGGCAAAAAAGAAAAAATGAATATCATTACGAAGGCGGAATCAAGTCTTATGTCGCTCATTTAAATCGTACCAAGGAAGTACTTCATGAAGAACCCATTTATGTTGAAGGTTTAAAAGATGATATTCAAGTAGAAATTGCCTTGCAATACAACGAAGGTTTTTCCAGCAATATTTATTCATTTGCCAACAACATTCATACGTATGAAGGCGGAACTCATGAATCTGGTTTTAAAACAGCCTTGACTCGAGTAATCAATGATTATGCCCGCAAAAACGGACTGATAAAAGATTCGGATCAAAATTTATCAGGAGAAGATGTCAGAGAAGGGCTGACCGCCATTGTTTCCATTAAACATCCAAATCCTCAATTTGAAGGTCAAACGAAAACAAAATTAGGAAATTCAGAAGCTCGCACCGTTACGGACGCTCTTTTCTCTGAGCATTTTGAAACCTACCTACTTGAAAACCCATCCGTGGCCAGAAAAATCGTAGAAAAAGGATTGATGGCGGCGAGAGCGCGGCTGGCAGCTAAAAAAGCACGTGAATTGACAAGAAGAAAAAGTGCATTGGAAGTTTCCAGTTTACCGGGAAAACTTGCCGACTGTTCTTCACGCGATCCATCCATCAGCGAATTGTTTATTGTGGAAGGGGACTCGGCAGGAGGATCTGCCAAGCAAGGCCGCGATCGTCATTTCCAAGCCATTTTGCCTTTGAGAGGAAAAATTTTGAACGTGGAAAAAGCGCGGTTGGATAAAATTTTATCCAACAATGAGATCAGAATGATCATTACCGCTTTAGGCACCGGAATCGGGGAAGAATTCGATATTTCAAAAGCCCGCTACCATAAGGTGGTCATCATGACGGATGCCGATGTAGACGGTGCTCATATCCGTACGTTATTATTAACCTTTTTTTATCGTTATATGCGCCAAATCATTGAAGCGGGCTATGTTTATATAGCACAGCCTCCTTTATATAAAGTTTCTCAAGGAAAGCGAATTGAGTATGCATATAATGATCGGCAATTGGACGAAATTTTATCCAGTCTTCCAGAAAGTCCAAAACCAGGCATTCAACGTTATAAAGGTTTAGGGGAAATGAATCCGGAACAATTATGGGAAACAACAATGGATCCTGAAAAAAGAGCAATGCTTCAAGTTAGTTTGGAAGATGCCATAGAAGCTGACGAAACATTTGAAATGCTGATGGGAGACAAAGTAGAACCGCGCAGACAATTTATTGAAGAAAATGCTTTGCACGTAAAAAATCTAGATGTTTAATACAGCAGGATAGATGAAAAGTCTATCCTGCCTTCGTAAAGAAAACAGATTCTTACGGCTGATACGCCGGGAACTGTGTGTATGAAGGAGGTTCTTAATAAATGGCAGATATGCCTAGTTCTAGAGTACAAGAAGTGAATATCAGCCAGGAAATGCGTTCTTCCTTTCTTGATTATGCCATGAGCGTCATCGTCTCCCGTGCTATCCCCGATGTCCGCGATGGTCTTAAGCCGGTGCATCGCCGTATTTTATACGCGATGAACGATCTTGGAATGACGCCGGATAAAGCATATAAAAAATCGGCTCGTATTGTCGGCGAAGTCATTGGGAAGTACCATCCTCACGGTGATGCCGCCGTTTATGAAACGATGGTCCGTATGGCTCAAGATTTCAGCTACCGCTATATGCTTGTGGACGGACATGGAAATTTCGGTTCCATTGACGGTGATCCCGCTGCCGCTATGCGTTATACGGAAGCCCGTATGTCCAAAATTTCGATGGAATTATTAAGGGACATAAATAAAGACACGATTGACTATAAAGATAACTATGAAGGATCTGAAAAAGAGCCTGAAGTGTTACCATCCCGATTCCCCAACCTGCTTGTAAACGGATCATCAGGAATTGCGGTTGGAATGGCAACCAATATCCCGCCTCATCAGTTGGGAGAAGTCATTGATGGCATTTTAGCATTAAGCAAAAACCCGGACATTACGATTTCAGAGTTAATGGAGTACATTCCGGGGCCTGATTTCCCAACAGCAGGACTTATTATGGGAAGAAGAGGCATTCGTAGAGCGTATGAAACCGGCAGAGGGTCGATTACACTACGGGCGAAAGCGGAAATTGAAACAAAATCCAACGGAAAAGAAGCCATTATCATCACTGAAATTCCTTATCAAGTCAATAAAGCCAAATTAATTGAAAAAATCGCAGAACTCGCTCGTGATAAAAGAATAGATGGCATTACGGATTTAAGAGATGAATCAGACCGTCGCGGTATGAGAATTGTCATCGAAGTGCGCAAAGATGCCAATGCCAATGTATTGCTTAATAATTTATATAAACATACAGCTTTGCAAACAAGTTTTGGCATCAATTTGTTGGCGCTTGTAGACGGTCAACCTAAAGTATTGAACTTGAAGCAATGCCTGCATTATTATCTCGAGCACCAAAAAGTTGTCATTCGCAGAAGAACGGAATTTGATTTGCGAAAAGCAGAAGCGCGTGCACATATTCTGGAAGGATTGCGCATTGCACTCGATCATATTGATGAAATTATTAATCTTATCCGCTCCTCTCAAACAACGGATATTGCCCGGCAAGGCTTAATGCAACGTTTTTCTTTGACCGAAAAACAAGCCCAAGCCATTCTTGATATGAGGCTGCAGCGGTTGACAGGTTTGGAACGGGAAAAAATTGAAGAAGAATATCAAAATTTGATTCGTTTGATCGCTGAACTAAAAGCAATTCTTGCCGATGAAGAGAAAGTACTGCAAATTATCCGCGACGAACTTTTAGAAATTAAAGAACGTTTTAATGATAAACGCCGTACAGCGATCATGGATAGCGGAGTCGACGAAATTGAAGATGAAGACCTGATTCCCGAGGAAAATATCGTGATTTCGCTCACTCATAACGGTTATATTAAACGCCTTCCACTTTCTACTTACAAAAGCCAAAAGCGCGGCGGCAGAGGCATTCAAGGCATGGGAACGAACGAAAATGATTTTGTGGAACATCTCATTACGACGTCGACCCATGACACGATTTTATTTTTCACTAACAAAGGAAAAGTGTATAAAACGAAAGGGTATGAGATACCGGAATTAGGAAGAACCGCAAAGGGAATTCCAATCATCAATGTGCTTGGAATTGAGAAAGATGAATGGATTAATACCATGATAGCCGTGGAAGAATATCATGAAAATTGGTATTTAGTCTTTACGACCAAGCATGGGATTACAAAACGAACGCCGCTGAGAGAGTATGCTCATATTCGTACGAACGGCTTGATTGCTTTGACATTAAGGGAAAATGACGAACTCATTTCGGTTAAATTGACAGATGGAAACCAAGATATTGTCATTGGAACAAAGAACGGCATGATGATTCGGTTTAAAGAAACGGAAGTTCGGTCGATGGGTAGAACTTCTACTGGTGTGAAAGGAATTACGTTGGATGATGACGATGAAGTTATTGGAATGGAATTGCTGCATGATGGCGAAGAAGTTCTGATCGTTACTCGAAACGGTTATGGAAAACGAACGCATGAAGCTGAATATCGAATTCAAGGGCGCGGAGGAAAAGGATTGCGCACTTGCAGAATCACTCCGAAAAACGGTCCTCTTGTCGCTATAAAAACGATTTCTGGTGAAGAAGACATCATGCTCATGACTGCTGGTGGTGTTTTAATTAGGATGGATGTTCAAGACATTTCTCGAACGGGAAGAAATGCACAAGGAGTAAAATTAATTCGCCTTGACGAAGATGAATATGTCGCCACCGTAGCCGTTGTTGAAAAAGAAGAAAGCGACAAAGAAGAAGATCAAGAAACGGAAGAATAGGTCAAATTTCTTCTTCAGGACACTTCATTAAATTTTCCGCTAACTGTAATGATGTGAGGAAACATATAAGCTAATCGATTTATATATGTTCATTAGGTGGTCTTAAAAATGGTGTATCTTCTCTCTCGATTGAAGAAAGAGAAGATAGACCTTTTTCTTTTGTATAAATTCCTTGATACTGGGATTAAAAAAAGAACTATTTTTGATTGATTAGAAATGAATGGAAAAATTTAATAATTTTTTGCAATATTTTTTTAATTCCCTCCTCATTTTGGAGTTTTTTTGGTAAATTGGTAATAGATAATGATGGAGGGATTCTTAATGGAGGTAATAGTGGAAGAGCTGGAAGCGGGTCTGACTTTAAACAGCGATGTTTTAGGTCTTTCGGGCTACCCTATTATTCCTAAAAATACAGTACTAACAGATGAGCATATCGAGATTCTGAAAGCCTTTTCCATATCATCTGTCGATGTAAAAGGCAAGGAACGGAAGAATTCATTCACTAAATCCAAAAATCAATCGCCAGTGTCAGCCGTTCGAACGCAAGAATTTGAAAAAAATACGAATAAGCAAACAAACCTTTTTGATTTGTATATGAATGGGGTAGTGTCGTACGAAAGAGAATTCAAAAAATGGCAGTCCGGATTGGGAATTGACATAAATGCTGTAAGAAAGATT
The DNA here is from genome assembly GCF_038007225.1 of Bacillus sp. FSL W8-0102. Lineage (NCBI taxonomy): Bacteria > Bacillati > Bacillota > Bacilli > Caryophanales > Bacillaceae > Bacillus > Bacillus sp. FSL W8-0102. Next base: position 10,149 of record NZ_JBBOWT010000001.1, read on the forward strand.
ATTCTGCCTTTAATAAAAACGATCGAATTTCAAAAAGATAAATTGATTGAAATTCTTGATTATACGACAAAAGAGAAATATTTATTTCATCATGCAGTATCTGTAGGCATGATCAGCAGTTCCTTAGCCCAAGAAATGAAGCTTGGAAATGGGACGTCCATTCAAGTGGGACTGGCGGGTTTATTAGCGGATTGCGGCATGGCTAAAATCAATGGTACTCTTTTGAAGCCGGACAAACAATTATTTTCTCAATATAATGACATTAAGCAGCATGTCATGCATAGCTATAATATGGTCAAAAACATTAATCTATTGAGGACGGAAACGAAGCTTAGCATTCTCCAGCATCATGAAAGACTAGATGGAAGCGGTTATCCTCTAGGTGAAAAAGGTAAGAGAATCCATTTACTTTCACAAATAGTAGGTATTGCGGATCTTTTTCATCATATGGTTTCAGAAAGAGTTCATGAGAAAAAACAACCGTTATTTAAAGTGCTCGAAACGATTCGTCATGATTTGTTCGGACAATTTGATATTCAAGTTGTTAATGCTCTTTTAAGTGTTTTCGCTCGTCTATCGATTGGCACAAGAATCCAGCTGATGGATCAAAGGATCGCAACGGTTCTATTTGTAAATGACAATGAAAAAACAAGACCGATTATTAAAATAGAGGGTACAAACGAAGTGATTGACATGGCGGCTAAAAGAGATTTGGTCATTGATAAGGTTCTTTAAAAGAGTTTAAAGCTCAATCACGGAGGCCTATATTCTTTTATGTTATTTTAATCAAATTTCATTTAATTGATGATTGAAATTCGAGCTGTTTCGCAGTTCATTGAAAATAGGAGTTTAACTATTGTTTTAAACTATACTTTTGAAAAAACAAAAACAGACATTATACGAAAATAGGGGTTGAAATCTTTCAAGATCATTGTTATTATATCTAGCGGAAAGTTTTTTGGTCATGTTTTTTCTTTTAAAAAAATATTGACTCACTAATTTGAATGTGATAATATATAAAAGTCGCTTAATTGATCTTTGAAAACTGAACAAAACGAAGCGTAAACCAATGTTTCGATAGAAACAAGCCAAGTCAAATTTCTTTTTGGAGAGTTTGATCCTGGCTCAGGACGAACGCTGGCGGCGTGCCTAATACATGCAAGTCGAGCGGACTTTCAAGAAGCTTGCTTTTTGAAAGTTAGCGGCGGACGGGTGAGTAACACGTGGGCAACCTGCCTGCAAGACGGGGATAACTCCGGGAAACCGGGGCTAATACCGGATAATATCTTCCTTCGCATGAAGGAAGGTTGAAAGGCGGCGCAAGCTGCCGCTTGCAGATGGGCCCGCGGCGCATTAGCTAGTTGGTGAGGTAACGGCTCACCAAGGCGACGATGCGTAGCCGACCTGAGAGGGTGATCGGCCACACTGGGACTGAGACACGGCCCAGACTCCTACGGGAGGCAGCAGTAGGGAATCTTCCGCAATGGACGAAAGTCTGACGGAGCAACGCCGCGTGAGCGAAGAAGGTCTTCGGATCGTAAAGCTCTGTTGTCAGGGAAGAACAAGTACCGTTCGAACAGGGCGGTACCTTGACGGTACCTGACCAGAAAGCCACGGCTAACTACGTGCCAGCAGCCGCGGTAATACGTAGGTGGCAAGCGTTGTCCGGAATTATTGGGCGTAAAGCGCGCGCAGGCGGTCTCTTAAGTCTGATGTGAAAGCCCACGGCTCAACCGTGGAGGGTCATTGGAAACTGGGAGACTTGAGTGCAGAAGAGGAGAGCGGAATTCCACGTGTAGCGGTGAAATGCGTAGAGATGTGGAGGAACACCAGTGGCGAAGGCGGCTCTCTGGTCTGTAACTGACGCTGAGGCGCGAAAGCGTGGGGAGCGAACAGGATTAGATACCCTGGTAGTCCACGCCGTAAACGATGAGTGCTAAGTGTTAGAGGGCTTCCACCCTTTAGTGCTGCAGCTAACGCATTAAGCACTCCGCCTGGGGAGTACGGCCGCAAGGCTGAAACTCAAAGGAATTGACGGGGGCCCGCACAAGCGGTGGAGCATGTGGTTTAATTCGAAGCAACGCGAAGAACCTTACCAGGTCTTGACATCCTTCGCTACCTCTAGAGATAGAGGGTTCCCCTTCGGGGGACGGAGTGACAGGTGGTGCATGGTTGTCGTCAGCTCGTGTCGTGAGATGTTGGGTTAAGTCCCGCAACGAGCGCAACCCTTGACCTTAGTTGCCAGCATTCAGTTGGGCACTCTAAGGTGACTGCCGGTGACAAACCGGAGGAAGGTGGGGATGACGTCAAATCATCATGCCCCTTATGACCTGGGCTACACACGTGCTACAATGGATGGTACAAAGGGTCGCGAAACCGCGAGGTGGAGCCAATCCCAAAAAACCATTCTCAGTTCGGATTGCAGGCTGCAACTCGCCTGCATGAAGCCGGAATCGCTAGTAATCGCGGATCAGCATGCCGCGGTGAATACGTTCCCGGGCCTTGTACACACCGCCCGTCACACCACGAGAGTTTGCAACACCCGAAGTCGGTGAGGTAACCCTTACGGGAGCCAGCCGCCGAAGGTGGGGCAGATGATTGGGGTGAAGTCGTAACAAGGTAGCCGTATCGGAAGGTGCGGCTGGATCACCTCCTTTCTAAGGATATATGAAGGAACGCTTTCGTTTTGTTCAGTTTTGAAGGATCAATCCTTCCTGGTGGGGGCCTGTAGCTCAGCTGGTTAGAGCGCACGCCTGATAAGCGTGAGGTCGATGGTTCAAGTCCATTCAGGCCCACCATGTGAAAACCCAATAGAAATGAAGGGGCCTTAGCTCAGCTGGGAGAGCGCCTGCTTTGCACGCAGGAGGTCAGCGGTTCGATCCCGCTAGGCTCCACCAAGTCTGATTGTTCCTTGAAAACTAGATAGAAGAAAGAAGCAGCATAAACCGAGTATCGCCATCTAGGATAAAACCAACATGGTTAAGTTAGAAAGGGCGCACGGTGGATGCCTTGGCACTAGGAGCCGATGAAGGACGGGACTAACTCCGAAAAGCTCCGGGGAGCTGTACGTAAGCGTTGATCCGGAGATTTCCGAATGGGGAAACCCGCTGCCCGTAATGGGGCAGCATCCTTGCCTGAATCCATAGGGTAAGGAAGGCAACCCGGGGAACTGAAACATCTAAGTACCCGGAGGAAGAGAAAGCAACAGCGATTCCCTGAGTAGCGGCGAGCGAAACGGGAACAGCCCAAACCAGAAGGCTTGCCTTCTGGGGTTGTAGGACACCAATGGTGGAGTCACAAAGGAACGAGGTAGACGAAGAGGTCTGGAAAGGCCCGTCAGAGAAGGTAACAACCCTGTAGTCGAAACTTCGTTCCCTCCCTGGTGGATCCTGAGTACGGCGGGACACGAGGAATCCCGTCGGAAGCTGGGAGGACCATCTCCCAAGGCTAAATACTCCCTAGTGACCGATAGTGAACCAGTACCGTGAGGGAAAGGTGAAAAGCACCCCGGGAGGGGAGTGAAAGAGAACCTGAAACCGTGTGCCTACAAGTAGTCAGAGCCCGTTTACGGGTGATGGCGTGCCTTTTGTAGAATGAACCGGCGAGTTGCGATCTCATGCGAGGTTAAGTCGAAAAGACGGAGCCGCAGCGAAAGCGAGTCTGAACAGGGCGCATGAGTATGGGGTCGCAGACCCGAAACCAGGTGATCTACCCATGTCCAGGGTGAAGGTGAGGTAACACTTACTGGAGGCCCGAACCCACGCACGTTGAAAAGTGCGGGGATGAGGTGTGGGTAGGGGTGAAATTCCAATCGAACTTGGAGATAGCTGGTTCTCTCCGAAATAGCTTTAGGGCTAGCCTCAAGGGAAGAGTCTTGGAGGTAGAGCACTGTTTGGACTAGGGGCCCTCATCGGGTTACCGAATTCAGACAAACTCCGAATGCCAGTGACTTATCCTTGGGAGTCAGACTGCGAGTGATAAGATCCGTGGTCAAAAGGGAAACAGCCCAGACCGCCAGCTAAGGTCCCAAAGTATACGTTAAGTGGAAAAGGATGTGGAATTGCTTAGACAACCAGGATGTTGGCTTAGAAGCAGCCACCATTTAAAGAGTGCGTAATAGCTCACTGGTCGAGTGATTCTGCGCCGAAAATGTACCGGGGCTAAACGTATCACCGAAGCTGCGGGTGGACACCTTCGGGTGTCCGCGGTAGGAGAGCGTTCTAAGGGCAGAGAAGCCAGACCGGAAGGACTGGTGGAGCGCTTAGAAGTGAGAATGCCGGTATGAGTAGCGAAAGAAGGGTGAGAATCCCTTCCACCGAATGCCTAAGGTTTCCTGAGGAAGGCTCGTCCTCTCAGGGTTAGTCGGGACCTAAGCCGAGGCCGACAGGCGTAGGCGATGGACAACAGGTTGATATTCCTGTACCACCTCTTTTCCGTTTGAGCGATGGGGGGACGCAGGAGGATAGGGTAAGCGCACCGTTGGATGTGCGTCCAAGCAGTGAGAGGGGCAGCGAGGCAAATCCCGTTGCCATTCACCTCAAGCTGTGACGGCGAGGGAAATATAGTACCGAAGTTCCTGATTCCACACTGCCAAGAAAAGCCTCTAGCGAGGAAAAAGGTGCCCGTACCGCAAACCGACACAGGTAGGCGAGGAGAGAATCCTAAGGTGTGCGAGAGAACTCTCGTTAAGGAACTCGGCAAAATGACCCCGTAACTTCGGGAGAAGGGGTGCTTTTTGGGGTGCATAGCCCCGAGAAGCCGCAGTGAATAGGCCCAGGCGACTGTTTAGCAAAAACACAGGTCTCTGCGAAGCCGTAAGGCGAAGTATAGGGGCTGACGCCTGCCCGGTGCTGGAAGGTTAAGGGGAGCGCTTAAAGCTTTGCTTGAAGGTGCGAACCGAAGCCCCAGTAAACGGCGGCCGTAACTATAACGGTCCTAAGGTAGCGAAATTCCTTGTCAGGTAAGTTCTGACCCGCACGAAAGGCGTAACGATCTGGGCACTGTCTCAACGAGAGACTCGGTGAAATTATAGTACCTGTGAAGATGCAGGTTACCCGCGACAGGACGGAAAGACCCCGTGGAGCTTTACTGCAGCCTGATATTGAATTTTGGTACAGCTTGTACAGGATAGGTAGGAGCCTTAGAAACCGGAGCGCCAGCTTCGGTGGAGGCGCCGGTGGGATACTACCCTGGCTGTACTGAAATTCTAACCCGCACCCCTGATCGGGGTGGGAGACAGTGTCAGGTGGGCAGTTTGACTGGGGCGGTCGCCTCCTAAAAGGTAACGGAGGCGCCCAAAGGTTCCCTCAGAATGGTTGGAAATCATTCGCAGAGTGCAAAGGCAGAAGGGAGCTTGACTGCGAGACCTACAAGTCGAGCAGGGACGAAAGTCGGGCTTAGTGATCCGGTGGTTCCGTATGGAAGGGCCATCGCTCAACGGATAAAAGCTACCCCGGGGATAACAGGCTTATCTCCCCCAAGAGTCCACATCGACGGGGAGGTTTGGCACCTCGATGTCGGCTCATCGCATCCTGGGGCTGTAGTCGGTCCCAAGGGTTGGGCTGTTCGCCCATTAAAGCGGTACGCGAGCTGGGTTCAGAACGTCGTGAGACAGTTCGGTCCCTATCCGTCGCGGGCGCAGGAAATTTGAGAGGAGCTGTCCTTAGTACGAGAGGACCGGGATGGACGCACCGCTGGTGTACCAGTTGTCTCGCCAGAGGCATCGCTGGGTAGCTATGTGCGGAAGGGATAAGTGCTGAAAGCATCTAAGCATGAAGCCCCCCTCAAGATGAGATTTCCCATTTCTTCGGAAAGTAAGATCCCTGAAAGATGATCAGGTAGATAGGTCCGAGGTGGAAGCGTGGTGACACGTGGAGCTGACGGATACTAATCGATCGAGGACTTAACCAAATGAAAGTGCGAAATCGGTGAAACTGCTTCTTCTATCTAGTTTTGAAGGAACAATCGTTCCGACAACTTCATACCGTCTGGTGGCGATGGCGAAGAGGTCACACCCGTTCCCATCCCGAACACGGAAGTTAAGCTCTTCAGCGCCGATGGTAGTGAGGGGTTTCCCCTTGCGAGAGTAGGACGCTGCCAGGCAATAGAGAAGGACTTGTTGAACAGATCCCTGTTGAACAAGTCCTTTTTTGTTTGAAGAAAGCGATATACCGTTTTGGCTTGTTGTGATGCCGCTTGAATGAGAGGAACTAATGTGGCTCTTTTTCTAAATAAAACAATCGGCTGCGTTTACTTTTGATCGACTGTTCCATTTTTTTAATCAGGCATGTTTCCCAAGTTGCTCGCACTTAGCATAGCGGGATTTCAAGGTGAAATTGAAAAAAGAAGAAATCGAGTAAAGATGTGAAAAAAAGAATGGTGTGCTAAATTCAATAAAAAATCTTTAGAAGATAATCCTATCTTTCCATTGGCCATTGCTGCAAGTAGTGAGCAATAAAAATTGGCACCTTGTGAGAAGATACTGACATGAATTGGGTAATAAAGGGATAGTCTTCATTGGGGTTGGTTTTTATCAGTTCAAGCCACCACTCTGTTTCATATCTCGCGATCATACTAAGATTGTACAACAAGGTATAGTGAACCATTAGTTCTGGCAGAAAAAAGTTCCTTTTTTCTATAGGGAAGGCGAGTGTTTGATTTTCAAAGTGGTATCGCAGCGGAGGATACTCTAATTTATTCCCTTGAAAGGTAAGCTGAAAATAATGGTCATCATGTTGTTCAATGTTCATTTCTTCTCTTATTTTACTGTTCAGGTAATCGATGAATCTTGTTTCGGTCATATGAAAACCGTTTAATATATTTTTTGTCAATAAGAAAGATTGGTGGTGTTTCTTTTCAAGAAGAATAAAGCTGTTTTTTCCGAAAAGAAATCTGAAGGCATTCGATAGTTCAGGTACTTCAAGCAATAGATGTTTCATAACAAACTTTTCTCCTTCTAGTTGTTTCACGTGAAACAATTTATTGGCAAAATGCATAAATAAACCGTTTTTTTGGATTTTCACTTCATCATCTAGAAATTGATAATTTTGTTTTTTTCTTTTTCTGGTGGAGAGGCCGTGTGCAAGCACAGATGTATTTTCCGGATAATAAGGGTCTACTGTTAATAAACAAGCTTTGATGAATTGAATGGTGCCGTAAAAAAGCAAAATAGGCTGCAAAGAAACAGGCGACTGTCGTACTTGTTGAAAATAGGATATTCCATGTTCGATAAAGTGCATAAATCGGGTGCAATTATGAAAACTGAGGGAAGTGGCTTGTTCACGATTTAAGGATTTATAGCATTGATATAGATATTTTTGAGAGGTGGAAGCGGACTGAAAATAATTTAAAATTTGGAATGGATCAAAATGGTTCTTTATCATGATAAACTGCCTCCCAAAATGTTTGAAAAATCAAACTTATTGTGGATATCTTGACAGTATTTTATCCAATTGATAACCTACTAATAATATTTTGGACTAGGAGGGCGAGAAAAAATGTGGGAAACCAAATTTGTAAAAGAAGGACTAACTTTTGACGATGTTCTGTTGATGCCTGCAAAGTCGGATGTATTGCCAAGAGACGTGGATTTAAGTGTTTCTTTAACAGAAACATTGAAGTTAAATATTCCTATTATCAGCGCTGGTATGGATACCGTAACGGAAGCGGAAATGGCGATTGCCATGGCTCGTCAAGGCGGATTGGGGATTATTCATAAAAATATGAGCATTGAACAGCAGGCGGAGCAAGTTGATAAGGTGAAACGGTCAGAGAGCGGCGTCATTACGGATCCTTTCTTTTTAACGCCTGAACATCAAGTGTATGATGCTGAACATTTGATGGGCAAGTATAGAATTTCCGGGGTCCCGATTGTAAACAATGAACAAGAACAAAAATTAGTCGGCATTATTACGAACCGGGATTTACGGTTTGTACAAGATTATTCCATCAAGATTTCTGAAGTGATGACAAAAGAGAATTTAGTAACGGCTCCGGTTGGGACGACATTAGAAGAAGCTGAAAAAATCCTTCAGAAGCATAAAATTGAAAAACTGCCATTGATTGATGAGAACGGTGTATTAAAAGGATTAATTACGATTAAAGATATTGAAAAAGTGATTGAGTTTCCGAACTCTGCGAAAGATAAGAAAGGACGGCTTTTAGCGGGTGCTGCTGTAGGTGTTACGAAAGACACGAAGAAACGTGTGGAGATGTTGGTAAAGGCGAATGTCGATGTCATTGTCATTGATACCGCGCATGGCCATTCGCAAGGAGTTATTAATACCGTGAAAGAAATACGGGCCGCTTATCCGACACTCAATATTATTGCCGGTAACGTTGCAACTGCAGAAGCGACAAGAGCTTTAATTGAAGCAGGGGCAGACATTGTGAAAGTTGGGATCGGACCTGGTTCGATTTGTACGACGCGCGTTGTGGCTGGAGTAGGCGTGCCGCAAATAACAGCGATATATGATTGTGCAACGGAAGCAAGAAAATACGGAAAAGCGATTATTGCGGACGGTGGAATCAAATATTCCGGAGACATTGTCAAGGCGTTGGCTGCCGGAGGGCATGCTGTTATGCTAGGAAGCTTGCTGGCTGGAACTTCCGAAAGCCCTGGAGAAACGGAAATTTATCAAGGACGACGTTTTAAAGTGTATCGAGGAATGGGTTCGATCGGTGCGATGGAAAGTGGTTCAAAAGACCGTTATTTCCAAGAAGATGCCAAAAAATTAGTTCCGGAAGGGATTGAAGGTCGTGTTCCTTATAAAGGACCGCTTGCTGACACGATTTATCAGCTGGTTGGCGGAATCCGTTCGGGCATGGGATACTGTGGCACCAAAAATTTGGAAGAATTGAGAGAAAATGCTCAATTTATCCGGATGACAGGTGCTGGATTAAGAGAAAGCCATCCGCATGATGTCCAAATTACGAAAGAAGCCCCAAATTATTCTTTGTCTTAATGATTGAAATCTGTTTTTGATGTCAACATGACAAATCTTGAGGCGGTAGGGAAATAGCCCTGCCGCCGTTTATTTTTTCTGGTCTAAAAGTAGGTCACAATGAAAGGGAGTCCTTTAGTAATCTAATAGAATTCAAGTTTTAAAAATCATAAAATCAGTTTTCATTCTTGCCGTAAAACGAAATGAACCAGATTACTTAATACATTTCAAATAAGCTGAAAGGAAAAAAGATTCTACGGATATAGTCATGCCTATGGGCCCATTGTGATCGTTTCGAAAATAAAAAGTAGTCCGATCCTCTGTCTACTTTTTGTCTTGAGAGTATGATAAAATATCGAAGGTGTACATATAAAGATGGAGGGCTATTGAGTGAGAAAGAAGAAGGTTTACAAAAGTATCGCCTGTTTAGTCAGCTTGTTGCTATTGACCGTTTTACTTCAATCTCCCGTTCAAGCTCAAGCGGAAGAAACTCCAAATATTAACGCTGCAGCTGCGATTTTAATAGATGGAGATACCGGGAAAATTTTATACGAAAAAAATGCTGATAAAATGTTGGGAATTGCAAGTATGACTAAAATGATGACAGAATACTTGCTTTTGGAAGCGATTAAAGAAAAAAAGGTCAGCTGGGATACGGAATATCGAGTAAGTGATCGTGTTTATAAAATTTCCCAGGAAAGAAATTTTTCAAATGTCCCACTGCGATTAGGAGAAAAGTATAAAATACGAGAATTATATGAAGCCATGGCAATTTATTCTGCCGATGCCGCTTCAATAGCTATCGCCGAAACCATTGCTGGCTCCGAGGAAAACTTTGTGAAATTAATGAACCAAAAAGCGAAAGAACTTGGCTTGCAGTGCAAATTTGTGAATGCAACCGGTTTAAGCAACAAAGATTTAAAAGGAATGTATCCGAAAAATTCAGGGCCAAACGATGAAAATTTGATGACAGCAAGATCTACTGCAAAATTAGCTTATCGACTTATAAAAGATTATCCGGAAGTGTTAAAAACAGCCAGCATTCCCAAAAAGAAATTTCGTCCTGGAACAGCCGATGAAATCAATATGGAAAATTGGAACTGGATGTTGCCGGGATTAGTTTTTGCTTACAAAGGAATGGATGGTTTAAAAACAGGGACAACCGATTTTGCTGGATATTGTTTTGCAGGTACGGCCAAGCGAGGAAATGTACGTCTTATTTCTGTTGTGATGAATGCAAAGGATCCAAGTGGAAAAGGTTCTTATAATGCCAGATTTACCGAAACGAAAAAACTGTTGGATTATGGGTTTAATGAGTTCTCTCGACAAAAAATTTATCCGGCTAAATTACAATTAAAAGGATACGAAACGATAAAGGTTGAAAAAGGAAAAGACAAAGAAGTGACCATTTATACAAACAAGCCTTTTTATGACCTCGTAAAAAAAGGTGAACCTAAAAAATATACCGCTTCTTTCACGCCGGATAGGTCAAAGATTGATAAAAACGGCGCTTTGAAAGCACCTGTTCAAAAAGGTGAAACAGTCGGCTATTTAACCTTCCATTCTGAAACCAACAATCCGTTGGGATACTTGTCAAAAGAGGAAGAAAAAAAGGCTAGCATCCCGGTTGTAACGGCAAAAGCGGTGGATAAAGCGAACTGGTTCATCCTTTCACTACGAAGTATTGGGGATCTTTTCGATGGAATGTTTTCCACAGTTAAAAGCTGGTTTTGATAGTTTTTGACCTCCTTGTATTGACAGGAGGTTTTTTTTGTTGTTTATTTAAATTCAAGGGAATCATATGATCCTCCAATTATATCGGAAAACCCGGATATTTCAAAATTTTTAACAAATAATCATATAGACGTCCTTGTCTGAAGGGGGAATTACAAGTGAGTACAGGTACAGATCGGGTTAAAAGAGGAATGGCCGAAATGCAAAAAGGCGGAGTCATTATGGACGTTGTCAATGCTGAACAGGCCAAAATTGCTGAAGCAGCAGGAGCAGTGGCTGTTATGGCATTGGAAAGAGTCCCTGCTGATATCCGAGCAGCCGGTGGAGTAGCAAGAATGGCAGATCCGCGCGTTGTGGAAGAAGTTATGAATGCTGTTAGCATTCCAGTCATGGCAAAAGCAAGAATTGGTCATATTGTGGAAGCTCGTGTGCTGGAAGCGATGGGTGTAGACTATATCGATGAAAGTGAAGTATTGACACCGGCAGATGAGGAATTTCATATTAATAAAAAAGAATTTACGGTTCCATTTGTATGCGGATGCCGTGATCTTGGAGAAGCTGCCCGTCGTATTGGGGAAGGAGCGTCTATGTTAAGGACAAAAGGAGAACCTGGTACCGGAAATATTGTGGAGGCAGTTCGCCATATGCGCAAAGTCAACGCGCAAGTTCGAAAAGTAGTTCATATGAGCGAAGACGAGCTCATGACGGAAGCTAAGAAATTAGGAGCTCCTTATGAAGTATTGCTTCAAATTAAAAAAGAAGGTCGTCTTCCAGTTGTCAACTTTGCGGCTGGTGGGGTTGCTACACCTGCTGATGCAGCGCTTATGATGGAATTGGGAGCGGACGGAGTATTTGTCGGTTCTGGTATCTTTAAATCTGAAAATCCGGAAAGATTTGCAAAAGCGATTGTAGAAGCAACGACTCACTACCAAGATTATGAATTAATTGCAGAATTATCGAAGAATTTAGGAATTCCGATGAAAGGAATGGAAATCTCCACGCTTTCTCCGGAAAACCGGATGCAAGAGCGCGGTTGGTAAGGGGTTAAACAACATGAAAATTGGAGTACTAGGACTTCAAGGTGCTGTTCGTGAACATATTCGATCTGTCGAAGCATGCGGCGAAGAAGCGTTTGAAATTAAAAAAGTCGATCAGTTGAAAGATTTGGACGGGCTGATTCTTCCTGGGGGAGAAAGCACTACAATGAGACGGCTGATCGACCGCTATGGATTTTTAGAACCTATTAAAGAATTGGCCAATAGCGGAAAACCGATTTTTGGAACATGTGCCGGCCTTATTTTACTGGCGAAAGAAATTGTCGGTTATCAACAACCGCACTTAGGACTCATGGATGTGACGGTGGAACGAAATTCATTTGGTAGACAGCGGGAAAGCTTCGAAGCTGAACTTGATATTAAAGACGTTGGCGAGTCTTTCCCGGCAGTATTTATTCGTGCTCCGCATATTGTGAAAGTCGGCCCTAATGTCGAAGTGCTCGCAAAACATGAAGATCGGATTGTAGCGGCACGGGAAGGCAATCTATTAGGATGTTCTTTCCACCCGGAATTAACGGATGATTATCGGTTTACGAAGTATTTTTTGAACATGGTAAAAGAAGCCAAACAAGCTCGCGTATAAACAACTTGCGAGAGAACGAAAATTATAGTAAATTGGTCTTGAAAATTAAAGAAGATCAAAGCAATGACAGGAAATAGTAGCAGGACATCCCTGGCATAGAGAGTCGATGGTCGGTGGAAATCGAACCGGGGTGCTTGTGAATCCATCCTGGAGTGGAATGCTGAAAAAATGAGTAGGCATTTCCGGTTCTCGCCGTTATCCAGATGAAGTGGAAAGTGTGCAACTTTCAATTAGGGTGGCAACGCGGGTTACTCTCGTCCCTTATACAGGGATGAGAGTTTTTTTGTGGATTCAGAGAAACCGGTTGAGCCTGGAAGCTTCAACGTCTAGTTGATTGTTCGAATTCATGGATATAAAAACGTTGGAAAGGAAGTGGCGATAATGTTAGACATCAAGTATTTACGCAATCATTTTGAAGAAGTAAAAGAACGTCTGCAGCACCGTGGAGAAGATTTATCTGATTTTGAAAAGTTTGAAACGCTAGATCAAAAGCGGAGAGAGCTTCTTACGAAAAGCGAACAATTGAAAAGCAAAAGAAATAATGTGTCCCAACAAATTGCTCAAATGAAGCGAGAAAAGCAAAATGCTGACCATTTGATTCAAGAGATGCGAGAAGTCGGGGACGAAATTAAAGAGTTGGACCATCAATTGAAAACTGTAGAAGAAGAACTTCAGCAGTTGTTGTTATCCATTCCGAATATTCCACATGAAAGCGTACCGGTTGGCGATTCTGAGGATGACAACGTGGAAATCCGCAGGTGGGGAGATATCAAAACCTTTGATTTTGAACCGAAACCGCATTGGGATCTTGCTGATCAATTAGGTATTTTAGATTTTGAAAGAGCGGCTAAAGTGACAGGAAGCCGGTTTGTGTTTTATAGAGGGTTAGGCGCCAGACTGGAACGAGCGTTAATCAGTTTTATGCTCGATCTTCATGTGGAAGAGCACGGATACGAAGAGATTCTCCCTCCTTATATGGTCAATCGCGCCAGTATGACAGGTACTGGACAATTGCCGAAATTTGAAGAAGATGCCTTTTTAATTGAAAAAGAGGATTATTTCCTCATTCCTACAGCTGAAGTGCCTGTCACCAATTACTTCCGGGATGAAATTTTGGATGGCGACCAGCTGCCCATTGCATTTGCTGCATACAGTGCATGCTTCCGGTCTGAAGCGGGTTCGGCGGGAAGAGATACGAGGGGATTAATCCGTCAGCACCAATTTAATAAAGTCGAACTTGTCCGCATCGTCAAACCTGAAGATTCTTATGCAGAATTGGAAAAATTGACAGGGCATGCAGAAAAAGTTTTGCAGCTTTTAGGACTTCCGTATCGAGTCATGAGCATGTGTACGGCGGATTTAGGATTTACAGCGGCTAAAAAATATGATATTGAAGTATGGCTTCCAAGCTACAATACGTTCCGCGAAATTTCTTCTTGCAGCAATTTTGAGGCCTTCCAAGCGAGAAGAGCGAATATCCGCTTCCGCAGAGAAAAAAATGCAAAGCCGGAACATGTCCATACGTTAAATGGATCTGGCTTGGCTATTGGACGTACCGTAGCAGCCATTTTAGAAAATTATCAGCAAGCGGACGGAAGTGTGATCATTCCGGAAGTACTCCGTCCTTATATGGGAGGAAAAGAAGCGATCCGCCCGGAAAAATAAAGGAAAGGGACCTGATTGAAAAGATGCTTTCAACGGGTCATCGGAACTTTATAGGCAGAAGGAAAAAAACTTCTGCCTTCTTCTTATATTTTTGGTTATTGACACTATTCATTGATTGTGATAAATTATTTTTTGTCCGTATGGAGGAGTACCCAAGTCTGGCTGAAGGGATCGGTCTTGAAAACCGACAGGCGGGTTACACCGCGCGGGGGTTCGAATCCCTCCTCCTCCGCCATCACTCACAAGCGCATAATATTGGAGATATTGTACAAAATTCGTTACAACTATGTAGCGAATTTTTTTATGTCTTTTTGTCCTGCTCTTGAAACAGAATCTTTCATCCGTTTAGACTTTTATTGGAGGCACAGCTGATCTGTACCGAAGAATGCAGGCAGCCACACTTTCAATGACGCTTTTATTTTTTGACGGGATTGAAATTGTCAGCTAGAAGCAGCCAATTTTGAGGGAAAGAAAGACCTAGTTTCCAATAGCTCATGCCTCTTAAATTGAGTTCTTTCACTAAATCAAATTTTGCTTGAATAGAACGAGCGTCTTCAAACCATACTTTATGCCTTCGATTTTGTTCATCGATGTAGTCGATATACGGGGCTTGAGCTTGTTGGTCATATTGAATGGCGGCGTTGTATTTCACTGCCAAGAGAATAGCCTGCTGCGGGCTAATGGCTTTTGCCGTATCTCTTCCCGGTACAAACGGCAAAGTCCAATCATAACCGTACAAGTTCTGCCCCATTAAAATTTTTTGCGAAGGAATTTCTGAAACAGCATATTGAAGAACTTGACGTACAGGTTCAATAGGTGATACGGCCATTGGAGGGCCGCCGCTGTATCCCCATTCATATGTCATAATGACGACAAAATCAACGATGGCTCCGTGGGCTTTATAGTCGTGTCCTTCGTACCATCTCCCTTTTTGGTCTGCACTTGTTTTTGGAGCAAGAGCAGTGGAAATGAACCATCCTTGGCGAGAAAAGAGGTCTTTTGCTTTTCTTAAAAATTGATTATAGGCTTCCCGATCTTCGGGGCGAAGGTATTCAAAATCAAAGTGGATGTCTCGAAAGTGGTATCTGTTGGCAAGGGAGATAATATTTTGGAGAAAGCGGTTTTGAATTTGTTGATCGTTCAACAAAATCTGACCCAACTCGGCACTGAATTGGCCCTGTTCTTGATTCGTAATGACCATCACGAGAATATTGCGGTATTGTGAAGCAATGGCCGCCAAATTGCCCAGGGGAGGCGTGTCCAAAGTTCCATCCCTTTTTGCTCGAAAACTAAAAGGAGACAAAAAAGTCAAATAAGGAGCGGCTTCTCTTGCGCTGGATTCGAGTTCTGGCGATACAGAGGTTCCAAAAGGCTCAACATAGGCGTTAAATTCTGCATTTCGTTTCCGCGATGGGGGGATAAACAGGCGCAATCCTTCTCTTAGCACTGTGTTTACTGAAATTCCGTTTACGCGAGCAAGTTCTTCAGGAGATAAGCCATATCTGCGGGAAATGGACCAAAGGCTGTCCCCCCTACGAACAGTATAAAAGCTCCCAGAAGTAGGAATGACAATCGCTTGCCCGATTACCAGATGATCGGGATTCGGCAATTGATTGGCCGTTTCAATAGCATTTGCGTTTATGTTATACTCTCGGGCAATGCTAGTTAATGTCTCATTTTGTCTAACCACATGAATTTGCAGTCCGATTCCCCCTCTAGATGTATTCATTAGTAAATGTTTATGACAGAGACGAGCAAGATATTCGAAAGTTTTGGCTATTCATTCGGATCCGCTTTTCCTGTGCAATATAAAATATGATTGACTGTACATATGTTCATTTTTCTGTGCGAAAAGAAGATTCTTCCCCGCGCCACTTATTGGGTTTTGCCTTTCGTATTCTATGAGGATGGGATTTTTCCCTGTTTAAGGTGAAAAGTGTTTATGATCGAAATGATTGTCCCTCGAAAACGAATATGAGGAGTTGTTCCACATGAAAGAACAAGATCTTTTTTTTATGAAAATAGCGATCGAAGAAGCAAAAAAGGCGGAAGAAATCGGCGAGGTTCCGATAGGCGCAGTCATTGTTATGAACAATCAAGTCATAGCCAAAGCTCATAACAAAAGGGAAACGTCCCAAAATGCTGTTGCCCATGCAGAGGTGTTAGCGATTCAAGAAGCTTGCAGAAACGTTGGCTCTTGGAGGTTGGAGGGAGCGACATTGTATGTTACGTTGGAACCATGTGCCATGTGCAGCGGGGCGATTGTATTGTCACGGATAGAACGTGTGGTATACGGAGCTAAAGATCCAAAAGGAGGCTGCGCAGGCACGCTGATGAATCTATTGACGGAAGATCGCTTTAATCATCAATGCGACGTGACCGCCGGAGTGCTTGAACAAGAGTGCGGGGCAATATTGACGGAT
This sequence comes from Bacillus sp. FSL W8-0102, assembly GCF_038007225.1. Taxonomy (NCBI): domain Bacteria; kingdom Bacillati; phylum Bacillota; class Bacilli; order Caryophanales; family Bacillaceae; genus Bacillus; species Bacillus sp. FSL W8-0102. The sequence goes on from NZ_JBBOWT010000001.1 coordinate 26,551, forward strand.
TTTTTTCGAAAATTAAGAGAAGAAAAAAAGAAAAATAAGGGATAAATATAAAATATCAATGATAGGATGAAAATCTTAACATCGGTTGCTTTTTTATAGTCGACCTAGTATACTAATATATGCACCAATAAGGTGCTTAATATGGTATCAACTATGCCGTGCTAGGTGGGGAGGTAGCGGTGCCCTGTACCCGCAATCCGCTCTAGCGGGACTGAATCCCTTCCCCCGGTCGATATTCTGCAGGGTCTGCCTTAAGCAAGTGGTGTTGACGTTTGGGTCCTGCGCAATGAGAATCCACGAACCATGTCAGGTCCGGAAGGAAGCAGCATTAAGTGGACCATCTCATGTGCCGCAGGGGTGCCTGAACCGAGCTAACTGCTTAAGTAACGCTTGTGGGAGTCGGTCAAAGGAAGGTGCACGGCAGTTTCATACATAATAAAAAAAGTCCATCCTTTCATGGGGTGGGCTTTTTCGCTTTTGATTACCTAATCGTCTCTTTGTATTGGTGTAAAAAGTTTTTTCTATAGGTTATAATAAAGTGAAGCTTTTATTATTTGGAAATCGTATATTGTAGTGGCGATTCGTTGGCTCAATCAGACATACTCAGGCAGAAAATTTATGTTTTTTTCATTTGGGGCCAGTAAGACTCCTGCATTAAGGATTCGAAGCAAAAATGATCGTTTGGCGGTGCTGACTGTCTCTAAATGTCTGATAGGTTCATTAATCATCAGTGGAGATGATAGAACTCTTTTGCTGGAAATTTCATTTCAATCGATAAGAGAGATTCTTCTGCCTGATCAGATAATGGAATCATAACTTTACGGAGGGGGAATCATGAGTTATCAAGCTTTATACCGTGTCTGGCGTCCGCAAACTTTTGCTGATGTCGTAGGCCAAGAACATGTGACGAAGACATTGCAAAATGCCCTCCTTCAACAAAAAATTTCTCATGCTTATTTGTTCACGGGCCCGCGAGGAACGGGAAAAACGAGCGCGGCTAAAATTTTGGCAAAAGCCGTCAATTGTGAGCATGCACCAACTATGGAGCCTTGTAATCAATGCAGCGCATGCAAAGGAATTACGGATGGATCGATACCGGACGTAATAGAAATTGACGCCGCTTCCAATACGGGAGTGGATGATATTAGGGATATTCGAGATAAAGTCAAATATGCGCCGAGTGCGGTTCCTTTTAAAGTATACATTATTGATGAAGTTCACATGTTGTCGATTGGCGCTTTCAATGCTTTGCTGAAAACGTTGGAAGAACCGCCGAAACATGTTATTTTTATTTTAGCTACAACGGAGCCTCATAAAATTCCGCTGACCATTATTTCAAGATGTCAGAGATTTGATTTTAAGCGTATTACAACCCAAGCGATTGTGGAAAGAATGAAGCTGATCGCAGATGAGTCTGGCGTTTCGTACGAAGAAAATGCTCTGCGGATCATAGCTCGGGCAGCGGAAGGTGGAATGAGGGATGCTTTAAGTTTATTGGATCAGGCAATTTCCTTCAGCAATGAAAAGTTGACGGAAGAGGATGCCCTTGTAGTCACCGGATCCGTTGGACATAGCACATTGAATCATCTTGGGCGGGCTATTTTGGAAAAAGATATTGCATCAGCAATGGAAGGGTTGAAAAGTCTATTCATGAAAGGGAAAGACCCTTCAAGATTTACGGAAGATTTCATTCATTATTTTCGAGATCTCCTTTTATATAAAACAGCCCCTCAGCTCGAAGATACTTTAGAGCACCCTGCTGATGAAGAATTTATTTCTTTGGCTCGAGAGTTTCCGACTGATTTCATCTATGATTGCATAGAGATTTTAAATCAAACTCAACAAGAAATGAAATTCACGAATCATGCTAGAATATATTTGGAAGTAGCTTTCGTGAAAATGTCTCAAGCGGAAACAAAACCAGTCACATCGCAAGTTCAGCCGGACTTGTCGAAACTGCTTAGCAGGATCGAAACACTAGAACAAGAGTTGCATGAATTGAGAAGCAGAGGACTTTCTCCGGAAGAAACTTCCCCTGTGAAAACACCGCCAAAGAATCCAGTACGGTCGCACCATGACTATAAAGTGCCGGTGAAGAAGATCGAGCATATTTTAAAAGAGGCGACCAAACAGGATTTGCAATTATTGAAAAGCCGGTGGGGAGAAATGCTCGAAATTCTCAATCAACGCCAAATGCGGTCACAGGCGGCATTACTGAACGATGCGGAACCAGTAGCTGCTTCGCCGGATTCGTTTGTATTAAAATTTAAATATGACATTCATTGTAAAATGGCGATGGAAAATGCAAAATTTGTAGAAGCGATTTCTTCGGTGTTTGGGGAATTGACGGGAGTTCGCTATGTGCCGGTGGGTATTCCGGAAGAAAAATGGCATATCATTCGCGAAAATTTTATCAGACAACAAAAGGAGAACATCGCCGATGACGGCAGTCGTAATGAGGAAGATCCTCTAATTGCCGAAGCAGTGAAGCTTGTGGGAGAAGACTTGCTAGAGATTAAAGATTAATATTCATGGTATATTACATCCTGGCTTAGTCTTTTTAAGAAATATGTATTTTGGTCAGCTTATTTTTAGTGATATAGGAATGCTCCTGCTCATTGAATAATTGTCTTTCTAAAAGCAGGTCATGGAGCAGATAAAAATGGAGGATGATAAAAATGATGCGTGGAATGGGCAATATGCAGAATATGATGAAGCAAATGCAAAAAATGCAAAAGAAGATGCAGCAAGCACAAGAAGAACTCGGTGAAAAAAGAGTAGAAGGTACGGCAGGCGGCGGCATGGTAAAAGTGGTTGTTTCTGGCCATAAAGAAGTGCTGGACGTAATCATAAAAGAAGAAGTAGTGGATCCGGAAGATGTTGAAATGCTGCAAGATTTAGTGCTTGCTGCTACAAATGACGCACTCAAGAAAGTAGATGAATTGACGAATGAAACAATGGGGCAATTTACAAAAGGGTTAAACATCCCAGGGTTGTTCTAGGAGGAAATTATGCATTATCCAGAACCGATTACAAAACTCATCGATAGTTTTATGAAACTGCCAGGAATCGGGCCGAAAACTGCCGCCCGACTGGCATTTTTTGTTCTCGACATGAAGGAAAATGAAGTATTGGATTTTGCCAAAGCGCTTGTCGACGCGAAACGAAATCTTGGATATTGTTCCATCTGTGGGCACATCACGGATCAGGATCCGTGTTATATTTGTCAGGATGAAAGAAGAGACCGAAGCGTAATCAGCGTTGTCCAAGATCCAAAAGACGTGATTGCCATGGAGAAAATGAAAGAATATAACGGATTGTATCATGTACTTCACGGGGCTATTTCTCCTATGGATGGCATCGGACCGGAAGATATCAATATTCCTAGTTTGCTAAAAAGGCTGCAAGATGAAACGGTTCAAGAAGTGATTCTTGCCACCAACCCCAATATCGAAGGAGAAGCAACGGCAATGTATATTTCTCGTCTTCTAAAACCGACCGGTATCAAAGTAACGAGAATCGCTCACGGACTTCCGGTTGGAGGAGACTTGGAGTATGCGGATGAAGTAACGTTGTCGAAAGCACTGGAAGGAAGAAGAGAGATATAGGCGGTGAAGGTAAGTGCTGATTCGAAAGAAACATAAATTAAAAGCGGAATTTGACAACAAACTCATTGAACAGATGGAAGCGGCGCGGCAAGAATGGCTGCAGCAAAGCAATTTTTTAAAACTAAGCATGGAGCAAAGCCTCGATTTGATCACGCGAAAGAAAATCGCTGAAGCCAAATATTTTTTTCTCTATCGAGAAGCTAAAAAAAGAAAAATTATCATAAAAAGATAGCCTGTTTCATAAGATCTCCTAAGTGGACAAACTTATGAGATTGGAGGGGCTTTTTTGGAATTTGCTTATTCATTGGGGATATTGGCGATCTTGCTTTTGTTGTGGATTGCTTTTAAAGCAAATGTCAAACCGTTAAAATTTTTAGGCAACATTGTTATAAAGGGGGCCATCGGTGCTCTATTCTTATTTCTTCTGAATTTGTTCGGCAACCAGTATAGTTTGCATGTCCCTATTAACCTAGCAACTTCTTTTATAGCCGGTCTTTTGGGAATTCCGGGAGTTTGTGCCCTTGCCGCCATTCAGTTATGGATTCTTTCGTAATGTTTGTACGATGATTGAATCGATACCCGCTTTTCAGCTGAGCTGTTTGCACGGGCGGGTATGTTGGAATTTGAGATATTTTCGTAATGGAAATCATCATTTATTTGGAATCTCTTTAAATGTTTTTGAAAAGTATGTTGAACCAGACAGAGACGTCCAACAAGGGCGACTCTGTTTTGTTATGACTTTAGTAAGTTGAGCTCGCGATAGCGTGCGAAACAATAAACCACCTGCTATGCGGGTGGCGCCGATTTGCTTCTTCATCTTGCTTATCCCAATTGTTTTTTACGATTATCTTTTTGTTACACGGCTTCGTGTTCAAAGTGAAGGCAAAATGCTTTTGAAAAATCTTTTGGATATGATCGAATGGATTTGTGAAACTAGATTTCATTCTCTTTGTTTTCGTTATTAAGAGATGTAACTTAAGTAAAATGATGATATTACCATATTTGACCGAATAATTTTCTTTACACTTTTTTAAAAAAAATGTCGTATTAGTATTGACAGCTATATTTAATGGTGATAGTATATATCTCGTCGCTGTTAGTTCTTACAAAAAAGAAAAAACAGTAGACATAAACTTAGATTTGTGATATTATTTAAAAGTTGACAGGAAATTGATCTTTGAAAACTGAACAAAACGAAGCGTAAACCAATGTTTCAATAGAAACAAGCCAAGTCAAATTTCTTTTTGGAGAGTTTGATCCTGGCTCAGGACGAACGCTGGCGGCGTGCCTAATACATGCAAGTCGAGCGGACTTTCAAGAAGCTTGCTTTTTGAAAGTTAGCGGCGGACGGGTGAGTAACACGTGGGCAACCTGCCTGCAAGACGGGGATAACTCCGGGAAACCGGGGCTAATACCGGATAATATCTTTCTTCGCATGAAGGAAGGTTGAAAGGCGGCGCAAGCTGCCGCTTGCAGATGGGCCCGCGGCGCATTAGCTAGTTGGTGAGGTAACGGCTCACCAAGGCGACGATGCGTAGCCGACCTGAGAGGGTGATCGGCCACACTGGGACTGAGACACGGCCCAGACTCCTACGGGAGGCAGCAGTAGGGAATCTTCCGCAATGGACGAAAGTCTGACGGAGCAACGCCGCGTGAGCGAAGAAGGTCTTCGGATCGTAAAGCTCTGTTGTCAGGGAAGAACAAGTACCGTTCGAACAGGGCGGTACCTTGACGGTACCTGACCAGAAAGCCACGGCTAACTACGTGCCAGCAGCCGCGGTAATACGTAGGTGGCAAGCGTTGTCCGGAATTATTGGGCGTAAAGCGCGCGCAGGCGGTCTCTTAAGTCTGATGTGAAAGCCCACGGCTCAACCGTGGAGGGTCATTGGAAACTGGGAGACTTGAGTGCAGAAGAGGAGAGCGGAATTCCACGTGTAGCGGTGAAATGCGTAGAGATGTGGAGGAACACCAGTGGCGAAGGCGGCTCTCTGGTCTGTAACTGACGCTGAGGCGCGAAAGCGTGGGGAGCGAACAGGATTAGATACCCTGGTAGTCCACGCCGTAAACGATGAGTGCTAAGTGTTAGAGGGCTTCCACCCTTTAGTGCTGCAGCTAACGCATTAAGCACTCCGCCTGGGGAGTACGGCCGCAAGGCTGAAACTCAAAGGAATTGACGGGGGCCCGCACAAGCGGTGGAGCATGTGGTTTAATTCGAAGCAACGCGAAGAACCTTACCAGGTCTTGACATCCTTCGCTACCTCTAGAGATAGAGGGTTCCCCTTCGGGGGACGGAGTGACAGGTGGTGCATGGTTGTCGTCAGCTCGTGTCGTGAGATGTTGGGTTAAGTCCCGCAACGAGCGCAACCCTTGACCTTAGTTGCCAGCATTCAGTTGGGCACTCTAAGGTGACTGCCGGTGACAAACCGGAGGAAGGTGGGGATGACGTCAAATCATCATGCCCCTTATGACCTGGGCTACACACGTGCTACAATGGATGGTACAAAGGGTCGCGAAACCGCGAGGTGGAGCCAATCCCAAAAAACCATTCTCAGTTCGGATTGCAGGCTGCAACTCGCCTGCATGAAGCCGGAATCGCTAGTAATCGCGGATCAGCATGCCGCGGTGAATACGTTCCCGGGCCTTGTACACACCGCCCGTCACACCACGAGAGTTTGCAACACCCGAAGTCGGTGAGGTAACCCTTACGGGAGCCAGCCGCCGAAGGTGGGGCAGATGATTGGGGTGAAGTCGTAACAAGGTAGCCGTATCGGAAGGTGCGGCTGGATCACCTCCTTTCTAAGGATATATGAAGGAGCGCTTTCGTTTTGTTCAGTTTTGAAGGATCAATCCTTCCTGGTGGGGGCCTGTAGCTCAGCTGGTTAGAGCGCACGCCTGATAAGCGTGAGGTCGATGGTTCAAGTCCATTCAGGCCCACCATGTGAAAACCCAATAGAAATGAAGGGGCCTTAGCTCAGCTGGGAGAGCGCCTGCTTTGCACGCAGGAGGTCAGCGGTTCGATCCCGCTAGGCTCCACCAAGTCTGATTGTTCCTTGAAAACTAGATAGAAGAAAGAAGCAGCATAAACCGAGTATCGCCATCTAGGATAAAACCAACATGGTTAAGTTAGAAAGGGCGCACGGTGGATGCCTTGGCACTAGGAGCCGATGAAGGACGGGACTAACTCCGAAAAGCTCCGGGGAGCTGTACGTAAGCGTTGATCCGGAGATTTCCGAATGGGGAAACCCGCTGCCCGTAATGGGGCAGCATCCTTGCCTGAATCCATAGGGTAAGGAAGGCAACCCGGGGAACTGAAACATCTAAGTACCCGGAGGAAGAGAAAGCAACAGCGATTCCCTGAGTAGCGGCGAGCGAAACGGGAACAGCCCAAACCAGAAGGCTTGCCTTCTGGGGTTGTAGGACACCAATGGTGGAGTCACAAAGGAACGAGGTAGACGAAGAGGTCTGGAAAGGCCCGTCAGAGAAGGTAACAACCCTGTAGTCGAAACTTCGTTCCCTCCCTGGTGGATCCTGAGTACGGCGGGACACGAGGAATCCCGTCGGAAGCTGGGAGGACCATCTCCCAAGGCTAAATACTCCCTAGTGACCGATAGTGAACCAGTACCGTGAGGGAAAGGTGAAAAGCACCCCGGGAGGGGAGTGAAAGAGAACCTGAAACCGTGTGCCTACAAGTAGTCAGAGCCCGTTTATGGGTGATGGCGTGCCTTTTGTAGAATGAACCGGCGAGTTGCGATCTCATGCGAGGTTAAGTCGGAAAGACGGAGCCGCAGCGAAAGCGAGTCTGAACAGGGCGCATGAGTATGGGGTCGCAGACCCGAAACCAGGTGATCTACCCATGTCCAGGGTGAAGGTGAGGTAACACTTACTGGAGGCCCGAACCCACGCACGTTGAAAAGTGCGGGGATGAGGTGTGGGTAGGGGTGAAATTCCAATCGAACTTGGAGATAGCTGGTTCTCTCCGAAATAGCTTTAGGGCTAGCCTCAAGGGAAGAGTCTTGGAGGTAGAGCACTGTTTGGACTAGGGGCCCTCATCGGGTTACCGAATTCAGACAAACTCCGAATGCCAGTGACTTATCCTTGGGAGTCAGACTGCGAGTGATAAGATCCGTGGTCAAAAGGGAAACAGCCCAGACCGCCAGCTAAGGTCCCAAAGTATACGTTAAGTGGAAAAGGATGTGGAATTGCTTAGACAACCAGGATGTTGGCTTAGAAGCAGCCACCATTTAAAGAGTGCGTAATAGCTCACTGGTCGAGTGATTCTGCGCCGAAAATGTACCGGGGCTAAACGTATCACCGAAGCTGCGGGTGGACACCTTCGGGTGTCCGCGGTAGGAGAGCGTTCTAAGGGCAGAGAAGCCAGACCGGAAGGACTGGTGGAGCGCTTAGAAGTGAGAATGCCGGTATGAGTAGCGAAAGAAGGGTGAGAATCCCTTCCACCGAATGCCTAAGGTTTCCTGAGGAAGGCTCGTCCTCTCAGGGTTAGTCGGGACCTAAGCCGAGGCCGACAGGCGTAGGCGATGGACAACAGGTTGATATTCCTGTACCACCTCTTTTCCGTTTGAGCGATGGGGGGACGCAGGAGGATAGGGTAAGCGCACTGTTGGATGTGCGTCCAAGCAGTGAGAGGGGCAGCGAGGCAAATCCCGTTGCCACTAACCTCAAGCTGTGACGGCGAGGGAATTATAGTACCGAAGTTCCTGATTCCACACTGCCAAGAAAAGCCTCTAGCGAGGAAAAAGGTGCCCGTACCGCAAACCGACACAGGTAGGCGAGGAGAGAATCCTAAGGTGTGCGAGAGAACTCTCGTTAAGGAACTCGGCAAAATGACCCCGTAACTTCGGGAGAAGGGGTGCTTTTTGGGGTGCATAGCCCCGAGAAGCCGCAGTGAATAGGCCCAGGCGACTGTTTAGCAAAAACACAGGTCTCTGCGAAGCCGTAAGGCGAAGTATAGGGGCTGACGCCTGCCCGGTGCTGGAAGGTTAAGGGGAGCGCTTAAAGCTTTGCTTGAAGGTGCGAACCGAAGCCCCAGTAAACGGCGGCCGTAACTATAACGGTCCTAAGGTAGCGAAATTCCTTGTCAGGTAAGTTCTGACCCGCACGAAAGGCGTAACGATCTGGGCACTGTCTCAACGAGAGACTCGGTGAAATTATAGTACCTGTGAAGATGCAGGTTACCCGCGACAGGACGGAAAGACCCCGTGGAGCTTTACTGCAGCCTGATATTGAATTTTGGTACAGCTTGTACAGGATAGGTAGGAGCCTTAGAAACCGGAGCGCCAGCTTCGGTGGAGGCGCCGGTGGGATACTACCCTGGCTGTACTGAAATTCTAACCCGCACCCCTGATCGGGGTGGGAGACAGTGTCAGGTGGGCAGTTTGACTGGGGCGGTCGCCTCCTAAAAGGTAACGGAGGCGCCCAAAGGTTCCCTCAGAATGGTTGGAAATCATTCGCAGAGTGCAAAGGCAGAAGGGAGCTTGACTGCGAGACCTACAAGTCGAGCAGGGACGAAAGTCGGGCTTAGTGATCCGGTGGTTCCGTATGGAAGGGCCATCGCTCAACGGATAAAAGCTACCCCGGGGATAACAGGCTTATCTCCCCCAAGAGTCCACATCGACGGGGAGGTTTGGCACCTCGATGTCGGCTCATCGCATCCTGGGGCTGTAGTCGGTCCCAAGGGTTGGGCTGTTCGCCCATTAAAGCGGTACGCGAGCTGGGTTCAGAACGTCGTGAGACAGTTCGGTCCCTATCCGTCGCGGGCGCAGGAAATTTGAGAGGAGCTGTCCTTAGTACGAGAGGACCGGGATGGACGCACCGCTGGTGTACCAGTTGTCTCGCCAGAGGCATCGCTGGGTAGCTATGTGCGGAAGGGATAAGTGCTGAAAGCATCTAAGCATGAAGCCCCCCTCAAGATGAGATTTCCCATTTCTTCGGAAAGTAAGATCCCTGAAAGATGATCAGGTAGATAGGTCCGAGGTGGAAGCGTGGTGACACGTGGAGCTGACGGATACTAATCGATCGAGGACTTAACCAAATGAAAGAGCGAGATCGGTGTATACTGCTTCTTCTATCTAGTTTTGAAGGAATAATTTTTTCCTAAATATCCATTTGTTATTGCAATCTTCATAATTTATGTTACAATATTACCTGTCTTGAACGTCTGGTGGCGATGGCGAAGAGGTCACACCCGTTCCCATCCCGAACACGGAAGTTAAGCTCTTCAGCGCCGATGGTAGTGAGGGGATTCCCCTTGCGAGAGTAGGACGCTGCCAGGCAAAAGAGAAGGACTTGTTGAACAGGGATCTGTTCAACAAGTCCTTTTTTGTTTGAAAGAAGCGATATTCAGTTTTGGCTTGTTATGGTGTGCTTTAACGGATGGCTGTTAAGATTCTTTTCTTATTTTAATGAATGAAAGGGACATCATTTCTGAAAAAATCTACTTCGTCTAATTAGTGATCTTTCGTCAAAACAATCTTTCTTAGAAGATCAAAGTCTCTTTTTTCTTGAACGCTTTTCTATAAAGGTATTGTTAGAAATAAAAGCTGTTCTCGTGAACTACCCTCCACTTACCACCCTTGTGGGTCGCTTGAAGTGGGGGCTTCTCGGGTAATCCTATCTAACGATAAGAAATTGACCGAGCTTACCCTCTCGTTCCGAAAGTTATTATTCTTTATGCTAATATGCGTAATCCTTCATTTTTGATATTGATTGCTGAATTGTGATCACGATCTAATACAAAACCGCAAGAACATTCATATACACGTTTAGATAATGGCATTTCTTTTTCCTTGCCACAACAAGAACATTTCTTAGTAGAAGGGAACCACTTATCGATTTTTACAAGTTGTTTCCCTTGTTCTTTTAGCTTGTATTCTAAGAAAGTAGTGAACATACCCCAGCCATTATCATGAACACTTTTTCCAAAATTGAGGGCTTGAGACATTCCTTTCATGTCTAAGTCCTCAATGATAACTGCGTCATAGGTTGATGCTAATTCTTTTGATTTATGGTGAAGAAAATTCTTGCGTTGATTGGCAATTTTCTCTTGTAACTTTGCTACTTTCAAACGTTGTTTTTCCCAACGTGCAGAACCTTTTTTTCTGCGAGAAAGAATTCGTTGTGCTTTTGCCAGTTTGTCTAATGCTTGTCGATAGTACCGTGGGTAATTGGCTTTCTCACCCTGTTCACTCTCGACATATAGACCGTCCATAGCAAAATCTAAGCCAACTACTTTTTGAATCTTTACTGACTGAATATCTTTCTCGTATTCTGTCAAAATCGAAATATAATATTTACCTGTCTTTGTTTTAGAAATAGTACAAGATTTGATTTTATAATCAGCAGGTATTTCTCTATGTCGGTTCATTTTCATTGGCTTTTTGATTTTTGGTAGTTTGATATGACCATTTTCTAGCTTAATATTGCCGTTGACCATATTGGTTGTGTAAGATTGTTTATTTTTCTTGCTTTTGAATTTAGGAAACTCCGCACGACCTTCAAAAAAGTTCTTATAAGCATTTTGCAAATTGATCTGTGCGTTTGCTAAAGCTAAAGAATCCACTTCTTTTAGGAATGGAAATTCATCTTTGTATTTCGCTGGTGTCGGGAATGCTTGTTGTTTAAGCGTTTCTTTATCGTTTTTGAATTTCTCATACGTTTCCTTACGTTCTTCCAGCATCTTATTGTAGACAAAGCGAACACAACCAAATGTTTTGGCTAATTGGATTTTCTGTTCTTTATTCGGATACAAACGAAATTTGAAGGCTTTGTTTTGTTTGGCCATATCAAATCACCTCACTTCTGACCTTGATTTTCAATGTATTTTTTTATGACTTCTATTGGTGCACCGCCTGTTGTAAGCAGGCAAAAGCTTCTTGACCAAAACATCTCTTTCCATAGTCTTTTTCGGATATGAGGAAAGTTTTTCTTTATCAGTCGAGAACTTGCACTCTTATACGTATTGATGAACTTCGATAATTCAGAATTAGGATGTGCTTTGAATAGGATGTGGATATGATCCTTATCATGATTCCACTCTGTCAAAGTAATGTTGTATTTTTTTCCGATCTCAATGAACATATCTTTTGCAAAATCAGATATTTTATCGGTGAACACTTCTCTGCGATACTTTACAACTAATACAAGATGATAATGTAATAGGAACACTGAATGATTATTACTATCCAATTTCATTGATATATCAATCCTTTTTTATATATAAGACTGATTATATCAAAACCTTTGGCTAAAGCCAACCGAAATTCATCTCCCACCTACTCATTGGGCTACGCCCTGCACATTCCTTGAGGATGGGAGACTTCTTTCGGAAATCCGTTAAATCTGTCCCAAAAAAGCAAATGGAAGCGGCGCGATTCTTTGGATTAAAACGCTAAGGTTTGAAAAAATGATGACCCTTGGTCGCCCAGTTCCTTTCACTATAAAAAAGACCATCGCTAGATATGCTTTATCAGAACGATTGCATAATGCGAAAGTGATCCACAAGGAAATATATTCTATTTTCGTATAAAAAGGGAGAAAATGGGCAGAATGATAGAGAAGGGGAGGTAGATGAAATGAAGAATCAGAGAGACAGCGGGGAGATTTGTATCATTTGCGAAAATCAAAAAACGGAAGGCATTCATGTATTGGAGTCTTTTATTTGTACGGATTGCGAAAAAAAGATGACTTCTATTGAAACGACACATTCGGATTACTCCTACTATGTACAAAAATTAAAAAAAATAAAATCATCCAATGTCTATTCATAAGTACCGTTATGTTGCTATTTTCATTGAAAATAACATTCTGTTTAGAGTATGAGGATTGGAATCAATTTTTCAGCAGCAAGTGTTCTTTCTATCGCCGGCTAGTCCAATAGAGTGGAACGGTCGATATACCAATTTGCTATTTTAAGATGGATTATTTCAAATATTTCGGATTCCCGTGGTTGATTTTTTGCACGGGGTCTTTTTGTATAATGATGAGTAGAAAACAAGAAAGGACAAAAAGACAAGATGGAACAAGATAAAATGCCTATTATGGATGCGTTAATCAAACATCAACAAAAACGGCCTGTTTCTTTTCATGTACCCGGTCATAAATTTGGAACAGTAATAGGAGAGATTCCAGACGATTTTCGGACGATTTTATCTTATGATGCTACCGAAATTACCGGCCTTGACGATTTTCATTCTCCCGAAGGAGCGATCCTGGAGGCTCAGACTCTTTTAACCAAACTATACGGTTCTAAGAAAAGCTATTTTTTAGTAAACGGAAGCACCGCCGGCAACCTTGCCATGATTGCCAGTTCTTTTCAGAAAGAGGATATTGTATTGGTGCAAAGAAACTGCCATAAATCCATCATCCACGGATTGATGCTGGCCAACATTCGCCCTGTTTTCCTGGAGCCGGAATATGATGAAAAAACAAAAAGCCCTGCAGGTGTTTCTTTGGATACATTGAAGCTTGCATTGGAGCGGTTTCCAAATGCCAAAGGACTGATTCTTATCTATCCTAGCTATTACGGCGTATCTTACCCGATCAAGGAACTGATCGATTATGCCCATCAAAAGGATTGTATCGTATTGGTCGATGAAGCTCACGGGCCTCATCTCGTTCTCGGGGATCCATTTCCTCCATCGGCTTTGAGTATGGGAGCAGATATGGTCGTTCAATCGGCGCATAAAATGCTTCCGGCGATGACAATGGGTTCTTTTTTTCATGTCGGCACGGAGAGACCTTCGTTAGAAAAAGTGGAATTCTACTTATCGCTTTTTCAATCGAGCAGTCCCTCTTATCCGATTATGGCTTCCTTAGATGCTGCCAGACAGTATTTAGCATTGATAAAGGAAGAAGATGTGGCTTTTACGTTGGAGGAAAGAGAGCGTTTTGTGGAATGGCTTCAAAAAGAAAAGGACTTGCAAGTAGCAGTGTCTGAGTTCCCTTATGATCCATTGAAGCTAATAGTGCGGAGTCCAAACAGCGATGGTTTTCAGCTGAAAAAGGATATTGAAACGGCAGGAGTTTTTCCTGAACTGGCCGATCCTTATCAAGTTCTTTTTACGCTGCCATTACTAAAGGAAGGAAATCGTATTTTTTATCAGCAAGCAAAAGAAGCAATCGCCAGAGTGACAATAACAGAACGAAATGTACGACCTGTGGAGTTGCCGGCACTTTCCCATTCTAAAGTATCATCTGTTCCCGTTTCTTTCGAAAATTGGAGGGAAAAAGATAAGAGGTGGGTAAAGCTTTCCGAAGCGGAAGGAAGCATATCCGCCGCCATGATCATTCCTTATCCACCGGGGATACCGCTCTTAATGATGGGAGAAAGAGTGACGAAGGAAAAAATCGATTTTATTGAAGAATTAGTAGCAAGAGGTGCTCATATACAAGGAGATCATCAGCTGAATGAGGGATTCATCGCTGTATATTAGTGCGAAAACACGGCGGCAAATCCTTTTCTTAGTGAAAGCTAAATTTCTTTTCGGTTTACCTTATCTTTTGCTATTTTCCTAACATATGAAAACCAGTAGAATAGAAAGGACGATATTTATATTGAAAAAGCTTCGTCTACAAAATTAGAGTTCCTGTAGAGAAGCTTTTGTTTTTTATAAATAAACATCATGAAGCCCTTTGAAAAGCGTGATTCATCCCACTATTGAGATCGTTATGGTTGGATCAACTGGAAAAATAAATGCGGTACGATTCCTTCCAGTTTTCCAGTTCGATCAGGTATACTTAAGTACGTGTTTGGAGGCATAAGAATCCGGAGGTTCGAAAGATGATAAATAATGGTATTTTTATTACGGTGGAAGGTCCTGAAGGCGCCGGAAAAACGACGATCGCCCAAAGGATCGTAGAAAATTTAAAACGAGAAGGCTACCAGGCTATGTACACAAGAGAGCCAGGAGGCATTTCCATTTCTGAACAAATTCGACAAATTCTTTTAAATAGCCAAAATACTGCAATGGATGGCCGTACAGAAGCGCTTCTTTATGCAGCGGCCAGACGTCAGCACTTGGTAGAGAAGGTGATTCCAGCGCTGGAAGCAGGAACCATTGTAGTATGCGATCGATTTATTGACAGTTCTCTTGCCTATCAAGGGTATGCCAGAGGGCTTGGCGTAGAGGAAGTATATAAAATCAATGAATTTGCCGTAGATGATGCCATGCCCCATTTAACGCTATACTTCGACATTTCTCCTGAAATTGGTTTGCGCCGAATTCAACAGAATAAAGGAAGAGAAGTGAATCGGCTTGATCTTGAAACGCTCGATTTCCATCAGAGAGTGAGAAAAGGATATTGGCAGTTGCTTGATCAGTTTCCGGAAAGAATGGTCAAAATTAATGCTGAACAGCCAATTGAATCAGTGTTTGAAGACAGCTGGAAAACGGTTCTGAAGTTTCTCCTCAATCGTTGAGAATCTCCCCCCACATTTCTCAAAATTTCCAGCGTTTCTTGCTGATTCTTCATACTCAAAAGTTCAATGGAACGGAAAGGCGGCCTAACACGGTATGTTGGTCCCTTTCGGTCGTTCCAATACGGTTTGGTTTTCAAAGATTTTCTGCTTTTCCAGCAAGCGCACCCCTTTCTCCGCGTTTGTATCTTTTCTCTCTGTTCGTTTATTCTACAAGCATGATCAATCTTGGTATAATAAAAGAAAATGCTTTTTAAAGAGGCCTCTTGATGAAACTTGCTTTAGCTGATGAAAATTGGAAAAGCCATTCATTAATTGCGCTTTCCTGTTATATCCTTTTCGGCAGATGAGTTTCATCAATTTGAACGGAGGTTGTACAGGATGAAAATAAACCAAGATCTTCGGATCGGAGCGGAAAATTTTCGAGGAGACATAAAGAGAACACCAGCTGTTCATGGCCAGTTTTCAAATCTGGTACAACAATATGATCAAAAATTAAAAGATGAGCAGCTCAAACAGCTAATGGCCAATATTGATGAAGCTGGAGAACGGTTGGCTAAATCCAGAAATCTTCAAGATTTAGTAAAATATAAAACGTTAATTAAAAAATTTATAAAGGAAACAGTCGATTATGGAATGGAGTTGAGCAGTTCCCATTCCTGGAACTTATACGGCGAAGGCAGGCAGCTGAAAGTAGTCAAGACGATAGATGAAAAATTAGTGGAATTGGCCGAGGATCTAGTGAATAAAGAAAAGTTGACGATTGATATTTTGGGCAAAATAGGGGAAATTAAAGGCTTGCTTATCAATTTATATGCGTAGGAAGGGATTAGTGTTGTTAAAAAATTGGGATGAGTGGAAAAACATACAGCCACAGGCAGCCAATATGCTGCACAATAGTTTGAAAAAAGAACGCATAGCCCACGCTTACCTTTTTGAAGGAGAAAAAGGGACCGGCAAAAAACAAGCTGCCCTATTTTTGGCCAAAAGCCTATTATGTGAACAGCCTCTTCCTGATTATACGCCTTGCGGACAATGCAGCCATTGCCGCAGAATTGAAAATGGCAACCATCCTGATTTTCATTTGATTGAAACAGAAACGGACAGTTTATCGATTAAGAAACAGCAAATTGAAGCACTGCAAAGGGAATTTGCCAAAACGGCGGTAGAATCAAAACGCAAGATTTATATAATCGAACATGCAGATCGAATGACGACAAGTGCCGCGAACAGTTTATTGAAATTTTTGGAAGAACCTCATCCAGGAACAACTGCCATTTTGTTGACTGAACAGTATCATCGAGTACTTCCAACCATTATATCTCGCTGTCAAACGATTACGTTTAAACCGTTGCCGGTTGATTATCTTGAAACTCGTCTGAGGGAAGAGCAGGTAGGTGCCAATATGGCTGCTTTAGCCGCTCGTCTTACGAATAACCTTCAAGATGCGCTGGAGTTGAGCGCAGATGAGTGGTTTGCGCAAGCGCGTAAAATAGTGTTAAAATTATATGAAGCGCTTAATAAACAACCTCTAGAAGCCATGATCAAACTTCAAGAAGAGTTTCATCAACATTTTAAAGATAAACAGCAGATAGAAAGAGCCTTGGATTTATTGCTCCTTATATATAGAGATTTATTATCCATCCAAATAGGCAAAAGTGACCATTTAGCCTATCCTGATCAACGTGCACATTTTGAAAGCAGGTCCCTTCAACTATCGATCAAGCGTCTTACGGAATGTATGGAAGCCATTTTTGAGGCGAAGCGCAAGCTGCAAGCCAATATGAATTCTCAGCTGTTAATGGAACAGCTTGTGCTAAAATTACAGGGAGGGTTCACCTTTGTATGATGTAGTAGGTGTCCGATTTAAAAAAGCGGGCAAAATATATTATTTTGATCCGGGCGATTTTTCGATTGAAAAAGGAGACCCGGTTATTGTAGAGACGGTTAGAGGGATCGAATATGGCCATGTGGTAGTAGGCCGCAAAACGGTGGATGAAAATGACGTTGTTCTGCCGTTAAAAAAAGTCATTCGGCCGGCGGATGAAAAGGATCATCATATTGTGGAAGAAAATAAAAAAGCTGCCCAGGAAGCGTACCATATTTGTAATGAAAAAATTATGGATCATCAGCTGGAAATGAAGCTGGTCGATGTAGAATATACGTTTGACCGCAATAAAGTGATTTTTTATTTTACGGCTGACGGCAGAGTGGACTTTCGTGAACTAGTAAAAGATTTAGCGGCAGTGTTCCGGACGAGAATCGAGCTTCGGCAAATTGGAGTTCGGGACGAGGCCAAAATGCTGGGCGGGATCGGACCGTGTGGAAGAATGCTTTGCTGTTCCACATTTTTAGGAGATTTTGAACCGGTGTCCATTAAAATGGCAAAAGATCAAAATCTTTCTTTAAATCCAACAAAAATTTCCGGTTTGTGCGGACGGTTGATGTGCTGCCTAAAATATGAAAATGATGAGTACGAAACGGCGAAAGAAGAACTCCCTGACTTGGGGGAAGTTATTAAGACGCCACGTGGAGTCGGCAAAGTAGTGGGACTAAACATTTTGGAACGGGTGCTTCAAGTAGAGCTGGCTGAACACGATCGGGTGTTGGAGTTTACTTTGGAAGAAATTTTTAATGAAGGTGCCTTTTCATCGCAAGCCACAGAGTAATTGAGGTGGAACCAGTGGATAAAAAAGAGTTCTTTGATTCAGTCAGCCATATGGAAATTCAAATCGGAAATTTATATCAACAACTGGGGGAATTGAAACAAAAACTGGCAGAGTTATTGGAGGAAAACAATTCCCTTAAACTGGAAAATGAACATTTGCGCCGGAGACTGGAGCAAATGGAGAACTCTGGTGAACAAACCGCATCGTCTGAAAAAAACAGCCGTTTTTCTCCCAAAACAATGGATATCGGGGAAGGGTACGATAACCTTGCCCGACTTTATCACGAAGGTTTTCATATTTGCAACGTCCACTTTGGAAGCCCTCGTCAAAATGAAGATTGTTTATTTTGTTTATCCTTTTTGAATAAAAAATAAATCAAAGCTTTCGTTGTACGTTGTCTTTTATAACCAGTATAATGGGGACAGACTGCCAATATATAAAGAAGCGAATTTCCTCTGAGGAATTTTTCCAAAGATGAATGTCGATTTAAGCTTTGCATGGCAGCATTGATTTAATAAGTTTTAACAATTGAAATAAGCGATGCTCTCAAAAATTTAACGGTCAGTGATCTTTCCATTTGGATTTCATCCCCCGATAAAATAAGACATTAGAACGGCATTCGATTGGTGCTGTTTTCTTTTTTTGTGGAGATGATCGTGTGGCCTTCTGTTTTGGAATATGAGTTTATTTGAGATACTACTTGGAAGCGGAGGTTTTTCATTGATGTTAAAAGAGGACGAACGCTTGGACTTTTTGCTTGCTGAGGATATGCGGATCATCCAGAGTCCAAATGTGTTTGCCTTTTCCCTTGATGCTGTGTTGCTTGCCCGCTTCGTATACGTTCCCATTCAAAAAGGAAGTTTGGTTGATTTATGTTCGGGGAATGGAGTTGTTCCTCTGTTGTTAAGCAAGCGGACGAAAGGAACGATCGTCGGTGTCGAAATTCAAGAAAAGTTATACGACATGGCGGTGCGAAGCATTGAATACAACCACCTGGAACATCAAATTCAAATGGTGCACGGCGATTTAAAAGATGCTCCTCGAGTGCTTGGATATGAAAAACATGATGTTGTCACTTGCAATCCTCCTTATTTTTCAACTTCTCCTTCTGGGGAAATGAACCTCAATGAACATTTCGCCATTGCCCGCCATGAAATTATGTGCACGCTTGATGACTGTGTGAAGGCGAGCAGCGAGCTTTTGAAACAAGGCGGAAAAGCAGCTTTTGTCCATCGGCCTGAAAGGCTGCTCGATTTGGTGACAGCTATGCGCAAGTATCGATTGGAGCCGAAACGATTGCAATTTGTCTATCCTAAACCGGGAAAAGATGCGAATACCATTTTGCTTGAGGCGATTAAGGACGGAAAACCGGGAATGAAAATTTTGCCGCCTTTGACGGTTTATCACGAAAATAATGAATATACGGAAGAAGTTAGGAAGATTTTATATGGAGAAAGCAAATGAACATTATTTTTACGTTTTAAAATGCGGCGATGGTTCGTTTTACGGCGGGTATACGACGGACGTTCAAAGAAGAGTTCGCCAGCACAACGACGGAAAAGGGGCAAAATATACGAGAAGCAAAGGTCCGGTTAAGCTTATTTATACGGAAGCTTTTGAGACAAAAGGAGAAGCGTTGAGGGCGGAATATCGTTTTAAGAAGTTGACGAGAAAACAAAAGGAAAAGTTTTTGGGGCTGGCAGGTGATCGAGATGATCAGTAAACAACGCAGTTATGTCGAGCAAGAGAATCGGGGAATTCTTTATTTAGTGCCGACGCCAATCGGCAATTTGGAAGACATTACGTTTCGGGCGCTTCGCATTTTAAAAGAAAGCAGCGTCATTGCTGCCGAAGATACAAGGAATACAAGAAAACTTTGTCATTATTATGACATCCACACTCCTCTCATGAGCTACCACGAACATAATAAAGAAGCGAGCGGACGCCAAATCATAGAACGGTTAAAACAAGGAGAGCAAGTTGCATTAGTGAGCGATGCCGGTATGCCAACGATATCCGATCCGGGGTATGAACTGGTAAGAGCAGCCGTTGCTGAAAAGATTCCTGTTGTGCCGCTGCCCGGCGCCAATGCTGCTCTTACTGCATTAATTGCTTCAGGGCTTCCAACACAGCCGTTTTATTTTTTTGGGTTTCTGAGCCGGCAGAAAAAAGAAAAAAAAGAAGAGCTGAACAGGTTAAAAAATATCACGGATACGATTATTTTGTATGAATCTCCACATCGTCTTAAAGAAACGTTGGAATACATGCTTGATATTCTTGGCAACCGTCCCATTACATTATGCAGAGAGTTGACCAAAAAATTTGAAGAATTTTTGCGCGGAGACATAAAAGCAGCGTTGAATTGGGTAGAAAACGAAAAAGTCATGGGAGAATTTTGTCTAATTTTAGAAGGGGCAAAAGAACAAGAGGCTGAAACAAGGGAAAAATGGTGGGAGTCGCTGTCGATTGTGGATCATGTCAATTTTTACATTGACGCAAAGAAAATGGATGCAAAAGAAGCGGTGAAACAAACGGCAAAAGACAGAAATATGCCAAAGCGGGAAGTATACCAAATGTATCATAATACATAAAAATAGGAAGCGAATCAGGCAAAATAAAAGAGGCTGTATCGGCATAATCCAGTGTCGATACGGCCTCTTTGCATTTTCTAATAAAAATTATTTATTCGCTGCGGACAGGTGAAAAGCTTCTTCGATTTCTTTTAACAACAATTCGGCGCCTTCACGGCTTAAAATTAATTTTCCGCCTGCCAATTTTACGTTGTCATCAGAAACTTCTCCAGTGATTTGGCAGGTCATGCTCGGTTTATATTTTTTTAGAATAATCTTATCATCATCTACATAAATTTCCAAAGCGTCTTTTTCAGCAATGCCTAATGTACGACGAAGCTCTATAGGAATAACCACGCGGCCTAGTTCATCAACTTTACGAACAATGCCAGTTGATTTCATTTGTCAATTCTCCTCTCATTTCATTTTTTGTTCTCTATATTTCTCTCTGGTTCGTCAAATTTCGACAAATTTTGTTTATGTTTTAATAATACCAATGCTGCCAAAATTAGTCAACAAGAAAAATGAAATTTTTCTAATAAATGTCAGACTTCTAGTAACTACTATCATTTGTAAATAAAGGGGATTTGATAAATGCTGTTTTTAAGTAAGAATTTTTAAAATCTCGGGACGAAATCATGGAAAACTTTTGTCCCTTTGTATTTACATTAAGGAAAGAATGCGAGAAAATAAAAAGAGGATTCGATTATTTGCAGAAGCTTATCAGATTATGTATATTTTGATGTTATAAGAGGAAATGATGTAGCATAAATGGTCTTTTCATGCAAATGGAATGGACTGATCGGATGCTATTACCGTGTTAGGAATTTCCGCTTCGGTTTTTTTCAGCTTCTGTGAGATCAGCGTACGGCAAGCAAAAATCGTGACGATTGATTATGAAGCATTTTGATGGGAGAGATGGACGACCCCGCTTTTTATGCAGGATGCCTTATCGATCTCGAATGCAATCGGTAGGAGGCAACCTCTTCTCTCATGGCAAGGTGCACATTTTATGTTGTTAAAGGGGGTTATATGAATGAAAAAAACTTTTTATTTGACAACGCCAATTTATTACCCAAGCGGAAATTTACATATTGGGCATGCTTATACAACGGTAGCCGGTGATGCGATGGCACGTTACAAAAGGATGCGCGGCTATGACGTGATGTTTTTAACGGGGACGGATGAACACGGGCAAAAAATTCAAAGAAAAGCGGAAGAAAAAGGGGTTACCCCTCAACAATATGTCGATGAAATCGTTGCCGGCATCCAAGAATTATGGAGAAAACTCGACATTTCATACGATGACTTTATTCGCACGACACAAGACCGTCATAAAAAAGTGGTTGAAAAGATATTTAAAAAATTATTAGATCAAGGCGATATTTATCTTGATCAATATGAAGGTTGGTATTGTACACCGTGTGAATCTTTCTTTACTGAAAGACAGCTTGTAGACGGTAAATGCCCTGATTGCGGCCGGCCGGTTGAAAAAGTGAAAGAAGAATCCTATTTCTTCAAAATGAGCAAATATGTCGACCGTTTGTTGCAGTTTTATGAAGAAAATCCTGATTTTATCCAGCCTGAATCCCGAAAAAATGAAATGATTAATAACTTTATTAAGCCGGGATTGGAAGATCTAGCAGTTTCCCGCACTACCTTTGATTGGGGGATTAAAGTGCCGGGAGATCCAAAGCATGTCATTTATGTTTGGATTGATGCTTTGACCAATTATATTACCGCCATTGGATACGGAAGCGAAAATGAATCAAAATTCAAAAAATATTGGCCTGCTGATGTCCATCTAGTCGGAAAAGAAATTGTCCGCTTCCATACTATTTATTGGCCGATCATACTAATGGCGCTGGATTTGCCGCTGCCGAAGAAAGTATTTGCCCATGGCTGGCTGCTGATGAAAGATGGAAAAATGTCTAAATCAAAAGGGAATGTTGTCGATCCGGTAACATTGATCGACCGTTACGGACTTGATGCGCTGCGCTACTATTTGCTGCGCGAAGTTCCTTTTGGATCAGACGGCGTCTTTACACCAGAAGGGTTTATAGAACGGATCAACTATGATTTGGCAAATGACCTCGGAAACCTGCTCAATCGGACAGTTGCTATGATCAATAAATATTTTGATGGGCGGATTCCGGCTTATAAAGGATCCGAAAGCGAGTATGAACGTCAGTTGCTGGAAGCCAATAAGGAAACGGTAGAAAAATACGAAGAAGCGATGGAAAACATGGAATTTTCCGTTGCATTGACGGTCGTATGGCAGCTGATTAGTCGAACGAATAAGTTTATTGATGAAACTCAGCCTTGGATTTTGGCAAAAGAGGAAGATAAACGCGAAGAGCTGGCCAGTGTCATGGTTCACTTGGCAGAATCTTTACGTCGTGTAGCTGTTCTGCTTAAGCCATTTTTAACAACGGCTCCGAAAAAAATCTTTGAGCAGCTGAACCTTTCTACGGAACAGTTTACATCTTGGGAAAGCTTAGAAACATTCGGCGTCATTCCAGATGGCACAAAAGTAGTGGAAAAAGGAGAGCCGATTTTTCCGCGGCTGGATATTGACGAAGAAGTGAAATTTATTAAATCGAAAATGCAAGGCGGTTCGCAACCCGCTGAAGTGAAAAAAGAAAAAACAAATGACTCTTCTGCAGAAATTTCAATTGATGATTTTATGAAAATTGATTTAAGAGTCGCTCAAGTCATTGAGGCTGAACCGGTTAAAAAAGCGGATAAGCTGTTAAAACTGCGCCTTGATTTAGGAGACCATAAGCGCCAAGTGATCTCAGGAATCGCTCCATATTATAAGCCGGAAGAGTTGATCGGTAAAAAAGTGATTTGCGTAGTCAATTTAAAACCAGTTAAATTAAGAGGAGAATTATCAGAAGGAATGATTTTAGCCGGAGAAAAAGACGGCGTATTATCATTGGCGAGCGTCGATGAAAATCTTCCAAACGGTGCAAAGGTTAAATAATAAGACTAAGAAACATAGAATGTTTCACGTGAAACAAGATTCGACGGAAACTTCTATGTTTCTTTTTTCTTAGACGTTAAATCCATTCATTAGTAAAACTGTCCAGTATGTATAGTCTTCCGTTTTGGCTATTTTTCTTTTTCCGCTAAACCGCTGATCAAGGAATTTGATTGAAAGGTATATGCTTTAAAAAATAGGAATCGAAAAATATACATGATATTATGATGACAAATGAACCGCTATTGTCATCATTTTGTCATATGGATGGAAGAAAAGGAAAGGATGGACAAAGGACCAGAAGACACATCTTCCTCTGTATTATGAGGAAAACTACCTATGATGATGGGCGTGTTCTGGATTTTTGGCATAAAGGGAAAATTGTAATCTATTTGACATGTCTTTTTTGAAAGGAAACAACGTAGAGTAAAGGAGAGAGCAAAAGATGTTGTTTGATACTCATGTTCATTTGAACGATGAACAATTTTCCGATGATTTGGACGAGGTGATAGACAGAGCAAAAGAAGCCGGTGTTGAAAAGATGGTGGTGGTAGGTTTTGACCGGCCTACGATTGAAAAAGCGATGAAACTAGTAGATCAATACGATTTTCTATACGCCAGTATAGGGTGGCACCCGGTGGATGCTATCGATATGACAGAGGCTGATTTGGAGTGGATTGAAAAATTGACCTCTCATCCAAAAGTAGTAGCAATAGGAGAAATAGGGTTGGATTATCATTGGGATAAGTCCCCAAAAGAGGTTCAAAAAGAAGTGTTTCGCAAACAAATTCGACTAGCCAAAAAAGTAAAATTGCCGATTATTATCCATACTCGAGAAGCGACACAAGACACTATAGAAATTTTGAAAGAAGAAGGAGCGCATGAAGTAGGAGGAATTATGCACTGCTTCAGTGGCAGCGTTGAAACAGCACGAGAATGTATCAATATGAATTTTTATATTTCTTTGGGCGGTACGGTAACATTTAAAAATGCGAAAAAGCCAAAGGAAGTTGCTGCTGAAATTCCTTTAGAAAAACTATTAATCGAAACAGATTGTCCGTATTTAGCTCCGCATCCTTACCGCGGCAAACGAAATGAACCTGCACTCGTAAAACTCGTTGCCGAGCAAATTGCCGAATTAAAGGGCATTCCTTATGAAGAGGTAGCCCGGAAAACGACGGGAAATGCCCAAAAATTATTCGGCATTGTCTGACGGCAAATTTTGTCGCATTGCTTTACAATTTGTTGTCAACTTTCGATTTTCTTGAAAGTTCTACAAGCCTCCTTTCATTCATACACTAAGCCTGTCGATAAGTCTTTCTATCATTTTTTTATCCAGCTATGCATAATAGTTGGAAAAAGAGAGAGGACAGAGCGATAGATTCTCTGTTTGAGGAAAGGATGACAAAGGGGGCCTATTTTGAATGACAGTAAACGAATTTAAACAGGATCGTTCAAGGTTTAAGTCGAGAAAAAGTTTTTTATTGGCAGCTGGAGTTGTTCTTCTATCATCTACAAGTGCTTATTCTTATTATGAAAGCACAGAGAAAACGGTTGAGGTCAAAATCAACAACCGGGAGAAAACGATTGAAACAAGGGCCGACACCGTGGCAGAGGTGGTGAAAGAACTCAAGCTGCCTGTCAAACCAAAAGATTATTCAGTTCCTTCAAAACAGACCAAAATAAAAGACGGAATGAATATTGAATGGAAGCCATCCAAGCAGATCCATCTTACGATCGAAGGCAAGAAAAAGACGGTTTGGACAACAGCCGATACGGTGAAGGACTTTCTGAAGGAAGAACATTTGTCCATTTCTCAATTCGACAAAGTGGCTCCTTCGTTCAATCAAGCCCTTCAAAATCATATGAATGTCAAAATCAATAAGGTGTTTCCGGTGACATTAGTGGACGGAAACAGGAAAAAAACAGTATGGACTGCTTCGACTACTGTCGGTGATTTTTTAAAACAACAGGGGATCACTTTTGGCAAATGGGACAAGGTAAAGCCTGGATTCGACGATTACTTGCATTCAAACAGCTCCGTGAAAATCGTTCGAGTTAAAAAAACCACCGATGTAGTGGAAAAGTCTAAAGCATTTGCTATCACCATCCAAAAAGATCCAAGTCTTATGGAAGGAGAGAGAAAGGTTCTTCAGGAAGGGCGAAACGGTACAGTAATAAACACATATGAGTCTGTCTATGAAAATGGTCGGCTCATCTCTAAAAAACTTTTAGAGCAAAGGACGATAGTGGAAGGTCGAAATAAAATTATTGCGGAAGGCACGAAAAAGAGAGATGGTCAATTTGCGGCTGAAACAGCGTCGACCGCTGGCACTAGAGGAAGAGAGCTTTTGGTAACGGCCACTGCCTATACCTCCAATTGCAGCGGCTGTTCAGGAATTACGGCGACAGGCATAAACATACATTCCAGTCCTAATATGAGAATCATTGCTGTCGATCCGGGGCTTATTCCCCTTGGATCAAGGGTATATGTGGAAGGATACGGCTATGCCGTTGCGGCGGATACGGGAGGAGCCATCAAAGGCAACCGGATTGACATTCTTATGCCTTCCCAATCCGCAGCAGCACAATGGGGTCGGAAACAAGTCAAAGTTCAGATTATCGATTGATTCTTGATGAAGCGAGGGGAACCTCGCTTTTTCTATTTATATAAAATATAATAGACAAGTATTCATCGGATGATAAAAATACTCAAGCGGTTGACGGAGATGATTTTTTAAGAATATTTTTCATTTCCGCAGCTTTGAAAAATTGGTTTGCCCGCCTCATTTTGGATTGGGCGGATAAGAATTATTTTTATGGAGGAAATGCATGAAAATAAAAGAAGTGATCGTTGTAGAGGGGAAAGATGATACAACGGCGATCCGGCGTGCCGTTGATGCCGATACAATTGAGACAAACGGATCTGCTGTTTCGAAAGAGACGATCGAAAAGATTAAACTGGCACAAGAAAAAAGAGGAGTCATTGTTTTTACAGACCCGGATTATCCCGGCGAGCGGATCAGGCACATTATTTCTCAAGCAGTCCCCAATTGCAAGCATGCTTTTTTGCCAAAGGACAAAGCGAAGCCGAAGAATGGAAAAGGAATCGGAGTCGAACATGCCAGTCCTGAAAGCATCAGGGAAGCGTTAAAAGAAGCGCAATGGATGGAAAAAGAAGCAGAAGAGCAAATAAGGAAAGAAGATTTGATCACTGCCGGATTAATCGGTGGAGGAAATGCCAGAGAAAGAAGAGAAAAATTAGGAATTAAGTTAAAAATAGGCTACACAAACGGAAAACAGCTTTATAACAGGCTAAAGATGTTTCAAATTACAAGAGAACAGTTTTTGAATGCCATGGAGGAAGTGCTGCAGGAGGAAAAACGATGAAAGATATTGCGACACCGTCCAGAACGAGAGAAATTTTAAAAAAATATGGCTTTGCGTTCAAAAAGAGTTTAGGGCAAAACTTTCTCGTCGATCCTAATGTGTTAAATCGGATCACAGAAGCTGCCGGTTTGACGAAGGAAACAGCTGCCATTGAAATCGGCCCGGGTATTGGCGCTTTAACCGAGCATTTGGCGCGAAAAGCGGGAAAAGTGGTGGCATTTGAAATTGACAAGCGGCTATTGCCTATTTTGAAGGACACGCTTTCCCCCTATAAGAACGTAGAAATTATTCACCAAGACGTTTTGAAAGCGAATGTAAAAGAGGTTATTAAAGAAGAGCTTTCCGGATATTCCGATATTATGGTGGTGGCTAACCTTCCTTATTATGTCACCACTCCAATTATTATGAAATTATTGGAAGAATGTTTGCCGATTAGAGGGCTGGTGGTTATGATGCAAAAGGAAGTCGCTGATCGGCTTTCGGCACAACCAGGTACGAAAGAGTACGGCTCTTTATCCATCGCCGTACAATATTATACGGAAGCAAAGACAGCGTTTGTCGTACCTAAAACCGTTTTTATCCCTCAGCCTAATGTCGACTCTGCTGTCATTCATTTAAAAAGACGAACAAAGCCCCTCGTGGAAGTGGATAATGAATCTTTCTTCTTTTCTCTCGTCAAAGCGGCTTTTGCGCAAAGAAGAAAAACGTTAATCAATAACTTAACTTCGCAAATGCCCAATGGCAAAGAAAAAAAAGAACAAATTCTCAACATTCTTGCTGAAGCGGAGATTGATCCTTCCCGCCGGGGTGAATCTTTATCCATACAAGAATTTGCTCGTTTAAGCAATTTGCTTTATCCGTTATTTTCTTAACAAGGAGAACTCATCATTTGGATTTCCAACTCTTGTAAAAGAGGCAAATTTTGTGGCGGTCCCCTTCATACACGCTTCCTTCCGCGATTGCATATGCTGGCAAGGAAATATTTATTTTCGCCTGTGGAGATGACGGTTATGGGGATCAAAATCAATGATATGGTCGGCCGGCAGTCTTACAAATGCGATTTGTTGTTTCGGGTTATCGATTTCACAAATATAAACGGAAAAGAGATGGCGATTTTATACGGTGAGGATTTTCGATTAATGGCAGACGCCCCGATTGAGGATTTGATCGTCATCGAACAAAAAGAACAGCTGGAAGCGGCTCGCCAAATCAGAACGCTGGAAAAACAATCATTTGAGCTTTTTCAACGAGACCTCCATTTGCTGAAGGAAAGGCAAGAATATGAAGTTACAGGGGGCTACAACGAGGAAGGATCCAATATATTTCAGATACCTGGAAAAGTGTTGCATTTAGACGGAGATCCGGCTTTTTTAAAAAAATGTCTGGCTGTCTATGGACAATTTGGAGTTCCCGTCAAAGGCATACATTGCAGTGAGAAAGATATGCCGGTAAAAGTGTTGGAGCTTTTGGAACGGCATCGGCCGGAGATTCTTGTCATTACGGGACATGATTCCTATTCAAAGTCAAAAGGGAAAAAATCGGATTTAAATGCTTATCGAAATTCCAAATATTTTGTTCAAACCGTAAAGGAAGCTCGAAAAAAAATACCGAGTCTTGATCAGTTAATTATTTTTGCGGGTGCTTGTCAATCCCATTTTGAATCATTAATTAGGGCCGGCGCCAATTTTGCCAGTTCGCCGTTTCGAGTCAACATTCATGCCTTGGATCCTGTCTATATTGTAGCTAAAATCAGTTATACCCCTTTTCATCAATCGGTTAATGTGTTAGATGTCCTTAAGAATACATTAACTGGAAATAAAGGGTTAGGCGGTGTAGAAACGAGGGGAGTTTTAAGGACCGGAATGCCGTACCATTGGAATTTAGATGATTAAGCTGTAATGAAGGAGTTTCATTACAGCTTTTTATGTGCGCCCGGCATGTACATGAACTATAGGGTGTAAGTCCCGAACCCCGAAGACAGAAGTAGAGGTTAGCCAAGAGCAAGGGTGTCCGTGGTGACGCGGAATCTGAAGGAAGCTGGAGGCAAAACACCGGTCCGAGGAACACGAACCTCATATAAGGCTAGGTATGATTGAGTGAGTTTGCATAACAAAACAAAGCTCTTTCTGTCGAAGGTCATATCGAGTAAATGAGGCGGATAGATGGTGTGAAAGTGCATGTACTTACCCGGGGAGGTCTGATGGATACGTGAAGTACCCTTCATAACCTACTTAGTGATAAGTAGCTGAGCCATCAGAAGTCAGCAGAGGTCATAGTACGAATTGGTCTAGAACAATTCGGAAGGACTGAACAATTAAGAGAGAATAGCCCTTGGTATTCAGTGAGTCATGATGAACACAGAAAACGTAGTACCTCACTTGAGGGAGGAAGCGGTGAATCCCGTGGGAGACCTCTTGGAGGGTGGAGTGACCACTGGCATAAAGAGAACAGCTATTCACGGAAGTTATAAAGACTTGCGTCAATTATCTTAATTGAACCGCCGTATACGGAACCGTACGTACGGTGGTGTGAGAGGACGGGAGTTAATCGCTCCCTCCTACTCGATTGGATGAAAAAAATTAAAACGGTGTTTACATAAAACATCAGTGAGGTGGCATATTAGAACTGTAGAAAAAAGAAATATTTTGAAAAAATAAA
The DNA here is from genome assembly GCF_038007225.1 of Bacillus sp. FSL W8-0102. Taxonomy (NCBI): domain Bacteria; kingdom Bacillati; phylum Bacillota; class Bacilli; order Caryophanales; family Bacillaceae; genus Bacillus; species Bacillus sp. FSL W8-0102. Next base: position 55,860 of record NZ_JBBOWT010000001.1, read on the forward strand.
AATGTTGACAGTAAGGGTTTTCGTTGATAAAATTATTAATTTATTTGACTACATGTACAAGCTGTGCTATAATAAAGGACAGTGAGGTGGAAGCAAATGCCGAAAACATTAGCCGACATTAAAAAAGCACTTGATTCCAATCTTGGAAAAAGACTTTTGCTAAGAGCAAATGGTGGTCGGAGAAAGACCATCGAGCGATCCGGTATATTAGCTGAAACGTATCCAGCTGTGTTCGTCGTTGAATTGGATCAAGACGAAAACTCTTTTGAAAGAGTGTCGTACAGCTATGCGGATGTGTTGACAGAAACAGTGGAGTTAAAATTTTACGAAGATTCAACAGGGAATATGGCATTAGGGCAGCAGTAGACATCATGTTTGCTGCTTTTTGTTTTCCAATATTGGCGGCAGCCCCCTGTTATAAATAAAGTACTTCGAAACAAACTAAATATGCGGCATAGCTACAACTTTCATCGATTCTTTATGACCGATGAGTGAACCGATCTTGCTTTTTTCGAGCTCTTTTCTCTGTATAGAGTAGGGGTTCGTTAAAGCAAGATAAAAGGGGGATGCTTATATGGGCAAAAGACGAGGAGTTATGTCCGATCGTTTCAAAGAAGAACTTGCCAAAGAACTTGGGTTTTATGATGTCGTCCAACGAGATGGTTGGGGCGGCATAACGGCAAGAGACGCAGGAAACATGGTTAAACGAGCTATCGAAATGGCCGAACATCAGCTCATTAATAAGCAACAATCTGAATAAAAGCCGCACAAAGGCCGGGAAATCAAATTCCCGGCCTTTTTTTATGTGCGCCCGGCATGTACATGAACTATAGGGTGTAAGTCCCGAACCCCGAAGACAGAAGTAGAGGTTAGCTCAACGAAAGGGTGTCCGTGGTGACGCGGAATCTGAAGGAAGCTGGAGGCAAAACACCGGTCCGAGGAACACGAACCTCATATAAGGCTAGGTATGATTGAGTGAGTTTGCATAACAAAACAAAGCTCTTTCTGTCGAAGGTCATATCGAGTAAATGAGGCGGATAGATGGTGTGAAAGTGCATGTACTTACCCGGGGAGGTCTGGCGGATATGTGAAGTACTCTTCATAACCTACTTAGTGATAAGTAGCTGAACCGTCAGAAGTCAGCAGAGGTCATAGTATTAGTTGGTCTAGAACAACTAAGAAGGACCGAACAATTAAGAGAGAATAGCCCTTGGTATTCAGTGAGTCATGATGAACACAGAAAACGTAGTACCTCACTTGAGGGAGGAAGCGGTGAATCCCGTGGGAGACCTCTTGGAGGGTGGAGTGACCACTGGCATAAAGAGAACAGCTATTCACGGAAGTTATAAAGACTTGCGTCAATGATCTTAATTGAACCGCCGTATACGGAACCGTACGTACGGTGGTGTGAGAGGACGGGAGTTAATCGCTCCCTCCTACTCGATGCAGAGAAGAGATCCTCTTTATTCCTCGACGTGTCCTCTTTATCACTTCAAAATAAAGAACACGCAAAGATCACAGAAAAATTTCGATGAAGCGACAACCATGATAGACGGATTTTCAGATACAGGGAAAGTAAAAGTTCATGAAATGATATCGATTTTTTCATCTAAACCTTTGTTTTGTGTAAAGTAAAACGACTCTTTTGCATTGAATAGGAACTGTCCGTGTTTTTAAGTCATTCATGATGCATGTTTACGAGGATTTTATCCGTTCGTTTTGTCTACTGTTTATTGAAAAGCTTCACAATGATATCAGCTAAGAGATAGAGTTCATGAACCCGGTCTTTTCATTGTTTTTTGAAAATGGTAAAATAACATACTTGAATGGCTATAATGTGAAAGAATACATACATTTGCATAACAACGTTTTATTTTTTCTTTAGTAAATGATTGATTGACAAATACATCGAACGTTCGATTGGGATGAAGGAAGGGCACATGGGTGTTCTTTTCTGTCTCTAAATACCTTCCGATTTCAAACTGCTCAGGGCGGTTTCCAATATCAAACCATCATTCTTCGGTTCAATAGAGTAGGTGAATAAATGAAATTGCATGTAAAAGCACCGGCGAAAATCAATTTATCTTTAGATGTCCTTCATAAGAGACCTGACGGCTATCATGAAGTGGAAATGGTAATGACGACCATTGATCTGGCAGATCGAATAGAGTTAAAAGAATTACGACAAGATGAAATTAGAATTGACTCTCATAACCGTTTTGTTCCCGACGATCATCGCAACTTGGCGTTTCAAGCGGCTAAGTTGTTAAAAGAAACGTATCACATCAAAAAAGGCGTCTCCATTTCCATTGATAAAGCGATTCCGGTAGCGGCCGGACTTGCAGGAGGGAGCAGCGATGCCGCAGCTGTGCTTAAAGGTCTTAATCAAATGTGGCAATTAGGTCTCTCTCTAGAGGAACTGGCCGACCTAGGTTCTCAAATTGGATCTGATGTTTCATTTTGTGTTTTTGGAGGAACGGCGCTTGCAACCGGTAGAGGGGAAAAAATTACCCCGCTTCCAACACCGCCGAATTGCTGGGTGGTTTTGGCCAAACCCCAAATAGGAGTCTCTACCGCGGAAGTTTATCGAAATTTGAAATTGGAAGAGGTTCGACATCCGAATACGAAAGCAATGATTGAAGCGATTGTCGAGCAAAATTATGAAAAAATGTGCCAAAATGTAGGAAATGTATTGGAAAGTGTCACTTTAAAAATGCATAAGGAAGTGGCGCAAATCAAAGAACAAATGATTCGATCGGGAGCGGATGCAGTATTAATGAGCGGAAGCGGGCCTACTGTTTTCGCTCTTGTACAGCATGATTCACGAATGAATCGGATTTACAATGGGTTGAGAGGATTCTGCGGCCAAGTTTTTGCGGTTAGAATGGTGGGCGGACCGCCGACCATTGTGTAAAACCGTATATTAATGTATATTTAAAAGAAAATATTCGGTTTTAAGGAGGCGCGGTGATTATATGAAATTTCGGAGAAGTGAACGGCTCATTGATATGACTTATTATTTATTAGAACATCCCCGCGAGCTAGTATCTTTAACTTTTTTTTCGGAAAGGTACGGTTCTGCCAAATCTTCCATTAGTGAGGATTTAGGAATTTTGAAAGAAACGCTGGAGCAAAGAGGGATGGGCACTTTGCAGACCATTCCCGGCGCTGCGGGAGGGGTCAAGTTTTTTTCAAAAGTAAAAGAAGAGGATGCAAAGGCATTTATTAAAGAATTATGTCAGCAATTAGAAAAACCTGAGAGGCTTCTTCCCGGTGGATATTTATTTATGACAGATCTCATTGGAAACCCGCAAATCATACACAAAATTGGGAAACTATTAGGATCCGCGTTTTCTGAAATCGAAATAGATGTGATTATGACGGTGGCCACCAAGGGTATTCCAATCGCTTACGCTACAGCTGCCCATTTAAATGTGCCAGTGGTCATTGTCAGAAGCGACAGTAAAGTGACAGAGGGACCCACTGTAAGCATCAACTATGTTTCCGGTTCGACAAAACGGATACAAACCATGGTGTTGTCAAAACGAAGTTTAAAAGAGGGATCAAGAGTGTTGATCGTGGATGACTTTATGAAGGCTGGCGGAACGATCAACGGAATGAAAAGCATGCTGGCTGAATTTAATGCCGAAGTGGCAGGCATCGCCGTTTTGGTTGAGTCCGAGCATGCAGAGGAACGATTGGTGGAAGATTATATTTCACTTGTAAAATTGCGGGATGTTGATGTAAAAAAGAAGGAAATAAAGGTAGATGAAGGGAATTTTTTTACTAAAAATAACCCGTGGTGCTAGTTGAGCTTTAGCGCTCAACTAGCCCAAGTGTAACCAGGGAATAAGCTAACAATATACCGTCTAGTGCCACTTCAAATCCGATAATCGAATTGGCTCGGATCCCCGTGATGCGATAGTGGTCAACCAGAACCGAGAACACCGTCTCGATCACTTTGCGTTTTTGTTGGATCCACTGCTCCCATGTCTCAGACGCACGATGTTTCTGGTTTTTTCGAGACGGAGTCCAAAGCGCCATTTGGTATTCTTCGTACAGCCTTTTTTGCAAGTCACGGCTAATGAATCCTTTGTCCCCAAAGTTATAGGGATGAGGAATTTGAGTCATCACGCTTTCGGCTGCGATTCGATCGTGGCAAGATGCTTCCGTCACCACATACCCCATTGGCAGCCCTTGATCGGTCACTTGAAGGTGCAGCTTCAACCCGTAGTACCATTGCTTTTTGGAAGCGCAATACCCGATGTCGGCGATCTCTTGAAACCGTTTGACGCGATGCATTCTTGCCGTATGGCACAACGGGAGCGGCAAGCTGTCAACGACGGCATAGGCATGATGTTGACCGCGTTTTGCCAGCTCATGACGGATCCATTTGATGGCGAAACCAAGCGCCCGGCAACGGCGGTTGTATCGGGAGCGTTCAAGAAACGAGCCGTTTGTGAACAAATTTCCCGTGACAAAACGATGCCACGCCCGTTCAGAAGTAAAACCGAGCAGCTTTCCTAAAAGATGAATGGCGATGATGACAGCGTCCTCTTGCTTGACCAAATGGCGATTTCGACGATGAAGATGCACCTGAATGCATGAAAGTTGAGCAGAAACAAAAACGAAAATGGCGGCATATTGCTTTTGAATCTTGGCCCGATCTGTAGTAAAATGAAAGTGCTCTTGCATGGGGATTCTCCTTTCGAATGGTAGGTCGCACTTTCATTCTACAGGAGATTCGCCAGCAAGGGCTATTTTTATGCTTGCTCAAGTTTATCTAGCACCACGGGTTAAAAATATTCATTTTATTTAAGGAGAGAAAAGAAGGATGAAACAAGTTGCTACGAAGAATGCCCCTGCTGCCATCGGCCCTTATTCCCAAGGAATCATTGTCAATAACCTCTTTTTCAGCTCAGGTCAGATTCCGTTGACGCCTGAGGGAGTATTGGTGGAAGGAAGCATTGAAGAACAGACAAGGCAAGTGTTCCGCAATCTGCAAGCTGTATTGCAAGAGGCAGGAGCGTCGCTGGAAACCGTTGTAAAAGCAACGGTATTTTTAAAGGATATGAATGATTTTTCCGTTGTAAACGACATTTATGCGGAGTTTTTCGGGGACCATAAACCGGCTCGATCTTGTGTGGAAGTGGCTCGGCTGCCAAAAGACGCAAAAATTGAAATAGAAGTGGTTGCACTCGTGAAATCATGATGGATAAAAAACTGTCGACATCGTCGGCAGTTTTTTTCATTGGACTCCTTACACATAATGATTCAGTTTCTTTGATGGCTGGAAATAGAGATGGGTTCATCCATCTTCCCATTTCTTTTTACTTGGCTGTTTTACAAAATTATTTTGGAGACGTTAAGAGAAAAGGAGTGACTACTAAAAATTTTTAAAAAATTTTCCTATTAAAAGAAGGAAAATTAGAAATACTGTTGAATATATTTATTAGATTTTCACAAAGGAAGGGTGGTGAACAGAGTGGAAGTAACAGATGTTAGACTCCGCCGTGTCAACACGGACGGTCGTATGAGGGCAATCGCTTCCATCACTCTGGACAACGAATTTGTTATTCATGATATTCGAGTAATTGATGGCAATAATGGCTTATTTGTTGCCATGCCGAGCAAACGGACACCGGATGGTGAGTTCCGTGATATTGCTCATCCAATTAACTCCAATACTCGCGGTAAAATTCAAGACGCAGTATTGAGCGAATATCATCGGTTGGGAGAGTTAGAAGAAATAGAATTAGAAGAAGCCGGAGCTTCCTAATCACATATGAAACAGCATGAGCCTACTTCATAAGTAAGGCTCTTTTTTTGCGCTTCTACCCCCCATCATTTACCATCCTTTTCTTTCCCACGCTGAAAGCATGAGTTTCCCAAGCAACCTTGAAAAGATTGTGTATTTAGGATATTATTCAATATGGATAAAAAGGTTATTGGGGGACCCTGTATGACAAATATATATGCCATTATTTTGGCTGCCGGCCAAGGCACAAGAATGAAGTCTAAGCTTTATAAAGTATTGCATCCTGTATGCGGCAAACCAATGGTAGAGCATGTAATCGATCAAGTTTCGACTTTGAATACAGATAAGATTGTTACAATTGTAGGCCACGGCGCGGAAGCAGTAAAAGCGCAGTTGGATGGAAAAACGGAGTTTGCAGTACAGGAAGAACAATTAGGTACAGCTCATGCCGTTATGCAAGCGGAAGGGCTTTTAGGTGATAAAGAAGGAATGACATTAGTGATTTGCGGTGATACGCCGCTTATTCAGGCTGATACAATGAAAGCGCTTATCGAACACCATCAACAGCATCAATCAAGCGCTACGATCTTAACGGTTCATATGGATCAGCCGGATGGATACGGCAGGGTAATCCGCAATCAGGAAGGCTTTGTTGAGCGGATTGTTGAACATAAAGACGCAACGGAAGAAGAGAGAAAAGTACAAGAAATTAATACTGGCACTTACTGTTTTGACAATAAAGCTCTTTTTGAAGCATTAAAGAAAGTAAGCAACGATAACGCTCAAGGAGAATATTATTTGCCGGATGTCATTGAAATTATGAAATCGGAAGGAAAAACCGTTGCCGCTTATCAAATCGATGATTTTGAAGAAACGCTCGGAGTCAATGATCGAGCTGCTTTAAGCCAAGCAGAGAAAATTATGAGAAGAAGAATCAACCTTCGTCATATGAAAAATGGTGTCACTATCGTTGATCCCGACCACACCTATATCGGAACGGACGTAGTGATCGGACAAGATACGATCATTTACCCAGGCACGATGATCACAGGTCACACTGTAATTGGAGAAGATTGTGAAATTGGGCCTAATAGTGAGATAAAAGATTGCACCGTAGGGGATCGAACATCGATTCGCCAATCGGTTGCATACGATAGTGCCATTGGCAGTGATGTGAAGATTGGCCCGTTCGCGCATATCCGCCCAGATTCCCAAATTGAAGATGAAGTAAGGATCGGGAATTTTGTTGAAATTAAAAAGACGGTATTTGGCCGCGGAAGCAAAGCTTCACATTTAAGTTATATAGGAGATGCAGAAGTGGGCAAAGGAGTGAACATCGGCTGCGGCTCCATTACCGTAAATTATGATGGTAAGAATAAACATAAGACGAAAATAGAAGACGGGGTTTTTGTCGGCTGTAACTCAAATCTAGTTGCTCCTGTGACAATCGGCAAAGGCGCCTATATAGCTGCAGGCTCCACGATTACGGAAGATGTCCCTGGGGATGCTTTAGCGATAGCGCGCGCCCGCCAAATCAATAAGGATGGCTATGTTCAAAAATTAAACCATAACAAATAATTTCGGAGGTCCATCATGTATAACCAGTATTTAGATCCAAATTTGAAAATCTTTGCCCTCAATTCCAACAGGGCATTGGCAGAAGAAATTGCCAATTTTGTCGGAGTGGAGCTTGGAAAGTGTTCTGTTAAACGTTTCAGCGACGGAGAAATCCAAATTAATATTGAGGAAAGTATTCGTGGATGCGATGTCTATGTCATTCAGTCAACCAGTTCTCCGGTGAATGATAATCTGATGGAACTGTTAATTATGATCGATGCCTTAAAACGGGCTTCTGCCAGAACGGTGAATCTTGTGATTCCTTATTACGGTTATGCACGACAAGATCGAAAAGCGCGCGCTCGCGAACCGATTACAGCAAAATTAGTGGCAAATTTATTGGAAAAAGCCGGTGCGACCCGTGTCATCACATTGGATTTGCATGCCCCGCAAATTCAAGGATTCTTTGACATTCCTATTGATCATTTAATGGGAGTAAAAATTTTAGCCGATTATTTCAAAAAGAAACAGTTTGACGACGATATTGTGATTGTTTCTCCTGACCATGGCGGTGTTACACGCGCTCGAAAAATGGCGGAACGCATGAAAGCACCGATTGCCATTATTGACAAACGTCGTCCAAAACCAAATGTTGCTGAAGTCATGAATATCGTGGGAAATATTGAAGGGAAAATTGCTATTTTAATAGATGACATCATTGATACAGCTGGTACAATTACATTAGGAGCAAACGCCCTTGTAGAAAACGGGGCTAAAGAAGTGTATGCATGCTGTACACATCCGGTATTATCCGGGCCGGCGATTGATCGGATTCAAAATTCCAATATCCGGGAACTTGTTGTAACCAACTCTATTGCTCTTCCCGAGGAAAAGAAAATCGATAAAATCGTGGAACTTTCCGTTGCACCATTAATGGGTGAGGCCATTATTCGTGTTCATGAAGATCAATCTGTCAGCATGCTGTTTGATTAATCCATCATCGAAAATAGGTCTTGCGGATGGTATGGATTCCAAAAATAAGGAGCAAAAGAATGAAGGGTGTGTTCGAAGCAATAATGGGCGGCTTTCCATACAGAATATATAGACACCTTCTAGTCGCCCCATTCAAGTCTTTTCGAAGCTGGATTCTGGCTTTCGGCTCCGTACTTTTCAACTAGCTACCAAGCCGATTGACTATCACCATTCTTGTTTTTCATGTAATGACCATGTTTAAAGATTGCCTGTTTAGGCAATTCATATAAAAGGGTTTTTACATTAAAAAACTAGAACGGGAGGATGTCTAATATGAGTGCAGTACTAGAAGTGAAAAGACGGAATGACTTGAGAAAATCGACATTAAATAAACTTCGGCGTGAAGGAAACATACCGGCCGTTATATATGGAAAGGGATTAGAAAATCAAGCGGTTTACGTAAGCAGAACAGATTTGCTAAAAACGATTAAAGAAGTGGGTAGGAATGGAATAATCACCTTAAATATTGATGATCGTGAGCAGAGCGCTGTTTTACACGACTATCAAGAAGATACGCTCACAGGCGAAATGATTCATGCTGACTTTTTTGCTGTCGATCCTTCCACGGAAATCTCCGCTGAAGTTGTGGTGGAATTAAAAGGGGAAGCTCCAGGTGTAAAAGATGGCGGTGTTTTGCAGCAGCCGTTATTTGAATTGACTGTAAAAGGCAAAGTGACCGATATACCGGATGCCATTCAAGTGGACGTTTCCCAATTGCAAGTCGGTGATACGATTACCGTAGGAGATATAAAAGAACATTATCCATTTGAGATTCAGCACGGCGATGAAGAGACGATTGTCTCTATCTTGGCTCCGCGTCAAGAAGAAGAAATCAGCACCGGCGAACAACAAGAGCCTGGCATACCGGAAAATGAAGAAGGAAGGGAAACACCGGCAAGCAAAGAAAGCGAAGGTTAATAGGTGTAAGGGCACAGCATGAAAGGCTGTGTCTTTCTTTCATAGTTATGTTTATTACTGAAATATAACTGTGTTGGCAAAAATTTTTTACGATGAAAATCATAAGGGGTTCTATGCTTTTATCCGCTTCCCATTTCAAGCATCTATTTTGCCTGAATAGAAAATCTTCAGTTTAAGATAAGAAAAAGAAATTTTTACGAAAAATGTTATTTTTTTCAAGCAGGGCGGTTGCCTCGCTTTTTTTGTACATACCGCATAATATGTTAGAATGTAAAGAAGAAACTTGAGGTGTTTTTGGATGATAAAATTAATAGCGGGGCTTGGAAATCCCGGTGAAAAGTATAGAGGAACAAGACATAATATTGGATTTGATGTGATAGACGAGCTTGCGCATCGATTGCAATCTCCATTGACAACTGCGAAGCACAAAGGAATTTATACGATTGTACGGTCAGGCGGGCATCAAGTTTTGCTGCTCAAACCTCTTACTTATATGAATTTGTCAGGGGAAAGCATTGCTGAAGTCATGCGTTACTATAAGATAGATATCGAGAATTTATTGGTTGTGTATGATGATTTAGATCTTCCGCCCGGAAAAATTCGCTTGCGCCAAAAAGGGAGCGCAGGCGGGCATAATGGCATAAAATCGGTCATACAACATACAGGTACAGAACAATTTAAAAGGATTCGGATTGGCATTGGACGCCCTGACGGAAATAATACGGTTATTGATTATGTATTAGGAAAGTTTGACAAAGAGCAGCGGTTGATCATGAATGAAGCTGTTAAAAAGAGTGCAGATGCTTGCCTTGAATGGTTAGAGAAGCCATTTCCTGAAGTCATGAACCAATTTAATTCCTGAAGAATGAATATCCTCGTTTTGACGTGTACATACTAAAAACAAGATGTGTACACGGAGGAGGACGTAATGGCTATTCATTATTATTGCCGGCATTGCGGCATTAAACTAGGTAGCTTGGAAAACCATATTATTAGCAGTGAAAAGCTAGGTCTTCATAAACTTGCGGACCATGAACGAAAAGAGATGGTTCAATATGAAAGTAATGGCGATATTTCTATAAAATCTATTTGTGAAGATTGCCAGGAATCGCTTGAACGATATCCGGATTTTCACCAAAATGATTATCTTATACATTGATTGAACAAGCTTTGGATGCGGTCCAAAGCATTTTTCTGTTTTTTTGTTTGGACGCCAGGAGGGGAGAATAATGTTAAAAAATTTAGAAAATTTACTTCTTACTAATGATGAAATTCAATCCATCACTCAAGGTGTAGAAATAGGGCTTTCAGAGCAGCTTATTGCCGGATTATCAGGCTCTGCGCGCTCTTTGCTCATCTCTTCCGTATATCACAAGACGAACCGTCCGACATTGGTCGTGACCCATAATTTGCTGCAAGCGCAAAAACTGTATGACGATCTTATTCAAAGCATCCCTGAAAACGAAGTGTATTTATATGCAGCCAATGAACTGATTGCGGCGGAAATCTCTATTGCGAGTCCAGAGTTAAAAGCCCAAAGGATTGAAATGTTGAATCATTTAACGACAAGCACTAAAGGAGTGTATATCGTACCGGTAGCCGGTTTGAGAAAGATCTTGCCTCCAAAAGATGTTTGGAAGAAATTTCAAAAAATGCTTTCTGTCGGGGATGAAGTGGATTTAGACAGCTTTTTGCAAGAATTGGTCGTAATGGGTTATGAACGAGCCGATATGGTGAACACCCCAGGCGAGTTTAGTTTAAGGGGAGGCATATTAGATATCTACCCGTTGACAACCCCTGATCCCATTAGGATCGAATTTTTTGACACGGAAATTGATTCGATTCGCACGTTTTCCATTGAAGACCAACGTTCCATAGAAAATTTAAAGGAAGTCAGCATTGGCCCGTTTTCCGAAATGCCGCTCGATCGTGATCAATTGGTGATAGTGGGCGATAGGCTTCAAACAGCGCTGGCAAACAGCTTGAAAAAGGTGAAGAATGAAAAAACAAAAGAACTTCTCACTCAAAATATTGGAAATGATGTTGAGAGATTAAAAACAGGCAGCCTTCCAGATCAAATGGCCAAATATATAGCGATTGCTTATGAACATCCTGCAAGTTTAGTAGATTATCTTTCGGACAGAGGAATCGTGTTTTTTGATGAGTTAAGCCGAATTAATGAAATGAATGACTCGCTGGAAAAAGAGGAAGCAGAATGGTATACGTCACTCATTGAAGAAGGTCAAATGGTACATGACTTGCAAGTGTCCCATTCGCTAGCGGATCTCCTGTCATCGATAAAGATGCCACGGCTCTATTTTTCTTTGTTTTTAAGGCATATTCCTCATACCAATCCGCAAAATATTGTGAATTTGTCTTGCAAACCAATGCAAAACTTTCATGGCCAAATGAATGTCTTAAAGGCGGAAACGGAACGATGGAAACATGGAAAATATACAGTTGTCTTTTTGTGTTCCAGCAAAGAACGAATGAAAAAATTCCAAAGTGATTTAGAAGAGTATGAGATTGAAGCTTCATTGCTGGAGGAAGAAGAGAATCTGTTCATCGGCAATCATCAAATTCTATATGGGAATTTGCAAACGGGGTTTGAACTTCCTTCTTTGCGGCTTGCCGTGATTACAGAAGAAGAATTATTTAATAAAAAGGTAAAACAGTCCAAGAGAAGGCAAAAACTTTCGAATGCCGAGAGGATAAAAAGCTATTCGGAATTAAACGTCGGGGATTATGTGGTCCATGTGAATCATGGGATCGGAAAATATTTGGGGATTAAAACATTGGAGATCAACGGAGTCCATAAAGATTATCTCCATATTAAGTATCAGGGAACGGATCAATTATATGTACCGGTTGATCAAATTGACTTAGTTCAAAAGTATATTGCTTCCGAAGGAAAAGAACCGAAGATTTACAAGCTAGGAGGCAGCGAGTGGAAGCGGGTTAAAAAGAAAGTACAATCGTCTGTTCAAGATATAGCCGACGATTTGATCAAGCTTTATGCAGAAAGAGAAGCATCAAAAGGATATGCTTTTTCTCCTGATGGCGACTTGCAGCGGGAGTTTGAAGCGGCTTTCCCTTATCAGGAGACGGAGGATCAATTGCGCTCTATTCAAGAAATTAAACGGGATATGGAAAGAGAACGGCCGATGGATCGATTGTTGTGCGGAGACGTTGGATATGGAAAAACGGAGGTAGCTCTAAGAGCGGCTTTCAAAGCAATTATGGACGGAAAACAGGTGGCTATGCTTGTTCCCACCACGATATTAGCGCAGCAGCATTATGAAACGATGAAAGAGCGCTTTCGAGGATATCCGATCAATATTGGAATGTTAAGCCGATTTCGAACACGAAAACAAATTCAAGAAACCATTAAAGGAATTAAAAATGGAACGATTGATATTGTAGTCGGCACGCATCGGCTATTGTCCAAGGATGTTCAATACCATGATCTAGGCTTGCTGATTGTCGATGAAGAACAACGTTTCGGAGTGACGCATAAAGAGCGGATCAAGCAATTAAAAACGAATGTAGATGTATTAACGCTAACGGCTACCCCTATTCCTAGAACTCTGCATATGTCGATGTTAGGCGTAAGAGATTTATCGATCATTGAGACTCCTCCGGAAAACCGGTTCCCGGTTCAAACGTACGTGATGGAGTATAACGGAACGGTTGTCAGAGAAGCGATTGAAAGAGAATTGGCGCGGGACGGACAAGTTTTCTTCCTTTATAACCGAGTAGAAGATATTGAGCGGAAAGCGGAGGAAATATCTTTACTTGTGCCGGATGCGCGCGTTACGTATGCCCACGGACAAATGACCGAGTCTGAGCTGGAAGATGTCATTTTAAGCTTTCTGGAAGGCGAATACGATGTGTTGGTGACAACAACCATTATTGAGACGGGAGTCGATATCCCAAATGTCAATACACTAATTGTATATGATGCCGACCGGATGGGGTTATCGCAGCTATACCAATTAAGAGGCCGAGTGGGCCGATCCAACCGAATCGCTTATGCTTATTTTATGTATCGAAAAGATAAAGTTCTTTCAGAAACGGCAGAAAAGCGTCTGCAATCGATCAAAGAGTTTACGGAATTGGGATCGGGATTTAAAATCGCAATGCGCGATTTGTCGATTCGGGGAGCAGGAAATTTATTAGGCCCTCAGCAACATGGATTCATTGATTCAGTGGGATTCGATCTATATTCGCAAATGTTGAAAGAAGCGATTGAAGAAAGAAAAGGAATCACTGTGGAAGAAAAACCGCCTGTTTTTGAAGTGGAACTGGATATCGATGCTTATATTCCGGATGCTTATATTCCAGACGGACAGCAAAAAATTGAAATGTACAAACGGTTCCGTGCTCTTGAAACGTTGGAAGAAGTGGCTGAATTGCAAGAGGAAATGGTCGATCGTTTTGGTGAATATCCGAAAGAAGTAGAATATTTATTCCGAGTGGCGGAAATGAAAATCTTTGCGAAAGAGGTTCATTTAGAGTCCATTAAGCAGACAAAAAATGAAGTGACGATTCTAGTCAGTGAAAAAGGGACACCGCTTTTAGACGGATCAAAAGTAGTAGAATTATGCCAAACATACGGTCGGATGATGGGATATGGAATGGACGGGTATAAATTAAAAATTACGATGAATATTAAAAATGTTCCTGTAGAAAAATGGTTTTCTATTGCTTACAACATTATTCAAAATTTAAAAGAAGCAAAAAAGAAAGCCTCTTGAATAAGTCGGCACCCGAAAGGAGCCATTGACCTGTTTGCCGTGAAGTGAATGCTGTTTTTTGATCCGTTCCTCTTATGCAAAATGATGAAAAATTTTTATGGATAACTGTTGAAAAGAGTATAAACTGAAAATAATGCCTCGCTTGAAATATTTTTTTTCAATAGAAAATTCTCACTGAAAGTGAATAGAACTTCTAAGTTGTTAGATACTAACATCAACAAAAAGAATGATTGTAAAACTGGCAAGCAAATAATGGATTGCCAAAATATCATCTGATGAAAGCGAGGCAGCAAAGATGAAAGCAACAGGTATTGTTCGTCGTATTGATGATTTAGGACGTGTAGTCATTCCGAAAGAAATTCGCAGAACTCTTAGAATCCGCGAAGGAGACCCGCTTGAAATTTTTGTGGACCGGGATGGTGAAGTCATATTAAAAAAATATTCCCCGATAAGTGAATTGGGTGATTTTGCTAAAGAATACGGAGAAGCATTATATGACAGCCTAGGATGTTCGATCCTCATTTGTGACAGGGACGCAGTAATTTCTGTGGCCGGGGTGTCGAAAAAAGAATATTTAAATAAAAACATTAGTGATTTGATTGAAAACGCTATGGAAGAACGACAGTCGGTGATCCAAACAAACCAAGGTGAGGTCTCTTTTGTTGATGGCCACGAAGAAACGGTTCAATCATACACCATTGCCCCAATTATCGCTAATGGCGATCCAATTGGAGCCGTTATTGTCTTTTCCACTGATCGAACGATAGGCGAAGTGGAGAAAAAAGCCGCGGAAACTGCTTCAGGATTTCTTGCACGGCAAATGGAACAATAAGAACGGGAAGAGCAGCTTGAAAAAGCTGTTCTTTTTTCATAAGCAGGAGAAAACATACGAATTTTACACATCGTGAATCAGGAACGCCGCTTTTGCTTTAGATAAAAAGAAAAGAGAATTATTGGTATTCTGCAAACCTCTCATTTTGATATAATACATTCGACTATAGATGCTTATTATATGGAAGAAAGGCGGCGTTCTTTTGTCGAAGCAATCATCACAGATATTTATGAAAGGAGCGCTAACGCTGACCGTTGCAGCACTTGCTGTCAAAGTGCTCAGTGCAGTTTATAGAATTCCTTTTCAAAACATTGTCGGGGATGTAGGCTTTTACATATATCAACAAGTATATCCGATTTATGGAATTGCGGTTGCCTTTTCTACTTATGGTTTTCCTGTGGCCGTTTCAAAATTGATAGCGCAAGGAGAAGAAAAGGACAAAAGCAGAATATTAACTGCTTCTTTTGTATTTTTGTCGCTGCTTGGAGTGCTATTGTTTTTAGCACTTTATTTTCAAGCAAAAACGATCGCAGCGGTAATGGGCGATCTAAAATTGGCAAGGCTCATTCAAATCATTTCACTATCCTTTTTGCTGATGCCGTTTTTATCCGTTGCAAGAGGACTTTTCCAAGGAAAAGGCGATATGGTGCCGACTGCCGTTTCCCAAGTGACTGAGCAATTGATAAGAGTTGGGGCGATATTAGGCTTTTCCTATTGGTTTATCCATTTAGGCAGTAATTTGTATACGGTCGGCGGGGCTGTCCTTTTTGGATCGATTATGGGTGGACTGGCTTCCTCTATCGTGTTGATTTTTTTCTTAAAGCATCGGAGAGAGTCCATTTTTTATGTTCACCGCTTTTCATTTGGCGAAATGGAAAGACGGTTGATCCAAACTTTAGTGCTGGAAGGCGTTGCGATTTGCTTATCTAGCATGATGCTGGTTCTCTTTCAATTTGTGGATGCTTTAAGTTTATATTCGTCGCTAGTTGATTCAGGGATATCGAAATCGGCTGCAAAAGTTGCGAAAGGCGTCTATGACCGAGGGCAGCCGCTTTTGCAATTGGGAACGGTGGTCGCAACCTCTTTTTCATTGACGCTTGTGCCGCTTATTAGCGCCAGCTATCAAGAAAGCGATTATGAGTCTGTTCACAAGAGCGTTCGCATTGCCGTAAAAATCAGTTTTGTCATAGGCCTTGCTGCCATGGTTGGGTTGTTAAATATTCTTGTTCCAACCAATATCATGCTGTTTGAGAATGGATTTGGGTCCAATATTTTGGCGTTTTTTAGCGCCGGCATATTGCTTAGCTCGATGGCGCTTACCTTTTCGGGAATTTTGCAAGGGGTAGGATCGCCGTATTTTCCTGCTATCGTTCTTTTCATCGGTCTTGTCGTTAAATTTGTCGGGAACTTATATCTTGTCCATATGTGTGGAGCAGTGGGAGCAGCTTTTTCCACGGTTCTTTCATTGCTGTTGACATCCTTGATTTTGTTTTTGAAAATCAAAACATTAATGCGCATTCAAGTGCTGACATGGTCATCCGTTGGTCAAAGTCTTCTAGCGGCGGCAGCTATGACTGTTCTTTTACAAGTATGGTCGTTTCTTTTCCGATGCTTGGATTTTTCCGGCACCCGTCTGCAAGCGGCGCTGGAAGCAGTCGGTGGTGTTTTTCTAGGCGGCACTGTTTTTCTAGTGCTTATCTTAAAAATGAAGATATTCTCCAAAGAAGAATTGGTTTTGTTTCCGTTTGGCAGGAAATTGGTTCAAATAAGTGAAAAACTGAATGGGAGAAATGTATAATGGCTTATAAAATAACGATTGTTGGATTGGGAGCAGGTGATATAGACCAGCTCCCATTAGGAGTCTATAAACGGTTGAAAAAAGAGTCTTTCGTCTTTTTGCGGACAAAGGAGCATCCTGTCGTCCGACAGCTGGAGGAAGAAGGTGTTTCGTTTATCAGTTTTGATTCTGTTTACGAACAACACGACCAATTTGAACAAGTGTACGAAGAAATAGTCGAGCGTTTGTTGAACAAAGCAAAAGAGGAAGATATTCTATATGCTGTTCCAGGGCATCCCCTTGTGGCTGAAAAAACAGTCCAGCTTTTGCTTGAAAGAGGAAAAGATGCGGATGTGGATGTGGTGATCGGCGGCGGGCAAAGCTTTTTGGATTCGTTGTTTGCTGCTCTGAAAATCGATCCTGTAGAAGGATTTCAATTTTTGGACGGGACTGATCTGCATAGAGACGATATACATGTCCGCGGGCATATTATCATCGGGCAGGTGTACGATTCTTTCGTAGCATCCGATGTGAAGCTGACACTAATGGAAAAATACCCGGACGACTATCCGATTTATATCGTTCAGGCGGCAGGATCGAGCGAGGAAAAAATAGCGAAAGTCCCTCTTTACCAATTGGATCATGAAATTTCTTCCGTCAACAACCTAACCTCCATTTATGTACCGCAGGTGAAGGATGACTTTGTTTACCGCGAATTTTCTTCATTGAGGGAAATCATTCGCATATTGCGGGGACCAAATGGTTGTCCTTGGGATAAAAAGCAGACTCATCAGTCGTTAAAAAAATACTTAATAGAAGAATGTTATGAACTTTTATCCGCCATTGATCACGATGACATTGATAATATGATTGAAGAGTTGGGAGATGTTCTTCTTCAAGTGATGCTTCATTCTCAAATCGGCGAGGACGAAGGTTTGTTTTCGATAGAAGATGTGCTGGAATCCATATCCCGAAAGATGGTGCATCGGCATCCACACGTATTCGGAGATGAAACCGCTAAAACGGCGGAAGAGGTTGTGAAAAACTGGGAAGCCTTTAAACAGAGGGAAAAGGGCAGAAACGCTAAAGGCGT
Organism: Bacillus sp. FSL W8-0102; assembly: GCF_038007225.1. NCBI lineage: Bacteria > Bacillati > Bacillota > Bacilli > Caryophanales > Bacillaceae > Bacillus > Bacillus sp. FSL W8-0102. Next base: position 73,584 of record NZ_JBBOWT010000001.1, read on the forward strand.
CGGTATTTTAGATGAAATCGAAAAAGGACTTCCGGCCGTTATTAGAGCGTACGAAATTCAAAAGAAAGCAGCAAAAACAGGCTTTGATTGGGAGAAAGCGGACGAAGCAGCTCAAAAAGTGGAAGAAGAATGGCGGGAATTTTTAGATGAAGTCAAAAGCGGCGACAAAAAGAAACAAGTGGATGAATTGGGGGATGTGTTATTTGCATTAATCAATACAGCGCGCTTTTTCTCCATTCATCCGGAAGAAGCCCTTGCTCAAGCAAATGATAAATTTATTAGGCGGTTTTCTTATGTGGAACAGAAAGTGAAGGAAAGCGGTCAATCTTTCCAAGATTTCTCCTTAACGGAACTTGACCGTTTTTGGAATGAGGCAAAAGAAAAAGGACTTTGAAAATAGCAAATCTTTTATAACAAACCATCAAATGTGAAAACACTCTTTAAAAAGGGGGAGAAGCAATGGAAACGATGCGGTTGGATAAATTTTTAAAGGTTTCGCGCATTATTAAAAGAAGAACGTTAGCAAAAGAAGTTGCGGATCAAGGCAGGGTATTCGTGAACGGACAGCAAGCAAAAGCGAGCACGAATGTAAAGGCAGGAGACGAATTGACCATCCGTCTTGGACAAAAAATCATAAAGGTTCGTGTTGAAAGTCTTCAGGAATCTACTCGGAAAGAAGACGCAGCGAGTCTCTATTCCGTATTGTCCGAAGAAAAAATAGAAGAATGAACTGAGGCTTTCTCCAAAGCCCCTTTTTAACAAGAAGACCCGCCGAGATATATCCATTTATCTCGACGGGTTTTTCTTTTGGGAGGCTTTCTTTCTGAAGCAGGCGGTTCTTTTCCTTCACTTGTTTCAGAAGATTGTGGGTGATGGCAATCAGCCCGAATTCGATTGTACCAATCCAGCTCTCCCAGCGAGGTACGGGAGTATTGCGGACCGTCCGCGGAAATCAAGTGAAATTCTCGATTGTCAACGCTCCACGAAAACCATTCCTTCCATAAAAAACAGGCTTGTTCTATTTCTTCTCTTGCGTGCATATGTATTGTTACAAAGCATGTACTTTTTCAAGGCTTCCGTTTATAAGTAGATCCCTTTGGTTTATCAGTTGGTTCAGCCTAAAAAACAAATACAAATGACCAAGACGATGACGGACAAAGCCTTTTAAAAAGCGATGAAAGGAAGCGGGGGAGAAACTATGGCGCAATTTCAAGAGTCTAAAAATAATGGATCATATCAAGAACACGATGTCATTATGAGGGGCAGAAAACTGCTTGATATCACAGGCGTAAAGCAAGTAGAAAGTTTTGATAATGAGGAGTTTTTGCTTGAAACAGTCATGGGTTTTTTGTCTATTCGAGGTGAAAATCTTCAGATGAAAAATTTGGATGTCGATCAAGGAATTGTATCGATCAAAGGGAGGGTATATGACCTTATTTATTTGGATGATCAGCATGGGGAGAAAGCTAAAGGGTTCTTTAGCAAGTTGTTTCGATGAGCTTGACAACTCAGTTTTATACTATGCTTGCCATGATTGCAATGGGAAGCTTTTTTGGTGCATCGTTTGATACGTACAACCGATTTCTAAAAAGAAGCAAGCGGAATAGGTGGATCGTCTTTTTTCACGATGTGCTTTTTTGGGCCGTGGAAGGACTTCTTATTTTTTACATTTTATTTCTTGTGAATTATGGGGAAATGCGATTTTATATTTTTCTTGCTTTATTATGCGGTTTTGCCGCTTATCAGGCCCTTTTGAAAAGAGGATTTTTAGCCATATTGGAAAGCGTCATAGCCTTTGTAGCAGCTGTTTACAAATTAATGTTAAAAACTCTTTACAATTTCATTTATATTCCAGTAAAGTATATTTTTTTGTTTACTCAAACTGCTATAATAATAATGGGAAAATCAATATTGATGTTAACGCTTGCCATATGGAAAGTATTGTTTTGGCTTTTAAAAGGCGTTGCATTACCGTTTCATTGGATTCTTAAAGGATTTTGGAAGTTATTGCCGGAATCGTTTAAAATATTCGTCGATAAGTTCTTGGCACGTTTAAAAGGAACTTATGGAAAAATAAAGAATACTATTACTAAACTGTTGGACGGAGTACGCAAAAAGAAGTAAATACTGGAAAGGGAGGTTTGGAATGGCGGTTCGAAACATAAAGGGAATCACTTCCATTAGAAACACATATATGGAAAACGAAGAAAAGAAACAATATTTGATGCAGCAACGAAAAAAGAAACTATACAGAAGATTGATTGCTTTTTCCTCCTTATTCTTAATCATCACCATCCTTTTAGTTTCGACACTTATATCTCAAACTTCCCGTTTGGAAGAAAAACAGCGGCAAAAAGCACAATTGGAACATTCGTTGGCCAAACTTGAAAAAAAACAGGTTTTACTGAAAGAAGAATTGGCAAAATTAAAGGATGACGACTATGTTGCCAAGCTAGCCCGCGAAAAATATTTTTTGTCGGATAAAGGTGAGATTATTTTTTATCTTCCTAAGGAGAAAAAGAAAGAAAAGGATGTGGAGTAGTCTTATTGACACTCCTTTTTTCCGATATATAATATAAGATAAGCTTGATATTTTTTAAGGAGGAACAATTTTTTTATGTCAATTGAAGTAGGCAGCAAGTTACAAGGAAAAGTAACAGGCATCACGAATTTTGGAGCGTTTGTTGAATTGCCTGATGGCTCCACGGGGTTGGTGCACATTAGCGAGGTTGCCGATAATTATGTAAAGGATATCCACGATCATTTAAATGTCGGTGATCAAGTAGAAGTAAAAGTGCTCAACGTTGAGAATGACGGAAAAATAGGGTTATCGATCCGCAAAGCAAAAGATCAGCCCCAACATTCAAGCCATAATCATCATGGAAACCAGCGTCCACAGCGGCACAACAAAGGAAATGATCATCGTTCCAAAGAAAGTTTCGAACAGAAGATGGCCCGCTTTTTAAAAGAAAGTGAAGATCGCCTGTCTTCTTTAAAACGTCATACCGAATCCCGTCGTGGAGGCAGGGGGGCAAGAAGAGGCTAACTTGCTGTCTATTTCAAGCAGGGGCCGTAACAATTTTTTTGTTCTTATAAGTAAACCTATTTTTCCATAACGGGGTAATCAGCTTCATTTTATGATGAGGCATTTTACGTGCTGTTGTTGAATCTTTGGAAGAATGAACTTTGTGTCGTTTCGGTGACATACGGTTTTCAAAGTCAGATCCTTTTTTCAAACAATTGAAGAGACCCGTTCTAAATAAGAATGGAAAAAAGTTTGAAAAAGGACTGGATCCCTATTTTGAATAGAAAAATACGATTTATTTAACGCTTTAATATGAAAGCATCGCTTTTTATATACAAAAAGCCAAAGAGATCAATCCCTCTTTGGCTTTTTTTACTTAATCGATCGATAGCGGCGGAGGGAATCGAACCCCCGACCTCACGGGTATGAACCGTACGCTCTAGCCAGCTGAGCTACGCCGCCAAAGTATGTGATTTGAAACACAATGAATATATTAATGGCAACATCAAAAAATGTCAAGAGGTGGAATGGCGGCTTTTTGTTTTTCCTTGTCAAAAAAATGAGGCATCGAGATGGATCCCTTTCAGCTGGCGCGAAGATCATCTTTTTTTCCGACAATCATTTTACGGAACAGATAAATTAATCCTATCGTAAGGGAAAAAGGGTGATGTTTTTACAATTCCTTTGAAGTTTATTCACTGGTTTTGCTCTGCAGCACCTCTCTGCGTGATCAATTTGTTTCCTTTTTGAAGATTAGGCTGAAAATAGTCGAACTTTTCTTGAACGGGAACTGGTCATTTTGACAAAGTTTTATGCTTGTCCCCTTTATAATGTCTTCAATAATACGAGTTGGGGAGGATTATTTGATGGAAAGAGTAGAGCAAAACGTAATGGAGCCGGTAGGAAACGTCAATCTGGAAGAAACGAAATTGGAAGTGACAAGGAGGTTTAAAAGATTTCTGTTTAAACTGGAATTGGCTCTTCAACAAAAAGGAATGATGTTGTTTTTAATAGGTTTTCTGTTAGGAAGGGCTCTCATTTTATCCCATTTAACGCCGTTTGCATTGCCATTTTTTGCGTCTGTTTTCATGATTCGAAGAGACCGGGCACCGATCGTTTTTATTGGACTGTTATCGGGTGCTTTAACTTTATCGATAGGAAACTTAGTCTACACCTTTGCCGTCATCTCTTTGTTTTTAATCGCTTTTCGGCTGTCTAGACAATTTCGTAAAGAAGAGTTAAATGCATTGCCGTTCTTTGTGTTTTTTACTACTATAACAGTTAAACTGGCTTTTACCTACGTCAATCAGCAGCAAACGTTAAGCCTCTATGATGGTCTTATGGCACTGATTGAGGCGGGCTTGACCTTTATCCTTACTTTAATTTTTATGCAAAGCATCCCCTTATTATCCATTCATAAACGAAAAACTTCATTAAAAACAGAAGAAATTGTCAGTCTTATCATTTTATTAGCATCCATTTTGACAGGAACCATCGGTTGGAGATTATATGGATTATCCGTTGAACATATCTTTTCACGTTATTTGGTGCTGCTATTCGCATATGTTGCCGGTGCCACTGTAGGATCGACCGTAGGAGTCGTGACCGGGTTAATTTTTAGCCTAGCTAACGTTTCGAGCTTCTATCAAATGAGTTTATTGGCTTTTGGCGGATTGCTAGGCGGTCTTTTGAAAGAAGGGAAAAAATTCGGTGCTGCAGCCGGAATGCTGGTGGCTACGTTGTTGATAGGGATGTACGGGGAAGAAAATGTTTCTTTAATGCCCACTCTTTATGAAACACTGGCTGCTATTATGCTGCTCTTTTTAACGCCCAGAAATTTAACAGAACGAGTCGCGAAGCATATTCCCGGCACTCCGGAACATTCCCATCACCAGCAGCAGTATTTGAAAAAGATCCGTGATGTAACGGCGAATCGAGTGGAGCAATTTTCTTCTGTCTTTCAGGCTCTATCCAAAAGCTTTGCCCAGTCCGGACGGCTTCATGAAGAAACATCTGAAGAGCGCGAGTTGGATTATTTTCTGGGCAATGTAACGGAAAAGACTTGTCAGACATGCTTTAAAAAAGAACAGTGCTGGACCAAAAATTTTCATAAAACGTACGAATTAATGAGGGAGGCTACGTTGGATTTGGAGGAAGGAACGCTGTCCGGCTCTGTAGCAAGAGAAATGGAAAAGCATTGTGTCCGGGCTAAACGGGTTCAAGAAGTGATTCAGCAGGAGCTCACTCATCTTCAGGCGAATCAAAAGTTAAAACAGCAAGTTCAGGAAAGCCGAAAGCTTGTTGCCGATCAACTCTTGGGCGTTTCTAAGGTGATGGACGATTTTGCGAAAGAGATCCAGAAAGAGCGTGAAAATCACCATAACCAAGAAGAGCAAATACATGAAGCTCTGCAATCCTTTGGACTGGAGGTGGAAAAGATTGATATTTACAGCCTCCAAAAAGGAAATGTAGATATAGATATGGTCTTTCCTTATGCGGGCGGTCACGGTGAATGCGAAAAATTGGTAGCACCCATGCTTTCGGATATTTTAGGAGAAACGATTTTGGTGCAAAATGAAGAATATACTGGATTCCCGGGAGGCTATTGTTATGCGACTTTTCGTTCGGCAAAAGCATTTGTTGTAGAAACAGGAGTCGCCTTTGCGGCCAAGGGGGGAGGCTTGGTTTCAGGAGACTGCTATTCAACGATCGACTTAGGGGTTGGAAAATATGCCGTTGCCATCAGCGACGGTATGGGAAATGGCGTAAGGGCCCATCATGAAAGCAATGAAACGTTAAATCTTTTGCAAAAAATTCTCCAATCCGGCATTGATGAAAAGGTGGCGATCAAGTCTATTAATTCTGTTTTGTCTTTAAGAACGACGGATGAAATTTTTTCGACGTTGGATTTGTCGATTATTGATTTGCAAAACGCAACAGCTAAATTTCTGAAAATTGGATCATCTCCAAGTTTTATTAAAAGGGGAAGCAAAATTATAAAAATCGAAGCAGGCAATTTGCCTATGGGCATCTTACGGGAGGTGGATGTAGATATCGTTTCGGAACAGCTGAAAGCAGGAGATTTGCTCATTATGATGAGCGACGGCGTTTTTGAAGGAGCGAAGCATGTTGAAAATCATGATTTGTGGATGAAAAGAAAAATTGGAGAAATTGAAACAAATGATCCTCAAGAAATAGCGGATTTAATTATGGAAAAAGTCATTCGTGCAGGGGGAGGCGGCATAGAAGACGATATGACAGTCGTCGTTACAAAGATTGAGCATAATATACCAAAATGGGCCGCCATTCCGGTAACAAAATTGAAAAAGAAGAAGAATGCTTCATGACTTTTTCTTGAAATGTATAATCGCCCCTCCGATTGGAAAAAATGGTAACGATAGTGCAAGATTGGAGGGGACCTTATGAAAACAGGTACGCTGCGGCAAATTTTGCTGATTACAGACGGCTGTTCCAATTATGGAGAAGATCCTATTGCCATGGCGGCTCTTTCAAACGAGCAAGGGATAACCGTCAATGTCATTGGAGTGCTAACGAACGATGCGATGGATGATAAGGGAATGAAAGAAATTGAGGGAATTGCCAAATCGGGCGGCGGGGTCAGCCAAATTGTATATGCAGCTCAGTTATCGCAAACCGTTCAAATGGTGACGCGTCAAGCGATGACGCAAACTTTGCAAGGATTGGTAAATCAAGAATTAAAACAAATTTTGAACAGGGATATTTCAATGGAAGAACTTCCCCCCGAAAAACGCGGAGAGGTAATGGAAGTGGTAGAAGACCTTGGTGAAAAGGCTAATTTAGAAGTATTGATATTGGTAGATACTAGCGCAAGCATGAAAGAGAAATTGCCGATCGTGAAGGAAGCTCTTTTGGATCTTTCTTTAAGCATGAATGCAAGAATGGGAAATAACTTGTTTTCTGTCTATATATTTCCCGGGAAACAAAGAGAAGTTGAAAGAATTCTGGATTGGACTCCTAAGATGGAATCGCTCACCAGCATCTTTTCAAAACTGACCCCGAGTGGAATGACTCCAACTGGTCCTGCTATTCGGGAAGCATTAGGACAATTTATGAAAAAACGTTCGGCAAGGAGTTTGCTGTCAAGTGATGATGAATTCTTTGAAGAATCCGTTTAATTTTCCAAAAGGTACAGTCATTAAGGGAAAATGGAATCAAAAAATGTATGTTCTGTTAAAAGAACTTGGATATGGTGCAAACGGAACGGTTTATCTAGTTCAAAATGAAAATGGGTATGCGGCTTTAAAAATGAGCAAAAACAGCATGTCCATCACATCGGAGGTAAATGTTCTAAAGGCTTTTCGAAGGGTCCAAGGGTCTTCCCTGGGGCCTTCTTTATTAGATGTTGATGATTGGATCATAAAAGGGTCTGCCATCCCTTTTTATGTAATGGAGTATATTCAAGGGCCTAATCTTCTTGATTTTATTAAGCAAAAAGGGCCTTCTTGGATTGGGGTTTTGCTCAGTCAATTGTTAAGAGATTTAGAATCGCTGCATGAACAAGGATGGGTATTTGGTGATTTAAAGCCTGAAAATTTAATTGTTGCCGGTCCTCCTTATCGCATTCGTTGTATAGATGTGGGTGGGGCAACCATCCAAGGAAGGGCGATCAAAGAGTTTACGGAATTTTTCGACAGAGGCTATTGGGGAATGGGGAATAGAAGAGCTGAACCGTCATATGACCTTTTTTCGGTGGCTATGATTGCTTTAAATCTTACTTATTTAAAAAAATTTGAGAAGCGGGTAAACGGTCAAGCGGAAATTGTGCAGATGATGATGAAAAGACCGGAATTACAGTTGATGAAACCCGTATTGCTGAAAGCTGTCAACGGGCATTATTCTTCCGCTAAAGAAATGAGAAAAGAACTGCTGTTAGCACTATCTTCACCAGCTAATCAGAAAAAGTCTGAAAAAAATGAACATCTGGCCAATTCGGCAGCGAAGGCCGCGGCAAAACCGCTTCCGTCCAGAAAAGCCATCCATAAAAAGAAAAAGAACAGGAAGCTGCTTGAAACTTTTTTGATCATCGTGAGTTTGTCCTTCCTTTATTTAGTCTACTTGTTTTTCCAGTTGATCTAAATCATGTATCATACATTCGAATTTGAAAATGTTTATTCAAAATATAAACATTTTTGTGATCAATAAAGTTAAATGATACTATTATAAGTAAATAAAAGATAAACTTGAACAGGTGCTTTATGGCTTTATCTAGTGAGGAGATTTCGGAGGAATGCTATTTTACGGAAAAAAGGCCTAAGCCTTATTTGTTTTTAAGTCGACAAAAGTGTCTAATAGGAACTGCATTGCTGTTTTTACATTCACCACGTTCATGCTTATTTAGCGAGCGCTTTATTGTATAACAGAAAAATGGTCTATTCCGAATATCCCACATGGTGAAACCTTTCACCTGCTTTCAAGATAAAGGACGAATTGCGATGCTTGAGTATGAAGAAAAGGTCAGACAGTTTATTAAGAAACATCAATTGATTAATAAGGGCGATAAAATAGTCGTCGGGGTATCAGGTGGGCCGGATTCTTTATCTTTGTTGCACTATTTGGCGAGAAAACGAGATTTTTATGGGATCGATCTGTTTGCCGTTCACCTTGACCACATGTTTCGCGGGCAGGAGTCGTATGAAGAACTTCTGTTTGTTGAAGAATTTTGTAAAGAATTTCATATTCCGTGCTTATCCAAGCGGATCAACGTTAGTGAGATCATTCGAGACAATGGAACAGGGCTTCAAGAAACCGCTAGAATGGTGCGTTATCAAGTTTTTCAACAGGCAATGACCCAGTTTGCGGCTAATAAATTGGCGCTTGCGCATCATGGGGATGACCAGGTAGAAACGATCTTAATGCGGTTGACAAGAGGAACATCCGGGAAAGGAAGGGCAGGGATTCCTTATTTGAGGCCTTTCCACAATGGATGGATCATCCGTCCGTTGTTAGGCATAACGAAAGAGGAGATTTTAGCCTACTGTGATTTTTACAGACTGAATCCTCGAATCGACCCCAGCAATTCGAAAGGCGCATATACACGCAATCGTTTTCGTCTCGAAGTGCTTCCTTTTTTGAAAACAGAAAATCCGAAAGTTCATGAACATTTTCAAACATTTAGTGAGGAAATGCTGGACGATGAACGTTTTTTGCTAAAATTGACCTATGAAAGAATGGAAAACATATGGACGCACAAAAACGACGGAATTTCCTTGGATATTGAAGAGTTTCAAAAAATGCCTTTGTCTTTACAAAGAAGAGGGATTCATCTAATATTAAACTATCTTTATAAGAAAAAAACCCCATTTACAAATGTACATATTCGTCAAATTTTGCAATTGATCCAACATCACCACCCCTCTGGAAGCCTTGATCTTCCGGAAGGATTGAAAGTGATTCGGCAGTATCAGGAATGTTTTTTCGGTTTCATAAAGGATGAAACAAAAGAATATTCATATGAATTAAAAACGGAAGGAAAAGTTGTCCTTCCGAACGGTGACCAATTGATCCTGACAAAAAGGAAGAACGCGGACAAATTCCCATCAAAAGATGACCAATTTTGCCTGAATCGAGAAGCAGTCGCAATGCCGTTGATTATCCGTACGCGAAAACCGGGCGACCGCATCGCATTAAAAGGGATGGACGGATTCAAAAAGGTGAAAAAGGTTTTTATTGATTTGAAAGTACCGCGTTCTTATCGTGATCATTGGCCAATTGTGGCCGATTCCAAAGGGAAAGTTTTATGGATCCCGGGTCTTAGGAAATCGATCTTTGAAAAACAAAACGAAAATGAGAATGATGATATTTTAATTTATATTCTATAGATGAGCAAATTCGCTAACATAAATTTACAACCAAACAAAAAAAGAGACATGAACCCGATTCCTTGATTAGAATAGATGTGTCACCAAAACTATTCACAAGGAGGTTCATGTCTCATGAATAGATTAGCACATCATCAAGGAATCCACAAGTTTTTCACGATGTTGGGGTTGGCACTTTATTTTTCAAAACCTGTCATGAAGCATCTCGTTCATATCGTGGATGCGCTGACCACCAAAGGATTTGCGGGAACATTGACCGATCTTCATCATTGGAGCTTTCATCCGAACCACCGCACGACACTCAGCCATTTTTTCACGAAAAGCCCTTGGGATGAAGAGACGCTGCTTCGCAAACTTCAACAGTGGATGCTTCGTCGTGTCGAACGCATCGCCAAACAGGAGAATCAACCCCTTTTTGTTTCGATCGATGATACGATTTGCCAAAAAACCAAGCCTTCGTCACAGGCAACGCACGCCATTCAAGGGTGTGATTGGCACTATTCTCACACAGAGAAAAAGTCGATCTGGGGACATTCTCTCGTTTGGCTCATGGTTCATACGATGACCCAGGCTTTTCCCTTTGCGTTCCGCCTCTACGACAAGGCGGCTGGGAAAAGCAAGGGGGAACTCGCGATCGAGATGCTTTCTTCTTTGGATGTACACCGTCCTGTTTATGTGCTGATGGACTCTTGGTATCCATCGCAAACGCTCGTGGAAGCTTGTCTGAAAAAGGGATTCCACGTAATCGCAATGCTCAAGGCCAATCGGCTTCTTTATCCAAAAGGCATTGCGGTTCAGGTGAGGGAGTTTGCCCGCTACATCGAACCGAAAGACACTCACCTCGTCACGGTGGGAGAAGAGCGTTATCGGGTTTATCGCTACGAAGGCTCTCTCAAAGGTCTCGATGATGCCGTGGTGCTGCTCGCTTGGAAAGCCGATCAGCCGATGACATCGGAACATCTTCACTGCGTCTTGAGCACCGACCGGGATCTAAGCGATGAAGAGATCTTGCGCTACTATGCCCAGCGTTGGTCGATCGAATGTTTTTTCCGTCAAGCGAAAGACCAGCTGAAACTCGATGGATACCGCGTTCGCGGACGTCGGGCGGTGAAACGCTACTGGATCTTGGTGCAGCTTGCTTACGTGTACAGCATGTTCGAGTCGAACAGCGATTTTTCTGATGGGCTCGATCTTCTGCGCAAGAGAAAAGGACATAGCCTCGTGGAGTTCATTTACCGTGCAGCGAAACAAAATATTCCCATTGATACCGTGAAAAAACAGCTCCACGTGGCATAAGGGGTACCCTGTTTGTCTCTTTTACATGGTAATTATTGTAATTAAAATTGCTCAACTACAGTTATATTAAGCAAACATCATCTGGGGGGCAAACAAAGTGCTGAATCAGGATATTGAAAAAATTTTAATCACAGAAGAAGAGATCCAAGAAAAAATTAAAGAATTGGCTGGCTATTTGACAGAAGAATACAAGGACAAGTTTCCGCTTGTGATCGGCGTTTTGAAAGGAGCCATGCCGTTTATGGCGGATTTGTTGAAACGGGTGGACGCCTATTTGGAAATGGATTTTATGGATGTTTCCAGCTATGGCAATTCCACCGTTTCATCCGGAGAAGTGAAAATTGTGAAGGACCTTGATACTTCTGTCGAGGGGCGGGACATACTAATCGTTGAAGATATCATCGACAGCGGATTGACTTTAAGCTATTTAGTCGAGCTTTTCCGTTACCGTAAAGCAAATTCGATCAAGATCGTAACCCTTCTGGATAAACCGACAGGACGCAAGGCGAATATTGAAGCGGATTATGTTGGCTTCATCGTTCCGGATGAATTTGTGGTTGGTTACGGTTTGGATTATGCTGAAAAATACCGGAATTTACCTTTCATCGGGGTTTTAAAACCTGAAGTTTATAGGAATAATGAAAGCAAATAGGTAAAGTGGGTTGCGCGAATGAAAAAACGAATTCAAGGGATGATTATTGTTTGTAACACTAAGATTCAATATGATACTATTGTATATAGTTTTCTTGATGGTGGGAGGAGGTAAGGGATGAATCGCATTTTTCGCTATACCATATTTTACTTGCTAGTCTTTTTAGTGATTATTGGCGTTGTCGGTTATTTTAATAACAACAACCAGCCAACTAAAAATATAACGTATAACGAGTTTATATCTCACTTGGAAAATAATGATGTAAAGTCTTTTTCCATGCAGCCTGAGCGAGGCGTTTACGAAGTTCGCGGTCAATTAAAAGGTGATGATGGCAATTATTTTCAAACGTATGTCATGAACAGCGACACTCTTCTTAACCGCATCGACAATGCTGCGAAGAACGCCAGAGTGGAAGTGCTGCCTGCTAAGGAAACTAGCGGTTGGGTCTCCTTTTTTACTACAATTATTCCATTTTTGATTATCTTTATACTATTTTTCTTCTTATTAAACCAAGCGCAGGGCGGCGGAAGTCGTGTCATGAACTTCGGAAAAAGCAAAGCCCGGTTGTATAATGACGAGAAGAAAAAAGTACGCTTTCGGGATGTAGCTGGAGCTGATGAGGAAAAGCAGGAGCTGGTTGAAATTGTTGAATTCCTGAAAGATCCGCGTAAATTTTCCGAATTAGGAGCTCGTATTCCGAAAGGTGTGCTTTTAGTCGGACCTCCTGGGACAGGGAAAACTCTGCTTGCTCGAGCTGTAGCAGGCGAAGCGGGAGTCCCGTTTTTCTCCATTAGCGGTTCCGATTTTGTAGAAATGTTTGTTGGGGTTGGTGCTTCTCGTGTCCGGGATTTATTTGAGACAGCCAAAAAGAATGCCCCCTGTATTATTTTTATAGATGAAATTGATGCAGTTGGCCGTCAACGCGGTGCAGGTCTTGGTGGCGGACATGACGAAAGAGAACAAACGTTAAACCAATTGCTTGTTGAAATGGATGGATTTAGTGCAAATGAGGGGATTATCATCATTGCAGCAACAAACCGTCCGGATATTCTCGACCCAGCATTGTTGCGTCCGGGACGTTTCGACCGTCAAATCACAGTAGATCGTCCTGATGTAAATGGAAGAGAAGCAGTTCTTCGAGTTCACGCCCGCAATAAACCTTTAGATGATTCTGTAGATTTAAAGGCGATTGCGCAAAGAACTCCCGGTTTTTCTGGAGCAGATTTGGAAAACTTGTTAAACGAAGCGGCGCTTGTTGCGGCCCGTGCAAACAAGAAAAAAATAGATATGTCCGATATTGATGAGGCAACAGATCGTGTCATTGCCGGACCGGCCAAACGCAGTAAAGTGATTTCAGAAAAAGAACGAAGAATTGTGGCTTTCCACGAGGCAGGGCACACAGTGATTGGACTAGTACTGGATGATGCGGAAATGGTTCATAAAGTAACGATTGTCCCGCGCGGTCAAGCTGGTGGATATGCGGTTATGCTTCCGAAAGAAGATCGTTATTTTATGACAAAACCAGAATTGCTGGATAAGATCACAGGATTGCTTGGGGGTCGTGTATCGGAAGAGCTTACCTTCGGAGAAGTGTCGACTGGTGCTCATAATGATTTCCAACGCGCTACAAGTATCGCTCGCAGAATGGTAACCGAATTTGGAATGAGCGATAAATTGGGTCCGCTTCAGTTCGGACAATCTCAAGGCCAAGTGTTCCTTGGACGGGATTTAAACAGTGAGCAAAATTATTCGGATGCAATCGCTTACGAAATTGATCTTGAAATTCAGCGTATTATTAAAGAGTGTTATGAGCGCGCTAAAAAGATTCTGACTGAAAATCAAGATAAAGTGAAATTGATTGCCACAACATTGTTGGAAGTAGAAACGTTGGATGCGGCCCAAATTAAGCATTTAGTGGATCACGGCACTTTACCGGACCGCTCCGCTTCAACTGACAAAAAGGCAACAAACAATGATAATGTAAAGGTAAATATTCAGAAAAAAGAAGAGCCGCCGACGGAAGAATCGTATCAGAGTGATTCAACAGATCAGAGTGAATCGGATTCCAATTCTGATAAAAATCCCCCAAATTCAGGGAACGATGGGGACAAAACAGTTTAAGATCGACTCCTTCAAGAGAAAAGCAAGCTTGCTTGGAAGCATTTTTGGGCATAAAGTAAGACGACAATGATATAAAGCCTCCCGGATATCAAAGATGGAACAGCTTTGATATCCGGGAGGCTATTTTTGAAATGAAGCAGATAAACTTTCGCGGCAAACTTGTTTCATGAATACAGATGGGAAAAGAGCAGAATGGATTTTTAACGACTTTTTTGAGTTGGATGTTTGCGATGAACGAATATGGATACGTCTCTGCAGTAGATGAACATGGATTTCAACAAGTTGGATTTTTCGTTTAGTTTACGGCTAGTATCAACGGGTATGTTCGGAAACTTTTCTGCAAGAGCCAATCTTTACGAAAATCGGATATTCTGTGATATGATGTTGACAGGAATTTTTAAGATTAATATGTGTGGTGAGTGGGTTGATTTTTGTATTGGATGTAGGAAATACTAATACAGTATTAGGGGTATATGAAAAGGACGAATTAAAATTCCATTGGCGAATCGAAACGAACCGGAGTAAAACGGAAGATGAATACGGCATGTTGGTGAAATCTCTTTTTGAGCATGTGGGGATTCGCTTTGAAGATATTCATGGTATTATCATTTCATCGGTAGTCCCTCCTATTATGTTTTCCTTAGAGAGAATGTGTCAAAAGTATTTTCATGTGAACCCGCTGATTGTAGGTCCAGGAATTAAAACGGGGCTGGATATTAAATACGACAATCCGCGTGAAGTAGGAGCGGATCGAATTGTGAATGCGGTTGCCGGGATACACGAATACGGAAGTCCGTTAATTATCGTCGATTTTGGTACGGCAACTACTTATTGTTATATCAATGAGAAGGAACAGTATATGGGAGGAGCTATTGCCCCGGGCATTGGTATTTCCACGGAAGCTTTATATACTAGGGCATCAAAACTGCCCCGGATAGAAATTGCGGCACCCGACCATATCATTGGAAAAAGTACGGTTGCAGCCATGCAGTCCGGGATTTTTTATGGGTTTGTAGGACAGGTTGACGGCATTGTCAGTCGAATGAAAGCATATAGCAAAATTGAGCCGAAAGTGATTGCCACCGGGGGATTGGCCTCGCTTATTGCCAATGAGTCGGAAACCATCGATCACGTTGATCCGTTTTTGACGTTGAAAGGCTTGAGACTCATTTATAAGCGAAACATGGAATAGGAAAGGAGAAACATATGAGTGATTATTTAATAAAAGCCCTTGCTTTTGATGGCAAGGTCCGTGCTTATGCTGCCAACACAACCAACACAGTCGGAGAAGCACAAAGAAGACATTACACATGGCCTACAGCATCTGCAGCATTAGGGCGTACTATGACAGCCGGGGTCATGATGGGTTCCATGATGAAAGGAAACGCCAAAGTGACCATTAAAGTGGATGGCGGAGGCCCTATCGGGATTATTTTAGTAGACAGCGACGCGAACGGAAATGTCCGCGGCTATGTCACCAATCCTCAAACCCATTTCGATTTAAATGAACATGGAAAACTTGATGTCCGCCGTTCTGTTGGGACCTCAGGAACACTTACAGTCGTGAAAGATCTTGGATTAAGAGAAAATTTTTCCGGACAAGTTCCGATTGTATCCGGTGAACTTGGTGAAGATTTTACTTATTATTTTGCTTCCTCTGAACAAATCCCTTCTTCTGTCGGTGTGGGAGTCTTGGTGAATCCTGACAATTCGATTCTGGCTGCCGGAGGATTTATTATTCAATTGATGCCTGGCACCGATGATGATACGATTGACAGGATAGAAGAACGACTCAAAACGATTCCGCCCATTTCAAAGCTCATTCAGAATGGATTAACTCCGGAAGAAATTTTATTTGAAATTCTTGGGAAAGACCAAGTAAAAATACTGGATAAAATACCTGTTCAATTTAAGTGCAATTGTTCTAAGGAACGTTTTGCGACTGCCATTATTGGGCTTGGAAAAGAGGAAATTCAAGACATGATCGATGAAGATGGCCAAGCGGAAGCGCAATGTCATTTTTGCAATGCGAAGTATGTATTTACTAAAGACGAATTGGAAGCCATGCTGCAAGAGGCAAAATAAAGACCATCTATTGGGCGGGAAATTTTCCCGCCCGTTTTGATAATAGGGCTGTTGTTCCTTTTTTGGATACTTAAGATAGAATTCTCTATTAAATCATATTTTTTTAAAATAATATATTTTCCGTTTAAATCCAAAGATTTTTTTGTTTTATTATAAATTTCAGACATTATCAATTGACATTTTGATAATTTATTGGTAAATTATCTACGATAATACCAATAAAATTACTCGGTTTTGAGGTGATCGAAGTGGCAAAAATTGCGAATTCCATTACAGAATTGATCGGGAATACGCCGATTGTAAAGCTGAACAGAATTGTCGATGCCGATTCAGCTGATGTTTATTTAAAATTAGAGTATTTCAATCCGGGCAGCAGCGTAAAAGATCGTATTGCATTGGCCATGATCGAAGCGGCTGAAAAATCAGGAAAACTTCAACCTGGCGGAACGATCATTGAGCCTACAAGCGGAAACACCGGGATCGGACTTGCTATGGTAGCTGCGGCGAAAGGCTATCCTGCGATTTTTGTTATGCCGGAAACGATGAGTTTAGAACGTCGCAACCTTCTGAAAGCATATGGAGCTCAACTTGTTCTTACTCCAGGTCCCGAAGGAATGAAAGGCGCCATCAAAAAAGCAGAAGAGCTCGCTAAAGAAAATGGCTATCTGTTGCTTCAACAATTCGAAAACCTTGCTAACCCGGAAATTCATCGTCAAACGACCGGTAAAGAAATTGTAGAACAGTTCGGTGATGAACAACTGGACGCATTTGTGGCTGGTATCGGTACAGGCGGAACCATTACGGGAACGGGCCAAGTGCTGAAAGAAAAATATCCGAATATTAAAATTTATGCAGTAGAACCAGCAGATTCCCCGGTTTTATCCGGAGGACAACCTGGTCCACATAAAATTCAAGGAATTGGGGCAGGCTTCGTTCCTAAAGTTTTAGATACCGATGTTTATGACGAAG
This sequence comes from Bacillus sp. FSL W8-0102, assembly GCF_038007225.1. Lineage (NCBI taxonomy): Bacteria > Bacillati > Bacillota > Bacilli > Caryophanales > Bacillaceae > Bacillus > Bacillus sp. FSL W8-0102. The sequence continues at coordinate 90,592 of NZ_JBBOWT010000001.1, forward strand.
TGATTACGGTAACTACTGAACAAGCATTCGATTCTGCAAGAAAAGCTTCACTGAATGAAGGAGTGCTCGGAGGCATTTCCGCTGGCGCTGCCATTTATGCGGCTCTTCAAGTCGCCAAAAAGTTAGGAAAAGGCAAAAAAGTTTTGGCGATTGTTCCAGACAATGGGGAACGCTACTTAAGCACACCGCTTTATCAATTTGAAGACTAAGCTTTGAAAAAGCAAGCCGAAATGGCTTGCTTTTTTTATCCCTGTATTTCCTTGCATCCATCAACCCCCCTTAAGCTCGTAGGAATAACAACGCGGGGCATTAGTCTATCATTTTCCCTCAAAAAACCTTCCGGAATCGATTTCCACAACTTTACATGAATAGTAGCAATGAATAGTTTTTCGTTGATTACGGGCTGTTTTTGGTTTATAAAAACACCCGCGCGGCTTGCATCTGATTTGCCATCGTTTTTTCAAAAATTATGCTACAATAAGTCCAAAAGAGAAGTTCTAACGTGCTAAGGGGATGATTCATATGAAAGTGCTTGCGGGGCGCTTTCGGTTCGATTTTGATAAAAAAACGTATATTATGGGGATTTTAAATGTAACCCCTGATTCTTTTTCGGATGGCGGCAAGTTTTATTCGGTGGAGGATGCAGTATCTCATGCTATCGAGATGGTACAAGATGGAGCAGGGATTATCGATGTAGGAGGAGAATCTACACGTCCCGGCCATAAGCCTGTTTCGATAGAGGAAGAATTGCGAAGGGTGATTCCGGTCATTCAAGAAGTATCCAAGCGAGTAGATGCGCCTATTTCCATTGACACCTTTAAGGCGAGGACGGCAGCGGAAGCGATTGAAGCAGGTGCCCATATAATTAATGATGTTTGGGGAGCCAAACAAGACCCGGAAATTGCGGATGTGGCAGCGGAAAAAAAAGTGCCGATCATTTTGATGCATAACCGCCCTAATATGGATTATGAAAATTTTGTAAGAGATGTTTTGTTTGATTTATATGAAAGTATTGAGATAGCGAAAAAAGCGGGTGTTCCCGACGAAAAAATCATTTTGGATCCGGGTATTGGTTTTGCGAAAGATAGAGATCAAGATATGCTGTTGATGCAAAATCTCGATAAAATTGTGGCTCTTGGCTATCCTGTACTTTTAGCTACTTCTAGAAAAAGAGTAATTGGGCATGTGCTGGACCTTCCGGTAGAAGAAAGGATGGAAGGGACAGGCGCAACTTGTTTATTTGGCATGCAAAAAGGATGTCATATCGTACGTGTACACGATGTGAAACCGATCAGCCGAATGGTGAAAATGATGGATGCACTAATGGGAAAAGGTGAGAGGATTGGATAAAGTGATCTTAAAAGGGATGGGATTTTACGCCTATCACGGGGTCTATCCCGAAGAAAACCGACTAGGACAACGGTTCGAAGTGGACGCAGAATTACGGTTATCTTTAAAAAAAGCAGGAGAAACAGACGATTTAACTCAATCAGTCAATTATGCGGAAGTTTACATGGTTTGTAAAGAAATCATGGAGAAACAAACTTTTCGATTGGTGGAAACGGCTGCGGAGACAATCGCTAGACAAATATTAGAAAAGTTTCCGATTGTAAATGAATGCACCATTAAGGTGGTGAAACCCAATCCTCCCATCCCGGGCCATTACAATTATGTAGCGGTAGAGATTACTAGAGGCAGGGAAAATCATGAATAATATTGCATATTTATCGCTTGGTTCAAATCTCGGCGATCGGATGAATTATTTGAAACATGCCATTCAGGCATTGGCTTGTCATCCGAAGATAAACGTTCTGGCTATTTCTTCCGTTTATGAAACGGATCCGGTCGGATATACTGATCAAGGGAAGTTTTTAAATATGGCAGTTAAAATAAAAACATCGCTTGATGCCGAAGAATTGCTGGAAACTTGCCTGGAAATTGAAAAGTCGCTAGGGAGAGTAAGAGAAACAAAATGGGGGCCAAGAACGATCGATCTTGACATTTTGCTTTATAATAATGAAAATAGGAAAACAGATCGTTTGATCATACCGCACCCACGAATGCACGAAAGGTTGTTTGTACTTATTCCGATTTTAGAAATCGATCCTTTTTTAAAGATCCCGACAATAGATAAACCTTTAATTGACATATTAGAACAAATTCCAAACAAAGAAGGGGTACGGTTATGGAAACAGATAAATGGGGAAGACGTATACGCGCTTTTCGAAAGCTAAAGGGATATACTCAAGAGGGATTGGCGAATGAATTAGGAATTTCGGTTTCGGTTTTAGGAGAGATTGAAAGGGGAAACCGCTTGCCGACAGAAGAATTTTTAAGGCAAGTGGCTGAATGCCTGCAAATTTCAATGGAAGAGCTTAACCCTTCCGACTAAATAAACGTAAAAGGGGATAGAGCATATGCTTAAAATAGGAAATATCGAAATGAAAAACCCGGTGGTTCTTGCGCCGATGGCTGGCGTTTGCAACTCGGCTTTTCGATTGACAGTAAAAGAGTTTGGCGCAGGGCTTGTTTATGCGGAAATGGTGAGTGACAAGGGAATTATTTTTAAAAACGAAAAAACAATGAACATGCTCTATATCGATGAACGCGAAAAACCGCTCAGTTTGCAGATTTTCGGCGGAGAAAAAGAATCTCTCGTAGAAGCGGCCAAGTTCGTTGATAAAAATACGAACGCCGATATTATTGATATCAATATGGGATGCCCAGTGCCTAAAATTACAAAATGCGATGCTGGGGCAAAATGGTTGCTTGACCCCAATAAAATTTATGAAATGGTAGCTGCTGTTGTTGACGCAGTGGAAAAACCGGTGACCGTTAAAATGAGAATAGGCTGGGATGAGGAACATATCTATGCAGTGGAAAATGCGCAAGCAGTAGAACGCGCAGGCGGACAAGCGGTTGCCGTTCATGGAAGAACAAGAGCTCAAATGTACGAAGGCACATCAAACTGGGACATTATCCGTGAAGTAAAACAAGCTGTAAGCATTCCTGTCATCGGTAACGGCGATGTCAGTACGCCGCAGGATGCAAAAAGAATGCTTGAAGAAGTAGGCTGCGATGGCGTCATGATAGGGAGAGCCGCACTTGGAAATCCTTGGATGATTTATCGGACCGTTAAATATCTCGAAACTGGAGAGTTAATTGGTGAACCTACCCCGAGAGAAAAGATCGATGTCTGCATTCTTCACTTGGATCGTTTGATTGCTTTGAAAAATGAAGAAATTGCTGTTAGAGAAATGAGAAAACACGCGTCATGGTATTTAAAAGGAATTCGCGGAAACGCCAAAGTCAGAAATGCGATTAATGCCTGCACGACTCGAGATGAACTTGTCAATCTGCTGACTTCTTTTGTGGAAGAACTAGAAGAAAAACAATCTGTTCAAGCAGGATGAATAGAAACTGCCAACTTATTGGCAGTTTTTTTGTAAGGAAGTTTTCCATAAACATTGCTATTTGGGACAAATAAATTATAAAATAATAGGGATGTCTATATATGAAGAACATGCACAATCGTAAATGTATAAACGTGCGGCCCATCAATAAATAAATATCAGATGTAGGAGTGAAAAAAATGAGTCATGAAGATACACATGATCAATTTGCTGTAAGAAGAGAAAAATTAGAATCTCTTCGCAGTAAAGGAATCGATCCGTTCGGCAAACGCTTCGAGCGCACGCATCTATCTCAAGAAATAAGATCTGAATATGAAGCTCTTGAAAATGAAGAATTAGAGAATAAAAACGTAAAAGTAGCGGTGGCTGGAAGAATTATGACAAAACGCGGCAAAGGGAAAGCAGGTTTTGCTCATATACAGGATTTGACCGGCCAAATTCAAATTTATGTACGCAAAGATAATGTTGGAGACAGCGAATACGATTTGTTTAAAACAGCAGATTTAGGAGACATCGTTGGCGTTACAGGTACTGTTTTTAAAACAAAAGTCGGTGAATTATCGATCAAAGTGGACCAATTTGAACTGTTAACCAAATCTCTTCGCCCGCTCCCTGATAAATTCCACGGTTTAAAAGATGTCGAACAACGCTATCGCCAGCGCTACTTAGATTTAATCGTCAATCCTGAAAGCAAACAAACGTTTATTACAAGAAGCTTAATCATTCAATCGATGCGTCGGTATTTGGATGCTCACGGCTACCTTGAAGTAGAAACGCCTATGATGCATGCGATTGCCGGAGGAGCAGCAGCCCGTCCGTTTATTACTCATCATAACGCTTTGGACATGCCTTTGTATATGCGCATTGCCATTGAGCTTCATTTAAAGCGTCTGATTGTCGGAGGGTTAGAAAAGGTATATGAAATTGGACGAGTTTTTAGAAACGAAGGAATTTCAACTCGTCATAACCCCGAGTTCACCATGATAGAGTTATATGAAGCTTATGCTGATTATACGGATATCATGAAGCTTACAGAAAATTTAATCTCTCATATAGCGCAAGAAGTGCTGGGAACTCAAGTTATTCAGTATGGGGAACATACGGTTGATCTTACCCCTGAGTGGAGACGTCTGCACATGGTCGATGCTATTAAAGAATATACAGGCGTTGACTTCTGGAAACAAATGAGCGATGAAGAGGCTCGTGCGTTGGCGAAAGAACATAATATTGAGATAACAGATAATATGAAATTCGGTCATATTGTTAATGAATTTTTTGAACAACGAGTGGAAGACAAACTCATTCAACCTACTTTTGTTTATGGCCATCCTGTGGAAATTTCTCCTTTGGCTAAGAAAAACGAAAAAGATCCAAGATTTACGGATCGCTTTGAGTTGTTTATTGTTGGCCGCGAACACGCCAATGCATTTACGGAATTAAATGACCCGATTGATCAGCGTCAGCGTTTTGAAGCTCAGTTAAAAGAACGCGAACAAGGCAATGATGAAGCTCATATGATGGATGAAGATTTTGTGGAAGCTCTGGAATACGGAATGCCACCTACAGGCGGTTTGGGAATCGGTGTTGACCGCTTGGTTATGTTGTTAACCAACTCACCGTCCATTCGGGATGTGCTGCTTTTCCCATTAATGCGTCAAAGAGATTAGGAGAGACTGTGGCTGCTGAAACTGTTGCATACAGTAGTTTCAGCAGCCGTTTTTTATTAAAAAAATACTTGCGCATTTTCTGGACAGGTGATATATTTATTTCCGTTGTCGCTGTTAAATCACGCACGATCAAAGATCTTTCAAAAAAAGTATTGACGTTGTGTGAGAAGAGTGATAATATATAAAAGTCGCTGATTTGCGAACAGAATGGATCCTTGAAAACTGAACAAAACGAAGCGTAAACCAATGTTTCGATAGAAACAAGCCAAGTCAAATTTCTTTTTGGAGAGTTTGATCCTGGCTCAGGACGAACGCTGGCGGCGTGCCTAATACATGCAAGTCGAGCGGACTTTCAAGAAGCTTGCTTTTTGAAAGTTAGCGGCGGACGGGTGAGTAACACGTGGGCAACCTGCCTGCAAGACGGGGATAACACCGGGAAACCGGGGCTAATACCGGATAACATCTTTCTTCGCATGAAGGAAGGTTGAAAGGCGGCGCAAGCTGCCGCTTGCAGATGGGCCCGCGGCGCATTAGCTAGTTGGTGAGGTAACGGCTCACCAAGGCGACGATGCGTAGCCGACCTGAGAGGGTGATCGGCCACACTGGGACTGAGACACGGCCCAGACTCCTACGGGAGGCAGCAGTAGGGAATCTTCCGCAATGGACGAAAGTCTGACGGAGCAACGCCGCGTGAGCGAAGAAGGTCTTCGGATCGTAAAGCTCTGTTGTCAGGGAAGAACAAGTACCGTTCGAACAGGGCGGTACCTTGACGGTACCTGACCAGAAAGCCACGGCTAACTACGTGCCAGCAGCCGCGGTAATACGTAGGTGGCAAGCGTTGTCCGGAATTATTGGGCGTAAAGCGCGCGCAGGCGGTCTCTTAAGTCTGATGTGAAAGCCCACGGCTCAACCGTGGAGGGTCATTGGAAACTGGGAGACTTGAGTGCAGAAGAGGAGAGCGGAATTCCACGTGTAGCGGTGAAATGCGTAGAGATGTGGAGGAACACCAGTGGCGAAGGCGGCTCTCTGGTCTGTAACTGACGCTGAGGCGCGAAAGCGTGGGGAGCGAACAGGATTAGATACCCTGGTAGTCCACGCCGTAAACGATGAGTGCTAAGTGTTAGAGGGCTTCCACCCTTTAGTGCTGCAGCTAACGCATTAAGCACTCCGCCTGGGGAGTACGGCCGCAAGGCTGAAACTCAAAGGAATTGACGGGGGCCCGCACAAGCGGTGGAGCATGTGGTTTAATTCGAAGCAACGCGAAGAACCTTACCAGGTCTTGACATCCTTCGCTACCTCTAGAGATAGAGGGTTCCCCTTCGGGGGACGGAGTGACAGGTGGTGCATGGTTGTCGTCAGCTCGTGTCGTGAGATGTTGGGTTAAGTCCCGCAACGAGCGCAACCCTTGACCTTAGTTGCCAGCATTCAGTTGGGCACTCTAAGGTGACTGCCGGTGACAAACCGGAGGAAGGTGGGGATGACGTCAAATCATCATGCCCCTTATGACCTGGGCTACACACGTGCTACAATGGATGGTACAAAGGGTCGCGAAACCGCGAGGTGGAGCCAATCCCAAAAAACCATTCTCAGTTCGGATTGCAGGCTGCAACTCGCCTGCATGAAGCCGGAATCGCTAGTAATCGCGGATCAGCATGCCGCGGTGAATACGTTCCCGGGCCTTGTACACACCGCCCGTCACACCACGAGAGTTTGCAACACCCGAAGTCGGTGAGGTAACCCTTACGGGAGCCAGCCGCCGAAGGTGGGGCAGATGATTGGGGTGAAGTCGTAACAAGGTAGCCGTATCGGAAGGTGCGGCTGGATCACCTCCTTTCTAAGGATATCAATTGTACGCTTTTGTTTTGTTCAGTTTTGAAGGATTTCATCCTTCCAAGTTGTTCCTTGAAAACTAGATAGAAGAAAGAAGCAGCATAAACCGAGTATCGCCATCTAGGATAAAACCAACATGGTTAAGTTAGAAAGGGCGCACGGTGGATGCCTTGGCACTAGGAGCCGATGAAGGACGGGACTAACTCCGAAAAGCTCCGGGGAGCTGTACGTAAGCGTTGATCCGGAGATTTCCGAATGGGGAAACCCGCTGCCCGTAATGGGGCAGCATCCTTGCCTGAATCCATAGGGTAAGGAAGGCAACCCGGGGAACTGAAACATCTAAGTACCCGGAGGAAGAGAAAGCAACAGCGATTCCCTGAGTAGCGGCGAGCGAAACGGGAACAGCCCAAACCAGAAGGCTTGCCTTCTGGGGTTGTAGGACACCAATGGTGGAGTCACAAAGGAACGAGGTAGACGAAGAGGTCTGGAAAGGCCCGTCAGAGAAGGTAACAACCCTGTAGTCGAAACTTCGTTCCCTCCCTGGTGGATCCTGAGTACGGCGGGACACGAGGAATCCCGTCGGAAGCTGGGAGGACCATCTCCCAAGGCTAAATACTCCCTAGTGACCGATAGTGAACCAGTACCGTGAGGGAAAGGTGAAAAGCACCCCGGGAGGGGAGTGAAAGAGAACCTGAAACCGTGTGCCTACAAGTAGTCAGAGCCCGTTTATGGGTGATGGCGTGCCTTTTGTAGAATGAACCGGCGAGTTGCGATCTCATGCGAGGTTAAGTCGGAAAGACGGAGCCGCAGCGAAAGCGAGTCTGAACAGGGCGCATGAGTATGGGGTCGCAGACCCGAAACCAGGTGATCTACCCATGTCCAGGGTGAAGGTGAGGTAACACTTACTGGAGGCCCGAACCCACGCACGTTGAAAAGTGCGGGGATGAGGTGTGGGTAGGGGTGAAATTCCAATCGAACTTGGAGATAGCTGGTTCTCTCCGAAATAGCTTTAGGGCTAGCCTCAAGGGAAGAGTCTTGGAGGTAGAGCACTGTTTGGACTAGGGGCCCTCATCGGGTTACCGAATTCAGACAAACTCCGAATGCCAGTGACTTATCCTTGGGAGTCAGACTGCGAGTGATAAGATCCGTGGTCAAAAGGGAAACAGCCCAGACCGCCAGCTAAGGTCCCAAAGTATACGTTAAGTGGAAAAGGATGTGGAATTGCTTAGACAACCAGGATGTTGGCTTAGAAGCAGCCACCATTCAAAGAGTGCGTAATAGCTCACTGGTCGAGTGATTCTGCGCCGAAAATGTACCGGGGCTAAACGTATCACCGAAGCTGCGGGTGGACACCTTCGGGTGTCCGCGGTAGGAGAGCGTTCTAAGGGCAGAGAAGCCAGACCGGAAGGACTGGTGGAGCGCTTAGAAGTGAGAATGCCGGTATGAGTAGCGAAAGAAGGGTGAGAATCCCTTCCACCGAATGCCTAAGGTTTCCTGAGGAAGGCTCGTCCTCTCAGGGTTAGTCGGGACCTAAGCCGAGGCCGACAGGCGTAGGCGATGGACAACAGGTTGATATTCCTGTACCACCTCTTTTCCGTTTGAGCGATGGGGGGACGCAGGAGGATAGGGTAAGCGCACTGTTGGATGTGCGTCCAAGCAGTGAGAGGGGCAGCGAGGCAAATCCCGTTGCCATTCACCTCAAGCTGTGACGGCGAGGGAAATATAGTACCGAAGTTCCTGATTCCACACTGCCAAGAAAAGCCTCTAGCGAGGAAAAAGGTGCCCGTACCGCAAACCGACACAGGTAGGCGAGGAGAGAATCCTAAGGTGTGCGAGAGAACTCTCGTTAAGGAACTCGGCAAAATGACCCCGTAACTTCGGGAGAAGGGGTGCTTTTTGGGGTGCATAGCCCCGAGAAGCCGCAGTGAATAGGCCCAGGCGACTGTTTAGCAAAAACACAGGTCTCTGCGAAGCCGTAAGGCGAAGTATAGGGGCTGACGCCTGCCCGGTGCTGGAAGGTTAAGGGGAGCGCTTAAAGCTTTGCTTGAAGGTGCGAACCGAAGCCCCAGTAAACGGCGGCCGTAACTATAACGGTCCTAAGGTAGCGAAATTCCTTGTCAGGTAAGTTCTGACCCGCACGAAAGGCGTAACGATCTGGGCACTGTCTCAACGAGAGACTCGGTGAAATTATAGTACCTGTGAAGATGCAGGTTACCCGCGACAGGACGGAAAGACCCCGTGGAGCTTTACTGCAGCCTGATATTGAATTTTGGTACAGCTTGTACAGGATAGGTAGGAGCCTGAGAGACATGAGCGCCAGCTTGTGTGGAGGCGCCGGTGGGATACTACCCTGGCTGTACTGAAATTCTAACCCGCACCCCTGATCGGGGTGGGAGACAGTGTCAGGTGGGCAGTTTGACTGGGGCGGTCGCCTCCTAAAAGGTAACGGAGGCGCCCAAAGGTTCCCTCAGAATGGTTGGAAATCATTCGCAGAGTGCAAAGGCAGAAGGGAGCTTGACTGCGAGACCTACAAGTCGAGCAGGGACGAAAGTCGGGCTTAGTGATCCGGTGGTTCCGTATGGAAGGGCCATCGCTCAACGGATAAAAGCTACCCCGGGGATAACAGGCTTATCTCCCCCAAGAGTCCACATCGACGGGGAGGTTTGGCACCTCGATGTCGGCTCATCGCATCCTGGGGCTGTAGTCGGTCCCAAGGGTTGGGCTGTTCGCCCATTAAAGCGGTACGCGAGCTGGGTTCAGAACGTCGTGAGACAGTTCGGTCCCTATCCGTCGCGGGCGCAGGAAATTTGAGAGGAGCTGTCCTTAGTACGAGAGGACCGGGATGGACGCACCGCTGGTGTACCAGTTGTCTCGCCAGAGGCATCGCTGGGTAGCTATGTGCGGAAGGGATAAGTGCTGAAAGCATCTAAGCATGAAGCCCCCCTCAAGATGAGATTTCCCATTTCTTCGGAAAGTAAGATCCCTGAAAGATGATCAGGTAGATAGGTCCGAGGTGGAAGCGTGGTGACACGTGGAGCTGACGGATACTAATCGATCGAGGACTTAACCAAATGAAAGAGCGAGATCGGTGAAACTGCTTCTTCTATCTAGTTTTGAAGGAACAATCGTTCCGACAACTTCATACCGTCTGGTGGCGATGGCGAAGAGGTCACACCCGTTCCCATACCGAACACGGAAGTTAAGCTCTTCAGCGCCGATGGTAGTGAGGGGATTCCCCTTGCGAGAGTAGGACGCTGCCAGGCGATGATGGAGGTTTAGCTCAGCTGGGAGAGCACTTGCCTTACAAGCAAGGGGTCGGCGGTTCGATCCCGTCAACCTCCACCATTATTTTTCTATTCATTTTCCAATATATTCATGAGTACGAAAAGAAAACAAAATAATTCCATTATGAGCCATTAGCTCAGTCGGTAGAGCATCTGACTTTTAATCAGAGGGTCGGAGGTTCGAATCCTCCATGGCTCACTTTATGCGGGTGTGGCGGAATTGGCAGACGCACCAGACTTAGGATCTGGCGCCACAAGGCGTGGGGGTTCGACTCCCTTCACCCGCATATGTAAATGCGGAAGTAGTTCAGTGGTAGAACACCACCTTGCCAAGGTGGGGGTCGCGGGTTCGAGTCCCGTCTTCCGCTCCATTATCATGCCGGGGTGGCGGAATTGGCAGACGCACAGGACTTAAAATCCTGCGGTGGGTGACCACCGTGCCGGTTCGAGTCCGGCCCTCGGCACTCGCTTGCGCCCATAGCTCAATTGGATAGAGCGTCTGACTACGGATCAGAAGGTTAGGGGTTCGACTCCTCTTGGGCGCGCCATACGGGAAGTAGCTCAGCTTGGTAGAGCACATGGTTTGGGACCATGGGGTCGCAGGTTCGAATCCTGTCTTCCCGATTGAAATAAAAGTAATGGGGCCTTAGCTCAGCTGGGAGAGCGCCTGCTTTGCACGCAGGAGGTCAGTGGTTCGATCCCGCTAGGCTCCACCAAATAATTTTAAAAAAAGCTATTTACATTTTTATGTTTTTAAGCTACACTTAAAAAGTTGATTGAAAATGGATCCTTGAAAACTGAACAAAACGAAGCGTAAACCAATGTTTCAATCGAAACAAGCCAAATCAAATTTCTTTTTGGAGAGTTTGATCCTGGCTCAGGACGAACGCTGGCGGCGTGCCTAATACATGCAAGTCGAGCGGACTTTCAAGAAGCTTGCTTTTTGAAAGTTAGCGGCGGACGGGTGAGTAACACGTGGGCAACCTGCCTGCAAGACGGGGATAACACCGGGAAACCGGGGCTAATACCGGATAACATCTTTCTTCGCATGAAGGAAGGTTGAAAGGCGGCGCAAGCTGCCGCTTGCAGATGGGCCCGCGGCGCATTAGCTAGTTGGTGAGGTAACGGCTCACCAAGGCGACGATGCGTAGCCGACCTGAGAGGGTGATCGGCCACACTGGGACTGAGACACGGCCCAGACTCCTACGGGAGGCAGCAGTAGGGAATCTTCCGCAATGGACGAAAGTCTGACGGAGCAACGCCGCGTGAGCGAAGAAGGTCTTCGGATCGTAAAGCTCTGTTGTCAGGGAAGAACAAGTACCGTTCGAACAGGGCGGTACCTTGACGGTACCTGACCAGAAAGCCACGGCTAACTACGTGCCAGCAGCCGCGGTAATACGTAGGTGGCAAGCGTTGTCCGGAATTATTGGGCGTAAAGCGCGCGCAGGCGGTCTCTTAAGTCTGATGTGAAAGCCCACGGCTCAACCGTGGAGGGTCATTGGAAACTGGGAGACTTGAGTGCAGAAGAGGAGAGCGGAATTCCACGTGTAGCGGTGAAATGCGTAGAGATGTGGAGGAACACCAGTGGCGAAGGCGGCTCTCTGGTCTGTAACTGACGCTGAGGCGCGAAAGCGTGGGGAGCGAACAGGATTAGATACCCTGGTAGTCCACGCCGTAAACGATGAGTGCTAAGTGTTAGAGGGCTTCCACCCTTTAGTGCTGCAGCTAACGCATTAAGCACTCCGCCTGGGGAGTACGGCCGCAAGGCTGAAACTCAAAGGAATTGACGGGGGCCCGCACAAGCGGTGGAGCATGTGGTTTAATTCGAAGCAACGCGAAGAACCTTACCAGGTCTTGACATCCTTCGCTACCTCTAGAGATAGAGGGTTCCCCTTCGGGGGACGGAGTGACAGGTGGTGCATGGTTGTCGTCAGCTCGTGTCGTGAGATGTTGGGTTAAGTCCCGCAACGAGCGCAACCCTTGACCTTAGTTGCCAGCATTCAGTTGGGCACTCTAAGGTGACTGCCGGTGACAAACCGGAGGAAGGTGGGGATGACGTCAAATCATCATGCCCCTTATGACCTGGGCTACACACGTGCTACAATGGATGGTACAAAGGGTCGCGAAACCGCGAGGTGGAGCCAATCCCAAAAAACCATTCTCAGTTCGGATTGCAGGCTGCAACTCGCCTGCATGAAGCCGGAATCGCTAGTAATCGCGGATCAGCATGCCGCGGTGAATACGTTCCCGGGCCTTGTACACACCGCCCGTCACACCACGAGAGTTTGCAACACCCGAAGTCGGTGAGGTAACCCTTACGGGAGCCAGCCGCCGAAGGTGGGGCAGATGATTGGGGTGAAGTCGTAACAAGGTAGCCGTATCGGAAGGTGCGGCTGGATCACCTCCTTTCTAAGGATATATGAATGAGCGCTTTCGTTTTGTTCAGTTTTGAAGGATTTCATCCTTCCAAGTTGTTCCTTGAAAACTAGATAGAAGAAAGAAGCAGCATAAACCGAGTATCGCCATCTAGGATAAAACCAACATGGTTAAGTTAGAAAGGGCGCACGGTGGATGCCTTGGCACTAGGAGCCGATGAAGGACGGGACTAACTCCGAAAAGCTCCGGGGAGCTGTACGTAAGCGTTGATCCGGAGATTTCCGAATGGGGAAACCCGCTGCCCGTAATGGGGCAGCATCCTTGCCTGAATCCATAGGGTAAGGAAGGCAACCCGGGGAACTGAAACATCTAAGTACCCGGAGGAAGAGAAAGCAACAGCGATTCCCTGAGTAGCGGCGAGCGAAACGGGAACAGCCCAAACCAGAAGGCTTGCCTTCTGGGGTTGTAGGACACCAATTGTGGAGTTACAAAGGAACGAGGTAGACGAAGAGGTCTGGAAAGGCCCGTCAGAGAAGGTAACAACCCTGTAGTCGAAACTTCGTTCCCTCCCTGGTGGATCCTGAGTACGGCGGGACACGAGGAATCCCGTCGGAAGCTGGGAGGACCATCTCCCAAGGCTAAATACTCCCTAGTGACCGATAGTGAACCAGTACCGTGAGGGAAAGGTGAAAAGCACCCCGGGAGGGGAGTGAAAGAGAACCTGAAACCGTGTGCCTACAAGTAGTCAGAGCCCGTTTATGGGTGATGGCGTGCCTTTTGTAGAATGAACCGGCGAGTTGCGATCTCATGCGAGGTTAAGTCGGAAAGACGGAGCCGCAGCGAAAGCGAGTCTGAACAGGGCGCATGAGTATGGGGTCGCAGACCCGAAACCAGGTGATCTACCCATGTCCAGGGTGAAGGTGAGGTAACACTTACTGGAGGCCCGAACCCACGCACGTTGAAAAGTGCGGGGATGAGGTGTGGGTAGGGGTGAAATTCCAATCGAACTTGGAGATAGCTGGTTCTCTCCGAAATAGCTTTAGGGCTAGCCTCAAGGGAAGAGTCTTGGAGGTAGAGCACTGTTTGGACTAGGGGCCCTCATCGGGTTACCGAATTCAGACAAACTCCGAATGCCAGTGACTTATCCTTGGGAGTCAGACTGCGAGTGATAAGATCCGTGGTCAAAAGGGAAACAGCCCAGACCGCCAGCTAAGGTCCCAAAGTATACGTTAAGTGGAAAAGGATGTGGAATTGCTTAGACAACCAGGATGTTGGCTTAGAAGCAGCCACCATTCAAAGAGTGCGTAATAGCTCACTGGTCGAGTGATTCTGCGCCGAAAATGTACCGGGGCTAAACGTATCACCGAAGCTGCGGGTGGACACCTTCGGGTGTCCGCGGTAGGAGAGCGTTCTAAGGGCAGAGAAGCCGGACCGGAAGGACCGGTGGAGCGCTTAGAAGTGAGAATGCCGGTATGAGTAGCGAAAGAAGGGTGAGAATCCCTTCCACCGAATGCCTAAGGTTTCCTGAGGAAGGCTCGTCCTCTCAGGGTTAGTCGGGACCTAAGCCGAGGCCGACAGGCGTAGGCGATGGACAACAGGTTGATATTCCTGTACCACCTCTTTTCCGTTTGAGCGATGGGGGGACGCAGGAGGATAGGGTAAGCGCACTGTTGGATGTGCGTCCAAGCAGTGAGAGGGGCAGCGAGGCAAATCCCGTTGCCACTAACCTCAAGCTGTGACGGCGAGGGAAATATAGTACCGAAGTTCCTGATTCCACACTGCCAAGAAAAGCCTCTAGCGAGGAAAAAGGTGCCCGTACCGCAAACCGACACAGGTAGGCGAGGAGAGAATCCTAAGGTGTGCGAGAGAACTCTCGTTAAGGAACTCGGCAAAATGACCCCGTAACTTCGGGAGAAGGGGTGCTTTTTGGGGTGCATAGCCCCGAGAAGCCGCAGTGAATAGGCCCAGGCGACTGTTTAGCAAAAACACAGGTCTCTGCGAAGCCGTAAGGCGAAGTATAGGGGCTGACGCCTGCCCGGTGCTGGAAGGTTAAGGGGAGCGCTTAAAGCTTTGCTTGAAGGTGCGAACCGAAGCCCCAGTAAACGGCGGCCGTAACTATAACGGTCCTAAGGTAGCGAAATTCCTTGTCAGGTAAGTTCTGACCCGCACGAAAGGCGTAACGATCTGGGCACTGTCTCAACGAGAGACTCGGTGAAATTATAGTACCTGTGAAGATGCAGGTTACCCGCGACAGGACGGAAAGACCCCGTGGAGCTTTACTGCAGCCTGATATTGAATTTTGGTACAGCTTGTACAGGATAGGTAGGAGCCTGAGAGACATGAGCGCCAGCTTGTGTGGAGGCGCCGGTGGGATACTACCCTGGCTGTACTGAAATTCTAACCCGCACCCCTGATCGGGGTGGGAGACAGTGTCAGGTGGGCAGTTTGACTGGGGCGGTCGCCTCCTAAAAGGTAACGGAGGCGCCCAAAGGTTCCCTCAGAATGGTTGGAAATCATTCGCAGAGTGCAAAGGCAGAAGGGAGCTTGACTGCGAGACCTACAAGTCGAGCAGGGACGAAAGTCGGGCTTAGTGATCCGGTGGTTCCGTATGGAAGGGCCATCGCTCAACGGATAAAAGCTACCCCGGGGATAACAGGCTTATCTCCCCCAAGAGTCCACATCGACGGGGAGGTTTGGCACCTCGATGTCGGCTCATCGCATCCTGGGGCTGTAGTCGGTCCCAAGGGTTGGGCTGTTCGCCCATTAAAGCGGTACGCGAGCTGGGTTCAGAACGTCGTGAGACAGTTCGGTCCCTATCCGTCGCGGGCGCAGGAAATTTGAGAGGAGCTGTCCTTAGTACGAGAGGACCGGGATGGACGCACCGCTGGTGTACCAGTTGTCTCGCCAGAGGCATCGCTGGGTAGCTATGTGCGGAAGGGATAAGTGCTGAAAGCATCTAAGCATGAAGCCCCCCTCAAGATGAGATTTCCCATTTCTTCGGAAAGTAAGATCCCTGAAAGATGATCAGGTAGATAGGTCCGAGGTGGAAGCGTGGTGACACGTGGAGCTGACGGATACTAATCGATCGAGGACTTAACCAAATGAAAGAGCGAGATCGGTGAAACTGCTTCTTCTATCTAGTTTTGAAGGAACAATCGTTCCGACAACTTCATACCGTCTGGTGGCGATGGCGAAGAGGTCACACCCGTTCCCATACCGAACACGGAAGTTAAGCTCTTCAGCGCCGATGGTAGTGAGGGGATTCCCCTTGCGAGAGTAGGACGCTGCCAGGCAAAAAAAGAGGGTGTCCCAAAAGTATAGCTTTTAGGGACACCCATTTTTTGTGAATGGTTCTTTGAACCTGGTCTGTTGATTTCCGTTCCAGGCGCTTCGCTTTCCGCGGGCGTGCCGGGGAGCCTCCTCGTCGCTTACGCTCCTGCGGGGTCTCCCCTGTCCCGTACTCCCGCAGGAGTCTTCGCGCCTTCCACTCCAATCAACAGAGTGAAAAATTAATCTTGAAACTCTGTACAAAAAAATAAAGAAAATCGTTCTTTTTTGGTATAATTTAGTCACTACAACCAATCTACCGGAAAGGAACGATTTTCTTATGTACATAAATTATACCACGACAGGACAATTAGTTCTACCAATGGATATAGAAGTTCTAATCCCCGAACATCATCTTTGCCGAATTGTGGATTTGGCAGTAGAAAAGATGAATCCAAACATCCTTCTTTCTCTTCATCCTGGTGGCGGCCGCCCGCCTTACCATCCCAAAATGATGTTAAAAATTATCCTTTATGCCTACGTCAATCGAATTTATTCTTCCCGGCAAATTGCTAAACAACTGGGAGAAAACATTTATTTTATGTGGCTTTCGGGAAACCAAAAACCTGATTTTCGTACAATCAATCGATTTCGCTCCAATCGTATGAAGGATGTCATTTATGAAACCTTCTTCGGAATTGTGGATCTTTTATGCCAGGAGGGGTTAGTAAAGCTTGAAGATTATTATTTTGATGGAACGAAAATTGAAGCTAACGCTAATCGATATACTTTTGTTTGGAGGAAGGCGACCGAAAAGTTCGATACAAAGCTGGATGAGAAATACAAACAGATCGTCTTATCGATTGAGGAAGTAATGAAAGAAGATGAGCAAGCTGAAAAAGAAATGGATTTTCAAGAAAAATTGGAGGCAGCTCCTGTTACCTCCGAGAAAATCCAAGAGACCATCAAAAAGGTAGAGAAAAAATTAGAACAGGAACCTACAAATCGAACCCTGAAAAAAGCAAAACGACAATTGGAAAAGGATCTTTTGCCCAGAAAGCAAAAATATGAAGAACAAAAAGCAACATTTGGCGACCGAAACAGCTATTCAAAAACGGATAAAGATGCCACTTTCATGCGCATGAAAGAAGACCACATGAAGAACGGTCAATTAAAGGCTGGTTACAATGTACAAATCGGAACGGAAGGACAATTTATCACAGGGTTCAGTCTACATCAACGTGCCGGAGATCCCGGCTGCCTAATTCCTCACTTTGAATTAATGAAAAAGTATAATCGGCCAAAACCAAAGACACTCATTGCCGATTCTGGTTATGGTAGCGAAGAAAACTATGATTATTGTGAAAAGGAAGAAATGGAAGCACTGGTTAAATACAACACATTCGATAAGGAACAAACAAAAGCTTGGAAAAATCAAATCGGTAAATTGGAGAACATGACTTATGACGAGGAATTAGACGAATGGATCTGTGCAAATAATAAACGACTTACCTTTAGTTACGAAAGAAAACGGAAATCAGAAAATGGGTATGAATCGGTGAAACGAACTTACATGTGCACAGACTGCTATGGATGCCCTTTTCAATCTTCTTGTGCAAAAGGAAAGAACACAAAAAGCATCAGTGTTTCCATGAAGAATCAGAAGCAGCGCCAAGAAGTCCGTGAAAGATTAACCTCGGAGGAAGCGAAAAAGAAGTATAGACAACGAAAAATAGAAGTGGAGCCAGTATTTGCTCAAATTAAGCACAACAGCCACTTCCAACGATTTACATTAAGAGGCCTTTCCAAAACAACGGTGGAATGGGGTCTTATTTGTGTTGCCCACAATTTGAAAAAGTGGGCAACATACACTGAAAAACAACAAAAAGTGAGGGAATAAAACAGGGGAATGATCTTCTGTGCACGAATTACAACCAATAATATCCAATAAATCATTCTAAAGAAAAAGGCTGAGCCCTAAAAAGTCGATTTTATCGACCTTTTGGGTCAGCCTCTTTTTTTGTGCACCAAGAATAGGAGCAATTTATTTGCGTTAAATTTCATTGAAACGCCGTCTATCGGACAGGAGGGGCTAATCCCCTTTTTTCCTACTCGATTATCGAGCAAAATCTAGTATTTTTTAATTTGTTCTTTTCTTTTTGCGCCAAAAAAGAATAAAATGGCCGAGAATTGTTAACATTATTGATCGTAAGAATAAAATAATTGAAAAGAGAAATGTCGTGAAGGGATTCTTGGCTTTTGCGGCAAGTCGATTTGCAGCATTCATTTTTTTGTTATGAAAAAGCGGATCATACATACTTAAAAATTGCCAAACAAGAGTTATTTCCGTTATAATTAATGTCAAATATAGTCAAAGTCAGAAGAGGAGGAGGCTTGGTGAGAAACATATCGGACATTATTGAAAATTACTTAAAAAAAGTTTTAGAAATGAGCGAAAGTGAAATTGTAGAAATAAAAAGAAGTGAAATTGCCGATAAATTTCAATGTGTCCCTTCTCAAATTAATTATGTGATAAACACAAGATTTACGATTGAAAGAGGCTATTTAGTGGAAAGCAAAAGAGGCGGCGGTGGATATATACGCATCATGAAAGTTCAGACTCATGATCAATCCCACTTAATAGACCAGTTGATTTCCTTAGTCGGGAATCGAATTTCTCAAGCGAACGCCGAACAGATTGTATATAGATTAGTGGAAGAAGAGGTTATTTCCAAAAGGGAAGCCAAAATTATGATCAGTGTTATGGATCGCTCTGTTTTATATATTGATTTGCCGGAGCGGGACGAGTTAAGAGCGAGAATGCTTAAGGCGATGCTTTTAACTTTAAAATTCAAGTAATGGAGAGGTGAATATTGTGATATGCCAGGAATGTCATCTGCGCCCAGCCACTCTTCATTTCACAAAGATCATTAACGGAGAAAAAACAGAATTTCATTTGTGTGAGCACTGTGCAAAAGAAAAAGGGGAATTTTCTTTTTTTGGAGGAAGCCAAGGGTTTTCCATTAACAACCTTCTAGCGGGATTGTTTAACGTTGAGCCTGTTTTTCAAAAGGTAGATCAGAATCCTTTTGTTCAGCCGGATGAATTGCAATGCGACTATTGTCATATGACGTTTCAACAATTTGTGAATACAGGGAAATTTGGCTGTTCGCACTGTTACAAAACGTTTGCGGACCATATAGATTCTATATTAAAACGACTACATGGAGGAAATAATGCTCATCATGGCAAAATCCCTAAACGAAAAGGAGGAGCCCTGCACTTAAAAAAGAAAATTGCCCATTTGAAGCAGCAACTTCAGTCGTTAGTAGCTAAAGAGGAGTTTGAAAAAGCGGCGCAAGTCCGTGATGAAATTCGCTCTCTTGAAAGTCAAATCAATCAAGAGGGAGGAGAAAATCATGTCTCTTGAGAAATTTATTAATCATGCTGTAAGTTCTTGGATGAAAAACGAAGGCCCTCACTCTGACATCGTATTGAGTTCCCGAATCAGGCTGGCTCGGAATTTAGAAAATCATCAATTTCCTACCGTTTTTTCTGGCGATGAGGCGATGAAAGTCGTGCATGAAGTGGGAGAAGCTTTAAAAAGGTTTCCCGGGATGAATGAAAATCCTCTGGAATTGCTGTTAATGAATGAACTGCAGCCGCTTCAAAAAAGAGTGCTTGTAGAAAAGCATCTCATTAGTCCTCTTCTCGCAGAAGGTACCAATTACGGAGCTGTTTTTTTGTCAGAAAATGAAGATATCAGCATTATGGTGAACGAAGAAGATCATATTCGTATACAATGCCTGGCTTCTGGATTACAATTAAAGGAAACTTTAGTTAAAGCCAACCAAATTGATGATTTGATCGAAGAAAAAGTTCCATATGCTTTTGACGAAAAAATCGGCTATCTCACGAGTTGTCCCACAAATGTTGGCACCGGCCTTCGCGCATCCGTCATGGTTCATCTTCCGGCACTTGTCATGACTCAACAAATGAATCAGATCATTCCGGCAATTAATCAATTAGGACTGGTCGTCCGAGGAATTTATGGTGAAGGAAGCCAATCAGTGGGGAATTTATTCCAAATCTCTAATCAGCTGACATTAGGGAAATCAGAAGAGGAAATCGTTAACGATTTAATAAGCGTTGTTTCCCAAATTATTGATCAAGAAAGATCCGCTAGAGAAGCATTGGTCAAAACAAATCATATACAATTGGAAGACAGGATTTTCCGTTCCTATGGAGTGTTGGCCAATTCGCGTATTATTGAATCAAAAGAAGCAGCTCAATGTCTTTCCGATGTTAGATTAGGTATAGATTTAGGTTATATTAATACTATTTCTAAGAATGTTTTAAATGAATTATTGATTTTAACTCAGCCGGGATTTTTGCAACAGTATGCAGGAGCTTCGCTTCGCCCCGAGGAACGAGATGTACGCAGAGCGACATTGATTCGGGAAAAATTAAGACAGGAACATGGATATTAAAGGAGGAGAAAAGAGATGATGTTTGGGAGATTTACCGAAAGGGCTCAGAAAGTTCTGGCATTAGCTCAAGAAGAGGCAATCCGTCTTGGACACAATAATATCGGAACCGAGCATATTTTATTAGGGTTGGTAAGGGAAGGCGAAGGAATTGCGGCGAAGGCTCTTTACGGTTTAGGTTTGAGCCCTGAAAAAATTCAGAATGAAGTGGAGAATTTAATTGGGAAAGGCCAAGGAGTCGCCCAAACCATTCATTATACGCCAAGGGCTAAAAAAGTAATTGAGCTTTCAATGGATGAAGCCAGAAAACTGGGACATTCTTATGTTGGTACCGAGCATATTTTACTCGGGTTGATCCGAGAAGGCGAAGGTGTTGCGGCCCGCGTATTGAACAATTTAGGAATTAGTTTAAATAAAGCTCGTCAACAAGTGCTGCAGCTTTTAGGAAGCAATGAAACGAATGGGCATGCATCAGGATCGTCCGCCCATGCCAATACGCCGACACTGGATAGCTTGGCTAGAGATTTGACAGCTATTGCTCGCGACGGAAAACTTGATCCTGTGATCGGACGCAGTAAAGAAATTCAACGTGTGATTGAAGTGTTAAGCCGCAGAACGAAAAACAATCCAGTATTGATTGGTGAACCGGGTGTTGGGAAAACAGCCATTGCGGAAGGATTAGCCCAACAAATTGTCAATAATGAAGTGCCGGAAACTCTTCGTGATAAACGAGTTATGACATTGGATATGGGGACCGTTGTAGCCGGAACGAAATATCGAGGAGAATTTGAAGACCGTTTGAAAAAAGTCATGGATGAAATCCGGCAAGCTGGAAATATTATTTTGTTTATCGACGAGCTTCATACTTTAATCGGTGCGGGAGGAGCAGAAGGCGCCATTGACGCATCCAATATATTGAAGCCGGCATTGGCAAGAGGCGAGTTGCAATGCATTGGAGCAACAACATTAGATGAATATCGCAAATATATCGAAAAAGATGCTGCTTTGGAAAGACGCTTTCAGCCTATTCAAGTAGATGAACCGACCATTGAAGAATCGATTCAAATTTTAAAAGGGCTAAGAGATCGCTACGAAGCACATCACCGTGTATCCATTACAGATGAGGCGATTGAAGCGGCGGTTAAATTATCGGATCGTTATATTTCGGATCGTTTCTTGCCGGATAAAGCGATTGACCTTATTGATGAAGCAGGCTCGAAAGTAAGATTACGCTCCTTTACCACTCCTCCGAATTTAAAAGAACTGGAGCAAAAACTTGAAGAAATTAGAAAAGAAAAAGATGCAGCTGTACAAAGCCAAGAATTTGAAAAAGCAGCTTCTTTAAGAGACGCTGAGCAAAAATTGCGCGAGCAGTTGGAAGAAACGAAAAAATCTTGGAAAGAAAAACAAGGAAAAGAAAACAGCGAAGTGACGGTTGAAGATATTGCGACAGTTGTTTCCAGCTGGACAGGAATTCCTGTTTCCAAATTGGCACAAACTGAAACAGAAAGATTGTTAAATCTTGAAGAAATTCTACATTCGCGGGTCATTGGCCAGGAAGAAGCTGTAAAAGCGGTGGCTAAAGCTGTTCGTCGTGCACGGGCAGGATTAAAAGATCCAAAACGTCCAATCGGCTCCTTTATTTTCCTCGGACCGACCGGAGTTGGGAAAACAGAGCTGGCTAGAGCATTGGCGGAAGCTATGTTTGGCGATGAAGATGCTATGATCCGAATCGATATGTCAGAATACATGGAGAAACATTCGACTTCCCGTTTAGTTGGCTCTCCTCCTGGTTATGTCGGATTTGAGGAAGGCGGACAATTGACAGAAAAGGTTAGACGTAAGCCATATTCTGTTATATTGCTAGACGAAATTGAAAAAGCGCATCCGGATGTTTTCAACATTCTTCTTCAAGTATTAGAAGACGGCCGTTTAACTGATTCAAAAGGTAGAACGGTTGATTTCCGGAATACAGTTCTGATAATGACGTCCAATGTGGGCGCTGAAGCGTTGAAGAAAAACAAGTATGTTGGATTTAATATTCAGGACGGCGAGCAGGAATTTAAAGATATGAAAGGGAAAGTGCTGGAAGAACTCAAAAGAGCATTTCGTCCTGAATTTTTAAATCGAATTGACGAAATTATTGTGTTCCATTCGTTGGAAAAAGATCAATTGAAACAGATTGTTTCGTTAATGTCTGATCAATTAACCAAACGTTTGAAAGAGCAGCATATTGAGCTTGAACTGACCGATAAAGCAAAAGAGAAAATTGCCGAAGAAGGATACGATCCTGAATATGGAGCTCGTCCGTTGCGTCGGGCGATCCAGAAACATATTGAAGATCGGCTGTCGGAAGAACTTTTAAAAGGCAATATCCATCCAGGACAAAATGTCGTGATTGACGTGGAAAATAACGAATTCGTCGTAAAAACAAAACAACCGTCAATTGGAGTAATGGAATGACATCTAAAAAGTACCCTATCCCGATTCTGGAAGAATTCGGATCTAAAGCCGTTACAACATCCCTTTGATGCCTGGATATATCGAAAGTTATTTGGCTTCGTTAAAGTTATCAGTTAGCAGGTCAGGGAGTTATCAGGCTTTTGAATAAAAGACCTTTTCCCAAGGAAATTTGAGGATGATGTCTGTCCAGGGGGAAATCAACAAGAGGTACGCGTATGATAAGCATCCGTGTACCTCTTTTTTATCTTGGATTGTTATAATAATCTCACACATCTGTAAGGCAAATTCCAGAGGAAATGAATTGTTTCACATGAATGTTCAAATGTTTTCATAATATAAAGGAAGAGGATCCATATGGTAAAGAAAAAAACAAAATTTATTTGTCAATCATGCGGATATGAATCGCCGAAATGGATGGGGAGATGTCCCGGATGCGGGGAATGGAACCAAATGGTGGAAGAAGTGGATATGACGGGCCGACAAAAGAAAACATTTATTCATTCCGAATCTTCGGGGATTTCGAAGCCATCACCGCTCATTACAGTACAATCAACGGAAGAGCCTAGAACGATAACCAATATGAAAGAATTTAACCGTGTTTTAGGCGGGGGAATCGTCGCCGGCTCTCTTGTTTTAATCGGAGGAGATCCGGGTATCGGAAAGTCGACATTGTTGCTGCAAATTTCCAGCCAGCTAGCGAGCGGAGGCCATAAAGTTTTATATATATCCGGAGAAGAATCGGCGAAACAAATCAAACTTCGTGCAGATCGCTTGAATGTGGATTCTAGCAATCTCTATATCTATTCAGAAACCAATTTGGAATTAATAAACCTTGCGATCGAGCAATTAAATCCGGAATTTGTCATCATTGATTCGATTCAAACTGTCTACCACCCTGAAGTTACTTCTGCCCCGGGCAGCGTTTCCCAAGTGCGGGAAAGTACGGCCGAATTCATGAGAATGGCGAAGGTCCAAGGAATGGCTATCTTTATTGTAGGGCACGTAACGAAAGAAGGCTCGATTGCCGGTCCTAGAATTTTGGAGCATATGGTTGATACAGTTCTTTATTTTGAAGGGGAGCGGCATCATTCTTACCGCATTTTAAGAGCGGTTAAAAACCGCTTTGGTTCTACAAATGAGATGGGAATTTTTGAAATGAAAGAAACCGGACTCATAGAGGTGGAAAATCCGTCGGAAATCTTTTTGGAGGAGCGTGCGCAAAGTGCATCGGGGTCAACGGTAGTTGCTTCTATGGAAGGGACACGCCCCGTGTTGGTAGAGATACAGGCATTGATAGCACCGACCAGTTTTAATTATCCGCGTCGAATGGCCACAGGGATCGATCATAATAGAGTGTCTCTTTTAATGGCGGTATTGGAAAAAAGGGTCGGCCTTCTGCTTCAAAATCAAGATGCTTATTTAAAAGTGGCTGGGGGAGTCAAGCTTGATGAACCTGCCATTGATTTAGCGGTTGCTGTCAGTATTGTGTCCAGTTTCCGCGACAAGCCGACACGATCAACAGATTGTATAATTGGAGAAGTAGGATTAACCGGCGAAGTCAGAAGGGTAACGAGAATTGAACAGCGAGTGCGAGAAGCAGAAAAGCTGGGATTTTCCCGTGTCATTATTCCGGCCCATAATCTTGGTGGTTGGAATACTCCAGGGAAAATAGAGGTGATTGGAGTTTCAACAGTAGAAGAAGCATTGGAGTATGCGTTGGGAGGATAGAGAATGGAGGATAAAAAGGAGAAAACCATCTCAGATATTCTAAAATTAGTGGCTCCTGGAACACCTATTCGTGAAGGGATAGACAATGTTTTAAGAGCCAAAACGGGCGGCCTAATTGTCATGGGCTACAATGAGAAAGTGAAAGAATTGGTGGATGGCGGCTTTTATATAGATTGTGATTTCACACCAAGCAATTTATATGAATTGGCCAAAATGGATGGAGCGATTATTTTGAATGAAACGGGTACCAAAGTCATTTTGGCGAATGCCCATCTTGCTCCTGATTCGTCCATTCCTTCATCGGAAACGGGGATGCGCCATCGGACGGCTGAGAGAGTCGCCAGGCAAACGAATTCATTAGTCATTGCGATTTCACAAAGAAGAAATGTCATTACTTTATATCAGGGAAAGTTCCGTTACGCGCTAAAAGACATTGGAGTCATTTTGACTAAAGCGAATCAAGCCATACAAACTTTGGAAAAATATAAAATGGTCCTCGATCAAGCCATTGCCAATTTGACCATGCTGGAATTTGAGGAATTGGTTACATATAGCGATGTTTTGCAAGTTCTCCATAAAATTGAAATGGTTCTGCGGATTAAAAAAGAATTGTTGGCTTATTTAAACGAGCTTGGTGTGGAGGGGCGTCTGATACAACTGCAGATGAATGAATTGCTGTCTGACATGGAAGACGAGGCCATGCTGATTATTCGCGACTATTCAAAAGACCGTCAAGTTAAACCATTTGAAGTGCTCTCCAAATTTCAAGAGCTGGTGACGAATGAACTGCTGGATGATTCGGTTTTATTAAAGCTTCTTGGTTTTTCGGGCCACGTTCCGATCGAAGAAGGAATATGTCCCAGAGGCTATCGTGCTTTAAGAAAAATTCCGCGCCTTCCTATCGTTATCATCGAAAATTTAATTTCAAAGTTTAAATGGCTGCCGGAAATTGTGAAAGCGGATGTCGATAAACTGGATGACGTAGAAGGGATTGGAGAAGTGCGGGCGCGAAAAATAAAAGAAGGATTAAAGTTAATAAAGGATCAAATGTTAGCTGATCGTCAATTATAGAGAGAGGCATTCATTTAAATTGACAGTTGCATTGTGGGATGTTACTCTCAAGTTACTAAGATTTTCCTGAAATCAGGCGGCAAATTTTTCAAATGTAAAGAAAATTTTTCATCTATGTTATAATAAAAAATTATTCTCTTTGCAAAGGTTATAATAAAAGAAAAGTGTTTATAATGGTAAAGAGGAGGTGAATGTTGTACATGCTAAGACGTATTGTGCAAGCCATTTTTATCATTTTGGGTGGAACATTAGGTCTGTTTGTTTTGCCGGAATTATTTCATTTATTGAAATTGCCTGAGGCAAGATTATTGTACAATCCATACACAACTACTGTTTTAGGAGCCATTATATTTTATTTATTGACTTTCTGGGCTGTGGATTATGTTGTGAATTTTGTAAAATGGATCGAAGACCGGTTGGTTAAAATGCCGGTTGTGGATATGATATCAGGATGTGTTGGGTTGATTGTGGGGTTGATTGTCGCTTATTTATTAGGGATCCCGCTCAACAAAATTGAAATTCCCATCATTAATACAGTTGCCCCGATTTTTTTGACTTTGCTTTTAGGGTATTTAGGTTTTCAAGTGGGTTTTAAGAAAAGAGATGAAATCAAAGCATTATTTACGTCGAATAGAGTAAGCAGAAGAAAGGAAAGCGAGCCCGAATCGCCCGAACGGAAAACATTTAAAATTTTGGATACGAGTGTCATCATTGATGGCAGAATTGCGGATATTTGCCAGACTGGATTTTTGGAAGGTGTGATCGTGATCCCTCAATTTGTTCTCGAAGAGCTTCAGCATATCGCCGATTCGGCGGATGCGCTGAAAAGAAATCGGGGACGAAGAGGGCTGGATGTATTAAACCGAATTCAAAAAGAACTCCCTATTGAAGTTCAGATTTACGAAGGAGATTTTGAAGAAATCCAAGAAGTGGACAGCAAGCTTGTGAAACTGGCAAAAGTAATGAACGGAATCGTTGTCACAAATGACTATAATTTAAACAAAGTATGTGAATTTCAAAAAGTTCCGGTTTTGAATATTAATGATTTAGCTAATGCCGTGAAGCCAATTGTTCTTCCGGGTGAAGAAATAAACGTTCAAGTGATTAAAGATGGGAAAGAACATAATCAAGGCGTTGCTTATTTAGATGACGGAACCATGATTGTGGTAGAGGAAGGAAAAGACTTTATCGGAAAACAAATTGACGTTCTAGTCACAAGCGTTTTGCAAACATCTGCGGGACGAATGATTTTTGCCAAACCTAAATTATTAGAAAAAGCATTATAAGCGATAATGGAGTTGGATAAGTATGAATTATCAAGTAGTCATTCCGGCAGCCGGGCAAGGAAAACGGATGAGAGCCAAAAAGAACAAATTATTGATGGAATTGCGCGGCTTGCCGGTGATTGTTCATACTTTAAAAGTTTTTGAAAGCGATCCTTGGTGTGAAGGGATTATTTTAGCCACTCAACCAGAGGAAAAGGAAATATTTTTATCATTGGTGAAACAACACGGAATTACAAAGGTTCAGTCCATCGTTGCGGGCGGGCGAGAACGACAGCATAGTGTTCGAAGCGGCTTGAATATGTTAAAAAACTGCAAGGCTGTTCTTGTCCATGATGGAGCCCGTCCTTTTATCACCATCAACGTCATTCATCGATTAGTGGATCGGTTAACGGAGTTTCCTGCTGCGATCGCTGCTGTTCCTGTGAAAGATACGATCAAAAAAGGGGCAGATGGTTTGGTGTCTGAAACGATTGATCGATCAAGCTTGTGGTCAGTACAAACGCCACAAGCTTTTCGTGTGCCAATTTTGTTAGAGGCACACGAAGCGGCAGAACGGGATTCTTTTCTAGGCACGGATGACTCTTCCTTAGTAGAAAGGCTTGGAATTCCGGTTCAAATTGTCGAAGGAGATTATGATAATATTAAATTGACGACTCCAGAAGATTTATTTTTTGCTGAAGCTATTTTAAACAAACGTTTGAATGAACAATGACAAAGGAGTTAAAAGAAATGTTTCGAGTGGGACAAGGATTTGATGTTCATCAATTGGTGGAAAACCGGCCTTTGATAATAGGCGGTGTCCATATTCCTTATGAAAAAGGACTGCTGGGTCATTCAGATGCGGATGTTTTGCTGCATGCCATAGCAGACGCCTGTTTAGGGGCTATTGGAGAAGGAGATATAGGATCCCATTTTCCTGATACAGATCCTGCTTTTAAAGATGCTGACTCATCTTTTTTGCTTTCCCATGTATGGAAATTGGTGCAAGAAAAGGGGTTCCGATTGAGCAATGTCGATGGCACTATCATCGCTCAAAAGCCTAAAATGGCCCCTTACATTGGACAAATGCGGGAAAACATTGCAAGAATTTTAGAAGCAGATATCAGCCAAGTAAATATCAAAGCTACGACCACGGAAAAACTGGGATTCCCCGGGAGAGGCGAGGGGATTGCTTCTTTGGCTGTGGTCCTGATTGAGAAAGAATGAGAATAACCTTTATTCAATAAGGCAAAGATGATAAAATACTACAGGAAGAAAACGTATAGAGAATTTTTATTGATCAGGATAGATGGCAGTTTCTGTTTTCTGCTTTTTCAGCAAAAGAGTCGAAACAACGGCGGCAGAAACATACATCGAATCGATTAGCGCTTGAATTCAAGAGGAGGCATTCAAATAATGGCTAGTGAAATACGTGTGCGATATGCTCCGAGCCCGACAGGACATTTGCATATTGGAAATGCACGCACCGCATTGTTTAATTATTTATTCGCCAGAAGCCGAGGCGGAAAGTTTGTGATCCGGATTGAAGATACCGACCAAAAACGGAATATAGAAGGCGGCGAGCAAAGTCAGCTAAAATATCTAAAATGGCTTGGAATGGACTGGGATGAAGGCGTTGATATCGGCGGTCCATATGGGCCATACCGTCAGTCGGAACGCACGGATATATACAAAAAATATTATGAAGACCTGTTGGAAAGAGGTCTTGCTTATAAATGTTATTGTACGGAAGAGGAATTAGAAGCAGAACGGGAAGCTCAGCTTGCCCGAGGAGAAATGCCGAGATATTCGGGTAAATGCCGCCATTTAACAAAAGAACAGCAGGAAGCTTTGGAAGCGGAAGGACGTCAGCCTAGCATTCGTTTTCGCGTGCCAGAAGGAAAAATATATGAATTTGATGATATTGTCAAAGACCATGTGTCTTTTGAATCGGACGGAATCGGCGATTTTGTCATTGTGAAAAAAGACGGAATGCCGACATACAATTTTGCGGTTGCGATCGATGATCATTTAATGGGCATGACTCACGTTCTCCGCGGTGATGACCATATTTCTAATACGCCTAAACAATTGATGATTTACGAAGCTTTTGGTTGGGAACCGCCGAAATTTGGTCATATGACTTTGATCGTCAATGAAAACCGCAAGAAATTGAGCAAACGCGATGAATCCATTATTCAGTTTATCGAACAGTATGAAGAACTTGGCTATCTGCCGGAAGCGTTGTTTAATTTCATTGCATTATTGGGATGGTCTCCAAAAGGAGAAGAAGAAATTTTCTCAAGAGAAGAGTTCATCGAAATTTTTGACCCGGCCCGTCTTTCTAAATCTCCTGCTGTTTTTGACAAGCAAAAGCTTATGTGGATGAATAACCAATATATGAAACAGCTGGAATTGGACAAGGTAGTGGAGTTGTCTCTTCCACATCTTATTAAAGCAGGTCGCGTTTCGGAAAACTTGTCTCCGGATGAAGAACAATGGATAAGAAAATTAATCGCTCTTTATCAAGAACAAATGAGTTATGGAGCGGAAATTGTAGAGCTATCCGAGCTGTTCTTTAAAGATAAAATTGAGTATAATGAAGATGCAAAGGCCATTCTTTCCGAAGAGCAAGTGCCGGAAGTCCTAGAATCCTTTTTAAATAAAATTCGTGAACTCGATGTGTTTGAAGCTGCTGAAATTAAAAAGACGATTAAGGCTGTTCAAAAAGAGACAGGCCATAAAGGGAAAAAGCTGTTCATGCCGATTCGTGTGGCTGTGACAGGGCAAATGCACGGTCCTGAACTTCCGAACACGATTGAGCTTCTCGGAAAAGACAAAGTGGTTGAACGAATTGAAAATCTTCTTCGTTAACATTATTTTTCGAAAAACAATATATTGAATACCATAAAGGATAAAGCGTTGATGAGGAGAAGTAGAAACCGATGTTTGACAGAGAGAACCATCATCGGCTGAAAGTGGTTTAAACCTCTCGGTTTTCGAAATGCACCTCGGAGTCCGCATCTGAAATGCCTGATAGGGTTAAAGTAAGATGCGGCGGCAGCCTCCGTTACAGGAATTGAGTTTGGGGAACAGGTCAGTTGGCTGATGTTCTCAAACAGAGTGGAACCGCGCTGAAAGCGTCTCTGTCTTTTACAGGGACGCTTTTTTGCATAAAGGGAAACCTTTAAATGAGGGGGGTTCTTGTTTGCAGCTGGCTATTTAAAAAGCTGAATGCTTTGCCAAATTAGTCTCCTTTTTTGCATGAAAATAAAAATCGGGATGAAGAAAAAGCACCTAATAAACGAAAATAAAAGTCATAGCCGAATACAGGATCTGCTTTTATTGCCAATCTTGATATAAGGAAGCAAGAGCGGTAATTAGCTGTACAAAATCATGAATGTAAAGGAGGAGAGATGAATGTTTAAAACATTAAAAGAAGATATTGAAGTGGTTTTCGAACAGGATCCAGCTGCAAGAAGCTATCTTGAAGTCATCTTGACTTATTCTGGCTTGCACGCCATTTGGGCTCATCGGATTGCGCATGCCTTGTTTAAAAGAAAATTTTATTTTCTTGCGAGAGTGATTTCGCAAATAAGCCGCTTTTTTACCGGAATTGAAATCCATCCTGGAGCCAAAATTGGCCGCAGATTATTTATAGATCATGGAATGGGAGTTGTGATTGGCGAGACTTGTGAAATTGGTGATAATGTGACACTTTATCAAGGCGTTACTCTCGGCGGCACAGGGAAGGAAAAAGGAAAACGCCATCCAACCGTCAAAGATAATGCGCTGATTGCAACGGGTGCAAAAGTGCTTGGTTCCATTACAATTGGAGAGAATTCAAAAATAGGGGCTGGTTCGGTTGTTTTAAAAGATGTTCCCCCGAATTCTACGGTTGTTGGCATTCCCGGAAGAATTGTCGTACAAAATGGGAAAAAAATCAAAAAGGATTTAAATCACCGCGACTTGCCGGATCCGATTGCAGATCGTTTACGTGAAATGGAACAGGAAATAAAAAGACTTCGAGAGGAAATCGAAAACTTGCGGAAAGGGGAAAAAGAAAATGTCAATTCAACTTTATAATACGCTTACTAGGCGCAAGGAGCCTTTCGTTCCCCTGGAAAAAGGGAAAGTGAAAATGTATGTATGCGGCCCGACTGTATACAATTATATTCATATTGGAAACGCCCGCCCCGCGATCGTCTTTGATACAGTGCGAAGATATCTGGAATTTCGTGGATACGATGTCCAATACGTTTCCAATTTCACAGACGTGGATGATAAATTGATACGGGCGGCAAGAGAACTGGGAGAAGATGTCCCGACACTTGCCAATCGGTTTATCCACGCTTATTTTGAAGATGTAGAAGCCCTCGGTTGCAAACGGGCGGACATTCATCCTCGAGTTACGGAAAATATGGACATCATCATTGAATTTATTCGAACGTTGGAAGAGAAAGGTTATGCTTACGAAGTAGACGGTGATGTTTATTACCGCACGAGAAAGTTTAAAGACTACGGGAAGCTTTCCCATCAATCCATTGATGAATTGAAAGTGGGAGCCCGTATCGAGGTTGGCGAGAAAAAAGAAGACGCTCTTGATTTTGCGTTGTGGAAAGCGGCAAAGGAAGGCGAAATTTCTTGGGATAGCCCGTGGGGAAAAGGACGTCCCGGATGGCATATTGAATGTTCGGCGATGGCTCGCCATTATTTAGGAGATACTATTGATATTCATGCGGGTGGGCAAGATTTAACGTTCCCTCACCACGAAAACGAAATTGCTCAATCAGAAGCTCTTTCCGGCAAGACATTTGCTCGTTATTGGATGCATAACGGTTATATTAATATTAATAATGAGAAGATGTCCAAGTCGCTAGGAAATTTCGTTTTGGTCCATGATATTATTCAAAAGCATGATCCCGACGCGTTGAGGTTTTTTATGCTGTCTGTCCATTACCGCCATCCGATCAATTACAGCGAAGAATTGCTGGAAAACGCTAAAACATCGCTGGAACGGTTGAAAACTTCTTATCAAAATTTAAAACACAGGAAAGAAGCCAGTACCAATTTAACCGAAAATGATCATGAATGGATAGAAAAAATTCAAAAGCTTCACGATGAGTTTGTGAAGGAAATGGATGATGATTTCAACACGGCGAACGCCATTTCGGTTTTGTTTGAACTGTCCCGGCAAGCCAATTACTATTTGATGGAGAAACATACGTCTGAAAAAGTCATTTCCGCATTTATGAAAGAATTCGAAGATCTCTTTTCCGTCTTGGGATTGAAGCTGGAAGTGAATGAGTGGCTGGATGAAGAGATCGAGCAGCTGATTGAAAAGCGGAACCAAGCACGCAAGGAGCGCAATTTTCAGCTGGCGGATGAAATTAGGGATCAATTAAAGAATATGAATATTATTTTGGAAGATACGCCGCAAGGGACGAGATGGAAAAGAGGATAAAAGAATGATGGAATTTGAACAAATGGAGGACGCTGAACAATTAAATGGCCTGGCGCTGGCTTATATGGGCGACGCGATCTATGAAGTATATGTTCGCCGACATCTTTTAGTAAACGGATATGTCAAACCGAATCGTCTGCACAAAGCTGCCACTCATTATGTTTCAGCCAAAGCGCAGGCTATGATTTTGAAAAAATTGATCGATGATCACGTTCTTTCCGAAACGGAGTTGTCTATAGTAAAAAGGGGAAGAAATGCAAAATCCGGCACGGTTCCGAAAAATACCGATGTGCAAACCTATCGCTACAGCACTGCTTTTGAAGCATTGATCGGCTATTTGTTTTTAACGGGGCAGTCATCCCGATTGAATGACATCATCGATCAATCTTTACAAATACCAACAGATTAAAAGGAGGAGGAGCCCCATTGGATAAGGAATTAATTGCCGGCAGGAACACTGTGTTGGAAGCCCTTCGATCCAAGCGGGAGATCAATAAAATATGGATTGCGGATGGTGCTCAAAAAGGATCTATGACGCCGATCATTAAAGAAGCAAAAAAGGCGAACATTCTCGTTCAATTTGTCCCGAAACAAAAGATTGATCAACTAGTGAACGAAAACCATCAAGGTGTTGTCGCACAAGTGGCAGCATACAAGTATGCAGATATAGATAAATTGTTTCAAGTGGCCGCTGAAAGAAAGGAAACGCCTTTTCTTTTAATTTTAGATGAAATCGAAGATCCGCATAATTTAGGCTCTATCATGAGAACGGCCGATGCTGTCGGTGTCCATGGAATTATCATTCCGAAACGAAGAGCGGTAGGGCTAACGACGGCGGTAGCGAAAGCTTCCACCGGTGCCATAGAATATATCCCTGTTGCCCGCGTTACGAACTTGGCCCGGACAGTGGACGAGCTTAAAGAGAGAGGCCTTTGGATTGCGGGGACAGATGCTCAAGGCAATGAGGATTATCGAAGTCTTGACGGAAAGCTTCCGCTTGGTTTAATTATTGGCAGTGAAGGGCGAGGAATGAGCAGGCTGCTAAAAGAAAAATGTGATTTTCTGTATCGCCTTCCGATGAGAGGCCATGTAACCTCATTAAACGCATCGGTTGCAGCCGGATTGCTCATGTATGAGATTTTTAGAAATCGTTATCCTTTAGGGGATTAAGATGAACATCCTATTAGTCGACGGCTACAATATTATCGGAGCCTGGCCGGAACTTCAGGAATTGAAGAAAAAAGATTTAGCGGCAGCAAGGGACCGTTTAATTGAAAAAATGGCAGAATATCAAGGATACAGCGGATTTAAAGTGATCGTCGTGTTTGATGCCCACTATGTAAAGGGGATTGAAAAAAGATATCAAAATTATCAAGTCGAAGTCGTCTTTACGAGAGAAAATGAATCTGCCGATGAATGGATTGAAAAAAAGGCGATTGAATTGACGAATATTCGCAATCAAGTATATGTAGCAACATCCGATTATACGGAACAATGGGCCGTTTTTGGGCAAGGGGCGCTTCGTATTTCAGCACGGGAATTGCTGATCGAGATGAAAGAAATCGAGAAAAAAATAAAAAAGAAAGTGAAGAAAACGCAAGAAGCGAAATCTGTTTCAAAAATCTTTCTTAGTGACGAAGTGGCGGAAATTTTTGAAAAATGGCGCCGTGGTCAAAAATGATTCGTTGACGTTCAAAAAATTTCTACTGTATAATATTTCTAACTATGTTTTTGCGGTCGAGGGGATGGTGTGAGCTTGAATAATCGGAGCTTAAACGGCGGGGTATTGGAAAAGATGGATGACGAAGAAATTATCGAATTGGTTCATCAAGGGAATAGTGAAGCATTGGATTTTCTGATTCACAAGTACAAAAACTTTGTAAGGGCCAAAGCTCGTTCTTATTTCCTGATTGGCGCCGATAAGGAAGATATTGTTCAGGAGGGAATGATTGGCCTTTACAAAGCCATCCGTGATTATAAAGAGGACAAGCTTACAACCTTTAAAGCTTTTGCGGAGCTTTGCATTACAAGACAAATTATAACCGCTATTAAAACAGCTACGAGGCAAAAACATATACCTTTAAATTCTTATGTATCACTTGATAAGCCGATTTATGACGAAGAATCAGACCGGACGCTTATGGACGTCATTTCGGGGACAAAAATGCTTGATCCGGAAGAGCTGTTAATCAACAGAGAAGAATTTGACAGCATCGAGGAAAAAATGAATGAGCTATTGAGCGATCTTGAAAGAAAGGTATTGGCACTGTATTTGGACGGTCAGTCTTATCAAGAGATTTCCGAAGAGCTGAACCGCCACGTCAAATCGATTGATAATGCTTTACAAAGGGTAAAAAGAAAACTTGAGCGCTATCTTGAAATAAAACAATTATCTCAAGTGTGAGTAAAATGTTTGTGGGAGAAATTCTTAGAATTCCCCGATGAGGGGGTTGGGAACGTAGGTTCGCAATCCCCCTCATCGGGGCCACCAAGCGAAGCGCGGTAGGATCCCAAGCAGGAAACATGAAAAAAGGACTCTCTCCCTGGTAAGATGATCATTGCCAAACCATCAAACAGGAGGAGAGAGTCCCATGAATATTCAACAACATCTTACCACAAATTCGTTGTCATGGAAAGAGATCGAACTTGATTTGTTTCGAGCCTTGCAAAACGCCTTCGCCGAACTGTTTACGGCTTTGTTGGAGGACATCGACCGACAATTGGCGGAAACCCGGGACAAGCGCCGGTACCACTTGAAAGACAAACGACGCATCACGATTCAAACCCTGTTTGGCGAAGTTACCTTTGAGCGGAACTACTATTTAGACCGGGAACAAAACCGTTACACGTTTTTGCTTGATTCCTTTTTAGCGTTTGATGGATCGCAGTCAATCAGCCCTTGTCTAGAAGAAACAGCGGTGGGATTGGCGGTGGAGTGCTCTTCTTATCGCAAAGCGGCTCGTACGCTTGCCCAGATGGTCGGGTATCCGGTGATGAGCCATGAGGCGATCCGCCAGTTGGTGCTCGAAGCTGAAGCTCCGCTGCACTGCCCGGTCAACCAGCGATATGGACGGGTGCTGTTTGTGGAGGCCGATGGACTGTTTGTTTCTCGCCAAGGGAAGGGAAAACGGGCCAAGGAAGACAAGATCCTAACCGTTCACGAAGGGTGGAAGCGCAACGGCTCACGGATCGAATTTGTCAATCAGCGCCATTACGTCCATGAGGGCAAGGGGGAGGTGTGGGAAGGCTTCGAGGAATTTTTGATAAATGAATATGCCTATGATCCGTGTCGGGATCTTCTTGTCATCAACGGGGACGGCGCTCCATGGATTACCGCGTGCCGGGAGTATTTCAAGGGACGGGTCTGCTTCCAATTGGATCGATTCCACGTGGCGCGTGAGTTGCGCCAATGCCTCTCGGGCCATCCACGGTGGCAGGCGATTCGGCAAAAGCTGGCGAAGCAGGATGAAGAGAAGCTGCTTGTGGAACTGAACAGCGCCCTCGGCACGCTGGGGGACGAAGCGAAAGAACAACAGCTGGCTGCCTTGATCCACCGGATCGAATCGATGCCGGGATGCATCCGTGATTACCGGGAATGGCTGAAGGAGCAAGGAGTGGACACAACGGGCATGTATCCGATGGGGAGGGCTGAAAGCGTGATGAGCCAGTTGGCGTATCGGGTGAAATACCGCCGCAGTTGGACAGACAAGGGACTTAGGGCGTTTTTCAAGGCAATGATTGCCCGGATGGATGGGATTCGTCTTTTCGGACGTCGTTTAGGAGAAGAATCGTCGCATCCGGCGGAGGAAACGGTGTCGACGGCATCCACCAAACAGACGATCGTGAACAAGGCGAAACAACGCGTCCGCCGTCTTTGGCCGGAGATCACGCGGAATAACGTGCCATATTTACAGCAATCGTCCGGGACACCGATCTATCATGCCCTGTCTGAACTCAAGGGATGGTAAAAAAAGGTATACATATCGGTCTGTCATGGCAAGGGATGAGAGTCCGAAAGCGCTTACGGATGATATTTAAAAAAATGGTTCGCTAACCTATGACTTACACCTGTTTTTTAGCGAACCAAAAAAGTTCCCACAAAATCTTGACTGACTCACGTTTGTTTGACATTTTACAATTATAGTGATATTTTTTTAACATTTCAACGTTATAATCTTATTAGGTGACCAAAAATGAGAAAAAAAGTCGTTTTAGCTTGCTCAAAATGCGGTTCAAGAAATTATTCTGTTAACGGGAGCAACTCGGCTCAGCGTTTAGAAGTGAAAAAGTTTTGCAAATATTGCAATCAACATACGATTCATAAGGAGACGAAATAATCGTAAGAGCAAGCATTATATGGAGGTTTCGACATGTCACGTATTGCCCAATTTTTCCGTAACGTCACATCTGAGATGAGAAAGGTCAGCTGGCCTAATCGGAAAGAATTAACGAACTACACCATAACAGTTATCGCGACCGTCGCGTTTTTGGCCGTTTTTTTCGCGGTCGTGGACTTGGGAATTTCTTCGATCGTTCGCTGGATATTAAAATGATGGTAAAATCTTTTTATTTCCCTTGAATATACCTTCTTCATACATGGTATAATGAAAACAAAATAGTCAAGATGCAGAAAAAGCCCGGGATATTCGGGTTTTTTCATTTGGATAAAAAGAGCGAACTGACCACATGTGTTTTCATCGAAAGTCTAAAACAATGAAAATACAGATATTTCTTTGCGGTTTTCAATCGAACGCACTAATAAGCTAATGTGGCAGGTCTGTAGAAAATGATCTTCCTGCAATGAAAGATGATCCGTGGCTGTCCACAAAGAGCTGTATAACTTGGAGGAGGGAAGGACGCTAAGTCCCTTGGAAATGGAGAAAAATTGGTATGTAGTACACACGTATTCAGGCTACGAAAATAAAGTAAAAGCAAATTTAGAAAAAAGAGTTGAATCAATGGGAATGCAAGACAAAATTTTCCGTGTGATTGTGCCGGAGGAAGAGGAAACGGATGTAAAAAACGGGAAAAAGAAAGTAGTAAAAAGAAAAGTTTTCCCCGGTTATGTACTGGTGGAGCTGGTCATGACTGACGATTCTTGGTATGTAGTACGAAATACTCCTGGTGTCACCGGTTTTGTCGGATCTTCTGGTTCTGGATCCAAGCCGACTCCTCTTTTGCCGGAAGAAGTAGAGGCCATTTTAAAACAAATGGGCATCGAGGAAAAACGCCTTGACGTTCACTTTGAAATTGGTGAAGTGGTAACGGTGAAAGAAGGTCCGTTTGCGAATTTTGCCGGAACCATTGAAGAAATTGACTATGACAAAGGAAAATTGAAAGTTCTTGTGAATATGTTTGGTCGGGAGACGCCAATTGAGCTTGATTTTGATCAAGTAGAGAAATAATTTTGTAACCAACTTGAATTTTCGCTAAAAAAATGGTACTATTTCATAAGTCAGTGTGTCTCTCGATTGGGAGGCTGATTTTGATAGATGACTGCATGAGTGGGAGGAGATTGGATTCTCCAAGTACCACATCACGGACTTAAGGAGGTGTGTCTCGTGGCTAAAAAAGTAATCAAAGTAGTTAAATTGCAAATCCCTGCAGGTAAAGCAAATCCTGCTCCGCCAGTAGGTCCTGCGCTTGGTCAAGCTGGTGTCAATATCATGGGATTCTGTAAGGAATTTAATGCTCGTACAGCAGACCAAGCAGGTTTAATCATTCCGGTTGAAATTACGGTTTTTGAGGACCGTTCATTTACATTCATCACCAAAACACCGCCTGCTGCCGTATTGCTTAAAAAAGCAGCCGGTATCGAATCCGGTTCTGGTGAGCCAAACCGCAACAAAGTAGCAACAATTAAACGCGACAAAGTACGCGAAATCGCTGAATTGAAAATGCCGGACCTTAATGCAGCCAGCGTGGAAGCAGCTATGCGAATGGTTGAAGGTACTGCACGCAGCATGGGCATTGTGATTGAAGACTAACGCTTAAGTGATTGTTGACAAGGTTGCGAAGTTGAATGTATTGGATTACTTTCACTCGCAGCCTTTATTAGTGGGAGGATTTCCGTTAATACCACATAAGGAGGATATTGAAATGGCTAAAAAAGGAAAGAAATATTTAGAAGCTCTTAAGCTTGTTGATCGTTCGAAAGCTTATTCTATTGAAGAAGCAATTGACTTAGTAAAGAAAACGAACTATGCCAAATTCGACGCTACGGTTGAAGCTGCTTTCCGTCTTGGCGTTGATCCGAAGAAAGCGGACCAACAAATTCGCGGAGCTGTTGTACTTCCAAATGGAACTGGTAAAACAGCGAAAGTTCTTGTGTTTGCGAAAGGTGAAAAAGCAAAAGAAGCGGAAGCGGCAGGCGCAGACTACGTTGGCGATACAGAATATATCAACAAAATCAGCGAAGGCTGGTTTGATTTTGACGTGATTGTGGCAACCCCGGACATGATGGGTGAAGTTGGTAAACTAGGTCGTATTTTAGGTCCTAAAGGTTTAATGCCGAACCCTAAAACCGGCACTGTTACTTTTGATGTAACGAAAGCAGTTCAAGAAATTAAAGCCGGTAAAGTAGAATACCGTGTAGATAAAGCTGGAAACATTCATGTTCCTATTGGTAAAGTTTCATTTGATAATGAAAAGCTTGTTGAAAACTTTGCAACGATCTTTGAAACTTTATTAAAAGCAAAACCAGCTGCTGCTAAAGGAACATATATGAAAAATGTTTCCGTTACTTCTACGATGGGACCTGGAATTAAAGTAGATCCAGCTTCCGTTGCTGTAAAATCAAATTGACAATTTGCGTAAGTTATAATATAATCAAACACGTTTGAAAAACGAATAACATTTGTACCGTAGACAGCAGGTGCTTTCTTTGAAGCTTAATTTCCTGCCGAGGTAAGATTGGATAGATGTATGTCCTTTTGACATTGTCTTCTTTGCCTCCGTGTCTACGCATGGAGGTTTTTTATTGGCTCGCGCGGTATAAATGTTCATCTGCCATATATAGGAGGTGTAAAGATGAGCACTGCAATCGAAAAAAAGAAACAAATTGTGGAAGAAATTACGGAAAAATTTAAAAACAGCGTTTCGACCGTTGTGGTAGATTACCGTGGATTAAACGTTGCGGAAATTACAGAACTTCGTAAACAACTTCGTGAAGCAGGTGTGGAATTTAAAGTATATAAAAATACTTTAACACGCCGTGCTGCTGAAGCGGCTGAATTGGCGGAAATCAACGATGTGTTGACAGGTCCGAACGCCATCGCTTTCAGCAACGATGATGTTGTAGCTCCGGCTAAAATTTTAAACAACTTCGCTAAAGAAAACGAAGCGCTTGAAATTAAAGTTGGGGTCATCGAAGGAAAAGTTGTTTCCGTAGAAGAAATCAAAGCGTTGGCTGAACTTCCGTCTCGCGAAGGTCTGCTTTCAATGCTGCTTAGCGTGCTTCAAGCACCAATCCGCAACTTTGCTCTTGCGGCTAAAGCTGTGGCTGAACAAAAAGAAGAACAAGGCGCATAATCCTTATTGCTATGATTATATGACTGCATTGTGATAAAATAATTTAAGGAGGAAAATAAAGATGACGAAAGAACAAATCATCGACGCTATCAAAGAAATGAGCGTTCTTGAATTAAACGACTTAGTAAAAGCTATTGAAGAAGAATTTGGCGTAACGGCTGCTGCTCCTGTGGCTATCGCTGGTGCTGCTGCTGGTGGCGCTGACGCTGCTGAAAAAACAGAATTCGATGTAATTCTGACTGATGCAGGTTCACAAAAAATCAAAGTTATTAAAGTGGTTCGTGAAATCACAGGTCTTGGACTTAAAGAAGCAAAAGAACTTGTTGACAATACTCCAAAACCAATTAAAGAAGGCGCTTCTAAAGAAGAAGCTGAAGAAATCAAAGCGAAACTTGAAGAAGTTGGAGCTGGCGTTGAAGTTAAGTAATTACAATTTTATGAAAAAGCTCGCTGAATCAGCGGGCTTTTTTGCACTTTTTCTTCTTAAACCAATTCTTCGCAATCACTCCTTTGGAGGGGATACAATTTGGCAGATCATTATTTTTCGCGTTCCCCCGAAATCAAAAGCAACCCGATTTACTGGGATTATCAATTAAAAAATCACTCCTTTCATTTTAAAAGCGATGCCGGAGTTTTTTCTAAAAAGGAAGTCGATTTTGGTTCGCGTTTACTAATCGAAAGTTTTCGAGCGCCTCGTTTAGAAGGTCCGGTACTCGACGTCGGATGCGGCTACGGTCCTATCGGGTTGGCGGTTGCTGCTTATTGTCCCGAAAGAACGGTGCATATGGTCGATATCAATTTGCGCGCTTTGTCGCTCGCGAAGGAAAACGCAGATATGAATGGCATTGAAAATGTACAGATTTATGAAAGCGATGGTTTGGATAACGTAAAAGAGTACGGCTTTGCTGCTATACTGACCAATCCCCCGATAAGAGCGGGCAAGGCGATTGTCCATAAAATTTTTTCGCAAAGCTATGATAAACTTCAACCCGGAGGAGAGTTTTGGGCGGTGATC
The DNA here is from genome assembly GCF_038007225.1 of Bacillus sp. FSL W8-0102. Classification (NCBI taxonomy): domain Bacteria; kingdom Bacillati; phylum Bacillota; class Bacilli; order Caryophanales; family Bacillaceae; genus Bacillus; species Bacillus sp. FSL W8-0102. The sequence continues at coordinate 131,452 of NZ_JBBOWT010000001.1, forward strand.
CAAAAAAAACAAGGCGCCCCATCAGCAATGAGAAAACTGGAGGAACTGTTTCAATCCGTTTCCGTTGAAGAGAAAAAGAAAGGTTATTACGTTTTAAAAGCAGAAAAACATTGACGACAAATAATGGTTGTGTTAATATTATAAAATGCCAATATATTATCCAAGTCTTAATTGAAAAAATAAGCTGATGGTTAAATTTTGGGTATTATGGAAAAGATAATATAATAACTAGTTCATGTGAATTTGAGGTTTTCTAAGAAAAAACCTTTTTCTTTTTGCCTTAGTTGTTAGGGGCTATCCCCGACATAAAAGGATAGATGCAACTAAAACGCTTGATTTGAGGGGTGAATCAGTTGACAGGTCAACTAGTTCAATACGGACGACACCGCCAACGCAGAAGTTATGCACGTATCAGTGAAATTTTAGAATTGCCGAATCTTATTGAAATTCAAACATCCTCTTATCAATGGTTTCTTGATGAGGGACTAAGAGAAATGTTCCAGGATATTTCGCCGATCGAGGATTTCACTGGAAACTTATCTTTGGAATTTATCGACTATAGTCTCGGTGAACCAAAGTATTCGGTGGAAGAAGCGAAACAGCGAGATGCAACTTACTCTGCTCCTCTTCGAGTAAAGGTGCGTTTAGTCAATAAAGAAACAGGCGAAGTGAAAGATCAAGAAGTATTCATGGGTGACTTCCCGCTTATGACGGAAACGGGAACGTTTATCATTAACGGTGCTGAACGGGTCATTGTTTCCCAATTGGTCCGCTCGCCAAGCGTTTACTTCAACGGTAAAATGGACAAAAACGGAAAACAGGGATTTACAGCAACTGTTATACCGAACCGCGGAGCTTGGCTTGAATACGAAACAGATGCCAAAGATATCGTATATGTACGTATTGATCGGACAAGAAAACTGCCTGTTACGGTTCTTCTACGGGCTCTTGGTTTTGGCTCTGATCAAGAAATCATCGAGTTGCTTGGTGACAACGAATATCTTCGAAATACATTAGAAAAAGATAATACAGACAATACGGAAAAAGCTCTTATTGAAATATATGAACGCCTGCGTCCGGGCGAACCGCCGACGGTTGAAAACGCTAGAAACTTATTAATTTCCCGCTTTTTCGATCCGAAACGGTATGATTTGGCCAATGTAGGACGCTATAAAATTAACAAAAAACTTCATATTAAAAACCGCATTTTCGGTCAACGTCTGGCAGAAACACTTGTTGATCCTGAGACGGGAGAAATTATTGCCGAAGAAGGAACCGTTTTAGATCGCCGGACTTTAGACAAAATTTTGCCTAACATCGAAAATGGTATTGGTTTTAAAACCTATCGCCAAACGGGCGGTGTCTTGGAAGACGATATCGTGGTCCAATCCATAAAAGTTTATGCCCCCAACAGTGATGAAGACAAAGTAATCAACATTATCAGCAATGCGGTGCCGGATGAGAATGTAAAACACATCACTCCAGCTGATATCATTGCATCTATTAGTTATTTCTTTAATTTGCTGTATGGTGTGGGACATACTGATGATATTGACCATTTAGGAAACCGTCGCTTGCGTTCGGTAGGTGAATTGCTGCAAAATCAATTCCGCATTGGTTTATCGAGAATGGAACGTGTTGTTCGTGAAAGAATGTCCATTCAAGATACCAATACGATTACGCCTCAGCAATTAATTAACATTCGACCAGTCATCGCGTCGATCAAAGAATTTTTCGGAAGTTCTCAGTTGTCTCAATTTATGGATCAAACCAACCCTCTTGCAGAATTAACACATAAACGTCGTTTATCAGCATTGGGACCAGGTGGATTGACGAGGGAACGTGCGGGCTTTGAAGTACGGGATGTTCACTATTCCCACTATGGTCGTATGTGTCCAATTGAAACCCCTGAAGGTCCGAATATCGGGTTGATTAACTCTCTTTCTACTTACGCAAAAGTCAATCGTTTCGGTTTTATTGAAACTCCGTATCGCCGCGTAGATCCGGAAACCGGAAGAGTGACTGACCAAATTGATTATTTAACGGCTGATGAAGAAGATAATTATGTCGTTGCACAGGCAAATGCCCGTTTAGATGAAAATGGAGCGTTTGTTGATGATGAAGTCGTTGCGCGTATCCGAGGCGAAAACACGGTCGTCAAGAAAGAACGTGTTGATTACATGGATGTTTCGCCAAAACAAGTTGTGTCTGCGGCAACGGCATGTATCCCGTTCCTTGAAAACGACGACTCCAACCGTGCTTTAATGGGAGCCAACATGCAGCGTCAAGCAGTACCGCTCATTCAGCCTGAAGCACCAATTGTTGGAACAGGAATGGAACATGTTTCAGCAAGAGACTCAGGGGCTGCTGTTATCTGTAAGCATGACGGTATTGTTGAACACGTAGAGGCAAGAGAAATTTGGGTTCGTCGTGTATCAGAAGTGGATGGCCAAGAAGTAAAAGGCGACTTGGATAAATACCGTCTTCTGAAATTTGTTCGTTCTAACCAAGGTATGTGCTACAACCAACGTCCTATTGTCCAAGTCGGAGATCGAGTGAAAAAAGGTGAAATTTTAGCTGACGGTCCGTCCATGGATAAAGGTGAATTAGCGTTAGGTCGTAATGTTTTGGTCGGATTTATGACTTGGGAAGGTTATAACTATGAAGACGCTATTATCATGAGTGAACGCCTCGTAAAAGATGATGTTTATACATCAATCCACATCGAGGAATATGAATCCGAGTCACGCGATACAAAACTTGGACCGGAAGAAATCACCCGCGATATTCCGAACGTTGGGGAAGATGCGCTGAAAAATCTAGATGAACGTGGAATTATCCGCATTGGCGCTGAAGTAAAAGACGGTGACCTTCTAGTAGGAAAAGTAACTCCTAAAGGCGTTACAGAATTAACGGCTGAAGAACGTTTGCTGCACGCCATTTTTGGTGAAAAAGCCCGCGAAGTCCGAGATACTTCTTTAAGAGTGCCTCATGGCGGCGGCGGAATTGTCTTGGATGTAAAAGTCTTTAACCGTGAAGATGGAGACGAACTACCACCTGGCGTCAATCAGTTGGTTCGTGTTTATATCGTTCAAAAACGGAAAATCCATGAAGGAGACAAAATGGCTGGACGCCATGGTAACAAAGGGGTTATCTCACGCATTTTGCCTGAGGAAGATATGCCGTTTTTACCGGACGGAACCCCTCTCGATATCATGCTTAACCCATTAGGGGTGCCATCACGGATGAACATCGGGCAAGTGTTGGAACTCCATTTGGGTATGGCTGCCCGTAAGCTGGGAATCCATGTTGCAACTCCTGTATTTGATGGTGCCCGTGAAGATGACGTATGGGAAACGATCGAAGAAGCAGGAATGCCTAGAGATGGCAAAACCATTCTTTACGATGGCCGGACTGGGGAACCGTTCGATAACCGTGTATCAGTTGGTATCATGTATATGATCAAACTGGCTCACATGGTCGATGATAAACTGCACGCTCGTTCAACAGGACCATACTCACTCGTCACCCAACAACCACTTGGTGGGAAAGCACAGTTTGGTGGACAACGCTTTGGAGAAATGGAAGTGTGGGCGCTGGAAGCATATGGTGCAGCTTATACGCTACAAGAAATCCTCACGGTGAAATCCGACGATGTAGTCGGCCGTGTAAAAACATACGAAGCTATTGTTAAAGGAGAAAATGTTCCTGAACCGGGAGTTCCTGAATCTTTCAAAGTATTGATCAAAGAACTTCAAAGTTTAGGTTTAGATGTCAAAATTCTTTCAGGTGATGAAAAAGAAATTGAAATGAAAGAGCTGGAAGATGAAGACGATATTCAGCAAGTTGACTCTTTAAACATTGTGACGGAAGGCAATGAAGAATCGGAAAAAGTCGGCACTAAAGAATGATGCTCGGTCGTTCTATAGACTCAGAAAAGATTTTTGGCAGATAGGTCGTTCCTCCCGGATGACAAAATAGGGAGGAACGATTTAAAACTTGCAAAGCTCTATATAAAAAGGGAGGTAGGCCCCTTGCTAGATGTAAATAATTTCGAGTATATGAAAATCGGTCTAGCGTCTCCGGATAAAATCCGGTCTTGGTCTTACGGTGAAGTAAAAAAACCCGAAACGATTAACTATCGAACTCTCAAGCCAGAAAAAGACGGCTTATTCTGTGAACGTATTTTCGGTCCAACAAAAGACTGGGAATGCCATTGCGGAAAATATAAAAGAGTGAGATATAAAGGTGTTGTATGTGATCGTTGCGGTGTGGAAGTCACCAAATCGAAAGTTCGTCGGGAAAGAATGGGCCATATTGAATTGGCTGCGCCAGTGTCCCACATTTGGTATTTCAAAGGAATTCCAAGCCGCATGGGACTTGTCTTGGACATGTCGCCTAGAGCCCTAGAAGAAGTTATTTATTTTGCTTCTTACGTTGTGACGGATCCTGGGGAAACAACATTAGAGAAAAAACAACTCCTCTCTGAAAAAGAATACCGTACGTATAGAGAAAAATACGGAAATAAATTCCAAGCATCAATGGGTGCAGAAGCTATTAAAAAGCTTTTACAAGACATCGACTTGGATAAAGAAGTAGAGACATTAAAAGAAGAATTAAAAACAGCTCAAGGGCAAAGAAGAACACGTGCTATTAAACGATTGGAAGTATTGGAAGCTTTCCGTAATTCCGGCAATAAACCGGAATGGATGGTTTTAGATGTTCTTCCGGTTATTCCTCCTGAACTGCGCCCAATGGTTCAACTTGACGGAGGACGTTTTGCTACTTCGGACTTAAATGATCTGTACCGGCGGGTTATCAACAGAAACAATCGGTTAAAACGTCTTTTAGATTTAGGTGCTCCAAATATTATTGTCCAAAATGAAAAGAGAATGCTGCAAGAAGCAGTCGATGCTCTTATCGATAACGGACGTCGCGGTCGACCTGTAACTGGACCTGGAAATCGCCCGCTCAAATCTCTTTCTCATATGCTGAAAGGGAAACAAGGTCGTTTCCGTCAAAACTTGCTAGGAAAACGTGTTGACTATTCTGGCCGTTCTGTTATTGTTGTAGGTCCGAACTTAAAAATGTATCAATGCGGACTGCCGAAAGAAATGGCGCTTGAACTCTTTAAGCCTTTTGTAATGAAAGAGCTTGTTGAAAAAGGATTAGCGCACAACATTAAAAGCGCTAAAAGAAAAATTGAACGAGTTCAACCAGAAGTATGGGATGTACTAGAAGAAGTCATTAAAGAACATCCTGTATTGCTGAACCGTGCCCCAACGCTTCACCGTTTAGGAATTCAAGCGTTTGAACCAACATTGGTAGAAGGTCGCGCCATTCGTCTTCATCCGCTTGTTTGTACAGCTTATAATGCGGACTTCGATGGAGACCAAATGGCTGTTCACGTTCCGTTGTCTGCGGAAGCACAAGCAGAAGCTCGGATGTTGATGTTGGCCGCTCAAAACATCTTGAACCCTAAAGATGGTAAACCAGTCGTAACGCCATCTCAGGATATGGTGCTTGGTAACTATTATTTAACGCTTGAACGGGAAAATGCAGTCGGAGAAGGAATGGTCTTCAAAGATGCGAACGAAGCTTTGATCGCTTATCAAAATGGCTATGTCCATTTGCACTCTCGTATTGCGGTTCATGCCGGTTCGCTTCATAACCAAACCTTTACAGAAAAACAAAATAAACAATTATTGATTACGACTGTTGGAAAACTTATTTTCAACGAAATTTTGCCAAACACATTCCCATACATTAATGAGCCAACAAAAGAAAATTTGGAAGGTAAAACACCTGAAAAATATTTTGTTGATCCAACGGTGGATGTGAAAGAACATATTAAAAAACAACCGCTTATCCAACCGTTTAAGAAAAAAATCTTGGGAAGCATCATTGCGGAAGTGTTTAAACGTTTCAAAATTACGGAAACTTCGAAGATGCTTGACCGGATGAAAGACCTCGGTTTCAAATATTCTACAAAAGCAGGAATTACGATCGGTATTGCCGATATCGTCGTATTGGCTGAAAAACCGCAAATTTTGCAAGAAGCTCAAGCTAAGGTCGATACGGTCATGAAACAATTCAAACGAGGTCTTATTACAGAAGATGAACGTTATGATCGGGTTATTTCCATATGGAGTGCTGCCAAAGATCAAATCCAAGGCAGACTGATGGAACACTTAGATAGAACAAACCCAATCTTCATGATGAGTGATTCCGGTGCCCGTGGTAATGCTTCGAACTTTACGCAGTTAGCTGGTATGCGCGGTTTAATGGCAAACCCGGCTGGCCGGATTATTGAATTGCCGATTAAATCCAGCTTCCGTGAAGGTTTAACCGTACTCGAATACTTCATTTCCACTCACGGTGCTCGTAAAGGTCTTGCTGATACGGCGTTGAAAACTGCCGACTCTGGTTATTTAACACGACGTTTGGTCGACGTAGCGCAAGATGTCATTGTCCGTGAAGAGGATTGCGGAACGGATCGTGGTTTGTTAATTTCTTCGATCAAAGATGGTACAGAAGTAATCGAGCCTTTAGAAGAACGTCTTGTTGGCCGCTACTCCAGAAAAACGGTCAAACATCCGGAAACAGGAGAAATTCTTGTTCGCGAAAACGAATTGATTACAGAAGATACAGCAAGAGCTATTGTAGATGCTGGAATTGAACAAGTTTGGATTCGTTCTGCCTTCACTTGCAACACACGCCATGGCGTATGTAAAAAATGTTACGGAAGCAACTTGGCGACTGGACAGGAAGTGGAAGTCGGCGAAGCTGTCGGTATTATTGCTGCTCAATCCATCGGGGAACCTGGTACGCAATTAACAATGCGTACATTCCATACAGGTGGTGTAGCAGGAGACGACATCACGCAAGGTTTGCCACGTGTCCAAGAGTTGTTTGAAGCCCGTAATCCGAAAGGGCAAGCGGTTATTTCTGAAATTGACGGTGTCGTTACAGCGATTAACGAAGGTCGAGATCGTCAATACGAAATAGTGGTTCAAGGCGAAGTTGAAACTCGGACTTATACAGCTCCTTACACCGCAAGATTAAAAGTAAGTGTGAATGATAAAGTAGAACGTGGACAGGAAATCACGGAAGGATCCATCGATCCGAAAGAATTGCTCAAAGTTCGCGATGTGTCTGCGGTTCAAGAATATCTGTTGAAAGAAGTTCAAAAAGTTTATCGTATGCAAGGGGTTGAAATCGGCGATAAACACATTGAAGTTATGGTAAGACAAATGCTTCGGAAAGTACGTGTCATTGATGCCGGTGATACTGATGTACTTCCAGGTTCATTACTGGATATACATCAATTTAAAGAAGCAAACCGAAAAGTATTATTGGAAGGTAAGACCCCTGCAACCGGTCGTCCGGTGCTGTTAGGAATCACAAAAGCATCTTTGGAAACAGAATCTTTCTTATCCGCAGCTTCGTTCCAAGAAACAACTCGCGTGTTGACAGATGCTGCCATCAAGGGCAAACGGGACGAATTGCTTGGATTGAAAGAAAATGTCATCATTGGTAAGCTTGTTCCAGCAGGTACGGGAATGCAGCGTTATCGCAAATCAGAACCGGTTGTTACAAAAAAAGCTAAAGAAAAAGAGGAACAGCCTGTAGCACAAGATTAATCACCTATCCGGCGCCGGTCTTCACCGGTGCCGGATGAAAATTTTCATTCTGACGTTGACATTAAAAATTGAAAGTGTTACTATATTCAAGGTGCTCCTATCTATACCTTGTTACTTTGGAGGATGTTTCAATATGTCTTATGAAAAAGTAGCACAGGCAAAAAAAGTGATTATAGGAACAAAACAAACAGCAAAAGCCATCAAGAATAATCGTGCCCTAGAAGTAGTCGTTGCTTCCGACGCTGATAGCAGAGTCGTCGAAGTAGTGATTCAAGAAGCGAAACAATCGAATGTACCTATTACTTATGTCAGTTCGATGAAAAAGCTCGGAAAAGCTTGTGGGATCGATGTTGGTGCAGCGGCTGTTGCTATTGTCAATGAATAGCGTTTTTGTAGATGACTACAAAAACTTTGTTTTTGCCAAAAAATGAACCACCTGGATGTGTGGGCTTAAACAAAAACGAAGGGAGGAAAATTTCATGCCTACAATTAACCAATTAGTACGCAAACCTCGTAAATCTAAAATAACTAAATCTAAATCTCCGGCGCTTAATAAAGGATTAAACAGCTTTAAGAAAGTACAAACAGATGTATTTTCGCCTCAAAAGCGCGGAGTATGTACACGTGTTGGTACAATGACTCCGAAAAAACCGAACTCTGCATTGCGTAAATACGCTCGTGTTCGTTTGTCAAACGGTATTGAGGTTACTGCTTATATTCCTGGTATCGGACATAACCTCCAAGAACACAGCGTTGTGCTCATTCGTGGAGGACGTGTAAAAGACTTACCAGGGGTTCGTTATCATATTATTCGTGGAGCATTAGATACTGCGGGTGTTGAAAACCGCAAACAAGGCCGCTCAAAATACGGTACGAAAAAACCAAAAGAGAAAAAATAATGCACAAATAATCAGTATCGAAAGGAGGAAATCATATGCCTCGTAAAGGACCAGTGGCAAAAAGAGACGTTTTGCCAGATCCCATTTACAATTCAAAGCTAGTCACTCGTTTGATCAATAAAATTATGATCGACGGAAAAAGAGGAAAAGCGCAAAAAATTCTTTACTCTGCATTTGATATCATTCGCGAACGTACAGGCAAAGATCCTATGGAAGTGTTTGATCAAGCACTTAAAAATATCATGCCTGTATTAGAAGTAAGAGCACGTCGTGTTGGTGGAGCCAACTATCAAGTTCCGGTTGAAGTTCGTCCAGAACGTCGCACCACTTTAGGACTTCGTTGGTTAGTGAACTATGCTCGTCTTCGTGGTGAAAAAACAATGGAAGAACGTTTAGCCAACGAAATTATGGATGCTGCCAACAACACAGGTGCAGCAGTGAAAAAACGCGAAGATACTCACAAAATGGCTGAAGCTAACAAAGCTTTTGCACATTATCGTTGGTAAGAATGGACCGACACTTGCTGTTTCTTGAAATTCCGTCAGAGGGGATTTCTTTATCCCCTTATGATGGATAAGGGTGTTGGACTTGAATTTTTGTTCTGAATCTCCTTGAAACTTACGAGATGATTGGGAGATTGCAAGCGGGATTTATTTTATTATTTTGTGAAGGAAGGAGAAAGACAACATGCCAAGAGAGTTCTCCTTAGAAAAGACTCGCAATATCGGTATCATGGCTCACATTGACGCCGGTAAAACAACAACAACTGAGCGTATTCTTTTCTATACGGGACGCATTCATAAAATTGGGGAAACCCATGAAGGTGCATCCCAAATGGACTGGATGGAGCAAGAACAAGAACGCGGTATTACGATCACTTCTGCCGCTACGACTGCTCAATGGAAAGGTCATCGTATTAATATTATCGATACTCCTGGGCACGTGGATTTTACTGTAGAAGTTGAACGTTCCTTGCGCGTACTTGACGGTGCCGTAGCTGTTCTTGATGCCCAATCCGGGGTTGAACCGCAAACAGAGACTGTTTGGCGCCAAGCTACTACATACGGAGTTCCCCGTATTGTGTTTGTCAATAAGATGGACAAAATCGGAGCAGACTTTTTATATTCTGTTAAAACGCTTCATGAGCGTCTTCAAGCAAATGCGCACCCTGTCCAACTTCCAATTGGTGCGGAAGATCAATTTGAAGCGATTATTGACCTGATTGAAATGAAAGCATACTATTATGCTGACGATTTAGGTTCTAGTATCGAAGAACGTGAAATTCCAGATGACTACAAAGAACAAGCAGAAGAATATCGCAACAAACTAATCGAAGCTGTTGCGGAACTGGATGAAGACTTAATGATGAAATACCTTGAAGGTGAAGAAATCACAAACGAGGAATTAAAGGCTGCTATCCGTAAAGGAACAGTAAATGTTGAGTTCTTCCCAGTATTCTGTGGTTCTGCGTTTAAAAACAAAGGTGTTCAGCTAATGCTGGACGGTGTGATCGATTATCTTCCGTCTCCAGTGGATATTCCATCTATTAAAGGAACGATCCCGAATACAGACGAAGAAGAAGAACGCCATGCAAGTGATGACGAACCATTCTCTGCTTTGGCGTTTAAAGTAATGACTGACCCTTATGTTGGTAAATTAACGTTCTTCCGTGTTTATTCTGGAACGTTGAACTCTGGTTCTTATGTATTGAACTCGACGAAAAATAAACGTGAACGCGTTGGACGTGTTCTTCAAATGCACGCTAACCACCGCCAAGAAATCTCAACCGTTTATGCGGGAGATATTGCAGCGGCTGTTGGTTTAAAAGATACTGGAACTGGCGATACTCTATGTGATGAAAAGAACCCAATTATTTTGGAATCCATGGAATTCCCGGATCCGGTTATTAAGGTTGCTATTGAGCCGAAATCAAAAGCCGACCAAGATAAAATGTCCATCGCATTAAGCAAGCTGCAAGAAGAGGACCCAACATTCCATGCCCATACTGATACGGAAACAGGTCAAACCATTATCGCAGGTATGGGAGAACTTCATCTTGATATTATCGTCGACCGTATGAAACGGGAATTCAAAGTAGAAGCGAATGTAGGCGCTCCTCAAGTTGCTTATCGCGAAACGTTCCGTAAATCTGCTCAAGTGGAAGGAAAATTCGTTCGTCAATCCGGTGGTCGTGGTCAATACGGACATGTTTGGATCGAATTTTCGCCAAATGAAGAAGGAAAAGGTTTCGAGTTCGAAAATGCGATTGTCGGAGGAGTTGTTCCTCGTGAATATATCCCAGCTGTACAAGCCGGTTTGGAAGACGCTATGCAAAACGGTGTTTTAGCTGGTTATCCTTTAATTGACATCAAAGCAAAACTCTTTGATGGTTCTTACCATGATGTCGACTCCAGTGAAATGGCGTTCAAAATTGCGGCGTCTATGGCGTTGAAGAACGCTGCTTCAAAATGTGATCCGGTTCTTCTTGAACCAATCATGAAAGTAGAAATTGTTATTCCTGAAGAATATTTAGGAGATATCATGGGCGATGTCACTTCCAGACGCGGAAGAGTGGAAGGCATGGAAGCTCGCGGAAATGCTCAAGTTGTAAAAGCGTTTATACCGCTTGCTGAAATGTTTGGTTACGCAACATCCTTGCGTTCCAACACTCAAGGTCGCGGAACATACACTATGCACTTCGATCATTACGAAGAAGTTCCGAAGAGCATCGCTGAAGAAATTATTAAAAAAAATAAAGGCGAATAATTGATTTATAGTGAGCAATAAAGTATAAATAACATTGTAAGTTATGGTATCTTTGAAGATAGGGACACTTCTATCTTCAAAGCCCCATATATATATATACTTAACCTTATTTTATAAAAGGAGGATTCCCTAATGGGTAAAGCAAAATACGATCGCTCAAAACCACACGTTAATATTGGTACAATCGGTCACGTTGACCATGGTAAAACAACTTTAACTGCTGCTATTACCACTGTTCTTGCTAAACAAGGTAAAGCAGAAGCTCGCGCATATGATCAAATCGACGGTGCTCCTGAAGAACGTGAACGCGGTATTACTATTTCTACTGCACACGTTGAATATGAAACAGACAACCGTCACTATGCACACGTTGACTGCCCAGGACATGCTGACTACGTTAAAAACATGATCACTGGTGCTGCTCAAATGGACGGGGCTATCCTTGTTGTATCTGCAGCTGATGGTCCTATGCCTCAAACTCGCGAACACATTCTTCTTTCTCGTCAAGTAGGTGTTCCTTACATCGTTGTATTCTTAAATAAATGCGACATGGTTGACGACGAAGAATTACTTGAATTAGTTGAAATGGAAGTTCGCGATCTTCTTTCTGAATACGAATTCCCTGGTGACGACATTCCTGTCATCAAAGGATCTGCTCTTAAAGCTTTAGAAGGAGATCCTGAATGGGAAAGCAAAATTATTGAATTAATGGATGCAGTAGACGAATACATCCCAACTCCAGAACGTGAAGTTGACAAACCGTTCATGATGCCAGTAGAAGACGTGTTCTCTATCACTGGACGCGGTACTGTTGCTACTGGTCGTGTAGAACGCGGTCAATTAAAAGTTGGTGACGAAGTAGAAATCATCGGTCTTTCCGACGAACCTAAGAAAACTACAGTTACTGGAGTAGAAATGTTCCGTAAACTTCTTGACTATGCTGAAGCTGGTGACAACATCGGTGCCCTTCTTCGTGGTATTTCCCGTGAAGAAGTTCAACGTGGTCAAGTATTAGCAAAACCAGGAACTATCACTCCTCATACAAAATTTAAAGCACAAGTATACGTTTTGTCTAAAGAAGAAGGTGGACGTCATACTCCATTCTTCTCTAACTACCGCCCTCAATTCTATTTCCGTACAACTGACGTAACGGGAATTATCACTCTTCCTGAAGGCGTAGAAATGGTTATGCCTGGAGACAACGTTGAAATGACTGTTGAATTGATTTCGCCAATTGCGATCGAAGAAGGAACAAAATTCTCTATTCGTGAAGGCGGACGTACAGTAGGTGCTGGTTCTGTATCTAGCATCCTTGAATAATCGATAGTCAGGTAGTATTTATAATATGAAGCAACAGCACGACTAATGTCGTGCTGTTGCTTTTTTGTGTGCGCCCGGCATGGGTGTAATCTATAGGGTGAAAGTCCCGAGCTGCGAAGGCAGAAGTAGCAGTTAGCTTAACGCAAGGGTGTCCGTGGTGACGCGGAATCTGAAGGAAGCGGGCGGCAAACTTCCGATCTGAGGAACACGAACTTCATATGAGGCTAGGTATCACTGGGTGAGTTTGCACAACAAAACAAAGCCCTTTCTGCCGAAGGTGATACAGAGTAAATGAAGCAGATGGATGGAAGGAAAGATTACACTCTTACCCGGGGAGGTCTGATGGATACGTGAAGTACCCTTCATAACCTACTTAGTGATAAGTAGCTGAGCCATCAGAAGTCAGCAGAGGTCATAGTACGAATTGGTCTAGAACAATTCGGAAGGACTGAACAATTAAGAGAGAATAGCCCTTTGCATTCAGTGTGTCATGTCGAACACAGAAAACGTAGTACCTCACTTGAGGAAGGAAACGGTGAATCCCGTGGGGGACCTCTTGGAGGGTGGAGTGACCACTGGCATAAGAAGATAAGCTATTCACGGAAGGAAGAATAACAATGCTTTTGAATCAAATCCTGTCACGGGAGAATATGCTTTTAGCTTTACAAAGAGTAGAAAAGAACAAAGGTAGCCATGGAGTAGATATGATGCCCGTACAAAACCTACGTCAGCACATAGTCGAAAACTGGATATCCATTAAAGAAGCAATTCTCAAGGGTACCTATGAACCAATGCCTGTTCGAAGAGTCGAAATCCCGAAACCTGATGGCGGTGTTCGGTTACTAGGTATTCCAACCGTAACAGACCGTTTGATTCAACAAGCAATTGCCCAAGTATTATCGAGGATATATGACCCTATGTTCTCCGAACATAGTTATGGGTTTCGTTCAAATCGAAGTGCTCATGACGCAGTTAGGAAAGCAAAAGGCTATATCAGAGATGGTTATAGATGGGTAGTAGACATGGATTTAGAAAAGTTCTTCGATCGAGTGAATCATGACAGGCTGATGAGTACATTAGCCAAGACTATTAAAGAAAAGCCACTATTGAAGCTAATCCGCAAATATCTACAAGCTGGTGTCATGATTAATGGTGTGGTATCTAGGACAGAAGAAGGGACGCCGCAAGGTGGCCCCCTAAGCCCTTTACTTTCGAATATTGTACTAGATGAACTAGACAAAGAATTAGAGAAAAGAGGGCATAAATTTGTTCGTTATGCCGATGACTGTAATATTTACGTGAAGTCAAAACGGGCTGGTGAAAGAACCATGGCTAGTGTCAAACGATTTATTGAGGGAAAACTTCGTCTAAAAGTCAACGAGAAGAAATCTGCGGTTGACCGACCATGGAAACGAAAGTTTCTAGGATTTAGTTTTACACCTTCAAAAGAGCCAAAAGTTCGGATTGCCAAGCAAAGTCTAAAACGAATGAAGAAAAAGGTGCGAGAAATCACGTCAAGAAAAATACCATACCCAATGGAATATCGGATTAAGAAACTTAACCAATATCTACTTGGATGGTGTGGATATTTTGCATTAGCAGACACAAAGAGTATCTTTGAAGATTTGGATGGCTGGATTCGACGAAGACTCCGGATGTGTTTATGGAAAAACTGGAAGACCTCAAAGACCAGGATACGCAACCTCATAAAACTAGGAGTTCCTGAATGGAAAGCTTATGAATGGGGGAACAGTCGCAAAGGTTATTGGCGAATCTCAAAAAGTCCCATATTACACAGAACCCTTGGAAACTCCTATTGGAGTAACCAAGGGCTTAAAAGTCTACAGAAACGTTATGAATTCTTGCGTCATTTATCTTGATTGAACCGCCGTATACGGAACCGTACGTACGGTGGTGTGAGAGGACGGGGGTTAATCACCCCCTCCTACTCGATTTCATCGTTTTTATCCTTACAAGTTAATCTGCGGCCATTGATTATCCACTATCTTGAATTTGCGGCAATACCCCAGTATAATAGTGGAGGCTATTTCTATTGTCTGTTTAAATTGTGTTGCATTTGCACCACTTTTTATGTATAATAGACAATGTTGGTTTTTGACTGCGATGAAGTGGAAGGTTGCTGACACACCCGGCCGCTTTGCCATGGCGAGTGTGTGAGGAAATTTCCATGGAGAATGTCTATTTGAAAATAGGCGGAGAAGGAGGGAAAATAATGGCAAAACAAAAGATTCGCATTCGTTTAAAAGCTTATGATCACAGAATTTTAGATCAATCTGCTGAAAAGATTGTGGAAACTGCGAAACGCTCTGGTGCTGCAGTATCTGGTCCGATTCCGTTGCCAACGGAAAAATCGGTTTATACAATTCTTCGTGCGGTGCACAAATATAAAGATTCTCGTGAACAATTTGAAATGCGTACTCATAAGCGTCTGATTGATATTGTGAATCCAACACCACAAACTGTTGATTCACTTATGAGATTAGATCTTCCATCT
The DNA here is from genome assembly GCF_038007225.1 of Bacillus sp. FSL W8-0102. Classification (NCBI taxonomy): domain Bacteria; kingdom Bacillati; phylum Bacillota; class Bacilli; order Caryophanales; family Bacillaceae; genus Bacillus; species Bacillus sp. FSL W8-0102. The sequence continues at coordinate 146,595 of NZ_JBBOWT010000001.1, forward strand.
GGTGTTGACATTGAAATTAAATTGTAAAGATAAAGCAGATCATTATTAGGAGGTGTGACTGATGACCAAAAAAGGAATCTTAGGAAGAAAAATTGGCATGACGCAAGTGTTTGCAGAAAATGGTGATTTAATTCCGGTAACTGTTATTGAAGCAACTCCGAATGTTGTGTTGCAAAAGAAAACAGTTGAAACGGACGGTTACGAAGCTATTCAATTAGGATTTGAAGATCTACGCGAAAAATTAGCTAACAAACCGCAAAAAGGCCATGCTGCAAAAGCAAACACTGCTCCTAAGCGCTTCATTCGCGAAATTCGCGGGGTTGATCTCAGCCAATATGAAGTTGGTCAAGAAGTCAAAGTTGATATTTTCGCTGAAGGCGATGTTGTAGATGTTACAGGAGTAACTAAAGGAAAAGGATTCCAAGGGGCTATTAAACGCCACGGACAATCTCGCGGTCCAATGGCTCACGGTTCTCGTTATCATCGTCGTCCTGGTTCGATGGGTCCAATTGCTCCAAACAGAGTATTTAAATCAAAAGAACTTCCTGGACGCATGGGCGGAGAACAAGTAACGATTCAAAATCTTGAAATCGTAAAAGTGGATCCTGAACGTAATGTGATCCTTATTAAAGGCAATGTTCCTGGACCGAAAAAATCGTTAGTAAAAATCCAAACTGCGGTTAAATCATTATAAAATCTGACGAAAGAAAGGAGGAAACAGGAATGCCAAAAGTAGCTTTATACAATCAAAGCGGAACTAAAGTAGGAGATATCGAATTAAATGATTCCATCTTTGGTATTACACCAAATGAACATGTATTGCATGAAGCGGTCGTAATGCAAAGAGCTTCATTGCGCCAAGGCACACATAAAGTGAAAAATCGCTCCGAAGTAAGCGGTGGAGGACGCAAACCATGGCGTCAAAAAGGAACCGGTCGCGCTCGTCAAGGTTCGATTCGTGCACCTCAATGGCGCGGAGGTGGTACCGTATTTGGACCAACACCACGCAGCTACAGCTATAAACTTCCGAAGAAAGTTCGTCGTTTGGCTATCAAATCTGCACTTTCTTCTAAAGTGAATGAAAATAACATCGTAGTAGTGGATACGTTGAATTTCGATGTTCCAAAAACAAAAGAATTCACTAAAGTCCTTAAAAATCTTTCCGTAGATACTAAAGCACTTGTTGTAACGGACGGTTCCAACGAAAACGTGGTTCTGTCAGCTCGCAACATTCCTGGTGTGACTGTCATTGATACGAACGGCATCAATGTATTGGACGTACTTGGTCATGACAAATTAATCATGACGAAATCTGCCGTTGAAAAAGTAGAGGAGGTGCTTGCATAATGGATGCTCGTGATATTATTAAGCGCCCCGTTATTACTGAACGTTCAATGGAACAAACTGCCGAAAAGAAATATACTTTCGAAGTTGACGTAAAAGCGAACAAAACTCAAGTGAAACAAGCTGTCGAAGAAATTTTCGACGTGAAGGTAGCAAAAGTCAACATTATGAACTATAAAGGAAAATTCAAACGCATGGGACGTTTCGCTGGATATACAAACAAACGTCGCAAAGCGATTGTTACATTAACTCCTGATAGTAAAGAAATCGAATTATTTGAAGCTTAATTTAGCAGAAGAGGAGGGAATCAAGAATGGCGATCAAAAAGTATAAACCAACCAGCAACGGTCGTCGCGGCATGACGGTATCTGATTTTGCTGAAATTACGACTGATACCCCGGAAAAATCCTTGCTTGCGCCTTTAAATAAAAAAGGCGGCCGCAACAACCAAGGAAAAATTACTGTTCGTCATCAAGGCGGCGGTCATAAACGCCAATACCGCATTATCGATTTTAAACGCGATAAAGATGGCATACCAGGACGCGTTGCTACGATCGAATATGATCCAAACCGCTCCGCCAATATTGCTTTAATCAACTATGTAGATGGAGAAAAACGTTATATCTTAGCTCCTAAAAATTTAAAGGTCGGCATGGAAGTAATGTCTGGACCTGAAGCGGATATTAAAGTCGGAAATGCATTGCCGCTTGCTAATATCCCAGTTGGTACAATCATTCATAATATTGAATTAAAACCGGGTAAAGGCGGACAATTAGTTCGTTCTGCCGGAACATCTGCACAAGTACTTGGGAAAGAAGGAAAATATGTACTTGTTCGTTTGACTTCCGGTGAAGTAAGAATGATTTTAGCTGCTTGCCGTGCTACGATCGGCCAAGTTGGTAACGAACAACATGAATTAATTAATATCGGAAAAGCCGGACGTTCTCGTTGGCTTGGTAAACGCCCAACTGTTCGCGGATCTGTTATGAACCCGAACGACCATCCACACGGTGGTGGGGAAGGACGTGCTCCAATTGGACGTAAAACTCCTGTTACGCCATGGGGTAAACCAACTCTTGGATATAAAACTCGCAAGAAAAATCATAAAGGCGATAAATTTATCGTTCGCAGACGCAAAAAATAATAAGATTGCACTACGGTTCGATTTAAGAGCCGTAGAACAATCGAGAAGGGAGGTACCAATATGGGTCGCAGCTTGAAAAAAGGACCTTTTGTTGATGACCATTTAATGAAAAAGATCGAAAAATTGAATGAAAGTGATAAGAAGCAAGTAATTAAAACTTGGTCTCGTCGTTCAACAATTTTTCCATCTTTTGTCGGACATACAATTGCTGTTTACGATGGCCGCAAACATGTGCCTGTATACATTACTGAAGATATGGTAGGCCATAAGTTGGGTGAATTTGCACCAACTCGTACTTTCAGAGGCCATGCCGGTGACGACAAGAAAACAAGACGTTAATGAGAGGAGGTTATCCTAATGCAAGCAAAAGCTGTTGCAAAAACAGTTCGAATTGCTCCTCGTAAAGCTCGCTTAGTGGTTGATTTGATCCGAGGAAAGCAAGTAGGTGAAGCTGTTGCGATTTTACGCCTTACTCCAAAAGCAGCATCTCCTATCGTTGAAAAAGTATTAAAATCTGCTGTTGCGAATGCAGAACATAACTATGACATGGACGTAAACAACCTTGTGGTTTCTGAAGCCTATGTGGATGAAGGCCCGACTTTAAAAAGATTTCGTCCTCGCGCTATGGGAAGAGCAAGCCAAATTAATAAACGTACAAGCCACATTACGATCGTGGTATCAGAAAAAAAGGAGGGATAATTCGTGGGTCAAAAAGTACATCCTAACGGTTTGCGTATTGGTGTAATCCGTGACTGGGATTCGAAATGGTACGCAGAAAAAGATTACGCAGACCTTTTACACGAAGACTTAAAAATTCGTGAATATATTGCAAAACGCCTAGAAGATGCATCCGTTTCCCGTGTGGAAATCGAACGTGCGGCAAACCGTATCAACATCACGATTCATACTGCAAAACCTGGAATGGTTATTGGTAAAGGCGGTACTGAAGTTGAAGCTCTCCGCAAAGCTTTAAACGATTTAACCGGAAAACGAGTTCACATCAACATTGTCGAAATTAAGAAAGCTGATTTAGACGCTAAATTAGTTGCAGAAAACATCGCTCGTCAACTTGAAAACCGTGTATCTTTCCGTCGTGCACAAAAACAAGCAATCAGTCGTGCTATGCGTGCAGGCGCTAAAGGAATCAGAACAATGGTTTCAGGACGTTTAGGCGGTGCTGATATTGCTCGTTCTGAACATTACAGTGAAGGAACTGTTCCTCTTCATACTCTTCGCGCTGACATTGATTATGCTCATGCAGAAGCTGATACAACTTATGGAAAACTCGGCGTGAAAGTATGGATTTATCGTGGAGAAGTCCTTCCTGCTAAGAAGAAATCTGAGGAAGGAGGAAATTAATATGTTAATGCCAAAACGTGTTAAATATCGCCGTGAACATCGCGGAAAAATGCGCGGACGAGCAAAAGGCGGTACAGAAGTTTCATTCGGAGAATTCGGCCTTCAAGCTCTTGAATCGGCTTGGATCACAAACCGTCAAATCGAAGCTGCCCGTATTGCGATGACTCGTTATACTAAACGTGGCGGTAAAGTTTGGATTAAGATCTTCCCTCATAAACCGTATACGGCTAAACCGTTGGAAGTACGGATGGGTTCCGGTAAAGGGGCTCCTGAAGGATGGGTAGCTGTTGTAAAACCAGGCAAAATCATGTTTGAAATTGCCGGTGTATCAGAAGAAGTTGCACGCGAAGCGCTTCGTCTTGCATCTCACAAACTGCCGATTAAGTGCAAGATTGTAAAACGTGAAGAAATTGGTGGTGAATCAAATGAAGGCTAATGAAATCCGTGAACTTACCACTGCCGAAATTGAACAAAAAATCAAGTCTTTAAAAGAAGAGCTCTTTAACCTTCGCTTTCAATTAGCGACTGGTCAGCTTGAAAATACTGCTCGTATTCGTGAAGTACGTAAAGCGATCGCTCGTATGAAAACTGTTATTCGCGAAAGAGAGATCGGTGTTAACAATCGATAATTGAAAGGAGGTTTGCCTAATGAGCGAACGTAATAACCGAAAAGTTTATACTGGACGCGTTGTTTCTGACAAAATGGATAAAACGATCACCGTTTTGGTGGAAACATACAAAAAACATTCACTTTACGGGAAACGGGTTAAATACTCGAAAAAATATAAAGCTCATGATGAATTAAATGAAGCAAAAGTAGGCGATATTGTTCGTATTATGGAGACTCGCCCGCTCTCTGCTACGAAACGTTTCCGCTTAGTGGAAATTGTTGAAAAAGCTGTTATCATTTAATTAATTTGTTCGGATTGATGCTCATTCCGAAGGGAGGTTACACAAATGATCCAACAAGAATCCAGATTAAAAGTTGCTGACAACTCTGGAGCTCGCGAAGTTCTTACGATCAAAGTTTTAGGTGGTTCCGGACGCAAAACCGCTAATATTGGTGATGTGATTGTGTGTACGGTTAAACAAGCAACACCAGGAGGCGTTGTCAAAAAAGGCGACGTTGTAAAAGCGGTAATTGTACGTACAAAACGCGGTGTTCGCCGTTCTGACGGTTCCTACATCCGTTTTGATGAAAATGCTTGTGTCATTATTCGTGATGACAAGAGCCCTCGCGGAACTCGTATTTTTGGACCTGTGGCACGCGAATTGCGCGACAATAACTTTATGAAAATCGTATCTCTTGCTCCAGAAGTAATTTAATAAACCAAATATTTTTCAGGCCTTTCAAGGAGGTGCTACAAAATGCATGTAAAAAAAGGCGATAAAGTAATGGTGATCTCCGGTAAAGATAAAGGAAAAACTGGGGTTATCCTAGCGGCATTTCCTAAGAAAAACCGCGTGATTGTGGAAGGGGTAAACATTGTTAAAAAACATGCGAAGCCTTCTCAATTGAATCCTCAAGGCGGTATCATCAGCCAAGAGGCACCTATACATGTATCAAATGTTATGCCTTTAGATCCGAAAACGAATGAGCCTACCCGAGTAGGCTATCAAATTGTGGACGGTAAGAAAATTAGAATTGCTAAAAAATCTGGTCAACCATTAGATAAATAGTTTTTAGATGAAGGGAGGTATTCTAAATGAACCGCCTAAAAGAAAAATATCTTAAAGAAATTACTCCTGCATTAATGAAAAAATTCAACTACAAATCTGTTATGCAAGTACCTAAAATCGAAAAAGTAGTTGTCAACATGGGTGTAGGTGACGCTGTACAAAATGCTAAAGCATTAGACAATGCTGTAGAAGAATTGTCACTTATTACGGGACAAAAACCTCTTGTTACCCGTGCAAAAAAATCAATTGCTGGATTCCGTCTTCGCGAAGGAATGCCGATTGGTGCGAAAGTTACCCTTCGCGGCGAACGCATGTATGAATTTCTTGATAAACTAATTTCCGTTTCTCTACCTCGTGTAAGAGACTTCCGTGGTGTTTCTAAAAAAGCGTTTGACGGCCGTGGCAACTACACATTAGGAATTAAAGAACAATTGATTTTCCCTGAAATTGATTACGATAAAGTAAGCAAAGTGCGCGGAATGGATATTGTTATTGTTACGACTGCCAATACAGACGAAGAAGCACGTGAACTGTTGACTGAATTTGGAATGCCATTTCAAAAATAATCGCTCTTAACATACAAAAAGGAGGCGACATCGTGGCTAAAAAATCAATGATCGTGAAACAAAAACGGCCTCAAAAGTTTAAAGTGCGTGAATATACACGCTGCGAACGCTGCGGACGTCCACATTCCGTTTATCGCAAATTTAAACTTTGCCGTATTTGTTTCCGTGAACTCGCATATAAAGGTCAAATTCCTGGCGTGAAAAAAGCTAGCTGGTAATACCCGAATTAGGGAAGGAGGTAAAAACCTATGGTAATGACAGATCCAATTGCAGATATGTTGACTCGTATCCGTAATGCGAATATGGTTCGTCACGAAAAATTAGAACTTCCGGCTTCAAAAATCAAAAAAGAAATCGCTGAAATCTTAAAACGTGAAGGTTTTATTCGTGACGTTGAATACATTGAAGACAATAAACAAGGCATTATCCGTATTTTTCTGAAATTCGGACCGAACAACGAACGCGTAATTACTGGTTTGAAAAGAATCAGTAAACCAGGTTTGCGTGTTTACGCAAAAGCGGACGAAGTGCCTAAAGTGTTAAACGGCTTAGGAATCGCAATTGTTTCCACTTCTCAAGGTGTGTTAACAGACAAAGAAGCACGTGCTAAAAAAGTGGGCGGAGAAGTTTTAGCTTACATTTGGTAATAATTCTCTTTATGAATGGAGGTGCAGCTTAAATGTCTCGTATCGGAAAAAAACCTATTGAAATTCCATCAGGCGTTACTGTTACCGTTGAAAAAAATACCGTAACAGTAAAAGGGCCGAAGGGAAGTCTTACCCGGACCTTTAACCCAGATTTGAACATTGAAGTAGGAGAAAAAGAAATTATTGTAACACGGCCTTCTGATTCAAAAGAACACCGTGCTCTCCACGGAACGACTCGCGCACTTCTGGCCAATATGGTCGAAGGTGTTTCAAAAGGATTTGAAAAATCCCTTGAATTGATCGGGGTTGGATACCGTGCGCAAAAACAAGGTAAAAAACTTGTTTTAAACGTAGGTTACTCACATCCAGTAGAAATAGAACCTGAAGAAGGCATCGAAATCGAAGTTCCTTCTAATACGAAAATCGTCGTTAAAGGGGTAAGCAAAGAGCGTGTAGGCGCCCTTGCTGCCAATATCCGCGATGTTCGTCCACCTGAACCTTACAAAGGAAAAGGTATTCGCTATGAAGGAGAATATGTACGCCGCAAAGAAGGTAAAACAGGGAAGTAATGCCGCTTAGGTAAAGAAAGGAGTGAGCTTTGGTGATTACAAAACCAGATAAAAACAAAGTGCGCAAAAAAAGACATGCACGTGTACGTACGAAAATTTCCGGTACTTCTGCTCGTCCGCGTTTAAATGTTTATCGTTCCAATAAACACATTTATGCTCAGCTGATCGATGATACGAAAGGAGTAACTCTTGCCAGCGCTTCAACATTAGAAAAGGATTTCGATTTAGAATCCACTGGTAATGTCGAAGCTGCAGCGAAAGTGGGAGAACTTATCGCTAAAAAAGCTGTTGAGAAAGGAATTACTTCTGTTGTATTTGACCGTGGTGGATATTTATATCATGGTCGTGTAAAAGCATTGGCTGATGCTGCACGCGAAAATGGCTTGCAATTTTAAGATAAAAGGAGGGAAACTTGAATGCGTCGCATTGATCCAAACAAGCTTGAATTAGAAGAACGCGTTGTTACCGTAAACCGTGTTGCGAAGGTTGTAAAAGGTGGTCGCCGTTTCCGTTTTTCTGCTCTTGTGGTTGTAGGTGACAAAAACGGCCATGTTGGATTCGGAACTGGAAAAGCGCAAGAAGTTCCGGATGCTATTCGTAAAGCGGTTGAGGATGCAAAGAAAAATCTTTTTGAAGTACCAAGAGTAGGAACGACGATTCCTCACGAAGTAATCGGACACTTTGGTGCAGGGGAAATTCTTTTAAAACCTGCATCTGAAGGTACGGGTGTTATCGCCGGCGGTCCTGTTCGTGCCGTATTGGAACTAGCAGGTGTAGGAGATATCCTTTCCAAATCCTTAGGTTCCAACACGCCGATCAACATGGTTCGTGCAACAGTAGACGGATTGAAACAATTAAAACGTGCTGAGGATGTAGCGAAATTGCGCGGTAAATCAGTAGAAGAACTGTTAGGATAAGGAGGGAGTAAAATGGCAAACAAGTTAGCAATTACCCTCACTCGCAGCTTGATCGGTCGTCCAAAAGATCAACGTGAAACAGTTAAAGCATTAGGGCTTCGTAAACTGCATCAAACCGTTGAACATGATGATAATCCAGCCATTCGTGGTATGATCAACAAAGTGTCTCATCTTGTAACTGTGAAAGAACAATAAGGATCGATCATTGAATAAGGAGGTGCTCGAAAAATGAAACTTCATGAGTTAAAACCTGCTGAAGGGGCTCGCAAAAAACGCAATCGTGTAGGCCGTGGTATTGGTTCAGGGAACGGAAAAACGTCCGGAAGAGGTCAAAAAGGACAAAACGCTCGTTCCGGCGGTGGTGTGCGTTTAGGTTTTGAAGGTGGGCAAACACCTTTATACAGAAGACTTCCAAAACGCGGCTTTACGAATATCAATCGAAAAGAATATGCTATTGTGAACCTAGAAGCATTAAATCGCTTTGAAGACGGTACAGAAGTAACTCCAGAACTTCTGATTGAAACAGGGGTTGTCAGCAAAGAAAAAGCAGGTATCAAAATTTTAGCGAAGGGTGCTATTGAGAAAAAATTAACGGTAAAAGCTCATAAGTTCTCTTCCGCTGCTAAAGAAGCTATTGAAGCTGCCGGCGGTAAAGCCGAGGTGATTTAATGTTTCGTACAGTCTCCAATTTTATGCGCGTGGGTGATATAAGAAAAAAAATTATATTCACCCTTCTTATGTTGATTGTGTTCCGTATCGGAACCTTTATCCCAGTGCCGAACGTTAATGCCGATGTATTTAAAATGCAAGAGCAGGCTGGACTTGTTGGCTTTTTAAATACTTTCGGGGGCGGTGCATTGAAAAACTTCTCCATTTTTGCAATGGGGATCATGCCCTACATTACTGCCTCCATTATTGTTCAATTGCTTCAGATGGATGTAGTTCCGAAATTCACGGAATGGTCGAAGCAAGGTGAAGTAGGAAGAAGAAAACTGAATCAGTTTACTCGTTATTTTACGATTGTACTAGGCTTCATTGAAGCTCTGGGAATGTCGTATGGATTCAATCGTTTATATGGAGGGCTATTAATTGTAGGTAATGGCATTGGCACCTATCTCCTGATTGCTCTTGTATTGACGGCCGGCACCGCCTTCTTAATGTGGCTGGGAGAGCAAATTACCGCTAAAGGGGTCGGCAACGGAATCTCAATCATTATTTTTGCGGGAATCGTAGCAGGTATTCCAAACGGTATTAACCAAATTTATGCGCAGCAACTTCAAAATGCTGGAGATCAATTGTTCTTAAAAATTATTGTCCTACTTCTGATTGCTGTCGCCGTCTTAGCGATTGTGGTCGGTGTTATTTTTGTTCAGCAGGCTTTGCGAAAAATTCCTATTCAATACGCTAAACGTCTTGTTGGAAGAAGCCCTGTTGGAGGACAATCTACGCATTTGCCGTTAAAGGTTAATGCAGCCGGAGTAATCCCGGTTATCTTTGCGATCTCGTTTCTCATTGCTCCTCAAACGATTGCAACTTTCTTTGGAAACGAGAAAGTCACAAGTACGATCCATAATATTTTTGATTATACAAAACCTGTCGGCATGTTGATTTATGTCGCATTGATCATTGCGTTTTCTTATTTTTACGCTTTTGTGCAAGTGAATCCAGAACAATTAGCAGATAATCTAAAAAAGCAAGGCGGGTATATTCCGGGTATTCGGCCCGGCAAAAATACGCAAGATTATTTAACACGCGTTTTGTATCGTCTTACCTTTGCAGGGTCCATATTCCTTGCAGTGGTAGCTGTACTTCCTGTTTTCTTTGTTGATATTGTAGGACTTCCCCCTTCATCACGCATTGGAGGCACCAGTTTGTTGATCATTGTCGGGGTTGCCTTGGAAACGATGAAACAATTAGAAACGCAGCTTGTAAAACGTCACTACAAAGGGTTTATCAAATAGCTTGTTTCGATGATATATATGAACTTATTTAACCTGAGGGGGTAGAAGAGTGAATCTTGTTTTAATGGGGCTGCCAGGTGCCGGAAAAGGTACGCAAGCCGAAAAAATTGTCGAGAAATACGAAATCCCTCATATTTCTACTGGAGATATGTTCCGTGCAGCTATGAAGGAGGGTACGGAGCTGGGTTTAAAAGCCAAGTCTTATATGGATAAAGGCGAGCTAGTTCCCGATGAAGTGACTATTGGCATCGTTCGCGAACGTCTAAGCAAAGACGACTGCAAAAAAGGATTTCTATTAGATGGATTTCCAAGAACCGTTGCTCAGGCTGAAGCGTTAGAGTCCATTATGAGCGATCTTGGAAAAAAGATCGATTATGTGATCAACATTGATGTCGATAAAGATTTACTGTTGGAACGGTTGACAGGACGCAGAATTTGCAAAAGCTGCGGATCCACCTATCATTTAGTCTTTAATCCTCCTAAAGTGGCTGGCAAATGTGACCGATGCGGAGGAGAACTGTATCAACGGGCTGACGACAATGCGGAAACGGTTCAAAACCGCTTGGATGTCAATTTAAAACAAGCAAAACCTTTGCTTGATTTTTATGGTGAAAAAGGCTATTTGAAAAATATTGACGGCACGCAGGAAATAAATAAGGTATTTGAAGATATTGATCAACTGCTAGGCAAGCTTGCTGATTAATATATTTTTGTTTAGGCTTGATCACAAGTTTCTTGTTGAAAAGCGACCCGTTTATCGGCTATGAAACGTCTTTCAAATTGGTCATCAAGATGAATTCATCATGTGTAGCTGATAGTGGAGTGGTCAACAATGAAAATGAACATTTTCAAGATCGGTTCCACTAGGATGGTGCCGCTTCCTGTTGTGTTTTACAGGAAAGATCGCTTTTATTGACCGTTGCGATAAGAGTTGATTTGTGATGAATTGGGTGATAAAATAAGTGTTTGATCGCCTTGTAGTTTCATTTTCATGAGTGAATCTGTTTTAGGCGGTTGCTGTTTTGTTTGACCACCTGATCAAACGGCTTAAACATACCCTTTTTTAAGTGGTTTTACTTCATATAGATGGTTGTGGCTGTCAGCATGTTTTTTGCAGCTTCGAGCAATGCTTAGACGATGAATCGTGAAGCGGGTCCTACAAGAAGGAAGAAGGGAGACGATACGATGGCGAAAGACGATGTTATTGAAGTAGAAGGTACCGTTACTGAGACTTTGCCAAATGCGATGTTTAAAGTGGAATTAGAAAATGGTCACACGGTGCTTGCGCACGTTTCTGGGAAAATCCGTATGCACTTCATCCGGATTTTGCCCGGGGATAAAGTAACGGTTGAGTTATCTCCGTACGACCTGACACGCGGTAGAATTACGTACCGTTATAAATAGTTTTGCACTCCGAAATAATTAAGGAGGTTTGGAAAATGAAAGTAAGACCGTCTGTTAAACCGATCTGCGAAAAATGCAAAGTCATTCGCAGAAAGGGAAAAGTTATGGTAATCTGTGAAAATCCAAAACATAAACAAAAACAAGGTTAATTTTGAAGGAGGTGCTCTTATATGGCACGTATTGCTGGTGTAGATATCCCGCGTGATAAACGTGTTGTGATTTCTTTAACTTATATTTATGGTATCGGTAAATCTACTGCTCAAAAAATCTTGGCAGAAGCTGGTGTTTCTGAAGATACTCGCGTTCGTGATTTAACAGATGAAGAAGTGAACAAAATCCGTGATCTTGTCGATAAATTAAAAGTTGAAGGAGATCTTCGCCGCGAAGTATCGCTGAACATTAAACGTTTAATGGAAATCGGCAGCTATCGTGGACTTCGTCATCGCCGCGGTTTACCTGTTCGTGGACAAAATACGAAAAATAATGCCCGCACACGTAAAGGTCCGCGCAAAACTGTAGCGAACAAGAAAAAATAATAGGTAAAGGAGGTAACACCAACAATGGCTCGTAAAACAACTACTCGTAAACGTCGTGTCAAAAAGAATATTGAAACTGGAATTGCGCACATTCGCTCTACATTTAACAATACGATTGTCACTATTACTGACGTCCATGGGAATGCTGTCGCTTGGTCAAGTGCAGGGGCTCTTGGTTTCAAAGGTTCCCGTAAATCCACTCCATTCGCAGCACAAATGGCAGCAGAAACAGCTGCAAAAGCTTCCATGGAACATGGAATGAAATCTCTTGAGGTAACAGTAAAAGGACCCGGTGCTGGACGTGAAGCTGCGATTCGTGCACTTCAAGCTGCCGGACTGGAAGTTACAGCAATTAAAGATGTGACTCCTGTACCTCATAATGGATGCCGTCCGCCAAAACGTCGCCGTGTTTGATTTTTCTGTATATTATTTGTATCTCTGTCAATAATGGGATACTAATGATATTTTTGTTTAAACAGAAAAAATCTTTTCATTGTGCACAATCGGGAACGAAAACATGGGGAATTTCGGTGATTGTTCTAGCCGGGGTTTCGACGTTTTAAAGGAGGGTATAATTGAATGATCGAGATTGAAAAACCAAAAATTGAAACGGTTGAGATCAGCGATGATGCCACTTATGGGAAGTTCGTCGTAGAACCACTTGAGCGTGGATATGGTACAACTTTGGGTAACTCCTTACGTCGTATCCTATTATCCTCACTCCCAGGTGCCGCTGTCACATCTATTCAAATAGACGGAGTTTTGCACGAGTTTTCAACAGTTGAAGGCGTCGTTGAAGATGTAACATCCATCATTTTGAACATAAAAAAATTAGCTTTAAAAATATATTCTGATGAAGAAAAGACGCTTGAAATTGATGTGCAGGGTGAAGGTGTTGTGACCGCTGCAGATATTACCCATGACAGCGATGTGGAAATTTTAAACCCTGATTTACACATTGCTACATTGGCGGAAAACGGCAGTTTGCGCATGCGGTTAACAGCGCGGCGTGGGCGCGGCTATACTCCAGCTGATCAAAACAAACGCGAAGATCATCCAATCGGCGTGATCCCGATAGATTCTATTTATACTCCAGTTTCAAGAGTGAACTATCAAGTAGAAAAGACGAGAGTTGGTCAAGTCGCCAACTACGATAAACTTTCGCTTGATGTCTGGACTGACGGCAGTATTGGACCGAAGGAAGCCGTTTCCCTTGGCGCCAAAATTTTAACAGAGCATTTAAATATCTTCGTTAATTTGACCGATGAGGCTCAAAATGCTGAAATTATGGTCGAAAAAGAAGAAGATCAAAAAGAAAAAGTTCTGGAAATGACGATCGAGGAATTGGATCTATCCGTTCGTTCCTACAACTGTCTAAAACGTGCGGGCATCAATACAGTACAAGAATTGGCAAATAAAACGGAAGAAGATATGATGAAAGTCCGAAACCTTGGACGAAAATCATTAGAAGAAGTAAAAGCCAAGTTAAATGAACTTGGGCTAAGTTTGCGTAAAGACGATTAATCATACGATTTTGTTATAGATAGCTCAACAAAGGAGGGAATCTTCATGTCTTATAGAAAGCTAGGACGTACAAGCGATCAGCGGAAAGCATTGCTTCGCGATTTGACAACAGATTTAATCATTAACGAACGCATTGAAACAACAGAAGCGCGTGCAAAGGAATTGCGCTCTGTCGTAGAAAAAATGATTACACTTGGCAAACGCGGAGATTTGCATGCTCGCCGTCAAGCAGCTGCCTTCTTGCGTCATGAAGTAGCAGATACTATTGAAGTAGAAGGTGCAGATGGAAAGAAAAAGGAAAAACCGGTTTACGCTTTGCAAAAATTGTTTAACGACGTCGCACCTCGTTATCAAGAACGCCAAGGCGGTTACACTCGCATTATGAAAATCGGACCTCGTCGTGGCGACGGTGCACCTATGGTCGTTATTGAATTAGTTTAATGACGAAGGTAGACCATTGGGGCGGGACAGTTGACAGCAACTGACCACTGCCCTTTTTCTATATTTTTAATGTACGCGATTGCAACAAAGCTTGAGCGTTATGATGAGCAATGATAAGACTCGTCTAGCTCGTGCGCCTCTTTCATTCGACATTCGTGAAAAGAGGCGCGGGCTTTTTTTGTATTTTGCGAAAATTATAATAAGATCTTGCTGCTCTGCGGGCTGCAAAACAACGGTTTGATGGCGGGCTGATCTTCAGAGAAGAGATAATGCTTAGCCTGTTAAAGAAGTACTTAGCAGTGGATGTTTGGTTTATTTTGCAAGATTCATGTTTTTCGCCGGTTGTGCGGCAATCTGAGGACGCTTTTCGTCTCTTTAGAATCGTGTTAAATGAACCAAATATCTACTTGGGGCGCGCCAGCTTTTTATGGCACGTTTTAATGATGTCGATATGTGTCCGACTTTTGCTTCATCGTTTTGTCAAACTGTGGTATAAAGGAAAAGAAAGCAGGGACGGGTTCGTTTAGGGGGGATTCGAATTGAAAAGAGAAATAGTTGTTCAGATTGAGCACGTATTTTTTCGTTATCCTGAACAACCGAGATATGCTCTTGAAGACGTAAGTCTATCGATCGTGAAAGGGGAATGGCTGGCGATCGTCGGCCATAACGGATCCGGGAAATCTACTTTGGCCAAATTACTAAACGGTCTTCATTTTCCTGAAAAAGGGAAAATTGTGGTGGGCGACATTTTGTTAGGGGAAGAAACCGTTTGGGACATTCGCAAAAAAGTGGGGATGGTGTTTCAAAATCCTGACAATCAATTTGTAGGTACAACGGTGGAAGATGATGTCGCGTTCGGTTTAGAAAATAATGGTGTAGATCATGATGAAATGGTCATAAGAGTGCAAGAATCCTTGGAGAAAGTAGGAATGAGCGCTTTTGCCAGACAAGAACCGCATCATCTTTCTGGAGGGCAAAAACAGCGTGTGGCGATTGCCGGCGTTCTGGCGTTAAGACCGGATATTATTCTCCTAGACGAGGCTACATCTATGCTGGATCCCCGTGGCAGAGAAGAAGTTTTGGCTACGGTAAGAGAATTGAAGGAGGATCGCAATCTAACCGTTGTGTCGATTACACATGACTTGGAAGAAGCGGCAAAAGCGGATCGCGTGATCATTTTAAATAAGGGAAAGGTTTATAAAGAGGGAACTCCTGAGGAAATTTTTCAAATGGACGAAGAGCTGATAGCGCTCGGTCTTGATATCCCCTTTTCGGTCAGAATGAGCAAAGAGCTACGTTCACGGGGACTTCATATTCCCCAAAATCATTTGACAGAAGATGAGTTGGTGAATGATTTATGGACATTAAACTTCAACATGTAGAATATCGATATTCGGCCGGAACTCCATTTGAACGTTTTGCGCTCAAGGATGTTTCATTCGATATACCGGAAGGGACATTTCTTGCTGTCATCGGCCATACCGGTTCCGGGAAATCAACTCTTTTGCAGCATTTAAATGCTCTTTTGCAACCGACAAGCGGGCAAGTGAAAATAGGAGAGCGAGTGGTTGAGGCAGGCAGAAAAAATAAGAATTTAAAACCGATAAGGCAAAAAGTAGGGATTGTCTTTCAATTTCCGGAACACCAATTGTTTGAGGAAACCGTTGAAAAAGATATTTGTTACGGACCGATCAATTTTGGGGTGCCGGAAGAAGAGGCGAAACGGCGAGCACGTCTGGCAGCTAAGAAAGTAGGGCTGCCGGAGGATGTACTGCAGAAATCTCCATTTGACCTGTCAGGCGGCCAAATGAGAAGAGTGGCGATTGCTGGCGTACTGGCGATGGAACCGGAAGTGCTCGTTCTTGATGAACCGACCGCCGGTTTGGATCCGCGGGGAAGGCGGGAAATCATGGATCTCTTTTACAAGCTTCACCAAGAGAAAAAAATGACAACCATTTTAGTCACCCACAGTATGGAAGATGCTGCCTTATATGCTGATGAAATCGTCATTATGCATCAAGGAAAACTGGCCAGAAAAGGAAAGCCAGAAGAGATCTTTTCTTCCCCCGAGGAATTGTTTGGCTTAGGATTAAACGTGCCTGATGTTGTGAAGTTTCAATGCATGTTTGAAAAAAAATCAGGAATCCGTTTAGGAAAAACGTGTTTATCCGTTCAAGAATTAGCTGATGAGTTGGAGCGGTTGTACAAGCGGGGTGGTCAGCCATGATGGAAAAGATGATTTTTGGACGCTATGTACCGGGAGATTCCATTGTACATAGGCTGGATCCGCGCTCAAAACTTGTCTTTGTGATTGCTTTTGTGTGTATTGTGTTTTTGGCCAATAATATGGCGACCTATGGCATTTTAACCGCATTTACGGTTTTCCTTATCTTTTTGTCCCGCATTCCGTTTCGTTTTTTGCTGGCGGGGTTGAAGCCGATTTTATGGTTGATCTTGTTTACGTTTTTACTTCAACTCTTTTTTACAAGAGAAGGGCCTCTCGTTTTTCAGCTGGGATTTATCAAATTTTATCAAGTGGGAATCCAGCAGGGAGTTTTTATCTCGTTGCGCTTTTTCATTCTGGTGTTGGTCACATCTTTATTGACGCTGACGACGACACCGATTTCGATTACGGACGGGCTGGAAAGCCTTCTTGGACCGTTTAAAAAAATCAAGCTTCCTGTCCACGAACTGGCGTTGATGATCTCGATAGCACTGCGGTTCATCCCTACTCTTATGGATGAGACAGAAAAAATTATGAAGGCGCAGACGGCTAGAGGAACTGATTTTTCCGGAGGGCCGCTTAAAGAAAGGATCAGAGCGGTTGTACCGCTATTAATTCCGCTGTTTGTCAGTTCTTTTAAACGTGCGGAAGATCTTGCCGTGGCCATGGAGGCGCGAGGCTATAAAGGCGGAGAAGGACGTACCAAATATCGTCTGTTGACTTGGGAACTTCGCGATACTTTTGTTCTTGTGATCATCGTTATTTTTGCTGTGGTGCTATGGCTATTAAGAAGCTAGATGGAGTGTCCTATATGGTTAGAATGAAATGTGTGATTTCGTATGATGGTTCAGGCTTTGCCGGTTATCAAATTCAACCGGCTAAAAGAACGGTCCAATCGGAAATAGAATCAGCATTAAAGGTCCTACATAAAGGAGAAGCAGTAAAAGTGACAGCATCGGGTCGGACCGATGCTGGCGTTCACGCTCGTGGCCAAGTGATCCATTTTGATACGTCCCTTCCGATTCCGGAAACAAAGTGGGTGCAAGTGTTAAATAGCATTTTTCCTGAAGATATTGCAGCCATTCAAGTAGAAGCGGTCGACGATGCCTTTCATGCCCGCTTTTCTGCAACGGGCAAAGAATACCGTTACCGACTGTATACCACTCCCCACCGCGATCCTTTGAAGAGGTTTTATGCCTATCATTTCCCTTATTCATTAAATATAGAGGCGATGGAAGAGGCAGCTCGTTATTTAACGGGAACGCACGATTTTACGAGCTTCTGTTCAGCCAAGACGGAGGTCAAGGATAAAGTACGAACCATCCGCAAAATAGCGATTGTCCAAGAAGGGGAGGAGATTGTTTTTCAGCTGGTCGGAAACGGTTTTTTGTACAATATGGTCAGGATTATCGTCGGCACTCTTTTGGAATGTGGGACAGGAAAACGATCTCCAGGAGAAATCCCTGAAATCTTAGAAGCGAAGGACAGATCGAAAGCCGGGAAAACCGTTCCGCCAGAGGGATTGTATTTATGGAACGTATTCTATGACAACTAATCCAGGCGTAACATTTTCTTGACATTGCTTTTAGAAACCTTTATCATAGATACGGTATGTTATTTAGCCCCACGATAAGCCCCGGAAACTTATTCGTGTTTTTAAATAAATCATATGAAACGACTTTGATTATATGGGAGGGTAAAAAACATGCGTACGACGTATATGGCGAAAGCAAATGAAATCGAACGTAAATGGTACGTTGTAGACGCCGAAGGCCAAACTTTGGGACGTCTTGCAAGTGAAGTAGCATCTATTTTGCGCGGTAAGCATAAACCAACTTACACACCGAATGTTGATACTGGTGACCACGTAATTATTGTTAATGCGGAAAAAATTGAATTAACTGGAAAAAAATTAACGGACAAAATTTATTATCGCCACTCTCAACATCCAGGCGGATTAAAAGCTCGTACAGCTTTAGAAATGCGGACGAACTATCCTGAGAAAATGCTTGAATTAGCCGTTAAAGGAATGCTTCCAAAAGGCTCCCTTGGACGTCAAATGTTTAAAAAATTGCATGTCTATGCTGGTCCGGAACATCCACATCAAGCGCAAAAACCGGAAAATTATGAACTTCGCGGATAATTGAAAGAGGAGGGTATTAATTTGGCACAAGTTCAATATTACGGAACAGGTCGTCGTAAAAGCTCAGTTGCTCGCGTTCGTTTAGTTCCTGGCGATGGACGTATCGTCATTAACGGCCGCGATGTTGAAAATTATATTCCATTCGCAGCTTTACGTGAAGTGATTAAACAACCTTTAGTGATTACAGAAACGCTTGGAAATTATGATGTATTAGTAAACGTAAAAGGCGGCGGTTATACTGGTCAAGCAGGCGCTATTCGCCACGGAATCGCTCGTGCGCTGCTTCAAGCTGATCCGGAATATCGTCAACCACTAAAACGTGCAGGACTCTTGACTCGCGATGCACGCATGAAAGAACGTAAAAAATACGGTCTTAAAGGTGCGCGCCGTGCGCCGCAATTCTCAAAACGTTAATTGTACGTATCAAAGGCTCTCAACCTTCATGGTTGGGGGTCTTTTTTATTTAGAAGAAATTATATTCACTCTAGATGGCAGTAAAGATTCTCCCTTCTACGCCAAGGGAACAAGCATCGTATAGTTTCTTTTTTTTGTCGAAAAATAGGACAAAGGAGGATTCTATCGATGACTGTTATTACTTCCTTTACAGAACGATTGCGAAAAAAGGAAATTCAACTTGAACGAAGTCTGTTAAAGGAACTTTCTATCCAAAATTTGCAAAACAGCATTCGAATGTACTTTGGCACGATCCATCTTTTTGGAAATGTTTTGATGGATCCGGGATTTGAGGATGCTTGTTTTGATGTGGGGATCGAATCCTACTTATTAGGAGGAAAGTACAGCAAATTTGGATTTTATGGTGAAGACACCAATGTGGTGAAAAATAGGTGTCAGCAGGAAATCGAGTATTTGACGGATACGTTATATCATTTTTGGCTGTATTGGTGGAAAATCGGCGTGGCTGATAACATCGATGAATCCACTTTCTACAATTGCAGCCAGTTTGTTGATTACTGGTGGAATGAAGGGTACTCCCAAGGAAAGAAACGGTTAAAACTACGGCTTCATTAACTCGGTCATAAGAAAATAGCTTTCGGATTGTTCTAAAATCCCCCCTTGTCCCATATGTTGAAAAGTAGAGAGAACAAGGAGGGGACGCGCTCTATGCACCGGAGATTAAAGTGGGGAGTTTATATATTAGGCTGTGTGCTCATTTTTTTACTAATCCAGTTTAAATTTTTAGAAAACCACTCATGGAAACCTTGGAATTTGCCGTTATCGGGAAAAATCATTTATTTGGATCCTGGGCATGGCGGTCCTGACGGCGGCGCTACAAAAGACGGTACGCAGGAAAAAGACATTGCTTTAAATGTAGCCAAAAAGGTGAGAGATTATTTACAACAGCAGGGAGCGCTCGTCGTGCTGACACGGGAAAAGGATAAGGACTTAGCAAACCAAGATACGAGCGGACTAAGCCGACGCAAAACAGAAGATTTGAAAAAAAGACTGGATCTCATTAATAAATCGGATGCCGACCTTTTTATAAGCATTCATTTAAATTCTATCCCTTCCCCGCATTGGAGAGGAGCCCAGACGTTTTTTTCCCCGCATTATAAAGAAAATCAAAAAGTCGCAAAATTAATCCAAGACGAACTAGTTTTAAACTTGGAAAACACCAATCGTTTAGCGAAAGCCATTGACCATGTATATATTTTAAGATATGCGAAAAAGCCAGGAGCTTTAGTGGAAATCGGCTTTTTATCCAATCAAGAAGAAAGAGAACAATTAAAAACGGATGACTATCAGGAAAAGGTGGCAGCGTCCATTTATAAAGGAGTTTTAAGATATTTTACCGAATAGCCGGAGGGAGGAGAATCCAATGGCTTTTTATTTTGACCTTTTGCTTTCCGCCTAGAGAATCATAAAGTCAGGGCGGCGATAATTGTGGATGGCGGAGAGTACATTAACGTAAACGGCCATACGGGAAGATAGACATAGTAGCGAAGTTTTATGGATTGTCTGAATATATGCTATACTATTGAAAAGGAATGAAAAGGAAGGTGTAGAGCATGATTAGCGAACAAGAAGTTCGGGAGTTACTAAAAAAGGTACAAGATCCATTTTTACATAAAACGTTGGAAGAGACCAATGGAATTATGGAAGTCAAAATAAAAGAAGAAAAGAAACATGTAAGTGTGAAGGTGGCTATTTCCAAAACGGGAACCTCTGAGCAATTACAGCTTCAAATGGAAATTGTCAATCTCTTGAAAAATGCCGGGGCAGAAACGGTTGGGATTCGCTTTGCGGAACTACCGAAAGAAGTGCTGGAAAAATTCAAAGGACAAGCAGGGGATTCCGGACATGATTTGCTTTCTCCTGCCAGTAAAACGGAGTTTATTGCCATCGCGAGCGGTAAAGGGGGAGTAGGAAAGTCCACGGTATCGGTTAATTTAGCCGTTGCGCTGGCCCGCCTCGGCAAAAAGGTCGGACTTGTTGACGCCGATATTTATGGATTTAGTGTTCCGGATATGATGGGGATCACTCATCGCCCGCTCGTCAAAGGCAATAAGATTATACCTGTGGAACGATTTGGGGTCAAAGTCATTTCAATGGGATTCTTTGTAGAGGATAATGCGCCTGTCATTTGGCGGGGGCCGATGCTTGGGAAAATGCTCAACAACTTCTTTAAAGAAGTGGAGTGGGGAGAATTGGATTATTTGATTTTGGATTTACCTCCGGGAACAGGAGATGTGGCATTGGATGTTCATACGATGATTCCACACAGTAAAGAAATTATTGTATCGACTCCTCATCCGACAGCAGCCTTTGTAGCGGCCAGAGCGGGAGCAATGGCTTTAAGGACCGAGCATGAAATACTTGGTGTCATTGAGAACATGTCTTACTTTGAAAGTAAAAAAACGGGCGAAAGAGAATATATTTTCGGCAAAGGCGGCGGCGAAAAGCTGGCTGAAGAATTGCAAACCGATCTTTTTGGCCAAATTCCGCTTCAACAGCCTGACTGGAATGAAGCAGATTTTGCTCCGTCAGTCTATTCAGAAGATCATCCGATCGGAAAAATTTACATGGATATTGCAAAGAAAGTGGATCAAAAACTGGTCAGCCAAAATTAAGCAAGAAAAGCCGGCAACTTTAGAGCCGGCTTTTTTCTATGGACTAAATTTTTGGCCGCCGCTCGTTGTTTGGTTTTGCTGATCGTTTTTGCCGTTGAGCTGATCATTAGCCTCTTTCACCAGTAAATCCGCTACTTTCTTTTTATATAAAGGGCTCTCAAACGTCTCGAGCATGATTTTTTGAAGGTGCTGTCTGAAATCTTTGCTTTTTAAAAGCTTCATGACTTCTTGTTCATAGGACGGATCTTTTAAAATATCCAACATCATCGTTTGGTACTCAGGGTCTTTCATTAAACTTTTTAATAACTTTTCGTTTTCTGTTTTTACGCCATTCGCAAAAGAATTTGAAAAGTTAGGGTCTTGAAATGACTTTTCCCAAAATTTTTTGCCTTTTTCCGATGTTAGTGTTTGTTCGATCGTTTTTGTGATTTCCGGTTGCTCCATTACTAAATTTTTATTCAAATCTTTATCCTTCAATACCTCTTTTATGGCTTTTTTGCCGTCATCGGTTTTCAATATGTCAATGACCATTCTTTTCGTCTCATCATAATTCATGCGGCTGCTAATTTGTTCATCGCCAGAACAGGCCGTTAATAAAAAAAATACGAGAAGAAGAGGCCGTAAAATTCTCATGAAAAAAAGCTCCTTTCTAAGAACTTTCTTATCGTTAGGATAATCTAAGGGCCAAAATTTATTCTTTGGGAAGGATTTATCAACTGGATTTTTTGCTCCTCTGTTGGTAAAATCAATACAATACTGGAAAAATGGGGGAACTCGGTGTGACGATTCGAAATTGGGTTCGTTTTTTTATACATACGCTGTTTATTGGGGGAATAACGGCCGGAATAATGGGGTTTATAATTCGTTGGGATGAGTTTTCTCCCTTGTTTCAAAAAGGGGATGTTCTTAACATTTTCTCGGTATTTATATGGCTTGTCGGTGTAGGATTCACGTTTAGTGTTATCAGCCAAATGGGGTATTTTGCCTATTTGACCATTCATCAATTCGGACTGCGCATGTTTCGTTCCAATTCTCTTTGGAATGCTGTTCAAATGATTTTAGTGGCGTTTGTATTGTTTGATTTGGTGTATTTTCGCTTTCAAGCTTTTGCGGATAAAGGAGAATCACTTATCCCTTATTTTGGATTGGCGGCTTTTTTATTGTCCTTTGCGATTGTGGTCGCTTGGATCAAAACAAAACAATCCAATAAAAATATGTTTGCTTCTGCTCTCTTTTTTATGGTAGTAGCCACTGTTCTGGAATGGCTGCCAGTTTTAACGGTGAATGAAAAAAGCTGGCTGTATTTAATGCTGTTTGCTCTCCTGTTCTGCAATGCTTACCAGCTTCTTATGCTGCCTAAATACATTGAGAGATCCCAAGAAGAGATCTCCCGAAAAAAGAAGGCTATCGTCTATCCGCCAAATGAAAAAAATCACCCTGCCGCAAAAGGAAAATAGTGAATTTTCTTAAAATGAAAAGAACGAGCGGATGTTTACTGTATGGACTCTTTTGTTCGTAGTACCGATAAAAAGGAATGGCTTCCTTTTGGATGAAGGAAGCCAAACCTGTAGTTTACCCGCAAATGCCATATGTATATTCGGAGCTTTTTCCAATGCTCCCGCTAATTTTTAAAGTCTAATGAATGCTGTTCATGTTTTTTCCTCTTTCTCTTTTCAGCGGTTCTGTTTATTCTCCTGATTTATTTCTATTATCTTCCGATTTCAGGCAGTTTGTTGAAGGTGCTAATGAAGAATTAAGGGATTAATGTAGTATCGACATTGCCGTTTGCAATCATTTCCGAAATGGTCACAAATTTTCCTTTATGCTGAAGTGTCTTGAGGATCAAAGGCAAAGCTTTTTTGGTTTGTTTAGCGGAATCGGAAGCATGAAGCAAAATGATATCACCGTTTTTCGCCTTTGAAACATTTTTGACAATATGATCTACTCCGGGATTTTTCCAATCTTCAGAGTTAACGCTCCAATGAACAATCGTGAATCCGAATTGATCGGCTGTTTTAATCACTCTCTTGTCGAAGTGGCCGGTCGGTGTACGGAATAAATGAACATTTTTCAACTGAAGTTTTTTAAAAGTTTCTTTCGTTTTTAAAAATTCCTTTTTCAATTCTTCATCTTCCAAAGCGGTATAATCTTTGTAACTGTAACCTAACATTCCAATTTCGTATCCATGATCGGCTATTTTTTTGACTAAATCGGGATGTCTTTCTGCCCAAGAACCCGAAAGAAAAAAAGTGGCCGCCTTCACTTTGTTTTTAATTAAGGCGTTGATAATCGGCTCTGCTCTTTCATCTCCCCAGCCGATATCAAACGTTAAAGCAATTCCTTTTTCACCTCTGTAGATTGCTTGAGGACCTTCTTTTCCCGCCAAAACAGGAATATGGAGTATATTTTGAGTAAACAATAATAATGCAGTAAAAAATGAAATAATAACAATCAATAATGTTTGTTTCACTCTTTTATCCTTTATCACATACCAAAAATTCATTTTCGGCCCTCCATTAGACAAGTCTTTGCTTCTATTTGTATGACGGCCTTGCAAACGTTAGAACCAGTTCCCGGATTTTTCGCAGCGCATGAGACACTTATCAAAAGGAGTGACCTACATGATCGGAATACTAATAAATGAAAAGGAAAAAGAAGAGATCTATTATTTGTTGAAAAGGGAAATGGACGAAATTCTGTTTGATCTTAATGATCACAGAATTGATCATGTTGTGAAAAGGGCGATGAAGGAGAGGTATAACATTTTATTCAATTTATTTAAGAGAGTTGCGAGTCATCATGAATGTATGAAATATTTACGAGTAGGAAAAAGAACCAAAAGCAGAGAATAAATTTTTTTGAAAAAAGATGTTGACACTCCATCATTATGCTGATATAGTATTACTTGTCCTTGATGGACAGCATTAAACAAGAAAAAGTTATTGACATTCCTTTAGCGGGATGTTATACTAGAAAAGTCGCTTGTTAAAAACAGGCGGCGGACATGGATCCTTGAAAACTGAACAAAACGAAGCGTAAACCAATGTTTCGATAGAAACAAGCCAAGTCAAATTTCTTTTTGGAGAGTTTGATCCTGGCTCAGGACGAACGCTGGCGGCGTGCCTAATACATGCAAGTCGAGCGGACTTTCAAGAAGCTTGCTTTTTGAAAGTTAGCGGCGGACGGGTGAGTAACACGTGGGCAACCTGCCTGCAAGACAGGGATAACTCCGGGAAACCGGGGCTAATACCGGATAATATCTTCCTTCGCATGAAGGAAGGTTGAAAGGCGGCGCAAGCTGCCGCTTGCAGATGGGCCCGCGGCGCATTAGCTAGTTGGTGAGGTAACGGCTCACCAAGGCGACGATGCGTAGCCGACCTGAGAGGGTGATCGGCCACACTGGGACTGAGACACGGCCCAGACTCCTACGGGAGGCAGCAGTAGGGAATCTTCCGCAATGGACGAAAGTCTGACGGAGCAACGCCGCGTGAGCGAAGAAGGTCTTCGGATCGTAAAGCTCTGTTGTCAGGGAAGAACAAGTACCGTTCGAACAGGGCGGTACCTTGACGGTACCTGACCAGAAAGCCACGGCTAACTACGTGCCAGCAGCCGCGGTAATACGTAGGTGGCAAGCGTTGTCCGGAATTATTGGGCGTAAAGCGCGCGCAGGCGGTCTCTTAAGTCTGATGTGAAAGCCCACGGCTCAACCGTGGAGGGTCATTGGAAACTGGGAGACTTGAGTGCAGAAGAGGAGAGCGGAATTCCACGTGTAGCGGTGAAATGCGTAGAGATGTGGAGGAACACCAGTGGCGAAGGCGGCTCTCTGGTCTGTAACTGACGCTGAGGCGCGAAAGCGTGGGGAGCGAACAGGATTAGATACCCTGGTAGTCCACGCCGTAAACGATGAGTGCTAAGTGTTAGAGGGCTTCCACCCTTTAGTGCTGCAGCTAACGCATTAAGCACTCCGCCTGGGGAGTACGGCCGCAAGGCTGAAACTCAAAGGAATTGACGGGGGCCCGCACAAGCGGTGGAGCATGTGGTTTAATTCGAAGCAACGCGAAGAACCTTACCAGGTCTTGACATCCTTCGCTACCTCTAGAGATAGAGGGTTCCCCTTCGGGGGACGGAGTGACAGGTGGTGCATGGTTGTCGTCAGCTCGTGTCGTGAGATGTTGGGTTAAGTCCCGCAACGAGCGCAACCCTTGACCTTAGTTGCCAGCATTCAGTTGGGCACTCTAAGGTGACTGCCGGTGACAAACCGGAGGAAGGTGGGGATGACGTCAAATCATCATGCCCCTTATGACCTGGGCTACACACGTGCTACAATGGATGGTACAAAGGGTCGCGAAACCGCGAGGTGGAGCCAATCCCAAAAAACCATTCTCAGTTCGGATTGCAGGCTGCAACTCGCCTGCATGAAGCCGGAATCGCTAGTAATCGCGGATCAGCATGCCGCGGTGAATACGTTCCCGGGCCTTGTACACACCGCCCGTCACACCACGAGAGTTTGCAACACCCGAAGTCGGTGAGGTAACCCTTACGGGAGCCAGCCGCCGAAGGTGGGGCAGATGATTGGGGTGAAGTCGTAACAAGGTAGCCGTATCGGAAGGTGCGGCTGGATCACCTCCTTTCTAAGGAAGAAGAAAAGCAGAGGCGACTGTTCAGGTGCGACAAGCACAAGACAGCTTGCGAGGAGGTAGTATTTCAACCACCGCAGCAAGATGGATTGTGACCTCGAGCACCTAGGAGCCGGAGCTGGACAGATATGAATGAGCGCTTTCGTTTTGTTCAGTTTTGAAGGATTTCATCCTTCCAAGTTGTTCCTTGAAAACTAGATAGAAGAAAGAAGCAGCATAAACCGAGTATCGCCATCTAGGATAAAACCAACATGGTTAAGTTAGAAAGGGCGCACGGTGGATGCCTTGGCACTAGGAGCCGATGAAGGACGGGACTAACTCCGAAAAGCTCCGGGGAGCTGTACGTAAGCGTTGATCCGGAGATTTCCGAATGGGGAAACCCGCTGCCCGTAATGGGGCAGCATCCTTGCCTGAATCCATAGGGTAAGGAAGGCAACCCGGGGAACTGAAACATCTAAGTACCCGGAGGAAGAGAAAGCAACAGCGATTCCCTGAGTAGCGGCGAGCGAAACGGGAACAGCCCAAACCAGAAGGCTTGCCTTCTGGGGTTGTAGGACACCAATTGTGGAGTCACAAAGGAACGAGGTAGACGAAGAGGTCTGGAAAGGCCCGTCAGAGAAGGTAACAACCCTGTAGTCGAAACTTCGTTCCCTCCCTGGTGGATCCTGAGTACGGCGGGACACGAGGAATCCCGTCGGAAGCTGGGAGGACCATCTCCCAAGGCTAAATACTCCCTAGTGACCGATAGTGAACCAGTACCGTGAGGGAAAGGTGAAAAGCACCCCGGGAGGGGAGTGAAAGAGAACCTGAAACCGTGTGCCTACAAGTAGTCAGAGCCCGTTTACGGGTGATGGCGTGCCTTTTGTAGAATGAACCGGCGAGTTGCGATCTCATGCGAGGTTAAGTCGAAAAGACGGAGCCGCAGCGAAAGCGAGTCTGAACAGGGCGCATGAGTATGGGGTCGCAGACCCGAAACCAGGTGATCTACCCATGTCCAGGGTGAAGGTGAGGTAACACTTACTGGAGGCCCGAACCCACGCACGTTGAAAAGTGCGGGGATGAGGTGTGGGTAGGGGTGAAATTCCAATCGAACTTGGAGATAGCTGGTTCTCTCCGAAATAGCTTTAGGGCTAGCCTCAAGGGAAGAGTCTTGGAGGTAGAGCACTGTTTGGACTAGGGGCCCTCATCGGGTTACCGAATTCAGACAAACTCCGAATGCCAGTGACTTATCCTTGGGAGTCAGACTGCGAGTGATAAGATCCGTGGTCAAAAGGGAAACAGCCCAGACCGCCAGCTAAGGTCCCAAAGTATACGTTAAGTGGAAAAGGATGTGGAATTGCTTAGACAACCAGGATGTTGGCTTAGAAGCAGCCACCATTTAAAGAGTGCGTAATAGCTCACTGGTCGAGTGATTCTGCGCCGAAAATGTACCGGGGCTAAACGTATCACCGAAGCTGCGGGTGGACACCTTCGGGTGTCCGCGGTAGGAGAGCGTTCTAAGGGCAGAGAAGCCAGACCGGAAGGACTGGTGGAGCGCTTAGAAGTGAGAATGCCGGTATGAGTAGCGAAAGAAGGGTGAGAATCCCTTCCACCGAATGCCTAAGGTTTCCTGAGGAAGGCTCGTCCTCTCAGGGTTAGTCGGGACCTAAGCCGAGGCCGACAGGCGTAGGCGATGGACAACAGGTTGATATTCCTGTACCACCTCTTTTCCGTTTGAGCGATGGGGGGACGCAGGAGGATAGGGTAAGCGCACGGTTGGATGTGCGTCCAAGCAGTGAGAGGGGTAGCGAGGCAAATCCCGTTGCCACTAACCTCAAGCTGTGACGGCGAGGGAAATATAGTACCGAAGTTCCTGATTCCACACTGCCAAGAAAAGCCTCTAGCGAGGAAAAAGGTGCCCGTACCGCAAACCGACACAGGTAGGCGAGGAGAGAATCCTAAGGTGTGCGAGAGAACTCTCGTTAAGGAACTCGGCAAAATGACCCCGTAACTTCGGGAGAAGGGGTGCTTTTTGGGGTGCATAGCCCCGAGAAGCCGCAGTGAATAGGCCCAGGCGACTGTTTAGCAAAAACACAGGTCTCTGCGAAGCCGTAAGGCGAAGTATAGGGGCTGACGCCTGCCCGGTGCTGGAAGGTTAAGGGGAGCGCTTAAAGCTTTGCTTGAAGGTGCGAACCGAAGCCCCAGTAAACGGCGGCCGTAACTATAACGGTCCTAAGGTAGCGAAATTCCTTGTCAGGTAAGTTCTGACCCGCACGAAAGGCGTAACGATCTGGGCACTGTCTCAACGAGAGACTCGGTGAAATTATAGTACCTGTGAAGATGCAGGTTACCCGCGACAGGACGGAAAGACCCCGTGGAGCTTTACTGCAGCCTGATATTGAATTTTGGTACAGCTTGTACAGGATAGGTAGGAGCCTGAGAGACATGAGCGCCAGCTTGTGTGGAGGCGCCGGTGGGATACTACCCTGGCTGTACTGAAATTCTAACCCGCACCCCTGATCGGGGTGGGAGACAGTGTCAGGTGGGCAGTTTGACTGGGGCGGTCGCCTCCTAAAAGGTAACGGAGGCGCCCAAAGGTTCCCTCAGAATGGTTGGAAATCATTCGCAGAGTGCAAAGGCAGAAGGGAGCTTGACTGCGAGACCTACAAGTCGAGCAGGGACGAAAGTCGGGCTTAGTGATCCGGTGGTTCCGTATGGAAGGGCCATCGCTCAACGGATAAAAGCTACCCCGGGGATAACAGGCTTATCTCCCCCAAGAGTCCACATCGACGGGGAGGTTTGGCACCTCGATGTCGGCTCATCGCATCCTGGGGCTGTAGTCGGTCCCAAGGGTTGGGCTGTTCGCCCATTAAAGCGGTACGCGAGCTGGGTTCAGAACGTCGTGAGACAGTTCGGTCCCTATCCGTCGCGGGCGCAGGAAATTTGAGAGGAGCTGTCCTTAGTACGAGAGGACCGGGATGGACGCACCGCTGGTGTACCAGTTGTCTCGCCAGAGGCATCGCTGGGTAGCTATGTGCGGAAGGGATAAGTGCTGAAAGCATCTAAGCATGAAGCCCCCCTCAAGATGAGATTTCCCATTTCTTCGGAAAGTAAGATCCCTGAAAGATGATCAGGTAGATAGGTCCGAGGTGGAAGCGTGGTGACACGTGGAGCTGACGGATACTAATCGATCGAGGACTTAACCAAATGAAAGGGCGAGATCGGTGAAACTGCTTCTTCTATCTAGTTTTGAAGGAATAATTTTTTCCTAAATATCCATTTTTTATTGCAATCTGCATAATTTATGTTATAATATTACCTGTCTTGATCGTCTGGTGACAATGGCGAAGAGGTCACACCCGTTCCCATACCGAACACGGAAGTTAAGCTCTTCAGCGCCGATGGTAGTGAGGGGATTCCCCTTGCGAGAGTAGGACGTTGCCAGGCGATATCGTTCCGCAGTAGCTCAGTGGTAGAGCAATCGGCTGTTAACCGATCGGTCGTAGGTTCGAATCCTACCTGCGGAGCCATGCTTCCATAGCTCAGCAGGTAGAGCACTTCCATGGTAAGGAAGAGGTCACCGGTTCGAGCCCGGTTGGAAGCTTTTCTGTGATTTTTTTGGCCCGTTGGTCAAGTGGTTAAGACACCGCCCTTTCACGGCGGTAACACGGGTTCGAATCCCGTACGGGTCATCCTCAATGGAGGTTTAGCTCAGCTGGGAGAGCACTTGCCTTACAAGCAAGGGGTCGGCGGTTCGATCCCGTCAACCTCCACCATACTTAAACAAGCCGGCTTAGCTCAATTGGTAGAGCAACTGACTTGTAATCAGTAGGTTGTGGGTTCAAGTCCTACAGCCGGCACCAGTAGCGGAGGGGTAGCGAAGTGGCTAAACGCGGCGGACTGTAAATCCGCTCCCTCAGGGTTCGGCGGTTCGAATCCGTCCCCCTCCACCATTTAATTTTGAATAGTTTTTGTATCGTTGGATATCCTAATAATGTTCATTCATCATTGGGCTATAGCCAAGCGGTAAGGCAACGGACTTTGACTCCGTCATGCGCTGGTTCGAATCCAGCTAGCCCAGCCATTATTGTTGATCCTTTTGAAGGATTTTTTTATTGTTTTTTGATGAGCCATTAGCTCAGTAGGTAGAGCATCTGACTTTTAATCAGAGGGTCGGAGGTTCGAATCCTCCATGGCTCATTTTTTTGTATTTGCGGAAGTAGTTTAGTGGTAGAACACCACCTTCCCAAGGTGGGGGTCGCGGGTTCGAGTCCCGTCTTCCGCTCTATTTGCCGGAAGATATGGGGCCTTAGCTCAGCTGGGAGAGTGCCTGCATCGCACGCAGGAGGTCAGCGGTTCGATCCCGCTAGGCTCCATTTTCAGTTCAGATAGGAAGCTTACGTTTTTTGCCTTAAACCGTTAGGTTTGAGGCTTTTTCTATTTGGATTAGCTCTAGATACATTATCATTTGATTCTTAATTTAAGTAGGAAGAAAATGTTTCTAATTTTAAGACAAAATAATGATATTCTCGATTTTAATCTAATAGACTTTCGTTTGGACGAACTTTCGCATTGCGGATGTTGTTTACAAACAAAATTGTTCGAAGAGTGGGAAAGATTCTGCTGTACTTGAAATTCAAAAAATCTCTTCCAAATATAAAGCGGCCATAGCAGCGGTTGCATTTATGTCCATTTCATAGGGGCGAATATTTATACATTAGGACAGCAACCTCCTGCATACGAGGTTGCTGCGTTTATTTTGGACATTGAGATTCATACAGATTCAAAAGCTGATCCAGCTTTACACTTAATGCAAGCACTTCATCATTTGCAAAAGAAGTTTTCATTGCCTGGGAAATCATTTCAACTCGGCAGTTTTCAATTTGAAGAAGCAAGTCATGTTCTGTTTTTGACATTGTCTATCACCGCTTTTGCTGATTTTTATTATTATCATATCCGTTTTCAAAAATGTGCAAACTTGATTAGGTCAATATTTGTTATGATGGAAGAGAAGATTTTTGAAACTTTCTTTTTCGTTGATTCGTATTTATATATTGCCGCTGGAGCGGGGGTACAAGTGAATGGATGTTTTTATTAGAAAAAAAATAAGGCAAGTGCTTAAGGGCGATCAGAACGCATTTGGAGAGATTGTGGAAATTTATAAAGATAAAGTGTATCAGCTTTGTTATCGGATGCTGGGAAATCGGCATGAGGCAGAAGATGTAGCACAAGAAGCGTTTTTACGTGCTTATCTCAACATTCGACGGTATGATGAAAATCGAAAATTTTCAACCTGGCTGTATCGAATTACGACCAATCTTTGCATTGATCGAATAAGAAAGAAAAAACCGGACTACCATTTAGATGCAGATATAGAAGGATCTGAAAATTTAACGCTGTATTCGCAAATTGCTTCATCCAGCCACCTGCCGGAGCAAGAAGTAGAACATATGGAATTACAAGAGTCGATTCAGCAAGCGATTTTAAAGCTTCCTGAAAAATACAGAGCGGTCATAATATTAAAATACATGGAAGAATTATCTGTCGAAGAAATCGCAGGAATATTAGATATGCCGGTTGGGACGGTAAAAACAAGATTACATAGGGGCCGAGAAGCTCTTCGAAAACATTTGCGCAAATTATAGCGAGGGGATGAGCTACAAGATGAACGCAGACTGCCAAAAAGAAATAACGCGCTATATGCATGAGTATTTAGATGGTGAACTGCCAAAAGAACAAGTTGTCAAACTAAGGGAACATTTGGAGCAATGCCAAGATTGTCATCAGCATTTTCAAGAATTGAAACAGTCTATTATGTTTGTGAGGGGTCTTTCCAATAGCGTGAAAGCTCCTGAGCATTTTACCGAAAATGTTTTATCTCTGTTGCCAAAAGAAAAAAGAACGATAAAACTGCAGAGATGGTTCCATCTCCATCCATTTTTGACTGCTTGCGCTATATTTTTTGTGTTTATGATGGGGTCGTTTGTCGCTTTATGGGAGCAAGATCAACAGTTTTCATTTACGAAGCAGCCCAATCTTGTTGTGAAAGGAAATACGGTCATTGTTCCAAAAGGGAAAACAGTGAAGGGAGATCTTGTTGTTCGGAACGGAGACATCCGAATTGAGGGAGAAGTGGATGGGGATGTTACGGTCATTAATGGTGAAAAATATATGGCGTCTGCCGGAAAAGTGACCGGGAATATACAAGAGATTCATCAGATGTTTGAATGGCTTTGGTTTCATATGAAAGAATTGGTAGCGCAGTGAAAGGCATCTTAAGCTCTTAAAATAATTCCAATCTTGTCCCATTGTTTGATTTAAGTTCGATGTCTGAAGTATGATATAATAAATTCATTGGAAAGAGGCCCCTATACGGCTATTTTTCATTACATTATTGGAGGATGTAATATGCCGTTTTTAAGGAATTTTGATAATTTTTCAATACTGGATTATTTATCCAATATTATAGATATTTTGCTTGTTTGGTTTGTCATTTACAAAATCCTGACCCTTATACGTGGAACAAAAGCTGTTCAGCTGCTGAAAGGAATTTTCGTCATCATCATTGTTCGAGGTTTCAGCGGCGTCCTTGGTTTTCATACTTTAAGTTGGATGATGGAACAGGCTTTGACATGGGGTTTTTTAGCCGTCATCATCATTTTTCAACCGGAACTCAGGCGAGCGCTGGAACAGCTGGGGCGGGGAAGATTCTTTTCGCGCCGCAGTTTAGCACAAGAAGATGAAGAGCAAATGCATCTCATTGAATCCATGGCCAAAGCGGTGAACTATATGGCTAAGCGTAGAATTGGCGCGCTCATTTCCATAGAAAGGGAAACGGGGATGACCGATTATATTGAAACGGGGATCCCTTTAAATTCTAAAGTATCCTCCGAATTATTGATTAACATTTTTATCCCTAATACACCACTACATGACGGGGCGGTCATTATCCAAAAAAATCAAATTGCAGCTGCTGCTTGTTACCTGCCGTTGTCTGAAAGTCCCTTTATCTCTAAAGAGTTAGGAACTAGACACAGGGCTGCCCTCGGTATCAGCGAAGTGACCGATAGTTTAACCATCGTGGTATCAGAGGAGACAGGCTCCGTTTCAGTCACGAAAAATGGAGAGCTGCATCGAGATCTATCTGCAGAAGACTTCCAACAACTTTTGGAAAAAGAACTGCTCCTGGGAAAATCGAAACATGGATCCTCGACTCTGTGGAGCTGGAGGGGAAAACGAAAAAATGGATAGATGGATTGAAAGCCCTTGGGTATTGAGAATTTTAGCGCTGTTTTTGGCAATATTATTATATATGTCTGTTAACGTGGAAGAAGTGGATTTGAAGAAAAAAACGGAAAATGTTCCTAACGATAATGTTGCGACGATAGAAGATGTGCCGGTGGATGTATATTACGATTCGGATAATCTTGTGGTATCCGGAGTCCCACAAACAGTAAGCGTAACGATCGAGGGTCCAAAAAGCATTGTACAGTCCACAAAAGCGCTGAAAGATTTTAAAGTGTATGTGGATCTATCCAATCTAGGGGTAGGGACTCATGATGTTCCCATAAAATATGACAATATATCGAATCAATTAAAAGTGAAAATTGAACCTGCTTATGCAGAGGTTTCCATTCAGGAAAAAGTGACAAAAGAATTTAAAGTGGGAGCGGAAATCAGCGATGGCATGCTGGGGAACGGCTACCAAGTGGATAGTTTGTCCGTCAGTCCTAAAACAGTGGAAATCACCGGGGCTAAAGACGTAATTAATCAAATTGCGTATGTGAAAGCAACCCTTGACAGCGATGAGCTGATCGATGGTGAATTTACAGGAAAAGCAAGGGTGCGTGTACTGGACAACGAGTTGAATAAATTGGATGTAGCTGTCGATCCCGAGACGGTGGAAGTAACAGTAAAAGTCAAAAATCCAAATAAAAAAGTGCCTGTGTCTGTAAAAGAAATAGGGAATCCTCCGGAAGGCGTGAGCATTAAGGATATTGACATAGATCCAAAAGAAGTAACCGTCTACGGCAAAGAATCGGCATTGGATAAATTAAATAATGTGGAAATCAATATAGATTTAAGTAAAATAAAAAGGGATACGGTAAAAGAGGTTCCAATTCATTTGAAAGAAGGCTTGAATTATGTTTCGCCTCAAAAAGTAAAAGTTGTCGTTTCAGTGGATAAAAGAACCAAGCCAAAAGAGGACGAGAACGGAACTGCTGAGATTACGCCTGATGACAATCAAACTCAAACAAACGACACAAATTCACCGAATTCCGTCATAACGAAAACGATTGCTGATATCCCGATCGAAACTCGAGGGTTAAGCGATGATTACGTTCTTGATTCGATGTCTCCCTCAACTGTAAATGCGGAGGTGACCGGGGAAGAGAGCGTCGTCGACAAATTGAGCAAAGACGATTTTTCCCTGTACATAGATCTTTCCGGTTTGACAGAGGGGGAACATCAGCTAAAGATTGAAGGAGACGGACCCAACAATACAGATTGGAAACTATCGGATGATCAAGTAAACGTTCAATTATCGGTAAAAAAACGTTAGTATACCTGGATGGATAGTTTATAAAGGAGCGATGAAGATAATGGGAAAATACTTCGGTACGGATGGAGTTAGAGGGGTGGCTAATTCGGAGTTGACGCCTGAGTTAGCTTTCAAATTAGGGCGTTTTGGCGGCTATGTGCTCACGAAAAACGCGAAACGACCTAAAGTATTAATTGGGCGAGACACTCGTATTTCCGGCCACATGCTGGAAGGAGCGCTCGTAGCAGGTCTGTTATCGATTGGAGCGGAAGTGATGCGTTTAGGTGTTATCTCCACTCCGGGTGTTGCTTTCTTGACAAAAGTAATGGGAGCTCAAGCGGGTGTCATGATTTCCGCTTCTCATAATCCGGTGGCTGATAATGGCATCAAATTTTTTGGTCCGGACGGATTTAAACTTTCTGATGAAGAGGAATTGGAAATTGAAAAGCTTTTAGATGCGAATGAAGACAATCTTCCTCGCCCGATTGGAAAAGAACTTGGACAAGTAACGGATTATTTTGAAGGCGTGCAAAAATATATTCAGTATTTAAAACAGACTGTGGATGAAGATTTTGAAGGAATACATATTGCGTTGGATTGTGCTCACGGCGCAACCTCCTCGCTGGCCACTCATTTGTTTGCGGATCTTGAAGCCGATCTGTCGACAATGGGTGCGTCTCCAAACGGATTAAATATCAATGACGGAGTAGGGTCTACTCATCCGGAAGCGCTGGCGCAATTCGTAAAAGAAAAAGGCGCGGATGTAGGTTTGGCCTTTGACGGTGACGGCGATCGTCTTATTGCAGTGGATGAGAACGGCCAAATCGTCGATGGCGATCAAATCATGTACATCTGTGCAAAGTATTTACAACAAGAAGGCCGTTTAAAGCAGTCGACCGTTGTGTCAACCGTTATGAGCAACCTTGGGTTCCATAAAGGACTGGAAGAGTTAGGAATCAAGAGTGTGCAGACGGCTGTCGGCGACCGCTACGTTGTGGAAGAAATGAAGAAAAACAACTACAACCTAGGGGGCGAACAGTCGGGACATATCATTTTCCTTGATTATAATACAACGGGCGATGGCCTTTTGACCGGGCTGCAGCTGGTGAACATTATGAAATTAACCAAAAAACCGTTATCCGAGTTAGCTGCAGAAATGAAAAAATTTCCTCAAAAACTTGTAAACGTCCGTGTTACCGATAAACATAAAGTGTTGGAAAATGAAAAGGTGAAAAAAGCGATTCAAGAAGCGGAAGAAGAAATGAAAGGAAATGGCCGTATCCTTGTCCGGCCGTCGGGAACGGAACCTCTTGTCAGAGTGATGGCGGAAGCTCCTACAGAAGAAGAATGTAATCGCTATGTTGAAAAGATCGTCAATGTGGTAAAAGAAGAAATGGGGTTAGATTAATTTAATATATAGATATATGATATGCATAAGGAAACATTTTGATTCCTTATGCATATTTTTTATAAAGAATGTGTATTTCTTCGTAATCTTTGATGTTTTTAGTTGACGAAATCCAAAAAAATAGTGTATGATTAACGTGTTTTGAATAAGTTTCCAAAAAGGAAAGGGGGATCAAGGTTTAGCACGTTGATTTGATAATAATAGCGCCCGAACTAAGCCCAGAGCGGAGAAAACAGGCTTAGTTGACGAGGAGGAGGTTTATCGAGTTTTCGGCGGATGCCTCCCGGTTGAACGCACAGCCGTGAATTCTCTTCTTAAAACATCAGGGCGACCTGGTGGACAAAGGAAGGGAAATGCGATTTCAAGATAGCAGTCGGATGTACTGACGAATGTTGATAAAATTGAAAACGGAGATAAGGGGGCAGAAACGCCCCCGCGATTTCTTGCCCCCTTGTCTAAAGGGAGGAAGAACACCATGTGCGGAATTGTTGGTTATATTGGTAATCAAGATGCGAAAGAAATTTTGTTAAAAGGTCTAGAAAAACTTGAATATAGAGGCTATGATTCTGCTGGAATTGCTGTGAATAATGGCGAAGGCGTTCATGTGTTCAAAGAAAAAGGCCGTATTGCCGATCTGCGCAACAGTGTGGATAATAGTGTGAAAGCGAATATCGGAATTGGGCACACTCGCTGGGCTACACACGGAGTGCCAAGCAAAAGGAACGCCCATCCACATCAAAGTGCTTCAGGCCGTTTTACGATCGTTCATAACGGTGTAATCGAAAATTATGAAGAATTGAAACAACAATATTTGCAAGATGTTCCTTTGCAAAGCGATACGGATACGGAAGTCGTTGTTCAATTAATTGAACTGTTCGTCAACGAAGGAATGGAAGTCGAAGAAGCCATTAGAAAAACATTGAAACAAATTAAAGGTTCCTATGCAATTGCAGTGTTGGATGAACAAAATGGGGATACGATTTTTGTGGCGAAAAATAAAAGCCCGCTTCTTGTCGGCATCGGCGAATCCTTTAATGTAGTCGCTTCTGATGCGATGGCAATGCTTCAAGTAACGAATCAATTTAAAGAATTGATGGACCAAGAAATGGTCATTGTAACAAAAGATCGTGCAGTGATCAAAAATCTTGATGGAGAAATAATCGAACGCGCTCCATTTACAGCTGAACTTGATGCAAGCGACATTGAAAAAGGTACTTACCCTCATTATATGTTGAAAGAAATTGACGAACAGCCGCTAGTTATCCGCAAATTGATTCAAGCTTACCAAAACGAAAACGGAGAATTAGAAATTGATCCTAAAATCGTAGAAGCCTTGAATCAATCGGACCGTCTCTATATTATAGCGGCCGGTACGAGCTACCATGCTGGTCTTGTTGGAAAACAGTTGATTGAAAAAATGGCAAAAATTCCTGTGGAAGTTCATGTTGCCAGCGAATTTAGCTACAATATGCCGCTTTTATCTGAAAAACCGATGTTTATTTTCATTTCCCAAAGCGGTGAAACAGCAGACAGCCGTGCCGTTTTAGTTGAAACGAAAAAATTGGGCTATCCGGCGTTGACGATTACCAACGTACCGGGTTCGACATTGTCACGGGAAGCTGATTATACATTGCTTCTCCATGCCGGTCCGGAAATCGCCGTAGCATCGACAAAAGCGTACACAGCACAAATTGCTGTACTTGCTATCTTGGCGAACGTAACAGCGAAAGCACGCAATATTGCAGTTGATTTTGATCTAGTGAAAGAGCTGGGAATCGCAGCCAATGCAATGGAAATTCTTTGCGATGCCAAAGATGAAATGGAACGAATCGCTCGGGAATATTTGGCAACTACACGCAATTGCTTCTTTATCGGCCGTTCTATCGACTATTTTGTCTGCTTGGAAGGTGCCTTAAAGTTAAAAGAAATTTCTTATATCCAAGCAGAAGGTTTTGCCGGCGGTGAACTGAAGCACGGTACGATTGCCTTAATTGAGGAAGGAACGCCTGTTATCGCACTGGCTACACAAGAAAACGTGAACTTAAGTATACGCGGAAATGTCAAGGAAGTAGTTGCTCGCGGCGCTAACCCTTGCGTGATTTCCATGAAAGGACTGGAAATGGAATCAGACCGTTTCGTCATTCCGCAAATTCACGACTTGTTAACACCTCTTATCTCTGTTGTTCCGTTACAGCTTATTGCTTACTACGCAGCTCTGCATCGCGACTGCGATGTCGATAAACCGCGCAACCTGGCAAAAAGCGTAACGGTGGAATAAAATAAGTTTTGTTCGTTGTGACCTAGTGTCTAGAAAAATTGGAACCTGAAATAAAATAACGTTTCGAAACCGAAGGTATTCTACCTTCGGTTTTTTATGTCCGAAAAAGAGCAAGGAAAAGCCCGAATAAGCACCTGAAAACAAGTATAGCAAGGCATAAAGAGGATTAATTGGAAAGTGGAGAAGGAGGAAAAGAAAGACCTGAATTCCTTGACCTTTTTCCTAATGAGGAACATAGTTAAATTCAGTGCAAATTCTTTATACCAATGAGGAAAAAGCGGGTACGATTTTAGTAATGTCATGCCTCTAACGTTTTAACGAAAGAGGCTATATTTTTTAGGAGAAAGGTCTAAATCGAATATAGAAAAGTTTTTTAATTCGCTGTCAAGATGAGTAAGTAGATAATTTGTTAGAAAGGATAGCGTTAATACGAGAAGTTATTAGGATGATAATGGAAA
The DNA here is from genome assembly GCF_038007225.1 of Bacillus sp. FSL W8-0102. Taxonomy (NCBI): domain Bacteria; kingdom Bacillati; phylum Bacillota; class Bacilli; order Caryophanales; family Bacillaceae; genus Bacillus; species Bacillus sp. FSL W8-0102. The sequence continues at coordinate 185,445 of NZ_JBBOWT010000001.1, forward strand.
ATTGTAGTAACATGTACAGGATGAACTTATTATTTGGTTAAGATTTTTACTGCGAAATAAATGGCTAAAAAGAAAGTAAAAGAATATTCTATTGTCCCACCAAAATAAAAAGGGAAGCTATCCAACTTATTTGCATTAGCTTCCCTTTTATTAGGCTCTGTTATGGGGTGATAACGGTATTATGCTTGATATGTTCTTTGACGGATTTCTCAATAAATATGATTCGTCCAACTTTACTTTCACTGATTGAATATATGGATATCATTTTTAAAGTCAATTTTGTTACATCATAGAGGCGGTAGTGTTAAATACATTGATAAAATTGAGAAATTATGATAAATTAAGTTAGAAATACATTTCGTTTATTTTATATAATTAAAATATCCCATTTTAATTATATATCATATAATTCCTTTAGTCAATCCCCATTTTTCATTTTTTTAAAGGAGTGATTGATATTGAAAACAGAACTTCGGCGGGAGCAAGAACGATTGGACAGCATAATGGAGATCATTGCAGAGCAAATCGGCATGCTGGAAGATGAAACCCTTAGGCGCAGGAAAGAAGTGATTGATACGCGCAAACATTTTTGGGATGACGTCAAGGTGAATACAGATACTTTCGACGATTATCTTGAGACGATCATCGCCTTGAGACAACAGGCTCAGAACCTGTCTGTCAGCCAAAGCACCCACAGACAATCCTTCAAGAGGTTGGCCACGCTGCGCCGCATGCAGAAGGTGCCTTATTTCGGACGGATCGATTTCACTGAAGAAGGGGATTCCGTCGCCGAACGAATCTATATCGGTATTTCCACGCTCACGGATACAAGCGGAGAGAACATCCTTATCTACGACTGGCGGGCGCCGGTCTCGAGTGTCTACTACGATTACGCACCCGGTCCGGCCGAATATGCTACACCTGGAGGCGTAATTCGCGGCACGCTGGAGAAAAAATGGCAATATATCATCCGCAACGGCGTTATCCAATCGATGTTCGATACCAGTCTCACCATTGGAGACGAGATTTTACAGCAGGTGCTTGGCAGAGTCACGGACAAACATATGCACAATATCGTGGCTACTATTCAAATGGAACAAAACCGGATTATCCGGCATGATCGCGGGAGGATGCTCATTGTGCAAGGCCCCGCTGGCAGCGGCAAGACATCGGCCGCCCTTCAGCGGATCGCTTACTTGCTCTACAAGTACCGGGACAGGCTGAAGGCCGATCAAATCATTTTATTTTCACCGAATTCGATGTTTAATAGCTACGTGTCCAATGTGTTGCCCGAACTCGGCGAAGAGAATATGCAACAGGTCACATTCCAGGAATACTTGGACCATCGGCTGAGCAAAGCATTTCAAGTCGAGGGTCCATACGAGCAACTGGAATATGTGTTGACTGCAGCAAATGACCCTTCATACCGGACCAGGATGGCGAACATCCGATTCAAGGCATCAACCCGTTTTTTCGAGGCGATTAAAGGATACTGGAAGTCGCTGGCGTCCTCCGGCATGCTATTCAAAGATATTCTATTTAGAGGAAAAGCGATCGTCACCGCTAAACAAATCGCGGAAAGGTTTTACAGAAGCGACACCTCGCTCCGCTTTCACAACAGACTTGAAAAGCTGACGGAATGGCTAAACAAGCAAATCGATGAAGCGGAGAAAATTGAACGGACCAAGCCATGGGTACAAGAAGAAATCGAGCTGCTTAGCAACGAGGATTACCATAAAGCTTACACTCATTTACGGAAAAAACGTCGCTTTAAAGGAGATTCGTTAGACAATTATGAGATTGAGACCGAAGCGATTGGCGAATTGATCGTCCGCAAAAAATTGAAGCCGTTGCGCAAACGGATCCGGGCGCTTCGTTTCATCGACTTTAAAGGGATATACAAGCAGCTTTTCGCCGATCCGACGCAGATCAAACTGTGGTTGGAGGGGGAAACCCCTGGGGAGTGGGAGGATATTTGCCGATTGACGGTGAAAATGCTAGACGAAGGCAAACTGTTTTATGAAGATGCAACTCCGTTTTTATTCTTGAAAGATCTGATTCAAGGCTTTCAGACGAACATCTCGATCAAACACGTGCTTGTAGACGAAGCACAAGATTATTCTTCGTTTCAATTCGAGTATTTGAAATGTTTGTTTCCCTCGGCAAGGATGACCGTGCTCGGCGACTTTAACCAGGCGATCTACGCCCATGCCAGCGAAACGGCCGATTTTCAAACACTGACCGACTTATACGGAACGGATGAAACGGATGTGATCACCTTGAATCGCAGCTACAGATCCACAAGACAGATCGTCGAATTTACGCGCGGACTCGTGCCCGACGGCGAACGGATTATTGCTTTTGAGCGCGACGGTGATAAGCCTATGCTGACGAGAGTTTCTGATCATGCAGAACTGCACCGCTGTATTGCTTCCAAAGTCGCAGAATTGCGGAATCGGGGGTATAATACGATCGCGATCATATGCAAATCTGCTGCGGAAAGCACCGCCGCATACGAAGCACTGAAGAACGTTGAAGAAGTGAAGCTCGTGAAGAGCGGCTCTGCCGAATATGAACAAGGCGTTGTCGTCATACCGGCGTATTTGGCCAAGGGCATCGAATTCGACGCCGTCATCATTTATGACGCATCGGCGCAAGTATACGGTGATGAGAGCCTGCGCAGATTGTTCTACACCGCCTGTACACGGGCTATGCATCATTTGGAGCTTTATAGTGTAGGCGAACCGAGCCCCTTTTTGAGCAATGTTGCGCCGGAAAGTTTACTTCTTATCCAAGGTTAACACGAGACGGGTCGGGGCTGGTCATTTCAAACCCGGACTGGACCTCCCATGTGGGGCCAGTCCACTTTTATCTAATATCATCAAAGATCTTTTCCATGTCCATGCCATTCGGTATATCAACGATCACTTCTTAAACGAAAAGAGAATATCTTTTTTCTAGGTCCACCAGGGAATTCTGTAATGTCCGATCCGGTAACGAAAAAGGGCGTATTGAAGGACAAGCCAAATCTTAAAACAGCTAGATAAGAATCCATTTTGATTAATCTTTTTTTAAAATGGATTCTTCTTTATTTATTATAAATACAGGTTTGTGAGATATTTTTGATTAAACTTTATTTCAAAGCACCACTTGAGATCTTCTTATGCCAAGAGGTGGTGTTTTTTATTATTTATTTTGGATTATCTTAATCCACCATTTTTATGAGCATTTTGCAAAATTAGATTTTTATTAAAAAGAGTTTTAAAAGAAACCCAAATAAATTGGGGTATTTTGTATCTTTGGTTTACAAATATTCTGTTTGTCCTTTTTTGGGCGTACTTGCAGAATTTTTCGCTTTAAAAATTTTTTAAGCGGTTTGTTGCTTTTTACTCTCTTTTGCCATTGCGAGAGCTGAAACCAGTAATACGATGGCGTTCAAGTAAATATGAGTTTTTACTTTATCGATTCCCCACACATGCAGGGAGTTCGCTGTAAGATAACTTTTCATTCTTGAATTGCACCGTTCTACACTGGTTCGCTCATTGTAAAGTTCTTTCCAACGTTTGGAATCGCGGTGTGGATTAGAGTACCGGCGAAGATCCTTATTCACGTTAATTTTTACTACCATTCCATAGTTGGAGGATGAACAGGCTGCCATTCCTAATGGGCAATCCACTTTTCCGGTTGCGTGTGGACATCTGAATTTGAGCTGATCCTTATTGGCTCCCCAATAAGTCATTTCGTACCCCATCGAACAGCGTGGGGTTCCATTGGAGGCAATTCCTTCGGGAGGCTCCTTTTCATTACGCAAATTGAGTGGAATAATAGCTTGAGCCCCAATGTTCTTGGCGGATTCGTAGTTTTTAAGCTGGTCGTACCCACCATCCATTATCAGGAAATCAATTTTAGAGTTTGTACAACTCTTTACTTGTTCAATTAATTGTGGTGCGACATCCCCATCGTTGATATGAGCAGGGGTTACTTCAATCGCCATTGGTAATTCACTTTTGGTGTCAACGGAAAGATGCATCTTATAGCCAAACCAAGTAATTTTATTACCGAAGGAATCAAACTTTGCCCCCCAATTGGCGTTGCCTGTTTGTTCACTTCGCTTCTTAGGCTGCTTCTTTTCGTAAGCATCAATGGCGGCACTGTCGATAGCCTGATGTTTTCCATCAATTACTCCTTCCTCTTGAGCTAACTGGACGAGATCTTGAAAGATTCTTTTCACAAGTCCAGTTTTGGTTAGTGAAGAAAATACTCGGCTAAGAGTAGAGATGGATGGTGCAGGCCTGCTAATATCTAAACCACATTGGTAACGAAAACGCAGGTCATTTTTCAATCGATTGTGAAGAGAAGTAAAAGTATCAATACCTTCTAATGGGGCAGCGATAAGAGCCCTTAATATCCCTTCTTTGGAATGTCCTTCAGCCCCTTGGGGTGAAGAACTTTTCAATTGTTTAGCATAAGGACGCAAATCTAGAGCACTAAAAAAGATCGGTAATTTCTCTTTTGACTCTAAAATTTGCAATTCTTCAAAGGAAAATAGACTTTCTTGTAGAATATACAAAGTGACTTCCTCCTTGTGGATTTTTGTGGTTTGGTCACTTCAAAATTCTACAAATAAGGGGTGAAGTCCTTTTTTATGCTTTAGAAAACCTTATGGCTCTTGGGTTGAAAAATGTGCAAAATGCTCTTATAAAAAATAAATTCAAATCTGTAAGAGAAAAATCCATTTTTAATCAAATTAAAAGATAGGAAAGCAAGCGGGCCGAGTGAAAAGGGTGAAAGACTAGACTCAGTTTTCCACATGTATTGTTAAAATTAGGGAGAAGGTTAGAAGGAAAATTTTTTTGTGCGGCACTTGCATTTGGTATAATGTTAAGCAGTTATATGATTGAAATGGAAAGTATAATGGAATACACAATAGAAAAACATATGAATATGAATTGAACTGGCAGAAATGGAGAGAAGCAAATGATTCATCAAGTCGGTCAGATTATGCTGTATGTCAATAATCAAGATGAGGCATTGAAATTTTGGACAGAAAAAATTGGGTTTTGCGTAGTTTCTGAAGAAAATAATGGCCAAGGACTGAGATCGATCGAAATTGCTCCAACAAAGGAAGCTGAAACGAGTATTGTTCTCCACAATAAGGAATTAATTGCTAAGATGCATCCGGAAGTAAATCTTCATACACCTTCGCTCCTGTTTTACTCAGAAAATCTCGATCAATTATATAAAGACTTTTCGGATAAAGGTATCACAGTTGGAGAAATTGTAAGCATGCCCGGCGGCAGAGTTTTTAATTTTGCGGATAATGAAGGAAATTACTTTGCCATCATGGAAAAAAAGAAAATCAAATAAAAGAAACAAAATCCACATGACTAGGATAAACATTAACGTTCCTGATCCAAAGGTTTTGCTGAATCCAATTTCAGCCGGCCTTTGGTATTTTTTTGCTTGAAAATGGGCCAGTGTCATTCACATTGTGAGTATCAATAATATGGTGTAAATGGAATACCATCTTCAACTGTTTTACAATTTTTCGCTAATTCCTGAATCAATGTGGCCTTTTCGCTTTGCATCAATGGTCATCTTATTAATGGTAAGTTTCAGTTACACAAAACTTCTTATATCCTCACGCCTTTGGGTGTTTCCATTTTTTAAAAAAAACGAAACTGAATGTCCGGAATATATGGACAAAAAACCGATATTAGTGACATATTTTGCAATGGGGAAAACAGGGTCATTAATTGAATACGAAAAAGGAGTGAGATTCCATGAACTTTCAAGATCAAGTGGTGGTTGTAACGGGAGCGGGGAGCGGAATTGGCAAATCCGTCGCAGAACAATATGCGAAAAAAGGGGCAAAAGTGGTCATCGCTGAGCTGAATGCAGAGACAGGAAATGAAGTTGCTAGACAAATCAAAACGCAAGGCGGAGAAGCGGTTTTTATTCAAACCGATGTGCGTGAGCCGAATGATATTATTCATTTATTTAAGAAAGCAAATGAACTCTTTGGGAAAGTGAATATTTTAATCAACAATGCAGGAGTTTCTCGGTGGAAAGACCCGCTGGAGCTCACGGTGGAAGAATGGGAAGATATCATCCATACGAATTTGCGGAGTGTCTTTCTTTGTTCACGGGAAGCGGCAAAATATATGAAAAAGAATGAAAATGGCGGTGCGATTGTGAATATGGCTTCGACTCGTGCCTTTATGTCGGAGCCTCATTCGGAAGCTTATGCGGCGACGAAAGGTGGAATCGTTGCATTATCTCATGCGTTGGCTGTTTCATTTAGCCCTTATCGTATTCGTGTCAATTCTATAAGCCCGGGTTGGATTGAAACGAAAAATTACGAGAATTTGAACGAAATCGATCACTCTCAACATCCTGCGGGGCGAGTGGGCCGTCCTATTGATATCGCGAAAGGATGTCTTTATTTAACCGATCCTGAGAATGATTTTATTACTGGACAAAACATTGTCATAGACGGCGGCATGACGATTAAAATGATCTATGAAGAATGAAGTGTGAGTTTTATTTAGAATATAGGTGCTTATGGACATAGCAATAGAATATGGGGAGGAGGGCGCCCTGAAAGTGGAAAGATGGGGCACCCTCTTCATTTTTAGATCAATTATTTTGCAGAATAATTGGCCTTTACGAGATAAGCACAAACCCGCATTTTATCCGCCCTCACAGTTCTTTTGTTCAATCAAACTGTAAAATATTCACTTTTATAACTTCAATCGGGTAAAATGAAACCATTTTCCAGTATATTCGTAGAAATACAAGAAGAGAAAGGAGAATGGAAATGGGATCAATCATATTGTTATCCATTATCATTGCTTTTGGTACAGCGGTGCTTGTTGTACCGATGACGGGGGGAAATAAAAAAGGAAAGGCATACATAACGGGGAAAGGGAAGTTCTTTATAAGCATCGTCGCGGTTGTTTTTATCGTGGCCGTTATCGTGTATTATGTGACGAACATCGACCGCAACTGGACGGCTTTATGGCCATTGTTCATGATAACGACTTTATTCGGGTTTTTCTTGGCGGATGGGAAAGAACGGCTCATCAAAGGGGTTCTTTTTTTAGGAAGTTTAATCGTGGCTGTCTATATGCTTTCAGCGCCATTATGGAATGCGAATGAAAAATATAAAGTTGCCAAAATGGATCAAAAAGTAGATATAGAACCGTTTGATGAAAAAGAGAAGCCAGCCAGTGTTCCGCCTAAATTTGCGCGGAATAAAATGAAAAAAGCGTTTGGGCAAGTTCCGAATGCGAGCTATTATGAGCTGGGAAATTTGCAAATTCAAAAAGTAAAGGGCGAATATGTATATATCGCACCGGTAGAGTTTTCCGGATTTTTTAAATGGTGGAAAGGGAAAGTGACCCCCGGCTACTTTATGATGAGTGCGACAAATGCAGACGATAATCCGAAATTTGTGAAAAGAGAAATGGCGTACACACCATCTTCTTTCTTCCAAAAAAATGTAGAACGGCATATGCGCTTAAAATACCCGACGAAAATTTTTTATGGTGAACCGCAGTTAGAAATTGACGATGAGGGAAAACCTTATTACATTCGTACGTACGGGCATTTTATCTCGGCACGGAATGGTTTTCAAACAACAGGAGTCGTTGTCGTCGATCCGGCAACGGGTGATACAAAATCTTATTCTTTGAAGAAAGTGCCGGCTTTTATAGATGGCGCAGTATCTCCTGAGGCTGTCAGTTTGCAAAATCGTTATTTTGGTAAATACGTTCATGGTTTTTGGAACAGTATTTTCGGAAAAAGAGATGTCAAATTACCAACTGATGAAGGAACCGAAGCCAATGTAAGTCCTGTTTTTGATGATCATGGAAATATGTACTACTTTACCGATTTCACGAGTCCTAAAAAAGATGTTGACTCCATGCTCGGCTATTCATTGACCAATGGCAGAACGGGAAAAGCGACGTATTATACAGGGAACTTACAGGAATCGTATATGGATTCACAAGGAGATTTGCAAATTATCGAGAAAAAATTTATTGAGAAAAAATGGAAAGGTTCGATGCCGATTCTTTATAATTTTTACGGTGAAGCAAGTTGGTTAACACCTGTGCTAGATTCGAACGGCTTTTTGCAAAAATATTTCATCGTCTCTGCTGCCAACCCTGAAGTATCTGTATACGCAGACACACCAAATGAAGCACTAAAAATGTACAAAACGGCTCTTCAACGCAGCGACAGCACCGTAAACGGCAGTTCAAAAGCAGATGCTAAAACCGTTGCTGGCACGGTTGTGCGTGTATTTAAAGAAAGAGTGGGTGATTATACGAACGTATCATTCTTATTGAACAATAAAGAAAATTTTGTTGTCAGCTCAGAACTCGTACCGCTCGCTATTTACTTGCAGCCGGGAGATCGAGTAAATGTGAAATATTTAAATACGGGAGAACTATTTTTGCCGGTAAAAGAGATGACGATTAAAGGTCTCGAAAAATAAGGAAAAGTGTTTTTGCTCTTTGAAAGATAGAGTTACATCTTGCCGCTTCCTTTTGATAGATTAGATGTTTGTGGGGTTCAAACATATCAGTCTGAAATCGAGGGAGCGGCAAGTTTTTATTTATGTTAGTGGTGATGCTTAAACTACTTTCGCTTTAGAGATTCATCGGCATATGGAAGTGGGTTTTTAACGGGGAAATCACTTAGAAAATGGAATAAGTAGAAAGAAGTTTTTTGCTCGATTTATTATTGGAAATTTCGGAAAATATAAAATTTTTCTATTGATAAATAAATTGTTTCATGATATATTTCAATATAAATCTACTAATCCTAGAAAAGCGGATACTCGATACAAAATTCTCCAAGTGACCGCTTGTGAGTCATTTGTATTGCCTGTATTGCGCTTTAAGGAGAAGAATCCAATGCATTATGATTCTGATACCATTTACATTATCGGGGATGCTAAGGCACCTCTAAATAACCCCATTACGAAACATTTTAATCAATATTTTATAGGATTAGTGGTAGATCGTACGAGTGGAAAAATTGTGGATGTAGAATGTTCTGCTACCATTCAATTAACCGTGCAATTCCTTAAATCTATTTTTGTAGGAAGAAATATAGAAGATCCTGTATTAATACATGAAATTAGTCAACGTTATTTTGGTTCCTCACAAAAGGCGCTTATCGTTGCTTTTCAAGATGCGCAGAAAAAATATAAACAAATTGTAGCTGCTTTGTCTACATAAACCTAGACAAAATCCAGCCTGACGAAAAGTTGGGCTGGTTTTTATTTTGTTAAGGAGGCGAAATGGGTGATCAAAGACGGCTTTATGTATTTAAGTGTGTTGGTTGCATTTGCGGCTCTTATGGTTGGTATTGAAAGAAGATTCAAAGGGAATCGTATTTTGAAATTTATTCCGGGAATTGTACTGATTTATATTGGAGCAGCACTCATGCAAACGTTTGGTTTGTTTGCTAATAATGAGTCGATTGATGGAGTCTACAATCAAGTCAAAGGGGCATTATTGCCCGCGATGCTTATGCTCATGCTGTTAAAATGTGATATTCGAAGTATAGCAAAATTAGGCCCTAGAATGTTAGGAGGTTTCGTCGTTGCCGTTATCAGTATTTTTTTAGGTTTCGTCATCGTATATGCACTCTTTAAGCCATTTTATGTGGCTGATACTTGGAAAGCATTTGGCGCTTTGTCGGGTAGTTGGACGGGTGGTTCAGCCAATATGGTGGCCCTTCAAGGAATTCTCAATGTTCCTGAAAATATTTTTGGATACGCATTAATGATGGATACGATTAATTATGCGGTGTGGGTGATGTTTATGTTTTGGCTTGTTCCATTTGCTGATTCTTTTAACAGATGGACAAAGGCTGATGTGAGTTTTATTCAAAAAGGTTTTAATGAAGTCGCTGCTACTGACGAAAAAGACGCGCAAGGAACGCAATTTCATCATTTATTGTATTTATTAGGAATTGGCTTGCTTGTTTCGGCTTTATCCACTTATTTAGGCAATCTCTTGCCGGAAGTGGGAGCGGTGATCAATGCCACTAGCTGGACCATTATGATCGCTTCTGTTGTTGGTCTCGTATTAGCTGTCACTCCTGTTGCCAAAATGCCTGGAATTTTGGATGTTTCGAATGTGATGCTTTATATAGTTGTGGCATTGATCGCATCACGTTCCGATTTTTCAAACTTAACACAAGCTCCTATTTATATCATTTCAGGATTTTTCATTATGTTGATCCATCTTATGATCATGCTTTTATTAGGTAAATTATTTAAATATGACTTATTTACTTTGGGAGTCGCAAGCTTAGCCAATATTGGGGGGATGGCTTCTGCCCCGATGCTAGCCGCGGCATACAATCGAGCGTTAATTCCTATAGGGGTGATTATGGCTTTATTGGGTGCTTTTATAGGAACGTATTTTGGAATGTTGGTAGCGAAAGTTTTGGCCATGATCTAATGGAGCCATAAGTGCATATAGAAAGGGAGAGATTTTGTGCGGATTGATAGTTTGAAGATTAGTCGCGAAAAAACCAGATTACACACCCCTTTTAAAACCGCTTTAAGAACAGCTGTTGAGATAGATTGTATTCAAGTAGAAATTACGCTCCATAACGGAATAAAGGGGAGAGGGGAAGCATCTCCGACGTACGTGATTACGGGTGATTCTACTGAAAGCATCGAAGCCGCTTTAAATGGACCTATTCGTGAGGCACTCATTGGATCGAATATTTTCCATTTTCAAGAGGCGCTAAAGCGAATACAAACATGCTGCGTTGGAAATACAAGCGCAAAAGCGGCAGCCGATATAGCTTTATTTGATGCTTATTGCAAATTATGGAATATACCATTGTTTTCGTTCCTTGGTGATCAAAAGCCTATTCAGACGTGTATGACCATCGGTGTTGATGAACCAGAGGCCATGGCAGCAACAGCGCTAGAGAAGGTGAAAGAAGGATTCCGTATTTTAAAATTGAAAGTCGGGGAAGATCCAAAGCTGGATATGGCAAGAATCGAAACCATTATAAAGACTGTTCCAGATGATATTAAGTTAAGATTAGACGCCAATCAAGGATGGACGCCAAAACAAGCAGTAAAGCTTATTCGCGAATTACAACAAGAAAACTTTCCTATCGAATTTATCGAACAACCCGTAAAGGCGCAGGATTTAGAAGGACTAAAGTTTGTAACGGAGCGGGTAGATATTCCGATTATGGCGGATGAAAGTGTTTTTTCTGCAAGAGATGCTCTAAAAATTGTATCCGGACATTATGCAGATTTATTGAACATAAAATTAATGAAATGTGGCGGGATCAGTGAGGCGATCAAAATAGCCAGTATGGCCGAAGCAGCAGGAGTAGCCTGTATGATTGGGAGTATGATAGAGTCGCCTCAATCAGTAGGAGCAGCAGCTCATTTAGCGGCTGCTCATCCAAATATTCAATATTTTGATTTAGATGCTCCGCTTTGGTTATCCACAGAACCTCAATATTTAATATACGAGGGGGAAAATATTACACTACCAAATAAACCTGGCATTGGAACCGTTTCCTAGTGAAAAGGGGGTAGGAGAAATGAAAAGAGCCGTTATTTATTTGGTCACTTTATTTGTATTAGCGGTTGGATTTAGTCAAACTGTACAGGCGAAAGAAAAAGACCCGGTTGTTGGAAATTCTGCCTATATTGATGTGTCAGTCGCCACTTTATGGACGGCGCCCAACAGTTTACGGCCAGTGGATTTCCCTTCTGCCACTAATCCTGTTGACATGCGAAAATGGACATCTTCTATGACTTTAGAAGAGCAGCTGCAATTATCAGATGATGGTATGCTGGAGACCCAAGCTTTGTACGGAAATAAAGTGACGATTCTTGAAAGAAACGGAGACTGGGTGAAAGTGGCTGTCGAAGGACAACCAACCCCTCGAAATGAACTTGGATATCCGGGATGGATGCCTGTTCATCAATTAACTTATAACAAGAAATTTGCAAGAAGTGAACAAAAACCGTTTGTGATGGTAGAATCGCCAACGACCTTTCTCTATCAAAATGCTTCCTTGAAAAAGAAAGGAATGGAAATTAGTTTTAATACAAGATTGCCTTATGTCTCGGAAACAAAGAAAGCCTTTAAAGTTCTGCAGCCTAATGGAAAATATGCATGGATTTCTAAGGCTGATAGTCATTTTTATCAATCTGAAAAAGCCATACCAAAGCCTACGGGTGAAGATTTAGTGAATACAGGGAAGAAATTTCTTGACCTCCATTATTTATGGGCAGGCATGAGTGGGTTTGGATTTGATTGTTCAGGATTTACTTTTACCATTTATCAATCTCATGGCATTACAATACCTAGAGATTCAAGCGTACAAGCACAATATGGTCAATCAGTGCCATTAAACGAATTACAACCGGGTGATTTGCTATTCTTCGCATACGATGAGGGGAAAGGGAAAGTTCATCATGTGGCGATGTATGCCGGAAATGGTATGATGATTCATTCTCCCAATTCTAAAAAGAACGTAGAAATAATTCCTGTCCATACACCAGGCTATTATGAAGAATTGTCTGGAGCAAAAAGATATATTCCGGAGCCATAAAAATCGTTCAAAATTTAGAATGGAAGTGTTGAATGGAGTAAAAAAGCTTCCATTCTTTTTTTATGATTTTATCTTTTTGTAAATGATGGCATAATAGCCATTCAATTTATTTTATCAATTGGTTTACATTGGAAAAAGATTCATAAACGGAAAAACAAATCATGTTGGAGTATTGAAGTTTTGGTTGACTCTCCCGTTGCGTGATACTTTATATTGAGTAGCAAGGAGGCAAGGCGATGGGAATGAAAGTGAAAGAAGTAGCGGATTTAGTGGGGATTAGTGTTCGTACGCTGCATTATTATGATGAAATCGGATTATTAGTTCCAGAGGAGACAACCGAATCAGGATATCGCTTGTACTCGGATGAAAATCTTGAAACACTGCAGCAAATTTTATTTTTTAAAGAACTAGGATTTCCATTAAAAAAAATTAAGGACATCATTTATAATCCTTCTTTTGATCGGCAAGAAGCGTTGGAGCTGCAACGACAAATGTTGATGGAGAAACGAGAGCGGCTTGATCAAATGATCGCCACAATTGAGAAAACGATTAAACATATGAAAGGAGAAATACAAATGTCCAACAAAGAAAAATTTGAAGGATTTGACTTTCGTCATCATCCATACGAAGAGGAAGCGCGGAAACGTTGGGGCGATGAAGCGGTGGATAGAGCGAATGCGAAAGTGCGGAACATGACTAAAGAAGAACAAAAAGCGTTGTCGCAAGAAATGGAATCGATTTATCAAAAACTTGCGGCTCTCCGTCATCAGTCGCCAGAATCCGAAGAAGCACAAGCGGCCATTAAAGAATGGTATGATTTTTTGAACAACCACTTCAATCAATATTATACACTTGATGTATTTAAAGGATTAGGTCAGCTGTATGTCGAGGATGAAAGATTTACGAAAAATATTGATCAGTATGGTGAAGGCCTAGCGGAATTTATGCGTGATGCCATGGCTGTCTTTGCGGATAAAAACAAAAAGTAATGTGGGGTCTGTATTTCTGTCTTTAGATTTCATACAATGGAGTTCATCACATACACTATTTTTTAAAACCAGTTTTGTTAGAAAGAAAAAATGGTGAAACAAGAGATCTCTTGTTCAGATGACAATCTTTTTTGGGGAAACTTAATGAGTTTATCCTTCACCTTTACAAAAAAAGAATGATCGAACGGATTATATATAAGAAAAGAATATTTCTGGGCAATGAATGGAGAAAAGTGTCTATGATCATCTTGGATGACCTCCATTCCATCACCACAGAAGTATTCTTGAAAAGAATGACTTTACTATCTTGTTTCTCTTTACTGTAAACGTTCAAATAAAACAGAATATTTGGATCTTTTCACTCGCAGATTAGGTTGCTTATTTTTTGGAACGATTTAAACAGTTACTTTTGTTTTCGGTTTACTTAATGTGGATTCAATCTTTTCAAGAACTTTTTCTAGTTTTTCAAGCGGTACTTCTGTGCTTTCTGAAATATTTTTTAAATTTTGATAGGTAAGTCCTCTTGAGCTGCGGAGAAGATTGTTTTGTTCATTGTCATGCAGCAATATTTGAACCGCATCTGGTCTTGAATAGTGGCCTAATCCGTCAAATACTACTTTTGCTGCCTTAATTTCATTCGCGTGGCAATCGGCGTAAACAATCGTATCGTCGTTATAAACGGGTCCAGCGATATATTCACCAAATGGATTGACAATCGCAGCTCCGCCCACAGCCCAACTAAAATCCATCTCTGGACTATCAATAAAATGTCTATGTTCAGGTTCGAAATCTTGTTCTCTTAACAAACCAGCTACGCTAATAACAAAACTTCCCGATTCAAAAGCGTATTCTCGAATGGCAAACTGCAAATCACATGGATCTCCAGGTTCCGTTGTAGTATGGAAAATTCGGCCTTTTCTTTCACCGCTGCTTGTCTTTTGTCCAAACGTCCAAGTTCCAGGCCAATTGGCGATATGGAACTCTTCCCCCATCAACATTTGGGCTGCTCTTACTAAAATAGTGTGATGTTCCCAGCAAATAAGAGAACCGATTCGTCCAATATCCGTTTGATACACATTGAGATCACTGCCGTCTCCTAGACCGTGGTATAGACGTTCATTAAAGTAGGCATTAATTTACGGTGACGTCCTAATATGGAACCGTCAGGACCAAAAAGGATTTGACAATTATATAATGTGCGTGCTCCATCCGTGTCATCTATTTCGTTCACTCCCATTACACAATAGACTCCTGCTTCGCGACAAGCTCTTCCGATTATTTCAGTGTCTTCACTTGGTATGGCGACAGAGTTGTTTTGAAGTGCAATATTCCACTCAGCCCATTCATCTATTTGGCTGGCGTAACCGGCTTTGTAATAGGCGGGAAAGACGGGAATATAAGTTTCTGAGAACGCCACTAATTTCGCTCCATTTCCTCCCGCTTCTTTGATTCTTTGACAAGCCACTTCAATAGATTTTTTGTTGAATACAATTTGGGGGCTTGTACTGCCGCTACACGCACTGTTTCATGGCCTCCGAAAACGGATTTGTTCAACTTTTCGTTTCTAATTTTTCCCATAATTGTCTCCTCCTTCAAATATTAGGATCAATTTAAGTTTATTGCGAAAATTAAGAATAGTAAATACAAAAAACCAAATATTTACAATATATTAACAAAAAATACAAAAAGAAGCTGTGCAGCTCCCTCTTTATTTAGCTTAGCAATGAACCGGATTTATCTATGAGTGCGGTACTTTTCACATGAGATTGCCAATTTTTAATAGGATATTTTTACAATAAAAAAGCTGCGTCTTTCAATACTGTTAATCAAATATGGTTTGTACATCCTTTAATGAATTGTTTTCCTCAAAGAAGATAAACAATTAAAAGGTATTGCGTTACTGATGTCAAAATTAATCATAAGCCTGAATTTTTTTATTGAAACTTATTACAATGCGAAAAAGTACAATGGGAGGTTGATCGATGGTACCTGAAGATCAGAACAAACAAATGATTGAACAATTAGGAAGCAAAAACGTTGCGGAGGCCTTTGGTGCCATTAAAAATTTGAAGCGAAAAGGAAAGGAAGCTCTTCCCTATTTGATGAAAGCTATTGAGGAGAGCGAAGAATCCATTCGTGTGATGGCAGTCGTAGTATTGGGGGAAATGGAAAAGGAGGCTGTACAGGCGATCCCTGTATTGCTGGAGTTGTTGAATGAACAAAATGAGCAGATGCGCATGGCTGCCGCCTTAGCATTAGTGAGAATTGGCGATGATAGCATCCAACCGTTAATGGATTATTTAAAGTCCTCTGATAAGAGGGGCTCCTTTTGGGCAAGCTGGTCGTTGGCTTTATTGAATGCTTCTTTATTGGAAGAAAAATCTATTAAGGTACTTTATGAAATACAACAAACTTCAAGCAATCCTGTAGAAAAAATGGCAGCCGAAGAAGCATTGGGAAAAATCATTGGAGATCATCTGAAATCATAAAAGCAGACGTTGCATAAAGCATAAGGGTCTTTTTCGTGCTGTATCATTCAATGAATCTATTTGGCTATATTAGGATGGAAGGTGGGGCAATTAAACAAACAGATAAATTTTGTAAAATCGGCTGGCTTACTGTTTTTTTCATGCTTATCATGAAAAAGTGAGAATGAAATGATAAGGGAATAGACTTTTTCATCGAATAAAAACATGTATCGTGTTTTGGATACATGTTTTTTATGGAGGAATTTAGTGTGGGTCGATTTCAGCCGGATAGACTTTTTCATTATGAACCGCTTCGATAACTGGCCAAAACGGACTTCACGGCTTCTTCTATTTCTTGATAGCCTGTACATCTGCATATATTGGATTCAAGCCATTCTTTTATCATTTCATCGGTTGCATCTGGGTGCTGCTTTATTAACGCATGACAATTCATAATAAATCCTGGTGTACAGTATCCGCATTGAAAAGCAAATTTTTCAATAAATGCCTTTTGTATAGGCGTGCCGTCTAATCCTTCAATCGTTGTCATTTTTTTGCCAACAGCCTCAATGGCCAGCATAAGACAAGATTTCATTGGCATATCATCTACATTAATCGTACAAGCCCCGCAATCTCCGTTTAGACATCCAGGTTTTGCACCGGTTAATCCTAATCGGCTTCGAAGAACATATAGCAGTGTATCCGCGGGTCTAAAAGTGGCCATTCTTTTTTCTCCATTCACATCTAAAGTAGCGCTTATTTGAAACATATGATCATTGTGCATGCTCCTCCCCCTCCAGCGCGGTGAATATTTCTTGAAGTGTATTTTTGAAAACGAATATCCGATATTCCGATGACCCCTCTGTATCATTAAGAATGGGGGTTGGCAGATGATGAATGGCATGCTCGATTCTTGTTTCGAGAGGTAGTTGTGTTTGAATGAAAAAGAAATGCCATTATCTGAACGTGTATATAAATGTACTTGCGGCATTGTATTAGATCGTGATCACAATTCAGCAATCAATATCAAAAATGAAGGATTGCGCTTGTTAGAATTAGCATGAAAATACAAACTCCCGGAACAGGAGGGTTAGCTCGGTCAATTTCCTGTCATGAGACAGGATTACCCGAGAAGCCCCCACTTCAAGCAACCCGAAAGGGTGGTAAGTGGAGGGTAGTTCACATCATCCTCTATTTGTTTAGATCGAAAAGGAAAGGGACATAATCCGCTAAAAGCTGTCCGTATACCTTCTTTCGTTTTCATCGCTGCAATGGTCACAAGTGGATAGCCGGTATCCCATTGCCTTCGTTTTTTTATACTGACAGATGGTACAGAAAGATCATTCCGGTTGGTGACGATTTGCACTAAGAACTCTCCTGTTTGCAAGCGAAGTTGTTTGTAAAAAACATCTTGTATAGGAACACGCTTTATTCCGGATGGACCTGCAATCACTACTTGGCTATTCGTTAGCAGAAAAGGCAAAACCGCTTCACGATAAAAAATTTTCCCGCAAATATTTCCTCCTAAAGTAATCTTGTTTCGTGCTGTATGATCAGCCACTTCACTGGCTGTTTTGCTCAACAATGGAAACACATTCGCTTTTTCTATTTCGGTTAAAGTGAGTGCAGCTCCCATCACAAGATGGTGTTTGTCCACCTGCAGCACCTTGCATTCAGGAATGTCATGAATGTCGATCACTGCTCCGGGAGTGACGAGATTCAATCTGCCGAGGGTAATAATCTCCGTTCCCCCTGAAAAGTAGATCGGCCTCTTTTTTTGAATTTGTAATGTATAAAATAATTGAACCGCTTCGTTAAGCGTGGAGGGCTTATAGTATTCAAAGTCAAACGAAATCATTTTGTACCCCTTTCTTTCTTCTCCAAATGAATTCAGGGACAAGCGGCAATTGATTGAGCTGGACTCCAGCGGCAACGGATAAACTGTTGGCTAGCACTGCCGGCATACCTAATATTCCATGTTCCCCAATGCCGCGTGCACCATATGGAGCATCAAGCTGAGGAGTTTCTACAAAATCCACTATATATTCCGGATTTTCGCTGTAATGAATCGGTGTCTATATGTTCGAAGCTGAGAATTTTGAATTCTTCCATAGCGGTCAAAAATAAATGTTTCTCTGCCGGCAAAAGATAGTCCCATGCTCATGGCGCCCATCACTTGGCCTTTGGCTGCTTTTTCATTTAATACTTTTCCGATATCAATCACGGAAATCGCTTTGATCACTCGATAGGTAAAATCTTTTTTATCAAATTCAATTTCTACTCCTTGTGCCCCTACCGTCCATTCAGGACCTGGCTGACCTGCACCCGTATCAGGATCCAGATGAGTCATATGTCTTAAAATGTAATTTCCTCTTCCGATCACTTGTCCTCCGATTGCATTTCCGTTCGGATATTGATAGCCGTACGCCACGTCTTTTATATCAATGCCCACTTTTGGATCATCTCTTAAAAATATTCTTCCAAACCCAACCTCAAGATCTTCAGCAGAACATCTCAAAACACAGGAAGCGATCTCTTTTAGCTGTCGGATGGCATCGTCAGCCGCTGCCAAAACTGCCCGCCCTGCCATAAATGTCCCCCGGCTGGCAACCGTTTTCCAATGTTCGGGAGTCGTTTGTGTATTGACTTTCATTTGAACATGAATTTGATCTATGTTCATTTTCATGCGTTCAGCAAGAATTTGAGCCAAGATCGTCTTTGTGCCTGTTCCAATCTCCACCACACCAGAAATGAGGTTTATGCTTCCATCTCGATTGAACGTTAAAATAACGCCCGAACTGGCATCGGGGTCGATGGTAGACGTTTTCCAAATACAGCTGACACCTTTCACGCGAACTTTTCGTTCATCGATTTCTACTATTGATCCTTCGTCCCAATTTATTAATTCTTTTAGGCGGTGAATGCATTTTGGCAAATTTCCTAGATTACTGTTATTAAGAAGGACTTGAGTGGGTGTTGTATGTCCGGGAAGTATAGCGTTTTTTAGACGCAACTCAAGCGGGTCCATCCCGAGTTTCTCCGCCAGAATGTCCATGGTTCGTTCAAAAGCAAATAATACCTCGGAATGGCTAAATCCTCTGAAGGCTGTGGCGTAAGGATGATTGGTATACATGCACAAAGAGTCGCACCATACATTTTCAATATGATAAGAACCTGTACAGTCAACGGCACCGGCCCTGCTGATATCCGTTGATTTATCAGAATAAGCACCGCCATCAAATAAATAAACAATCTCCGCGGCTTTCAGTAATCCGTCTCGGGTACAGCCAAGCTTTACCCGGGCATCGAGCCCTATATATGGCATGGGGCCGTTAATATGTCTTCTTCTCGTGAATAAATGAGTTTTACCCGCCTGCCTCCTGTGGCTTTAGAAGCTAGAAATGCCAGGATCTCCCATTGAACAGAGGCTTTTCCGCCATAGGCCCCTCCTACTAATGGAGTATTTACAACAATTTTGCCGAGGTCTATATTGAAATATCGGCTGATCCATTTTTTAATCATAAAGGGAGCTTGAGAGGAAGAAGTGATATGCACATAGCCGTCACGGTGAATTTCAGCGATGGCACATCTCGTTTCCATCGCCGCATGATCGGATGGAGAAAATGAAAAATTTTCTTCAACGATCAAATCGCTTTCCAGCCAGCCTTTTTCCATGTTACCTTTGCGTATTTTGGTTCGGTTGGCGATATTCGTATTTGGTTCCGGATAAACACCTTGTGTTCGCTGATAAGTATCGAGTTTTTCGTGTACAAGGGGCGCATCGCTTTTCAGTGCCTCGGATGGGGAATTAACTACTGGAAGAGGTTTATAGGTTATTTTTATTAAATCCGCTGCTCGCTTGGCCAAAACCGGATGATCGGCAACGACGAGGGCTACCGGTTCTCCGTAGTAACGGACTTTTCCAACAGCAATGGGAGGACGGTCTTGTATCTCTTCACCAATAAGCGGAAGTTCGGGAGATCCGGTTAGAATGGCTCGAACACCTGGCACTTTTTGAGCTTCTGACGTATCAATTTTTTCTATTTTTGCGTGGCCATAAGGACTGATCACCATTTTGACATGCAACATGTCCGTTGATTGTTCATCCGCTGTATATTTTGCTTTTCCTGAAACTTTATCCAGGGCTTCTTTTCGGTAAATGCTTTTACCGATGATATTCAATTTACTTTTCCACCTTTCTTCTAAATGTTAACGGTCATTGAATTTCTGAATATATGAACCTGTTTTGATAATCGTCCGATCAATCTTTTTTTATTGCAGGAAAATGGGGAAGGGGAATAGAATAAAAGGTTTAACTCATCCCATTTTTGTAAGGGAATCGTTTATATACTTAAACATATATTTTAGACGATTATTCTTTATTCCAAATGCTTCATTAAATGACGGTTTAGTTGCAATAAAATGGATTATTTACACTGTTTTGTTGTATAAAGGGAATTTTGAATAAATTGGTCTGGGAGAAAGGAACAGGATGTTTAAATAAGAGCAACAGAATGAATGCAGAATTTTTTTAAACAAGTTTTGGGCGGGGAAGAGGGTGGAAGAAAGCAAAATGATAGAAAGATGGAAAAAGAGTGCGAGACGGATAAGGAGAGAACTTCGTGTGCTGTATTAGCTATTTGATACCTGATATTCATTCCGATTTTAGTATACAGATGATCTGATCATCGTTCCTATTGGAATCGTTCCTGCGTTAAAAATGATTGCAAGCGGTGCGTTGGAAGATGGTAAGTGGCAGGAGGAACGAGAATCCATCGAAAAAAACATCCAACTGGTTTGTCGGTGGGGTGTTTGTTCTTATATGGATGATGTTGGCTGTTTGGGGTTCGATCAAGTTTTGTCGAATGTTTCCGTTGATGCTAAAACAGTTATCATCATGAAAAATACCGGCATGGTCAAAGTGGGTTGTGCGGCAAATTATAGCGTCCACATTTTCATGGGAACGTTATACGTAACGAGCATGCCTCGTGAAATGTAAATAGTCATTTTTGAAATAAAAAAGGGCGGAATGGAAACTTCCGCCATCATCAAGAATACTTATGAATTGAATGACTTTTCATCGATTTTTCCATTCAAGCAATACTTCCAGCAAATGGAGAAAGATTTTTTGATTTTCAATGCTCTGTGTTTGTAAGCGAGTGATGATTTGGGACAGTGTGTATTCTTGAGAGTTAGGATTTGGGTGGATTGAACGAAAGAGGTCTTCTAAAGAAATCTCCAGAGCCCTAGCAACCTTTTCGATGCTTTCCAGAGTGGCATTCTTTTCACCTCTTTCCAATTGTCCTATATATGTAGCATGTAGATTGGCTATATCAGCTAATTCTTCCTGGCTCAATCCTTTTTCTTTTCGAAAAGTTCGAATCCGCTCTCCAATAATCCTTGGCAATTCACTCATATTTTACCACCTCTTAGGTAACTGTAGCTTTAATCATTAAGCTCCCCAAGATACCATAGATATTCAAAATAAATTATGATATACTATAAATAGTATTTTCTGGGAAGGGACGAGATGCCTATTTTATGTAAAAGCCATGTCGAATGACGTCGAAATGATTAGAATTTAGGCATATCCGCCCATGATTTTGTTCTTAAATATCTTGATCAAAAATGGAATTTCAAATGATGGTATGGGTGCAATTTATTTTGGTCCCAAAACAATCAGAATTCTTTTAAGGACAGCATAGAGATGATGTAAGAGAAGAATGTCGGAATGATGTCTAATGAATGGGCAAGTGTAAGGATATGAAGTTGAATTTGATGGGCGGGAAAATGACGGCGCCAATGAAAAGACGGTTATAGTTGTTCTGTGATCGTGACTTCATTAAGTCACGGGTAAAATGATGGATGAATTTTTTCTTCTTTTGCCTCCCTTCTTTTTAATTTTCGCTAAAACTCAAGAGAATTTTTCTTTTCTTATCGAAGCAATAGGTTTAAAATGATCAAAGTATAAAAAATAATTTCTGGAATAATAAAGTAATTACTAATGGAATGAACCATTTTACAAAATCATTGAAAGTTCATTACGGACAGTCACTATTGTAAGACGATGCCAAACAGTCAAAAATTTTAATAAAAGAAAGGGTAAGGGCTTAAAATAATTGGATTAAAGGAAGAACAATGATAAAACGAAAGTTCATGTATGCATTTATTTTGTTGTCTTTGTCAATCGTTTTGGTGGTGAATTACTATTCGTCTTTGGAATCGTTATGGATGCTTATCTTGATCCCTGCTGTTACGACCGTCATCTTATGCCCAACGTGGAAAGCAGCCATAACGGTTGGATTTTCAAGCTTCATTTTGATGGTGATAACCGAATTTGTATTTCATCGGGTACAACCTTCATTTCGGGATGCGGTTCATCTTATGATCACAGGAGCAGTGGAATGGATTATATTCATGACGGCTTCTTTTTTTCAAATCAGAACTGCAAAGATGATCGCGGAATTGGGAAATCTTGCATTAACAGACCCGCTCACTAAAATTTATAATCGCAGATATTTAGATTTGAATTTGGAAAAGAGCAGTTTGTTTCAAAGCAAAGAACAGTCGATGACGTTGATCTTGTTTGATATCGACTATTTCAAAGCCATTAACGACACATTTGGCCACAATGCAGGAGATATGGTCTTAAAAAAAGTATGTAGAGTCGTTAAGGAAATCATTCGTGAATCTGACATATTTGTTCGAACGGGTGGAGAAGAGTTTCTGATTTTTTTGCAGGATTGTTCATTAGAACAAGGCATTAAACTCGCCGAGCGTATTCGAAAGACAGTGGAAGAGACGGATTTTGTATATAAAGACAAACGGATATATGTAACGATCAGTGTGGGGGTCTCAGAATACAGCAAAGAGAAAGACTTGAAAGAGTTTACGGAGAAAGCGGATCAGGCTTTGTATCAAGCAAAAGAAACGGGACGCAACAAAGTGGTTGTCATTTAAAAAAGAATGATTTTGAAAAAATGTTGAGATTGGGATCTTTGGAAGGGTAGTCAAATGATCTCCCATCTTTTTTTTCTGTAAAAAGACGGGTCAGAAGGTAGACCGAAGTGGATAGTCTTACTTCTCGAAATTTCTTTGAGAATACGTTAGAAGTATGGGCAAAACGTGAGAATCGTGTTTTCTGAATGAGAAAGTATTAGGAAATGGCTTTTTCTTTTCATTTGGTCGAAAAACATTTCCGGAGAATAAGCATCCTGTATTTTTGAAATATTCGATTATTATGTAATCTACAAAGACATGTTGCCTTTTTAAAAATATGGCAAATAAATTATAACAGTATATGGAAGAAAATAAAAAGAGAAAGTACTCGTTCATTTGTGCAGTCTACTGCTAAAAAGATCTCGAATATGGTCGAAAAGGCTGGCTCCAACCGAGTCAGCTTTTTTCTAAGTGTTGGTATTGGCAGTTTTTTACTGATCTTTTCTGAAGATGATGCTTCTTTTTGTTGTTTTTTCGAAAAATTCTAACGAAATATGTTTTCAATGGTACAATATAAAAAACAAATGATTTACACGGCACGTTCGAAACGCTGACAGGAATTTTGATTAAAGAAGTAAAAGAAATCGTCAGATGGTTCATGGACAGTCCCCATTCTTTAAAAGTTTCGGAGGTGTTTTCGGGTGAAGATACGGCGGGAAGGGGTCAAAGAAATATGGAAGCGCTTTATTTTTGAAAATGCATTAGATGAAGAACTTTCCCCCATAGTGAAAGAGTCATGGATTCGATCAAAAAAATGGAAAGTCAACCCTTTTCAACCGTTCGGTCCTATCAAAAAAATCGAAATCGAACGATATCAATCTCTTATTGATTGGGCCATGCCGTTAATGGAAGGGCTTTATTCCATCGTAAAGGGTTCCGGCTTTTTAGTCATCCTTTGCAACGAAAAAGGTCAGCTGTTAAAATCGATCGGTGACCCGGACACGTTGTTAATGGCTGAACAAATCGGTTTTGTGGAAGGAGCCGATTGGAGCGAACAATCCGTCGGCACCAATGCGATTGGCACATCCATTGTCATGGATCAGCCCATTCAAATTGTTGCAGAGGAACATTATTCCGAAATTTGTCAATCTTGGACTTGTTCCGCTGCGCCGATCCATGATTCGAAAGGCAATATTATCGGCGTATTAAATGTATCCGGTCCTTATGAAAAAGTGCATCCTCACACATTGGGAATGGTCGTTTCAGCGGTTAAAGCGATAGAGTATCAAATGGCATTGAATGAAAATGCGGAAAAAAATATTATGATGCAGAGATTTCTTGAAGCGACCACCAACAATATGAAAGAAAGCATTCTTATCACCGACACGGAAGGAAACATTATTAAAGCGAACGAACAACTGAAGAAACTGTTGAATCTTGACCCATCCGGTTTGGAAGGAAAAAAGATCCAAGAACTTTTTACAAATCAAACGATCGTTTCCAATGGTCCCATCTATCTTCAAAATGAAGAACTGCATGTTGCAGTCCGGCCATCAAGAAAAAACTATCATGTTATGGTTGATAAAATCCCCATTTATAAAGACAAACAATGGATCGGTTCGATGATCATGATGAAAGAAATTCATAAAGTGCGTCAATTTGTGAATCATTTATCCGGAAATCAAGCCAAAATTACATTCGATGATATTATTGGGCAGCATCCCCTTTTTATTCAAAAAGTTCAAGAAGCGAAATTAGCGGCAAGGACGGATTCAAACGTTTTAATATTGGGAGAAAGCGGAACGGGGAAAGAAATGTTCGCACAAGCCATTCATCATGAAAGTGATCGAAGAAACAAACCGTTCATTGCCATCAACTGTGGCGGAATTCCCCGTGATCTTCTGGGCAGTGAATTATTTGGCTATGTCGACGGTGCTTTTACCGGGGCCAAAAAAGGAGGAAGTGCGGGGAAGTTTGAACTGGCCGACGGCGGCACTCTGTTTTTAGATGAAATAGGAGAAATGTCTTTGGAAATGCAGGTTCTTCTTTTACGGGTTATCCAAGAAAAAGAAGTGATGCGGATCGGCGGCCATAAAGTCATACCGGTAGATGTCCGAATTATCGCCGCTACGAACAAAAATCTTCGCGAGGAAGTCCAAAAGGGGAGCTTTAGAGAAGATTTATTTTTTCGGCTCCATGTCATGCCCATCACCTTGCCGCCTTTACGAGAAAGAAAAGAGGACATCCCGCTTCTGATCCGCCATTTTATTGATAAACTGAGCAAAAAATTAAACAAGCCGTTTCCGGACATCAGACCGGATTTTTTGCAAGCACTACTTCAATACGATTGGCCGGGGAACATACGAGAATTGCAAAATATTATAGAAAGAACGTTAAATCGACAGACAAAGCCGGTTTTATCGGCAAAAGATTTGCCGGAGGAAGTATTCCATCTGTTTTCCGGGCAAAAAGAAGAAAAGTCGTTCATGCATAAAGAGGATATAAAAAAACAGGCCATTCTTCAGGCGTTATGCCTATTTCATGGAAATGTCACAAAAGCAGCCAAGCATTTAGGCATTTCCAGAAGCACGTTTTACAGACAAATGAAAAAATTTCACATTACTTATTAAAGCAACTGTTTCATTTTGTATCAAATTGTTTCAATATGTTGCAACAAAGTGTTCCATTTTGGAACACTTTTTTTTGAAAAACAAGAGTGAAAACGAATATCAAGGAAAAATCGTTTCCACTTATTTTAGGAAAAATATATAAATTGAACTATAGATGAGCAAATTCGCTAACATAAATTTACAACCAAACAAAAAAAGAGACATGAACCCGATTCCTTGATTAGAATAGATGTGTCACCAAAACTATTCACAAGGAGGTTCATGTCTCATGAATAGATTAGCACATCATCAAGGAATCCACAAGTTTTTCACGATGTTGGGGTTGGCACTTTATTTTTCAAAACCTGTCATGAAGCATCTCGTTCATATCGTGGATGCGCTGACCACCAAAGGATTTGCGGGAACATTGACCGATCTTCATCATTGGAGCTTTCATCCGAACCACCGCACGACACTCAGCCATTTTTTCACGAAAAGCCCTTGGGATGAAGAGACGCTGCTTCGCAAACTTCAACAGTGGATGCTTCGTCGTGTCGAACGCATCGCCAAACAGGAGAATCAACCCCTTTTTGTTTCGATCGATGATACGATTTGCCAAAAAACCAAGCCTTCGTCACAGGCAACGCACGCCATTCAAGGGTGTGATTGGCACTATTCTCACACAGAGAAAAAGTCGATCTGGGGACATTCTCTCGTTTGGCTCATGGTTCATACGATGACCCAGGCTTTTCCCTTTGCGTTCCGCCTCTACGACAAGGCGGCTGGGAAAAGCAAGGGGGAACTCGCGATCGAGATGCTTTCTTCTTTGGATGTACACCGTCCTGTTTATGTGCTGATGGACTCTTGGTATCCATCGCAAACGCTCGTGGAAGCTTGTCTGAAAAAGGGATTCCACGTAATCGCAATGCTCAAGGCCAATCGGCTTCTTTATCCAAAAGGCATTGCGGTTCAGGTGAGGGAGTTTGCCCGCTACATCGAACCGAAAGACACTCACCTCGTCACGGTGGGAGAAGAGCGTTATCGGGTTTATCGCTACGAAGGCTCTCTCAAAGGTCTCGATGATGCCGTGGTGCTGCTCGCTTGGAAAGCCGATCAGCCGATGACATCGGAACATCTTCACTGCGTCTTGAGCACCGACCGGGATCTAAGCGATGAAGAGATCTTGCGCTACTATGCCCAGCGTTGGTCGATCGAATGTTTTTTCCGTCAAGCGAAAGACCAGCTGAAACTCGATGGATACCGCGTTCGCGGACGTCGGGCGGTGAAACGCTACTGGATCTTGGTGCAGCTTGCTTACGTGTACAGCATGTTCGAGTCGAACAGCGATTTTTCTGATGGGCTCGATCTTCTGCGCAAGAGAAAAGGACATAGCCTCGTGGAGTTCATTTACCGTGCAGCGAAACAAAATATTCCCATTGATACCGTGAAAAAACAGCTCCACGTGGCATAAGGGGTACCCTGTTTGTCTCTTTTACATGGTAATTATTGTAATTAAAATTGCTCAACTACAGTAAATTGAAATAAAGGTTTTCTCCCGTTCCACGGCGAATAAATACAAAGAGAAAATAGGGGAACGGAGAGAAAATATGATGCCAAATCACAAAGACGAGATCGAAAAGTTGTCCACTGCCATGAAAGAAGCAAAAAGTAAACGAGCATATGAACGCTACCAAGCGATTTATCTTCATTTGCAGGGATATACCAAAGGAGAAATCGCAACGATTATTGGTCGATCCAAGAAAACTATTTATAACTATATTCATGCCTACGCCCAGCGCGGTCTTGATGGACTGGAGATGAAATACTCACCTGGCGCCCCACGTCGATTGACCCCTGAGCAGGAAAAAGAGCTGGCTTTGATCATTGAACATCAGCTCCCCGTAGATGTGGGATTCGAAGCAAAATATAATTGGACGCTTGCGATAATCGCTGAACTCATTCAACAAAAGTGGGGGCCAACATACACGCTTCGCGGAACAATTGACATTCTGCATCGGTTAGGGCTAAGCTATACGAAACCGACCTATACACTAGCCAATGCCGATGAAGAGAAACAAAAAGAATTCGTCGAAATCACCTTCCCTGAAGTAAAAAAAACTGGTAGATGGGAACATCGCCCATGTCCTCTTTCAAGATGAGTCGATGATTCGTGATTACCAAGCGATTCAAAAAACATGGTTTGTCAAAGGAAAACAACGAATCATTCCGACGTTTGGAAAACATCAAGGGCTGAAGCTGATTGGCACGTTGAACTACGAAACAGGGGAAGTGTTTTGCATCGAAGAAGAACGCTATGACGCGGAAACATTTCTTCGATTTCTTCAACTTGTGTTAGAACGCTATCCCACAGGCAAAATAGTGATGATTTTAGATAACGCTCGAATTCACCATGCCAAACTCATTCAGCCATTTTTAAAAGAACACGAAGATTGGTTAGAGCTCGTCTTTTTGCCACCATACAGTCCGCAATTGAACTTGATTGAAGGGCTATGGAAATGGCTGAAATCAGACGTGATTTACAACGTGTTCTATTCGAGTGTGCAAGAAATTAGAAAGAATGTCCAAGCCTTTATTCAGCGAATCAACCAGAAACCAGAACAAACGATCGATCGTTTGTGTGTTCAGTTGTAAATCTTTAATTCAACTTATATAATAAAATAATTCTGATTTTTCGACAATATGCGGTTTTTTTCTTATTTTTTGGCACATTTATTGCACTATCAACCAATGAAAGCGTTTTATTTCCGCAAAGGAGGAGAGCAAGTTGACGATTTCCAGGGAACATCTTATTTGGATGTATGAAACGATGTACAAGATTCGTTATTACGAGGACAAAATGGCAGAAGCTTATGCCGAAGGAAAAAATCCTGTCTTTAATATCGGTGCAGGGCCTGTACCGGGTGAAATGCATCTGGCAACAGGGCAGGAACCGGCCGCAGTTGGTATATGTATTCATTTAACAAAAGAAGACACTGTTTCGTCTCCACATCGTCCGCATCATCATGCCATCGCAAAAGGGGTTGATTTGAACAGAATGACAGCTGAAATTTTTGGAAAAGCGACTGGGCTCGGAAAAGGCAAAGGCGGACACATGCATTTATTTGATCCGAATGTGAAATTTTCTTGCGGAGGAATTGTAGGCGCCGGCATTCCACATGCATTGGGGGCGGCCCTTGCAGCGAAGAAAAAAGGAACGGATTCCGTAGCGGTGGCTTTTATTGGGGAAGGAGCTGCCAACCAAGGGGCTTTTCATGAGTCATTAAATATGGCGGCATTGTGGAATTTGCCTCTTATTGTTGTCATTGAAAACAATCAATACGGAATTTCTGTTCCAAAGTCATCATCCACATCCGTCTCCTCCAACGCTATAAGAGCCGCCGCTTATGGAATTCAGGGATATTATGTGGAAGAGAATGATCCGATCGAAATGTATAAAGTGTCAAAAGAGGTGGTAGAAAAAGCAAGAAAAAATGGAGAACCAGCCATCATTGAAATTGAAACGTACCGTTATTTAGGACATTTCCAAGGAGATCCTGAAGTTTACAGAGATAAAAACGAAGTGACTTTACTGAGGGAAAAAGATCCGATTGTCCGAATGCGCTCCATCTTATTGACAGAACACGGAATAGAAGACATGCAGCTGGCGGAATTGGAACAAAGAGCGAAGCAAGAAGTCGATGCTGCTTATCAGTTCGCGCGTGAAAGTAAATATCCTGAACCGGAAGATGCTTTAAAAGACTTATTTGTCTAATGATGAAAAGAAAGGAGCGGTCCAAAATGCAAAAAACAAAACAGCGTTTGTTATCAGGAAATAAAGCAGTGGCAGAAGCGATTCGGTTAGAGTTGGAAAGAGATCCGAACGTGTTTGTGATGGGAGAGGACGTGGGCGCATACGGAGGGATATTTGGAGCAACGGAAGGATTATTTCAAAAGTTTGGTCCTGAAAGAATCATGGATACACCGATTTCTGAAACCGCTTTTATCGGAGCGGCCGTTGGAGCTGCTGCAGATGGAATGCGGCCGATCGTTGAATTAATGTTCGTCGATTTCTTTGGTGTTTGTATGGACCAAATTTATAACCATATGGCCAAAATTCCGTATATGTCAGGCGGTCGAATCAAGCTTCCGATGGTGCTGATGACCGGTGTCGGCGGAGGATACAACGATGCTGCTCAGCATTCCCAAACATTATACGCCACTTTTGCCCATCTGCCGGGAATGAAAGTGGTGGCGCCTTCGACTCCGTATGACTTGAAAGGCTTGATGATTTCCGCCATCCGGGACGATAATCCGGTCGTCTTTATGTTTCATAAAACATTGCAAGGACTGGGCTGGATGGATCAATTGGACGCATCCGTCGGACATGTCCCGGAAGAAGCGTATACAGTTCCGATCGGCAAAGCCAAAGTGGTAAGAGAAGGAACCGACATCACAATTGTGGGCATTCAAATGACGGTTCATCACGCTTTAGAAGCAGCGAAAAAGTTGGAGCAGCAAGGAATTCAGGCAGAAGTCATCGATTTGCGTTCGCTCGTACCTTTAGATCGCGAAACGATTCTTCAGTCGATTAAAAAGACACATCGCTTATTGGTCGTTGATGAAGATTATTTATCATACGGCATGACTTCAGAAATTGCAGCCATTGCGGCAGAAGACGGTTTATATGATTTGGATGCACCTGTCAAAAGATTGGCCGTTCCGGATGTGCCGATTCCATACAGCCGTCCACTTGAACAATTTGTTTTGCCGAATGCCGATAAAATTTTTCACGAAGCCATCAAGCTAGTAAATGAATAAAATGGATTTTCCATACAGGAGGTAACCATGTCAATCTCAGTTCAATTGCCTCGACTATCCGATACTCATGATGAAAGTTTGATCACCTTTTGGCATGTTTCAGAAGGGGATGAAGTCAAAAAAGACGATACGATCGTGGAAGTTCAAACCGAAAAAGCCGTTTCGGAAATTCAAGCTCCGGAGTCGGGGATCATAAAAGAAATCAGGAAAAAAAGAGGAGACACTGCCGCCATCGGGGATATATTGGCCATCATTGAAACCGTCGAGGAAACGGTTCAGTCTGATGATTCAACAGAGGAACAGCAAAAGTCTCTACAAGACGTTCATGTAGAGAAAAAAGCGACCCCGCGCGTCAAAAAGTTGGCGAAAGAACTTGGGGTGGATTGGCGTCTTGTCACGCCCACCGGTCCGAACGGTAAAGTCACGGAAGAAGATATTAGGAACGCAGTACAAAAAAGCACCGATGAAAAGCCGTCCAACCGATTCTTTATCGCGGCTCCGTCTGTACGCAAATTTGCCAGAGAACACAATGTGAACCTTGAGGAAGTGACTCCGAGCGGGCCAAACGGAAGAATCATAAAAAGTGATATTGAAGCGGTCTTAGCCAATCGAAAATTACAACAGGCAGAGGCGGAACAGGAAGCGGCGGCCGGCAAGGAAACAACGAAAGAGGAAGCCATCCCGCAAGGCCAGCAAAGAATACCGCTTTCCGGCATACGAAAAGTGATCGCAAAAGCCATGGTTCATTCGAAATCCGTCATCCCGCATGTTACTCATTTCGACGAGGCCGATGTCACAAAGCTTGTGTCTCACCGCCAAAGGGTAAAACCGTTTGCGGAAGAAGAAGGCATCAAATTGACGTATTTAGCTTACACAGTTAAAGCATTAACGGCCGTTCTTAAAAAATATCCGATGCTTAATGCTTCGTTGGACGATGAACGCGATGAAATCATTTTGAAGGATGAATACCATATCGGTTTTGCAGCGGACACCGATCATGGTCTTGTCGTTCCGGTCATTCGACATGCAGACAAAAAGTCGTTGTTTCAAATCGCCAAAGAGATCCAAGAACTTGCGAAAAAAGCAAGAGATGGATCGATCAAAGCCGATGAAATGACAGGAGCCACTTGCACAATATCCAATATCGGATCGGTAGACGGTTCTTGGTTTACTCCAATTATCAATCATCCGGAATCATGTATTTTAGGCATTGGCAGAATGGAGAAAAAACCGATCGTAGTTCATGATTCGATTGACATTGCTTCGATGATGGCTTTGTCCCTCAGCTACGACCATCGACTGATCGACGGCGTTTTAGCTCAAAAAGCTTTAAATGAACTGAAAAAATATTTAAGCGAACCGGATTTGTTATTTGTTCAGTAAATACTTCATTTGTAGTTCCGGAAAACTGAAGTTTCATCAATGAAAATAGAAACAGTAGAATGACATCTTCACAAAGGTTTAGTGGGCTGTTGTTCTTCATGCTCATTGAAAGGGAGACATATATCTTTTCATCTATGAAACAACTAAAATTTTTCACGGTTTTCCAGCAACATTTCTTGTTTATATTGAATAAACAAAGGGGGCGTTACTTTTGAAAACGATTGAAAACGCTTATTATACTCATGAAGTTCACGGTGATTATGAAATCTTTGAACTGGGAGACTTTCAGTTGGAAGAAGGAGGCACTATTCGAGACTGTAAATTGGCCTACAAAACGTTCGGCAAGCTGAATGAAGCGAAGGATAATGCGATCCTGTTTCCCCACATGTATTCCGGAACCCACAAGGCGATGGAAATTTATATCGGAGAGGGGATGGCGTTAGATCCAAGCAAATACTTCATTATTCTACCGAATCAGCTTGGCAATGGTTTATCCAGTTCACCTCACAATACTCCGTTTCCATTTGGCCGAGGGGCTTTTCCCAAGGTGAGGATCAGCGATGATGTCCGGGCTCAACATAAACTGGTCACCGAAAAATTCGGAATCAACACTTTGCAGTTGGTGGTCGGTTGGTCCATGGGGGCTCAGCAGACCTATGAATGGG
Source organism: Bacillus sp. FSL W8-0102 (assembly GCF_038007225.1). Classification (NCBI taxonomy): domain Bacteria; kingdom Bacillati; phylum Bacillota; class Bacilli; order Caryophanales; family Bacillaceae; genus Bacillus; species Bacillus sp. FSL W8-0102. Next base: position 217,934 of record NZ_JBBOWT010000001.1, read on the forward strand.
CGGTGCGGTATCCGGAAATGGTGAAGCGAGCGGCTCCGATTGGCGGGACGGCTAAAAATACACCTCACGATTTTCTTTTTACCGAAACTTTAATCGAGGCAATCACTTCTGACCCTGCATTTCAAGACGGATGGTATGAAGATCATCAACAAGTCCACCGTGGTTTGCGCCGCCACTCCCGAATTTGGGCAGTGATGGGGCTATGTACCGAGTTTTACAAGCAGGAACAGTGGCGTCGTCTCGGCTTCTCCTCTTTGGACGACTTTTTGGTGGGATACTGGGATAATTGGTTTTTGCCGATGGATCCAAACAACTTGCTGTGTATGGCATGGAAATGGCAGCGGGGAGATGTGAGCCGCAACACCGGCGGAGACTTGAAAGCGGCTTTGGAACGGATTCAAGCGAAAGTATATGTTATGCCGTTTGAAGAAGACATGTTCTTCCCTGTCCGAGACTGCAAAGCCGAACAAGAGATGATTCCTAACAGCGAACTGCGAGTCATTCCCAGCTTGTGGGGACACTTCACCATGATGGGATTTTTTGAAGAAGACAAAAATTACATCGATGCCCAGCTGAAGGATCTCTTGTCTACACCCGTTTGAGAAGGGATGCAGAGCGGATTTTAACAAGATTATATAAGATGGATGAAAGTCGAAGAACCAGAGCAAAACCGGCTCTGGTTCTTTCTGATGTAAAGGTCAGGGGAAACCACCTCTCTCTCAAAAAAAACTGTTTGAATAAAGGAATGGAATAAAAATGACTCATTAATGAAATGCACTTCTGTCAATGTAGTCAACAATGTTTGTCCAGTTGCTTTGGCATAATCTGTTTTCGATAAAAATTAATCATCTGGACAAAATAAGGGAGACGAAAAATGAGTAAAAGATGCGTGATGTGAATAGCGAACGAAAGAACGTTTCTATTATCTAAAAGTGTAAAACCTGATATCATCCCTTTTGTTTTCCATGAAACGTATGTTGCTGTCCGATGTTATTTCGTTTGTTTTAACTCCCTTCTGTTCAACGTTTCTTGTTGAAGGGTCCATAGATATTGCTCCGCTTTTGACAGATGTGAATTGGGAGAGAGTTCCATTCTTTGTTGGCATCGTATGTAAACGGCGCTTGAATTTTTTCCATTTGAATGGATGTGAAAAATAACAATGGAAGAATCATTCTTGCAGACATGATTTTGAAACATCCTAACCTAAACAACGAATTTACACAAAAGGTGTTGTTGCTTGATGATCAACAAAAAGTTCGTCCTATGGTGTATCTTGATCATAGGTTGTTCGGTTGCTCTGTCGTTTATTTGTACAGTTTTCGTAAAAGCGAACGATTTGAATAGAGGCCGAAAGTTTTATGAAGAACACGGAAAAGCCATTTGGGAAATACCGACCAAACAGAAAGTCATTGCATTGACATTCGATGATGGACCTAGTTCAAAATATACTCCGCAAATTCTGGATATTTTAAAACAATATCATGCTAAAGCAACCTTTTTTGTGGTGGGGACCTGTGTAAAAGCTCATCCTGATGTAGTGAAACGAGAAATTTTGGAAGGACATGAATTAGCGAACCATACATACCATCATTCCGTTTCTAGGGGGCTGAACGAGGAAGAAATTAGAAATGAATTAAGAAAAACAAAACAAACGATTACGCAACTGACTGGATATTCTCCTAAATTGTTTCGCCCGCCAGGAGGTTATTATAATGAAACCATTATTAATGTTTCGAACCAAGAAGGTTATACGGTTGTGATGTGGTCATGGCATCAAGATACGTATGATTGGAAAAAACCGGGCGTTCATAATATTGTAAAAAAGGTTTTATCTAACGCCCGAAATGGGGATATTGTCTTATTTCATGATAACGGCGGAGACCGTCGTCAAACGATTGAAGCACTAAAAAAAATTTTACCGGAACTTCAAAAAAGAGGATATAAATTTGTGACCGTATCAGAATTACTACAAATGCATCCAAAGTATAGATATCTTGACTGGACGCCAGGATAAAGAATGAGTCGGAGGACGGAAACGTCGCTAATCCGCACTCAAATTTTATTAAAGCAAAATTCATGTCCACGGCTCTCGACTGCAAACCTTTTCTAATAGTGTACTGTTATAAAGATTACATGCGGAAGAGAGCCACAAAACCATTATTCTTGAAAAGACATTTTATTATTTAACTCATGATTGAATTCATCCATCGAAAGAACTTCCATACGATGATCATAAAAAGACCATATCCAAAAAAAGAATAGGAATGTTTCCATTGATTATGATGAACAAACCACCCGAATGCTTCTGATTGTTTTTCAACAAATGACATTGCTAGACTTGCCATGATGATAAAAGCCCCTTTTTTCCAAATGTTTAACTTTTCCATAAAATATAGAAAACAAAAGGTGAAAATGGGCAAGCCGATAAGAGTAAATACAATGTTGATGGTGAAAATGGCTGAATAGGGTCTTAACGGAAAGCTGTACCACTCGTTTCCGACAAAATAAAGATCCAAATAAGTTCCTATCCATGAGGCGAACAAAGCGGTCAAAATATAGGCAGCAATGGTTTTGCTTTTAACGGAAAATGGCTTTTTTCGCGATAACCGCAAGTTCCATTTTTTCGATCGTTTCACAATATTCATCGGCAATCTCCCCGTTTATTTCTTCATCTAGCTTGTTGAAATAATCCGTAATCGTCCAGTCATGGAACCAATCTCCAATGTCTGCTTTCTCATGTGAAACGTTTTTCCATGCGTACTCTAATCTTGGACTATAGATTCGAGGGACCCCTTTTTGTATTTGGCCGTTTTTCATACGGCGTCGATAGGGCCGGCCCGGAATCGATTCACGAACGTCATGAAATAGGTGGGGCCAGTAATCTTTGCGAGATCCAGTGTGAGGGCAAGAAACGGCCCAACGAATGAATGTGTCTACCCCCTCTTTATTATAAAAAAGCAAGGAATATAACCGTTTTCCTAATAAAATCCGTTCATGAAGGGAATCGAAACGTTGCAATGTTTGCCCCATAAGACCGATACTTCGTTTCTCATTTTCTTTATAGTAAGGAAACAAAATATGGTTTAATCGAAGAAAATCTTGAAGCTTAAACTCTATTGTATGAAAGACGTTTTTTTGAAAAAGAGCATTTTGAATGACTCGCTTTTCTAAGTAGCTTTGTTCATTTATGACAAGAGCAATGGCGAGAATATAAGGGTCACGATATTTCCAAAAGTGGTTCCAGATCGTTTCCATAAAAGTAGAGACATGAAAAAAAGGGAGAAGGGAAAAAAGCGGTTTTTTTCTTTTTATGCTTTCTTCATAAAGCAAAAACTGCGGGTATATATCTTGAAAAATAAGCCAATTTCCACGTTCCAAAAAGGAAAAGAAAAATTGTTGTTCCTGTTCCGTTAATAAATGGGACAAGAGATCACCTTTTAAGTCAGTCATATTCCAACCGCCGTTTCTGGAAACCATATGTCCCAAAAACGCCCAATGAATTTCCGGATGACGCAAATAAACATCCAAGTAGCTTTTCGTTCTGGTGATATTGTTTTGATTTTTGATTTCGGTTTGGATGAGTATTTGTTGGATGAGTTTTCTTTCCTCTATCGTTAAATCAGATTCATTTACCGCGGCCATTTTGAAACCTTTGCCCTTTTTCTTTAACTCCTCATTGATTTCAAGAAGAAATGGGGGTGTATTCCGTTTTTTCTTTTTCTTTATCAGCCCCAAAATGTCTCCCCCTCCCTCAACAAAACATTTTGTTAAATGAAAGGGATGGCAAGTGTGACGTTTAGTGTTCCAAACGAAGTCCACTGAGTCTTGAAAACATGGAAAATAGATAATCTTGAGAGGTCATACCAATGGAAACGAGATGTGTATATGATCATCTTATTACGTGCTTTGAAAATAAATGATGAAGACTTTATGAAAGCACTGCCGGCAAAATTCGAAAATAAAGAAATAAGGCAAACAGGAATTAAGAAACGTAACTGAGTGGGCAGAAGGGTAGGAAGCGTAGATCAGGCGAAAAACGTTCATCGCAAAATGGGAGGGCAGGACCAAAACAAGAACGAAGATCATTTTTTAAGTCATCGTTGTCAATAAATGGATAAGGATGTTTAGCTTTCCCGTGAAAGGGTATTTGAAATGCAGTTCTTAGTGATTTAGGTTAGAGCGTTTTTATTGTTTTTCCAGCCACGGTGAAAGTTTACATCATTTGGATTAAAAATAAAAAATTGGAAATTATGTAAGATATAATAAACTTGCACAGCTGCATGCAGGGTGGGCAGTGATTACTCCCTTGAAGAAAGGGGGGTATCACTGATGATGACGGTTTCCGATGCGTTGACGTTAATGATTTCGTTTGCGGCCTTAATCGTTGCCGTCATTTCTGTGTCGAAAGACAAAAAGTAACCCACCCTGCCGAGCCTAAGTAAGGGTGGGTCATATTCGCAAATACGAGGGCCACTGCACTTCTTGCAGTAAGCTGTGTATGTTAGGGCATTGGTGACCGCCAATGTCCTTTTTTATTTTATGCTATTCCATTTTATTATAATCATAAAACAGGAAAGATGACAAGAAATGACGCAGGTAAGGATGAATCCGTTTGTGTAGAAATTTTCGCTGTAAAAATAAAGGAATTTTCAACTTTTGAAGGATTTTAATTAAATCGCGATAAATAAAAAACCGAGTAGAAGGAATTTTTTTCGTTATATATCGCTTTGTGGTGCTGTTGATCGTGATAATTGAAAAAACAATATTCAAAAAAGATTGACAAATAAAAAAACGCTTGTTACCATATTTCCAAGTAATCATATGAGAATTTAATAATTTCCGGCCAGCTACAATTCATGGTGAGAGGGATGTGAGATGGTGCCAAAATTTGTATTTAAAAATCATATAACCCGTGGTGCTAGTTGAGCTTTAGCGCTCAACTAGCCCAAGTGTAACCAGGGAATAAGCTAACAATATACCGTCTAGTGCCACTTCAAATCCGATAATCGAATTGGCTCGGATCCCCGTGATGCGATAGTGGTCAACCAGAACCGAGAACACCGTCTCGATCACTTTGCGTTTTTGTTGGATCCACTGCTCCCATGTCTCAGACGCACGATGTTTCTGGTTTTTTCGAGACGGAGTCCAAAGCGCCATTTGGTATTCTTCGTACAGCCTTTTTTGCAAGTCACGGCTAATGAATCCTTTGTCCCCAAAGTTATAGGGATGAGGAATTTGAGTCATCACGCTTTCGGCTGCGATTCGATCGTGGCAAGATGCTTCCGTCACCACATACCCCATTGGCAGCCCTTGATCGGTCACTTGAAGGTGCAGCTTCAACCCGTAGTACCATTGCTTTTTGGAAGCGCAATACCCGATGTCGGCGATCTCTTGAAACCGTTTGACGCGATGCATTCTTGCCGTATGGCACAACGGGAGCGGCAAGCTGTCAACGACGGCATAGGCATGATGTTGACCGCGTTTTGCCAGCTCATGACGGATCCATTTGATGGCGAAACCAAGCGCCCGGCAACGGCGGTTGTATCGGGAGCGTTCAAGAAACGAGCCGTTTGTGAACAAATTTCCCGTGACAAAACGATGCCACGCCCGTTCAGAAGTAAAACCGAGCAGCTTTCCTAAAAGATGAATGGCGATGATGACAGCGTCCTCTTGCTTGACCAAATGGCGATTTCGACGATGAAGATGCACCTGAATGCATGAAAGTTGAGCAGAAACAAAAACGAAAATGGCGGCATATTGCTTTTGAATCTTGGCCCGATCTGTAGTAAAATGAAAGTGCTCTTGCATGGGGATTCTCCTTTCGAATGGTAGGTCGCACTTTCATTCTACAGGAGATTCGCCAGCAAGGGCTATTTTTATGCTTGCTCAAGTTTATCTAGCACCACGGGTCATATATTCACTAGAGGGATTTCATTGATCTGCGTGATCCTGCTGTTCATCCTTTGGACCGTGAGTACAAACTTAAAATGGATCGATCCGTTGCTTCTTCCGACTCCTCAATCCGTTTGGACGGCATTTGTGGAATTAATAAGAGATGGATATAAAGGGACTCCATTAAGTACGCACATTCTAGATAGTATGTACCGATTATTATTCGCTTTAATTTTAGCTTTTTTCACTGCCGTCCCATTAGGAATGCTATGTGGCATGTCAAGATACATACTCGCCGTATTTGATCCTATTATTGAATTTTATAGACCGCTTCCTCCTTTAGCCTATTATGCCTTGCTTGTTTTATGGCTCGGTATCGATGATCGATCGAAAATCGCCTTATTGTTTTTAAGTGCGTTTGCACCTTTATTTATTGCGACAGTATCGGGCGTAAGACGTATTCCGCAAGATCGGATCAACGGTGCATTATCTTTAGGAGCTTCCAAACTGAAAGTCTTTTTCTATATCATTCTTCCATCTAGTTTGCCGGACATCATTACGGGTCTTCGCACAGCTATCGGTGTGACTTACGGTACATTAGTGGCTGCCGAAATGGTAGCGGCTACCTCGGGGATTGGATGGATGGTATTGGACGCAAGTAAATACTTAAGAAGCGATATCGTTTTTGTAGGAATTTTTATAATGGGATTCATCGCCATTTTTATAGATAGCCTCATTCGATTGTATTGGCATTTTCGATTCTCTTGGGTTGGAAAACAAGACTCATGAAGTATGATAAAGGAGGAAAATTGCGTGGCGCTGAAGAGAAACATAAACAGCATTATTATTATCTTACTATTTAGTATATTTAGTCTTTTGAGCGGATGTTCTAGTCAAAGCGCTTCTTCCCAAAAGGAGGGATCATCGGCTTCCGCTTCTAATAGTAGTGTGCCAAAAGAGATCCGATTGGGATACCAGGTTTCTCCAAATGGAGAACTTTTAGCCAAGGCATTAGGTTTGCTGGAGAAAAAATACCCGAACATTCACATTAGATGGATTAAATTTGATTCGGGCAGAGATATCAATAATGCCATGGCAAGTGGGAGCATTGATTTTGGACTCGTTGGAACTCCGCCCGGATCCATTGGCATTGCCAGTGGATTGCCTTATAAAATTTATTATTTGCACGATATTATCGGCGAAAGCGAGGCGCTGGTCGTTAAAAAAGATTCCGGAATTTCTTCTTTAAAAGATTTGAAAAATAAGAAAATTTCCACGACATTCAGTTCAACATCCCATTATAGTTTACTGGGAGCTTTGAAAGAAGAGAAGATTGACATTAAGAAAAATAATATCACTCTACTTGATATGCAGCCTCCTGACATTTATGCAGCTTGGAAACGCGGGGATATCGATGGAGCATATATTTGGCAGCCGGTACAAACGAAGTTGATCGATGATGGAGGAAAAGTCATCATTTCATCAAAAGATTTGGCGAAAAAAGGAATTGTCACGGGAGAATTTGGCATTGTAAGTAAAGATTTTGCAGAAAAATATCCTGAAATTGTAAAAGGATATATCTCTGTTTTAAATCAGGCGGTCCATTATTATCGGAGCAAACCAGTAGAGTCGTCGAAAGTGCTTTCGAAAGAATTGGGGTTATCGCCTGAGGAAAGCTTAAAAACCATGAGACAAATTATATGGTTAGATGCTTCGCAGCAAAAGGAATATTTCGGTGATGCCAAGAAGCCGGGCAAATTAGCCAAAATCTTAAAAGACACGGGAGATTTTATGGTAAAACAGAAAAATATACCATCTTCCCCGAGCCTAGCTACCTATCAAAAAGGTCTACTAAGCAATTTATACAAATAACAGGAATGGAGAAGGGATAACATGGCAATTGCTTCGATCAAAGAGGATTCAGAGAGAGCTCAACACCGTCCGCTAATTGAATTGAGAAACATTAGCTTGCAATATGCCAACGGGAAAAACGATCTTCCTGTATTGGACCAAATAAATCTTCGATTGGATGCCAATGATTTTGTTTGTTTATTAGGCCCGTCGGGATGTGGAAAATCTTCTTTATTAAATATATTAGCTGGTTACCAGAAACCAACTGCCGGTGAAGTCATGATCAACGATAAACCCCATACTCGTCCGAGTTCCGATGTGGGAGTCGTCTTTCAGCACCATAACCTTTTTCCGTGGATGACCATCGAAAAAAATGTTGAATTTGGTTTAAAAATGAAATCTGTCCCAAAATCAGAAAGAAAAAAACTCGTTTCCTATTATTTGCATCTCGTAGGATTGGAGGCTTCTGCCAAAATGTTGCCTTATCAGCTATCAGGAGGAATGAAACAAAGAGCCTCCATCGCCAGAACATTAGCTGCGGATCCACAAGCCATTTTAATGGATGAACCTTTTAGCGCATTAGATGCCTTAACTCGAGAAAACATGCAAATTCATCTTCTTGATATTTGGAAAAAAACAAAGAAATGCATCATTTTTATTACTCATGACGTCGAAGAAGCTATTTTGTTAGGAAAAAGGATTTTAGTGATGAACTCTCAACCGGGAAGAATCGTAGTCGATTTGCCGAATCCATTGTCAAAACAGAATCAATCAGTCGATGAAATCAAACATTTAAAGGAATTTAATGATCTGCGGCATTATTTAATTTCCGCTATAAGAGGTCATTTCAAAGCAAAAAACGCCTTGAATGAAATATATTAGCTTGTTTGAAAGGCGCAAGCCAACAGCGCTTTTCAACACTCTCTATCTATTCATTATGAAAGGAGAATGTAAATGTCTGAAATTCACACGAATTTTTCACGACCACTCAAATTTGAAAATCGCGATAATTATGTAGGTCCACGAATTTTACGCCGTCTGCCTGAAGGTGTAGAGGAGCGGCCGTACTCGTTATTTGAAGTCAAGCCATTAACTCCTATCATAGGTGCTGAGATCATCGGAATTGATTTGAGAGAGCCAATTTCTCCAGAGTTGCAGGCGGAGTTGAACCGGGCATTATTGGAATGGAAGGTTCTTTTCTTTCGCAACCAAAAAATCACGAGTGAACAGCAGCGGGCGTTTGCTCGGCTGTGGGGTGAATTAGAAGTTCATCCATTTTATCCTGTTGAAGAAGATCAATCTGAGGAAATTGTTCGCTTTTCCAAGGGGAAGAAAGAAACTGGAAAAGAAAATATTTGGCATACGGATGTCACTTTTCGCCCCAATCCTGCGAAAGCAGCGATATTAAGATTAATAGAAGTTCCTCCTGTCGGGGGCGACACGTTATGGGCAGATATGGCTGCTGCATATGATAATTTACCTGACGAAGTGAAGGAGCGTATTGATCACCTTACTGCCATTCACGATTTTACTCCTGCTTTCAGCGATTTACTGACACCGGAAGAGTTAGCGGTTCAACAAGAAAAATTTCCGCCTGTTGAACATCCGATCGTTCGAACCCATCCGGAAACTGGACGGAAGACTTTGTTTGTGAATCCATCGTTTACGACTCGAATCGTAGGTCTGGACCCTGATGAGAGTGAAGAGCTGCTTCAGTACTTGTTCCGTCAAGCTCACATTCCTGAGTATCAGGTGCGTTTTCGTTGGGAAAAGGACTCCATCGCTTTCTGGGATAATCGTGCAACCCAACATTATGCGGTATCGGACTATTATCCAAATCCGCGTAAGGCTGAACGCGTTGCAATCGTTGGGGATCGTCCATATTAAGCAATATCATTGGAACAACGAATGGAACCTTTGTAGGTTCCATTCGTTGTGTTCTGATCATCATTTCCATCATGTACGGATCATTTATTTTCAACAAAGTTTGACCAGGCCAGATTTTCAAGTTCAAACCGAAGCGCCAAGAACAAGATTTATCGCGATTGCACATGTATTATGGTACCCTTCTTTGTAAAGGCATCAATGTGATGAAAATTTCATAATATCCTTTCATGATATGTACTTCTGAAAAAGGGAGGTGAAACGTTTATGAGTTGGATTTTGCTTTTATTAGGAATTCTTTCGGAGGTTTTAGGCACAACTTCAATGAAAATGTCAGCAGGATTTACGAAGCTCATTCCTTCTGTACTCATGTTTGTATTTTATGGAGCCAGCCTTACGTTAGTTACATTAGCACTGAAAAAGATAGATGTAAGCATCGCTTATTCCATATGGTCCGGACTTGGTACTGCGATTATCGCCATCATAGGCATTTTATACTTCAAAGAGCACTTTTCTTTCTTAAAAATGGTGGCCATCTTGATGATTATTGCCGGTGTGATTATCTTAAATGTCAGTGGAGAAGCGCATGGAAAAGAAGTTTCTTCAGTCTCTGTATCGGATCTACATATCAAATAAAAAGCAATGAAAATGGCGAACAGGAATGGTCACTGTTCGCCTTTAAATTATCCAACATACCTTTGCAAGATTCGATCGACGGAAGCTCCGTATGTTTCCCCGAACAGATTCAGGTGAACGAGCAAGTAAAACAGTTGATACAGCTCTTTTCGATTCTCATATTCCGGAGAAAGTGGCTGAATTTCGTTGTACGCGCGATAAAAAGCATTTGGAAATCCGCCAAACAGTTCCGTAAACGCAATATCCATTTCTGAATGCCCATAAAATACTGAAGGGTCAATGAGATAAGGAATTCCATGTTCGCCTGCCATCCAGTTTCCGCCCCAAAGGTCGCCGTGCAATAAAGATGGCTTACATGTAGGTGGGAGCCATTGATCAAGCGACTCTAACAATGTTTCCAATTTCTTTAGTCTGTACGTTGGCATTCTTCCTTTTTGTTCTGCCAATTGAACTTGCGGAAGAAGCCGACGTTCCCGAAAATAATCGATCCAGTTTTCATATTGTCCGTTTTTTTGCGGAAGACGGCCAATGAAGCTATCTTCGGCTAATCCGAAATACTGACCGTAACATTGATGAAGGCGAGCTACTGCCTGACCTAGCAAAACCGGAGTTTGATCCGTTTCTTCTCCTTCAATCCATTCAAGTAACAGCAAACCATAAGATCCGTCTTCTGCTTCCACACAATGATATACTTTTGGAACATGAACCGCATTCGTTTGTCTCAGCAATTCAAGACCGGCTGCTTCACTTTGAAAAAAGCGAGGAGGAATACGCTCATTGATTTTGGCAAAATAAGAACGTCGTTCACTTCTTACATAATAGGCAGCATTGATATCGCCGCCAGATACGCTTTTGTATTGGACGATCGCTGTTTTGTCACTGATTTTATCAAGTGCTTCTCGTAAAACAGCCGAAAGGTTCATACTACTATCTCCTTTCATTGTGGCAAACTAGTGAAACGAATCATAGGGGGTGTATGGATCGAAAGGGTATAAGAGATTGAATTTTCGATACTCGTTAGAAGCAAAGGTGTTGAGAACGAAACAAGCAGTTTGTAATTTATTATATATCAGAAAATCTTTTTATAGAGTTGTCATAGGAACAAATGCTTGTCAGAGGCAATCATATATTGAAACATTTACAGCATTGGGACAGATTTAAGAAAATACAGTTGTGGGAAGCATCTTTATCCAAAGAGGCTGATACGAATCAGAATCATCCAACAAAATCCGAACTCGAAATTAGAGTTCGGAGTTTTCAATCCGTCAACTGCTCCCACTTAACTTCTGACGAAGTTTGAAGTGGGAGCTTGCGACTACCCAGTAGTACCAACGTGTTAAGCACTCCTACCTTCAATTGGTGTCGCATCAGGGCAGGTTGACGACTACCCAACCACCCAAGTCATGCTTGGATGGTTTCTTCAACGATGTATTCAATTCCTTTTCGTTGAAGATTCATAGCACCCACTCGATCATCATTGGATTGGTAGTGACAATTTTTACAACAAAATGTATGTGTTTGTTTATTTCGATTGACTTTTTCGGTATGTCCGCATTTTGGACAAGTTTGTGAGGTATATTTAGGATTAACTGTAATGACTTTTGCTCGATGTTTTAAGGCTTTATATTCAATTTTTTGGCGTAAATCATAAAAAGCCCAAGACACCATGGCATATCGATCTTCCTTGCGGACTTTTTCTGTTGCTTGACGAATACCTGTTAAATCTTCTAAAACAAACAACGTGTTTGCTCCATATCGTTCAACGAGTGCCTTGCTAATGCAGTGGTTAACATCCTGCATCCAACGGTTTTCTCGTTGACCGATAGCTTTTAATCTTCTGCGAGCAGAAGGAGTTCGTTTCTGTTGCAACTGTTTACGCAATCGTTTGTATTTTTCACGTTGATGTTTGATTCGTCGTCCATTCCAAAAGAATGTTTTTCCATTGGAATCATAGGTGGTGATGACAAAATTAACTCCAAAATCTACTCCAACTACTTGATTAATGTTTTTTAGATCACATTCTTCTATCTCTTTGGACATTGGAATGCACAAAAACCATTTTCCGTGCTTGTACACAAGTTTCGCTGTGCCAAATGTCCAAGTGCCATCAAAATATTCTTCAAATCCTTTAATTTCAAAAGGTACTTTGATTCGTCCTTCTAATGTGTTAACAGAAAACAAACCTTTATTTAAAGAATAATCTCGGTTGAAAACTAAGTCATATTGAGGTTTTTTAAAACATATCAATGTCCAAGAGTGACCATTGCTTTTTATGGTTCTATATTTAGCAATAACCGTTTTGATGACGGATTGAGCCATTTGTGAACGCAAACCAAATTGAGAACGCAAGTCTCTGTAAGTCATATTGTGTAATTTAGCTTGCGTTAAAATTTTAGAGTGAAAAATAATTTCAGATACAAAATTACAGGCTTTTCGATAAGCATTCATAGTTTCTTTTAAAATAATTGCTTGTTCATTCGTAGGATTTATTTTGATTTTAGCAGTCAGTGTTAAATTCATCATTACACCCCCTTTCACTAATATACAGTATAACATAAAATTAGTGAAAATTAAATTTTATGTAGAAAGGAGAGAAGGCGATTCCTCTCCAACTTTCGCTAACGCTTAGAAGTTGGAGTCTCCTCGCCAAGTTGTGATGAAAGTGGTGCCTTCGCCTGGTTGGCTTTCTGCTTCTATTGTGCCGCCATGGGCTAATATGAATTCCTTGGCGATAGCGAGCCCCAATCCCATACCGCCCCTGTTGCGTGTTCGCGCTTCATCTATACGGTAAAACCGATTGAAAAGTAGAGGACGTTTTATCTTTTTACTCATTATTCCTACGTGAATTTGGCCTAAAAATCATGGAAAGAAAGCATATATAAATTTATCCCCCTAACCATCACGATGACGAAGGGGGAATGGAACACCAAGTTTTCTTTCTTAAGTTTATACTCTATTATTTTGCTGGCAAAGTGTCTTAATAATGCTGGACACCAAAAGTGTTGCCAATTGTCTTGTTGAAAAATGATAGATCTAAAACATCTGTTGTAACATTCATGAAGAGAATATCGGCTTTGTTGCCCCAGAATACAACCTTATTTTCCTTCATTGATTTTAACTGGTTGTGCTCTGAAATTGGTGGATAGTTGATCATTCGTCATAAACATTACAAATAATAATGTCAGCAGCGCTGGAATAAGACTCCACACAAAGGTATGGGCAATGGAAGATGACAACGCTGATGTGATTTTATCAAGCACTGGTTCTGGAATGTGGGAGCGCGTGTCCGGCGATAGTATCGCTCTTGGATCTTTGAAATTCAAGTTTTGTGGTGCTTGCGACATGCCACTGAATGTGTCCGTTAAATTATGTTTAAAAAGATTTCTTTGAATGATTCCAAACACCGTGACCCCGATCGTCATTCCAAGCGAACGCAAAAAGGAATTGGTTGAACTGGCCGCCCCACGATCTTTATGCTGAAAATGGTGGATAGCCGCCATACCTAAAACGGAAAAAGAAGCGCCTACCCCTAATCCGGTTATAATCATATAAAAGGTAATCATAAGGCGAGAAGTATGGACTGTTATTGTGCTTAATAGAAACATGCCGATAATGAAAATCGATGTAAAGATGATCATGACGTTTCGATAACTCATTTTATTGGCTAAAAAACCGCCTAATTGAGCGGATACCGTCGTCGCCAACATCATCGGCAGTAAAACCAGCCCTGAATTCGTTGCTGAACCGCCGATCACTCCTTGGATAAAAATTGGAATGTACACGGTGGCAACTATATAGGTAGCTCCGGAAAAGAACCCTACAAGATTGCTTGCTGCAAACAAACGTTTTCTAAACATATGATAGGAAATAATGGGTTCTTTTGCCTTTGTCTCCACATAAAGAAACAGCAAAAATAATACAGCGAAAGCAGAAAATAAACCGATGATGACTTTGGAGCTCCATTCAAATTGGTTTCCGCCCAGTTCAAGAGCAAACATTAGGCAAATGATCGCAGGAACGAGTGTAACGACTCCCCACCAATCAATTTTTTGCTTCGCATGAACAGGCGATTCGTGATAAAAAAAGGTAACGAAAAAGAACGATAGAAGACCAATAGGGATGTTAATATAAAATACCCAGCGCCAATCGAAGTAATCCGTGATATAAGCGCCAAGCAATGGTCCGAATATGCTCGACAAACCAAATACCGCTCCAAAAAAACCTCCCATTTTTCCGCGTTTTTCAGGCGGAAAAAGATCAAACATAATGGCAAAGGCAATAGGAACTAACGCACCGCCGCCAATTCCTTGAATCGCTCGAAAAAGGCTGAGCTGAACAATGTTTTGGGCAACGCCGCATAACATCGAACCGGTTAAAAACACGATTAGCCCAAAAATGAAAAACCGTTTTCGGCCATACATATCCGAAAGTTTTCCAAAAATCGGCATACCAGCCATCTCGGCCACCATATAAGCGGATGTTACCCAAACAAATTTGTCCAGTCCTCCAAGATCCGCTACAATGGTCGCCATAGCCGTTGCCACAATGGTGTTATCGATTGCCGCAACGAAAATTCCTAATAATAAACCTGCCACAACCCACGCTATGTTCGTTTCTTTCTTTTTCACCGAAAGCCACCTCCCCTTAAATGGAACGATTCGATTCTATACTTTTTTACTATCTATTACAATCGCTTTTTCATCTTGTTGAAAGCTGGTTTGATATTCTACGAGGTCAATCTCACAACCTGGACCAATCGTTACTTCTTTTCCTCTGACGACTTTTGCTTTCGTGTATTCTAAATAAATGTCATCTCCTTCAATGCTTTCTGCAACGAGCTTGGCGGAATCCTGTCTAAATCGTTTTAGAAAATTGATGACATTAAATGCTTTGCTCTTTGTGACGCGAATGACTTCTCCGCCAATTTCCGCAATGCGGCTATCCTCAAAATGAAGATAGAGAGATACTTTTTCTGCATTTAACGTTCTGCCAATGGCAACGGCTCCTTTTAAGGAAATAGAATCCGCTTCACAATCGTTTTCAATCTTCAATTCGCCATAACCATGAATATGTCCTCCGACTAAACGTTCTTTTATATGAACGGCTCCGCGAAGGTTTAAATCTTTCATCGTGGCATGACCTTGTATATCGGCTTCTCCAAAAATCTTGATGGACTCTGCCTCTACATTTCCCTTCATATTTGCCTGACCGAAAATGTCAATCGTTTTTGCCTTGACGAACCCGTTCGCATCGGCGGTTCCAAACACTTTCCATTGAACGCAATCCAAGTCTCCATTAATGGTGCCTTCTCCGCGAATTTTTACTTTGTTGAAAGTTCCCCCGGAAGTAATACCAGTACCGGTCACCGTTAAATGACGCAGCGTATCATTTTCCACTGTCGGTCTCCCTCCTCTATAATTTTTTGCTGGTTTTGACTTTTGATCTTTTATCGCATTGAAAATGATTTTTATATTCCACAAATTCTATGTCGCATCCGGGGCCAAGTAACACTCGATTTCCTCTCACTACTTTGGCTTTTGTATTCTCCAAATAAATCTCGTCTCCTTCAATGCTTTCAGCGTTTAATACAGCATTGAAAAACCACTTTTTAAAAAATATCCTTTTTTGTTTTTTCACTTCAATGTTTTCGCCGCCAATTTCTTTTGCCTGACAATGTCCTAACAACTGAATTTGAATTTTTCCCGCATTTAACAATCCACCGACACGGAAACTCCCGTTTGTTTCAAATACTTCTGATGAACAACCCCCAGCAATGGTCGCTCCGCCGTGAATGTGCAATTCTTCCGCCGTTATATTCCCTTTCACCTTTCCGCTTCCGTGAAAACGAACTTCTTTGCACTCCACATTGCCGTCAATGCTAGCACTGCCATGGATTTTCATCGTCTCTGAATGCAGTGTTCCGTTCATTTTGGCTGTACCCGAAACATAGGTTGCTTCCGATTTGACATTGCCCAAAATCTTGGCATTTCCTTGAATGTTCAATTCGATACAATCAAGATCGCCTTGCAATTCACCATTTCCGGAAATTTTTACTAGGTTGTAATTTCCGCCGGAAGAATTCCCGAACCCAGCGATCACTAAATCCTGTCTTTCCACCCGTTATCCCTCCAGTATTTTCATTTTTAATTCCTCCACACAGCTTGGTAAATGAAGACGGGCCACCACTTTTATTTCCTCTTCAAAATACACATCGTTTCCGTTTGCCACTATCATACAGGTCGATATCCCCATTTTTCGTATCAAAATCAATTCACCACTCCGACCTTGAAGTTTTGGATAATGGGTCTCTAATACATTCAAGATGATTTTGCCCTCTTCTAAACTGATGTCTCCGGATTGGAGAAGCTTTTCCAGCGCATAGAGTTGAAACAGTTGAGCAAATGAAAATGTATCATGTTCCCCTTTTTGTTCTTTATAAAAACGCAATGTCATTAACGAAATAATGTTTCGATTAAGAAGTTCGTCTTTTTTGAGTGTGATGTCTGCGGGGTTAGGAGAAAACATACTCGCCAATTCATCTAACGATAAATCGTCTTTCATATTTTTAATGTTTTCTATTCTTGTTAATATTTTTTCTTTCGGAAAAAACGTTTCTTGTCCGGTAAAAGTCGATTTTCGAATGAACCATTCTTCGGGAATTAACTTTTTTCGTTTCCAACGATACAGCTGTCCGTAAGAAATTCCTGTTAATTCGAGCAACTCTTTTTTAGAAATCAACTCTTGTTCCACCGCTTGGCACCTCCTTCACACGAAAAAGTGTAACATAACAATGTTACGTTGTAAATAAAAGATGCAAAGAGCTACGAAATGAGCCAAGAAGTCTCTATCTGATACAAAGTACATCCGAAAAATATGGGGTATTTCTTAATGAGTTATAGTGAGTCTGGACATGCTATAATGTTTGTAAAAGCTAACGGTAAATATATTTTGATCATGTTAGGAATTCAATGATAGTGGTTAAGAAACTTGTGACTAAGCCACCAAATATAGGATTGGTTGATAGTGCGTTGTCTTCTGATTTTAGTCAAATTAAGGTATTGGATTAAAAATAAAGAAAGAGGATTTCGCTCATGAGTCTGATTGATGTTAGTCGGTGGGAAAAGGATGATGAAAAACAAGCTTCAGGAACTAGGCAGAAGTTTTGGTTGATTAATCCGATGAACAGACGTACTTATTTGTTTAAAATACCTAAGGAGAGTACAGGAGAAGCTTGGGCAGAGGTAATTGCGTCGAAAATTGGACAAAAAATAGGTTTAAAAACAATGAAAGCTGATTTAGCGATGTATAACGGTGTATTAGGTGTTTTATCGGAAAACTTCATCCGTGATGGGGAAGAGTTTTATGAAGGCGGTGATTTATTTTTTGCCATTGCGGAGGATTTTGATAGATATAGTTTAAAATATTACGATTTTCCGAATATAATAAAAGTATTATCTGAATTTAGCCTCGAAAGAGATTTTATACAAATTCCAGTATTCGATGCGTTCATTGCTAATCAAGATCGACATTGCGATAATTGGGGACTCATTGTTGATCAATCAAATTATCAGCTTGCTCCTATATACGATAATGGGGCATCATTAGGATATCAATTAAGGGAAGAGCGTATTTTGAAAATGTTTCGAGATCAAAGAATGTTTGAAGCTTTCACAAACCGAAGTATAGAGAATTGTTAACTTTTATTAACGAATTATTCCCGTGCGAAATGAAAGAAATGATTGAACGAATGAGTCAAATAAATAAAAACGAAATATCTGATATTTTAAGTTCGATTTCAGACAAGGTAATGAATAGAGTTTATAAAGAATGGGTATTACAATTATTAAAATATCGGAAAGAATGGTTAATGAATTGGTATACGGAGGTGAAATAATGTTTCGTCCTTTTGTGCTTTGGCTCATTTGGCAAAATGAACGTACTCGACAACGTTATCATATCGGGAATTTAGTACACAATGAAGATAAATATGTTTTTTATTATAATAAGATTAGACGAAGAAGAGGGTTATTAGAAGCGATAGAGAACGGATATCAACCGCATCTGGCATTTCGAGATATTGATAAAACATATATTTCTGATAAGTTATTCGGTCCTTTTGCACGTCGTTTGCCGGATCATCGGCGACCAGATTTCCAGGAAATTCTACGAACACACGGTTTGTCCAACGATTATACGGAAATGGATTTATTGAGAGTTACCGGCGGAAGGCTTGCAACTGATTCATATGAGTTTGTTGCCCCTATTTATGTATACGGAAATTACTTTGACTTTAATTTTTACATCGCTGGATGGAAATATTATGAAGGAGAACAGATCGTTGGACAACTGAAAATCGGAGAAAAGGTACAGTTTCAACTAGAGCCAGATAATGTACATGATTCAAAAGCAGTAATTGTATTAACTAGTGAAGGGCGGAAATTGGGTTATATCCCAGCCTTTTATAGTGAATTTATGTTTCAACTTATTAAGAAACGTGGTGATTATGAGGCAAAAATTCACTCCATTCAGTTAGAAGCACTTCCGCAATTAAAAGTGAATGTAAGCGTCTGTGGAATTCTTCCCCCTTTTCTTAGAAATATAAATTTGGATATAGTCCATGATATACCGTTGGAAACGGTATAAAGCAATAAATGGTGAACCGTCCCTATTACGTGGGGTAGTTGTTTTTGAAAAAAATAAATTTCGGTCTATGTCAATTGCTGGGGGACACTTATCGAAGTGCCCCTTTTTGTCTGTCACTAGATGGATGAATAGAGAGCTTTATTTCTAAAATTTCGACTGCCGTATGACATTCGTTTGATAATGAAGAAGAAAAATTATCTATAGAAGTGTTTGAGGATGATTATGAACGATATCATGAATATGTTTTATGAGTGTAAAAAGTATTTCATCTTTGGAAAAGGGTAAAGAAAAAAGAGCATCAGAAAAAAGCTGTTGTGAACCGGCGCATTCCAATTTGTGACAGTATCCTTCGGACCATACTCTGAAACGGAAGGACAAAATACAAACTTATTTAAAATTGTTATTCATTTTTGGAATGATGCGTATGCAATTGGCGCTTTCACTAAATAAAAGGCAGCCATTTCAAGATGGCTGCTTATTCTTGTATTATACTGTAGATTTTGTTCGCTTTTTCCCGAAACGGCTCGACATGAACAAATCGCACTTCCCGAAGTACTTCTTTCCCATCTACAAATAACAACAAAACGGGGGCGGTGAAAATGGTAAAACGCCCTGCAATTTCCGGAACGTGATCGGCATTGACAAGAGCCGGTTGAATATTGGGGAAATCAGCCATGACATTTTGAATTTTTGGCAATAAATCATGGCACACACTACAACGATCTCTGGATATATATAAAAACGCTAACTCGTGACGGTCAACAAAATCATCGACTTCTTTGACAGAAATTAGTTCCTTCATGATATTCAAAAGTGATCTCCTTCCGTAAAGGGATAAAACCATAAGGTATAGTGATTATAACACGGCAAACAAGATGAACGTATCGACGGTGTTCATATGTATATATGATCTGAATTTGAAGAAAAAACAGAATCTTGTTCTTTTGGTATCAACAATAAGTCTTTTCCCAACCTACTGATGTTTTTGATCAATTTTTGTAACGGACGAGGTGTCCCATTTACTTCAATATAATATGAAACCTTAATATTATTTCTATTCTTCTCTATGATTAATGCTTGCTAGTATAAAAAAGTAGGAGATTAGGAACTTGGAATATCCGTTATCTTTGATCGAACTAATTTCCTATAAACATCAGAATAAACTCCAGATCGAAAAAAGAGTCGAGGCTTTTGTTTTTTTGTGAGGTAACTATATGGAGCTAGAGTTAATTCTTATGTCATCAAGACTAGTAAAAAGATTTCATTACAGTGGAGAATTTTAGAAAGTTTTTTATAACTCTTGTACATTTTCGACATTATTCGACAATTTGTTGGTTATTATTTTAGTACAATATAATTATTCTATGCAATATAAGGGCTTTTTACGAGTTGGTATATTGGAGTTGAGCGTTCAAATAAAGGAGTAATTATAAAATGGCAAGAGGAATTATTGATAATAAACAAAGTGGTCTTGTAGGAGATGTTTTAAAAGATTGTATTACAAAGGGCAGTAAGCTATCAATTGCTGCTGCTCACTTAACTTTATACGCATTTGTCGAATTAAAAAAGAACTTTCACTATTAGATGAATTTCGCTTTATTTTTACAGAACCTGCTTTTATTGAAGGAGAAAATATTTTAAAAGAACAAATTGAAAAAAATGAAGCATTCTTATACGGCGTCGAAGAAGAGCAAAAATATAAAATTGAACTAAACCAGGCTTATATAGCCAAACAGTTTGCAAAATGGTTAAAGAGAAAAGCACAAATCAAATCCGTTACAAGCCAACGTATTCAAGGGGGATTGTATCATGTTAAAAATGAAGATGGTACCCAAATTGGGCTAGTTGGTGGAGCGCCCTTTTCAAGTCCGGGATTAGGATATAGCAACTCCTCAAGCATGTACATTAACAATATCGTTGACGATTTAGAAACGAATACGCAATTAATTCGTAATTTTGATGACATTTGGCAAAATGAATATGTATTACAAGATGTGAAAGAACAAATACTACGGCGTTTAAAAGTGCTATATAAAGAAAATTCGCCCGAGTTTATTTACTTTGTCACTCTCTACAATCTTTTTAAAGATTTTTTACAGGATACAAAAAATTATGAGGTATTGCAAACAAAAACGGGATTTGAAAATACAGTAATTTGGAATAAACTATACGACTTTCAGCGTGATGGCGTAATTGGTGCCATTAATAAAATTGAAACGTACGGAGGTTGCATCATTGCTGATAGCGTTGGTCTTGGGAAAACGTTTGAAGCGTTAGCCATCATTAAATATTATGAATTACGAAATCATCGTGTCCTTGTACTGGCACCAAAAAAATTAAGGGAAAATTGGGAAGTCTACCGTTTAAATGATAAAAGAAATATCTTAGTAGATGACCGCTTTTCGTATGATCTTTTAAACCATACAGACTTATCGCGAGAACGTGGATACAGTGGTGCGATTAATTTAGAACATGTTAATTGGGGAAATTACGATTTGGTGGTCATTGACGAATCACATAATTTTCGCAATAATGACTCACGCAAGAGCCACATTACTCGCTATGCTCGGTTAATGAATGATATTATAAAATCCGGTGTTAAGACTAAAGTTCTTATGCTCTCTGCCACTCCAGTCAACAATAAGCTTGATTATTTAAAAAATCAAATTGCCTTTATTACAGAAGGTAATGACAAAGCATTAGCAGAAACAGCCAATATTAAACTCATTAGCCAAACGATTCGACGTGCGCAATCGCAATTCAACAAATGGAGCAATCTTCCGGAAAATGAGCGAACTACAGAGAGACTGCTAGATATGTTAAGTTGGGATTATTTTACATTGCTTGATTCGCTCACTATTGCTCGCTCTCGTCGTCACATTGAAAAGTACTATAACATTAAAGACATCGGAAAATTTCCACAGCGATTAAAGCCAATGAATATTAAAAAGACGATCGACGTTAAAAATGAATTTCCTCCTCTTTCAGTGATTAATAATGATATTTTGCGGTTGCATTTTGCGATCTATTCACCGATGAAATATATTTTACCACATAGGAAATCGTTTTATTATGGCTAGTTGTATAATCAAATGCAACAAGCATAAAAAATGAAAAACCATAGATAAACCACGTATGATTAAGTCGACTAAAACAATATCGATACGGAGGATTTATCTATGGCAATTACTAATTCTACCATAGGAGCTCGGCATTTCAAACACTTAACGGCTTATGACCGTGGGAAAATTGCGGCCTTACACGCTGCTGGTAAGACTCAACAGGAGATTGCAGATTATGTTGGTTGTCACAAAAGCACCATCTCCCGTGAGTTAAGAAGAGGTACAGTGCCACAAAGAAAAAGCAACGGGAAAATTGTTCATGTCTATTTTCCAGACACAGGTCAACTTCTCTATGAGAGAAACAGGAAAGCCTGTGGCCGCAAGCTAAAACTAGACGATGCCATCGAGTTTATTAAGTATGCCGAAACTCAGATCCTTGATAAGAAATGGTCTCCTGATGCGGTATGTGGGAGAGCCAAACGTGATGGGAAATTCAAAGACAAAATGGTTTGCACCAAGACCCTTTATAACTATATTGATCTAGGACTTATAGGCGTTAAAAACATTGACCTACCTATGAAAATTACCCTGAACACCAAGAAAAAACGTAACCGGAAGAATAAGAAGATCTTAGGACGCAGTATCGATGAGCGACCAATTGAAGTCAATGAACGCCAAGAGTTTGGTCACTGGGAAATTGATACGGTTATAGGCAAGAAGACTAAAGATCAGGCCTTATTGACTCTTACTGAGCGCAAAACCCGTAAAGAAATAATTTTGAGAGTGACAGCCAAGGATAGTCTATCCGTTTCAGAAGTCATATCTCAGTTGAAAGTGTCTTATGGTAATCGGTTCTCTAAAGTGTTTAAAACCATTACGGCTGATAACGGTTCTGAATTTGCTGACCTCGGCCTTAGTGTTGAAAAAGATCTAACAGAGGTTTATTTTACACACCCTTACACATCCTGTGAACGAGGAACCAACGAGCGTCATAATGGCCTTATTAGGCGCTTCATACCAAAGGGGAGACCCATTTCCTCTGTGGCAGACGAAACCATTACCTATGTTGAAAATTGGTGTAACCATCTTCCAAGGAAGATCCTCAATTATCGTACACCTGAGGAGTGTTTCCAAATAGAGTTAGCTGGCTTAGCTTCTTAACCTTAAGCCAGCTAACCCAAAGGGTTGGTTTTTAGCAACTTGACAAAGAGCCTCTGCGGGCATGGCTACCAGCCATGAAGCCAGGTATACGGTACTGGCTGGGCCAACCAGGCTACCATGCCCACCACTCCACGTCAAGTCGCGCAGAGTGTCCCGATTCTACTTAATCATGGGTTATCTGGTCTTTCAATACTTGTTGCATTTAATATTGCAATTTAAGATCGTTTTATTATGAGAAGTACGATACAAAAGTGTCAAACGGGCGAGTTTTGAAACAAACCGACCGTGAAAACAACCTCGTTTACTTAATGAAAACGAATTTGCTGAAACGGCTCGAGAGCAGTATTCATTCTTTTTCGTTAACATTAGAAAGCATTATCAAGAAAATTGATTTACATATCCGTAAAATCGAAAATTATCATTCATCCTTTGAACCCATTGAAAACGATGATGATATTGATTTGGACGATCCTGAACTTGAAGATGCTTTAATTGGATCAAAAGTAAAAATTTTGCTTCAAGATATTGATTTAATTCGTTGGAAAGAAGATTTATTGTATGATCGAGACATTTTAGTAAAGCTGTTAAAACGTGCTAAGCGAATCACTCCTGATCGTGATCAAAAATTATTGGCTCTCAAAGAAATTATTCAAACGAAAATTGAGAATCCAATTAATGGTCAAAATAAGAAATTATTAATTTTTACAGCGTTTGCTGATACAGCAAAATATTTATATGAGAATTTACATCAGTGGATTTTACATAATTTCGGGCTGCACTCTGCTGTTGTTACAGGTTCTGATCATCCAAAGACAACATTGAAGATGAAAAAAGTCGATTTCAATAGCGTATTAACGAACTTTTCGCCTATTTCTAAAGAGAGAGAAAAAGTCATGCCGAATATGACGGAAGAGATTGATATTCTCATTGCAACTGATTGTATTTCGGAAGGGCAAAACTTGCAGGATTGCGATTATCTCGTCAACTATGATATCCACTGGAACCCAGTGCGTATCATTCAACGATTTGGACGCATTGACCGGCTAGGAAGTAAAAATGAACGTATTCAATTAGTGAACTTTTGGCCATCGATGGAGTTAGATGAATACATTAATCTAGTCGGCAGGGTCAAAGACCGAATGACCATTCTTGATATTTCTTCCACCGGTGAAGAAAACGTTATCGCCGACAACAGCAACGAAATGAAAGATCTCGAATATCGCCGTAAACAACTAGAAAAATTACAAAACGAAGTCATTGATTTAGAAGATATTTCTGGGAATATTTCATTAACGGATTTCACTATGGATGATTTTCGAATGGATTTATTAAATTTCATGAAGAAAAACAAAGATGTAATCGAGAATGCCCCTCTAGGTTTATTTAGCATTACAACGAATAAAAATGAAAAACTGCGAGAAGAAATTAAGCCCGGGATTATTTTCTGCTTGAAACAAATCAATAATTTCACAGCGTCTAGTGAGCAAAATGCGCTTCATCCATATTATTTGGTTTATGTGAAAGAAGACGGTGAAGTGTTATATAACCAAGTCCATATCAAGAAAATTCTCGATATCTATCGTTCGTTATGTAATGGACAAAA
The DNA here is from genome assembly GCF_038007225.1 of Bacillus sp. FSL W8-0102. Taxonomy (NCBI): domain Bacteria; kingdom Bacillati; phylum Bacillota; class Bacilli; order Caryophanales; family Bacillaceae; genus Bacillus; species Bacillus sp. FSL W8-0102. Next base: position 242,666 of record NZ_JBBOWT010000001.1, read on the forward strand.
GGAAGTGGAAGAAGACTTATATGCTACGTTTTATGAAGAAACAAACAACGGAAAAGAAATGGGAAAATACAAAGCATTATTAGAAAAAGCGGTTGAAGATATTGTGGGAAAAATTGATCAGCAATTGACACTGAATATTTTTAGCTTAGGAAACTTAGATGGCCTTGTGACAAATGCGAATACAAGTTTGCAGGATTTTGAAATCATTTCTTATCTTATTATAAAAGGGTGAGAGTGATGGCTGGATTAATGTTTTACCGTATGATTGGGCTGGACGATAAAGTTCGTCCGCTCTATAAAAAATTAGATAAAAAGATGTTTTATGATTTCGCCGATTTAAACAAGAAAGAAAAAAACTTCATTACAAAATATATTGAACGAATCGAATTAACTTATTTATTAACCCCTAGTATGATCAATATCCAGCCATTTATCAACGAAGAATACCATTATGAAGGGGTTATGTTTATTACGATTCAACTGAGGGAGGAAGCGAAAGACAATCATCTGCCGGTCATCGGTGAAATCATCCAAGGGGCGCTTCCGAACCCTGTGGTGATTGTCTTTGAAAAGCAAGATCATATTCAAGTCGGTACCTGCTTAAAACGGTTAAATAAAGTGGATTCATCGCAAGTCGTATTAGAACAGTTTCATTATACTCCTTGGATGGATCTAGACAATCATGATGAGACGGTCGAGCAGTTTATAAAGGCAATCCATGTAACGAACATATCGTTCTACAATTTCTTTGAGTTTTATAAAGAAATCGATTTAGCTGTGCAAGCATTTCAGAATACAGCCATTACAGGTCAATTTCATGTGATTAAGGATGAAGAGCAGCATGAAAAGCAACAACAATTCATTCAGCAAATCACAGAGCTAGAAAATGAAATTACTAAATGGAAAAATAAAATGAAAAAGGAAACCCAGTTTAATCGAAAAGTTGAATATAACATTAAGATTCAACAATTGATAAAACAAATTGAGCAGATGAAACAACAATTGTTGTGAAAGGGGAACAACTATGAATAGACTGGATGGGAAATCATTGGATTTAGTTAAAACGAACATTGAATCATTAAAGAAGCTATTCCCGGAAGTTGTCACAGAAGGAAAAATTGATTTTGAAAAGTTAAAACTAGTGCTTGGAGAAGAAATCGAAAAACGGAACGAAAGATATGAATTCACATGGCACGGCAAAACGCAGGCAATGAAACTTGCACAAACGCCGTCAACGGGAACACTTAGACCAGACAAAGAATCAAGTAAAAACTGGGATACAACGGAAAACCTTTATATTGAAGGAGACAACCTCGAAGTACTAAAGTTGTTGCAAAAATCGTACTTTGGGAAGATAAAGATGATTTATATTGACCCACCGTATAATACGGGGAAAGACTTTGTATACAAAGATGACTTCCGTGATAATATTAAAAATTACAAAGAAATGACTCAGCAAACAACGAAAGCAAATACGGAAACAAACGGAAGATATCATACTGATTGGTTGAATATGATATATCCCCGTTTGAAATTAGCTAGAAATTTGTTAACAGATGATGGTGTTATCTTTATAAGTATTGATGACAAAGAGTTATTTAACTTAAAGAAAATTTGTGATGAGATTTTCGGAGAAGATAATTTTTTAGGAAATGTTGTTAGAGCAACTGGTACAACTACTGGACAAGATAGTGGAGGTTTTGGAAGTTCTTTTGATTATATTTTGGTTTATTCAAAGGATATTGACTTTGAAATTGGTGGAATTCCGTTATCAGAGGAAGATGAGAGTCGCTTTAATTTAGAAGACGAAAAGGGGAAATTTTCAATTTTACAGCTTAGAAAAACAGGAAGTGCAGACAGAAGAATAGACAGACCTAACATGTATTATGAGATTTTGGCACCAGACGGTACTAAGGTAGTTCCAATAGGACCCGGTGGATACGAGAGTCGGTGGAGAGTTGGAAAGGATACTTATAAAAAATTAGAAAGTGAAAATATGATTTATTGGAAAAAAATAGATGATAAAGGATGGGTACCGTATGTAAAATATTATCTTGAAGGGAGAACAAAACGTCCTTCTCCTTTATGGGATGATATTGAAGGAAATAAGAAAGCTTCCTTGCAAGTGAAAAGTTTGTTGGGGAATAAAGGATTTGACACACCTAAACCATTAGAATTAATAAAAAGATGCATTCAGGTAGCGAATGCTGACAATAATAGTATTATTTTAGACTTTTTTTCAGGCTCAGCAACAACCGCACATGCCGTTATGCAGTTAAATGCGGAAGACGGCGGTAATCGTAAGTTTATTATGGTGCAATTGCCTGAGTTAACTGATGAAAAATCAGAGGCGTATAAAGCGGGATATAAAAACATTTGTGAAATCGGGAAAGAACGCATTCGCCGCGCTGGTGAAAAAATTGTTCAAGAAACAGGAAAAACGGATTTAGATATTGGTTTTAAAGTGTTTAAGCTTGATTCTTCTAACGTCAAAACTTGGGACCCTGATTTTGAGAACTTGGAGCAAACCCTTTTCGACCTGCAGGATAACATAAAAGAAGACCGTACAAAAGAAGACTTATTATATGAAATTTTACTAAAAATCGGTTTGCCGATCACTACGCCAATTGAAGAGATTGACTATAATGGTAAAACTATTTATAACGTCGGTTTTGGTTCTGTTTTATTATGCCTGGAAAATGAAATTGATTTAGATATAGTGAATGAGATGATGAAACATCGGTCAGAGCACATGCAGCCAAAAGTCATTTTCAAAGAATCTGGTTTCATCAACGATTCAGTAAAAACAAACGCCATTCAAACTTTGAAAAAGAACGGAATCACAGATGTTAGGAGTGTATAAGACATGAAATTAAAGTTCATTTCTGATTTAGACTATCAAAGACAGGCGATTGATTCCGTTGTGCAAATATTTAATGGACAAAAAATGAAACAGTCCAATTTTACCGTTTATTATGGAAATCAAGAAGAAGCTGGTATGATTCAAACGGCATTAGGCATAGGGAACCGTTTAGATCTTACGTCTTATGAAATCTTAAAAAATGTGCAAGAAATCCAAATGAAAAACGGCTTACCGCGTAGTGAGACGCTCGATGGAATGAATTTTACTGTCGAAATGGAGACAGGGACAGGAAAAACGTATGTGTATTTACGGACGATTTACGAATTAAATAAACATTATGGTTTTACGAAGTTTGTCATTGTTGTGCCTTCTGTGGCGATTCGGGAAGGAGTATATAAGTCACTTCAAATTACAAAAGAGCATTTTAACGAATTGTATGATCATACTCCGTTAGAGTATTTTATTTATGATTCACAAAAGCTAGATCAAGTTCGAAACTTTGCTACTGCGACAACCATTCAAGTGATGATTATTAATATTGATGCGTTTCGCAAGAGTTTTGAAGACCCAGATAAAGAGGATAAAGCGAATGTTATTCACCGAACCAACGATCGTTTAAACGGTTATAAACCTATTGAATTTATTCAACAAACGAATCCGATTGTTATCATTGATGAACCACAAAGTGTCGATACGACACCAAAGTCGAAAATGGCGATAAAGTCGTTAAATCCGTTATGTACGTTGCGTTATTCCGCTACCCATGTTGATAAATATAATATGATTTATCGTCTTGATGCGGTTGATGCGTATAATCAAAAACTTGTGAAGAAAATTGAAGTAATGTCTATCCGTTCGGAACCGTCCTATAATTTACCTTATATTAAATTACTCGAAGTAAAAGAAGGAAAAGCAAAAATTGAGATTGATGTTGAATCACGTGGAAAAGTAAAGCGGAAAACCAGAACAGTCAAATATGGAGATGACTTATACGATATTTCGGGAGAACGCGAATTATACCGTGGTTATATTGTTGAACAAATTGATTGGACTAAAGGTAATGAATCTATTGAAGTAAACGGTCATTATTTGCGGATAGGCGATGTCATTGGTGATATTGATGATGATGAAATAAAACGATATCAAATACGCAAAACGATTGAAGAACATTTAGACAAAGAATTACGTCTTATTCCACGTGGAATAAAAGTATTAAGTCTTTTCTTCATTGATAAAGTGGCAAACTATCGAGATTATGACAAAGATGGTAATCCTGTAAAAGGAAAATATGCCATTATGTTTGAAGAAGAGTACAATAAATTAATTCAAAAACCAAAATATCATACATTATTTAATGATATCGATGTCAATATGGACGTAGAAAAAGTACATAACGGGTATTTTGCCCAAGATAAAAAAGGAAAATTAAAAGATACAAAGGGAAATACGCAAGCCGATAGCGATGTTTATAATTTGATTATGAAACATAAAGAGCGATTATTAAGTTTAGATAATCCACTAAGATTTATTTTCTCACACTCTGCACTTCGCGAGGGTTGGGATAATCCGAATGTGTTTCAAATTTGTACGTTAAAAGATTCGTCAGGAACATATGTGTCAAGACGACAAGAGATTGGACGCGGCTTACGCTTAGCGGTTGATCAAAACGGTGAACGTGTTCAAGATTATAACATCAATACGTTAACGGTTATGGCTAATGAATCGTACGAAGAATTTGTAGCCAATTTACAAAAAGAGATGGAAGAAGAGACAGGAGTCACATTTGGTAAATTCGAAAAACATGTCTTTGCTAAATTAGTTTATTTTGATGAGAATACTGAAGAACCTGTACAGATGGGGTATGATTTATCAACTAAACTATATGAAGAATTAAAACAAAAGAATTACATCGATCATCATGGAAAGGCAACTCAACAATTAAAAGAAGACCTTGAAAACTATAATTTAAATCTAAGTGATGAATTTCAACCTTGGCAGCCGTCCATATATAAAGAAATTAATCATTATTTAAAACAATTGCCAATAAAGGACGGAACTAAAAAGAGAAAAGTACAGTTGAATAAAGCGATATTAGATAGTAAAGAATTCCTTGAGTTATGGGATAAAATTAAATACAAAACAGTTTATTCTGTGGAATTCGATAGCGAATCATTAATCAAGAGAAGCATTGAAAGCATTAAAAAAATGCCGGATATTGGAAAAATTCGTATTTTAAGTCGCAAAGAACAAGTGACTATGGACAAAGTAGAGGGGATTCAGGGGCAAATAGTTAGTCAAAGAGTTGAAGACTATGTTACCACTCATCATACATTGCCAGATGTTATTACGGAATTGCAAAATCGGACAAATTTAACGCGAAAAACGATAGTGAAAATTTTGGTTGGCTGCAAGCGATTAGAAGATTTTAAAAACAATCCTCAAAAGTTTATTGAAGAAGTGACAAATATCATCCAACGTGAAATGAAGCTACTTTTAAAAGACGGAGTAAAATATTACAAAATTGGAGAGGATTCGTATTATGCGGTGGAGTTGTTCCAAAGCGAAGAACTGATTGCGTATCTAAATGATAATGCCATCCAAAGTGAAAAATCACCTTATGACCATATCGTTTATGATTCGGATATTGAAGCGAGTTTCGCTCAGCGTTTTGAAAACGATGAAAACGTCAAAGTATATGTTAAACTGCCAAGCTGGTTTAAAATCGACACTCCTATAGGCTCTTACAATCCTGACTGGGCCCTTGTCGTGGACAAAGATGGTGAAGAAAAACTATACTTCGTACTCGAAACGAAAGGAACGCAAATCGAGGAATTCTTACGTCCAAAAGAAAGAGCAAAAATTGAATTTGCCCGCAAACATTTTGAAGCAATCGGTACAAATATTGAATTCATCGGTCCTGAAAAAGATGTTGATGATTTTATGCTACGGGCATTAAGCCGTTAATAGTTCTATTTTATGACAGAAGCTTGTTGGGGCTTCTGTTTTTTGTGTGGAGAGACACATCTTTTATTGTTTGTTTAATATCTTTAAATTCTGGCCATTTTAGACAACGCTTAGATACCTCTTTACAAAATAATTATCCAACAAAACTAAGTTTCATAGTAGAAAAAGAGGATGGCTAGAGAAGGTCATTTTTTAATGACCTTTTGAGTCATCCTCATTCTTGTGTTAACCAATAAATTTTTTCCACTTTTTCCCGAAACGGCTCGACATGAACAAATCGCACTTCCCGAAGTACTTCTTTCCCATCTACAAATAACAACAAAACGGGGGCGGTGAAAATGGTAAAACGCCCTGCAATTTCCGGAACGTGATCGGCATTGACAAGAGCCAGTTGAATATTGGGGAAATCAGCCATGACATTTTGAATTTTTGGCAATAAATCATGGCACACACTACAACGATCTCTGGATATATATAAAAACGCTAAATGGTGATTGTTGACAAAATCATCGACTTCTTTGATTGAAAATAGTTCCTTCATGACATTCAAAAGTAAGTCCCCTTTCGCAACGATTTGGAACAAAAGCGTAAAATGATTATAACACGCCAAACAAGAGAACCGGATCATCGGTGCTCAGATGCAATCGAATAATGTCGAAAAAACTTTTCATTAAGTGGCTGAGATGAAATCCCTACAAGAAAAGCAAAAGAGCTGTCTAAGTTTTTGATACAATTCATAATGAAATCATTTTATTATTCAGAGGTGACCACGTTGAAACATTTACAGCAAAAAATCATTGAATTCCGCGATGCTCGTAATTGGAGTCAGTTTCATAATCCAAAAGATTTAGCGATTTCATTGAGTTTAGAAGCAGGGGAATTGCTAGAGAATTTTCAATGGAAAAGCAGCGAGGAAGCTGTGGAAGTGAACTTTGAAAATATAAAAGACGAAATCGCCGACGTAGTCATTTATGCACTGTTGCTTTCGCATGAATTAGAGATTGATTTAGAGGAAGCCATTAAAGAGAAAATAAAGAAAAACGAACAAAAATATCCAATAGAAAAATCTTTTGGATCGAAAAAGAAATATACGGAATTAAAGTAGTAAGGCTGGATCCATAAGAGGCTAACAACAACAGGAAAATCGAATGTCTAAAAAATCTGCCAATGCTTGATGAAACGCTGCCAATTTGGCGGATTTCTTACGGGATGGAAAGCAACTATTTTCGTTGCGATGGCTAGCAGGATCTATTATAGCCGCCACAAGGGCCCAAACAATAAAAAATGCTAAAAAATGGTGCAAAATGTAGGTGTCCAAACAGATCAATCAAATAAAATAGTATAAAAATGAAAAAAGAGCCCAATTTTGATGAAGAAACAGGGCTCTTTTTTAATCAATTTGACCGTACTTGAGATTGAACTTTTGGATTGGCGCTAAGTTTTGCTGGTTTTTTGTCTGCAAATAAAATCAGACATGAACCAATCATAATGAAAACAATTCCGGCTGCTGTATTGGCAGAAATAGCTTCATTCAAGAGAAAGAAGGCTAAGATCGGAGCTAATGCCGGTTTGATAAAGAACACCGTAGAGGTTGTAGAAGCGGATGTGACGTCCATTGCTAAAAAGTAGAAAGCAAATCCAAGTCCCGTCACAAAAATACCAATATAAATTAAGCTAGGCAATGTACTCCATGTAATTCCTTGGGTGACAGGCACATTCGCAAACACATCCAGTCCAATGCTTGTAAGCCAATTAGATACAGCATTTATTTTTGAAATAAGAATGAGAGCAAGAATCTCTAAACTGCCTGTTACAAAACTGAAACAAGTTAAGATAACGCCATCGCATTTATATTGTTGAATTCCTTTTTTGCCTACAACGCTATAGAGGGCAAATGAAACGGCTGATAATAGTGCATAAACAATGCCTGCTGGATTAGAAATTTCGAATGGATTTACAATGCTTAAAATGCCGATCAAGCTAATGATTAATGCCCATATGGTTCGCTTAGTCAGTTTCTCTTTTAATAGAAAATGGGCAAGCGGAACGACAAAAAGTGGATTGCAGCTGAATAGTATTGCTACGGTTGATGCCTTTGTATAAACAATCGCTAATTGATAAAACGTCATACTAACGACAACGCATAAAAAACCTGTGATGATGAAAAAGAATAGATGTTCTTTTTTTAAAGTAAACCCACTTTTTCTCATATGTTGAATAGCAAGAGGAGCTAAAATCATCGCTCCAATAAAGAAACGTATAAGATTCAGTTGAATAGGATGAAAGTCAAAGTCACTAGACATGACTTTAATCACAATCTCCATCGTACTAAAAAGAACAGCAGATAGAATGATATATAGAAAACCTTTTTTCATCTTGATTACCTCGATTTTTTAGAATCGTGCAGTCGTCTGAGTATTAAATGTAGACAACTATTCATTATTCCCTTTGACACAAGCATCATTATAGTTCAGTATTTCACAAATGAAAAAGAGCAGTTATGTGAATTACTGAACAATATATCCGCTTTGAATAAAATGAAAACGATTGTTTAAAAGATATCTTAAGAATGCTCTGTTTTTTGAGCACTTTTATGGTTTTGGCATTAAAAACATATATTGGCATTTTTTCTGTATTTACTGTAGATGAGCAAATTCGCTAACATAAATTTACAACCAAACAAAAAAGAAGACATGAACCCGATTCCTTGGTTAGAATAGATGTGCCACAACTACTCACAAGGGGGTTCATGTCTCATGAATAGATTAGCACATCACCTAGGAATCCACAAGTTTTTGACGATGTTGGGGTTGGCACTTTATTTCTCAAAACCTGTCATGAAGCATCTCGTTCATATCGTGGATGCGATGATTACAAAGGGCTTTTCGGGAACACTGACCGATCTACATCACGGGAGTTTTCATCCGAACCATCGCACGACACTCAGCCATTTTTTCACGAAAAGCCCATGGGAAGAAGAGACGTTGCTTCGCAAACTCCAGCAGTGGGTGCTTCATCGTGTCGAACGCAGCTCGAAACGAGAGAATCAACCCATTTTTGTTTCGATCGATGATACGATTTGCCAAAAAACGAAGCCCTCGTCACGGGCAACACACGCCATTCAAGGGTGTGATTGGCACTATTCTCACGCAGAGAAAAAGTCGATCTGGGGACATTCTCTCGTTTGGCTCATGGTTCATACGATGACCCAAGCGTTTCCTTTTGCCTTTCGCCTCTACGACAAGACGGCGGGGAAAAGCAAAGGGGAACTCGCGATCGAGATGCTTTCTTCGTTGGATGTGAGTCGACCCGTTTATGTGCTCATGGACTCTTGGTACCCATCGAAAACACTCGTGGAAGCCTGCCTGAAAAAAGGATTCCACGTCATTGCGATGCTCAAGACGAATCGGGTTCTTTATCCAAAAGGCATCGCCATCCAAGCCAAACAGTTTGCCCGCTATATCGAACCGAACGACACCCATCTCGTCACGGTGGGAGAAGAGCGTTATCGCGTGTATCGCTACGAGGGAGCGCTGAAAGGTCTCGATGATGCCGTTGTGTTGTTGGCTTGGAAAGCCGATCAGCCGATGACACCTGAACATCTTCACTGCGTCTTGAGCACCGACCGGGAGCTAAGCGATGAAGAGATCTTGCGCTACTATGCCCAGCGTTGGTCGATCGAATGCTTTTTTCGACAAGCGAAAGACCAGCTGAAGCTCGATGGGTACCGCGTTCGCGGGCGTCGGGCGGTGAAACGGTATTGGATCTTGGTGCAACTCGCTTATGTGTACAGTATGGTCGAATCCAACAGCGATTTCTCTACCGGGCTTGACTTCCTTCGAAAGAAGAAAGGACATAGCCTCGTGGAGTTTATTTACGATGCAGCGAAACAAGATATTCCCATTGATGTCGTTAAAAAACAGCTTCATGTGGCATAAGGGGTACTCCGTTTGTCTCTTTTTACATGGTAATTATTGTAATGAAAATTGCTCAACTACAGTATTTATAACACTTGGAATGAAGGTCAAAAAAGGTTTATGAAAATTTATAAATATTTTAGAACTTAGGAATTTTTCATCCTAAGAGTATGTTAAAATGAAGAGAAGGCAGAAAAGAGAATCTTCTGCCTCTTATTCTTTGCCTCTCCATATCATGATGTTGTGAAAGATTGGAGGAAATTCATGTATCGACTGATCAGTACGATCTTATTGTTGTTAGTGAAAATGTTTCGCCTTTTAAAGGTGAAGGGGAAAGAGCATATTCCATCCGATGAAAGATTTGTGGTGACGTGTTCTCATAGGGGATGGGTCGATGTCATTATGTTGGCTCTCGCTCTTTATCCGATATCTGTCCATTATATGGCGAAGCAAGAGCTCTTTAAGGGAAAATGGAGAGATCGTTTTTTTCGCTCTATTAACGCATTTCCTGTCAATAGGGAAAATCCGGGGCCGAGTGCTTTAAAAATTCCTATGCAGATCTTGAAAAAGAACCAATGTGTAGGCATATTTCCGAGCGGGACACGAACAAGTGAAGATGTTCCTTTAAAAAGAGGGGCTGTGACTGTCGCATTAAAATCGAATGCCCCTATATTGCCTGCTGCTTATAAAGGTCCAACCAATTTCAGCGGATTATGGAAGGGAGAAAAATCGCACGTTCTATTCGGTGAACCCCTTATCTTTGATAAAGAAAAACAAGAAATGAACCGAGATGAATTAATCGAGTTTGCCTTAAAACGATTAGAGACCCGAATAAAAGAGTTGGAAAATGATTTAGAAAAAGAATAAAGGCACGATACCCATCGATTGGATGATGGGTATTTTTATTGAATTGCAATTATATAAATGGTATAATTTACATCGACAAAAATCCGATTGTTTAAGCGCACGCGTGCCCTAACAGGTAAGTGCTTAAGTCATGTAATAATGAAGACTATATTATTAAAGACGGGTGATTCTCAAAGGATTCTTGTGTTATTACTAAGTGAGTATCGGTAGGTCAAGATGGATACTTTGTCAAAAAGCCTAGTGAAGATAAAAAGAAAGAGGCGATGAAATGGTGAAAGATGCAGAGCGATCTCTTTCAAAAAACATCGTTTTAGCCATTTTGGATACAATCACATTGGGCATTCCCATTTATGCTGTCAATTTTATAAAGCGGCCAAAAAAGACATTAAAAATTTCTTTCATTGTCATTCCCGTTGTTTCGATTATTGCTTGGTTGCTTGCGTCATGGAGTGAATGAAGCCCTGGAAGTAAGGGCTTTTTATTTTGTCTTTTTCGTTGGTAAAGATGAGCAATCTGTATGGAAGAGAGATAGAACAATTCTGTGAACTTGGTTTTGGACAGGGGAGAGCGCTCATATCGGTTCCCGTTTTTCATGTATAATAAATAGAAGAACGGATTTCATCCCCTTCATCGAGGAGATGCAGTCAGAAGGAGATTTAGGTGAGGAACATGGATGAATTAAAAATAGATGACGTGGCCAAGCAAAGCGGTTTAACGAAACGAACGATTCGATACTATGAACAAATTGGGCTTCTGCCTTCTCCTCCGAGAAGCAAAGGGGGAATTAGACTTTATTCACAACAGCATGTTGAGTTTTTAAAGAAAATTACGAACGCAAAAGAAGTGTTGGGATTTACTCTTCAAGAGCTGCAACATTTTATTTCTTTAAGCAATACATTGGAACAGCAGAGAGTGAAATACAGACAGGTAAAAGGAACAAGCGAACAAAAAGACAAAGCGGAGGATTTAATTCAAGCTTTAACCGATCTTTTAAATACAGTCGATGCGCAATTATTGCTCATTGAACAGAAAAAGGAAAAGATTTTAAAAGTGGAGTCGGAATTGATGGACTTAAAAAGCAGGGCGGAAAAGGCCATTGAACGATTGGAAAAGGAGAAATAAGATAAGATGGCCATCGGCAAGGGGTCAACTCCCGCAAATGGTTGGCTGGAGATAACGAGCTGTTCGGGGCAGTTTCTCCGCAGCCTGGATTTCGTTTGACCTTTGTGTCTCGAAGGGTAGAGAATTTCTGATCATTGATGCAAGATCCTTTTCAAGCATAGTTGAAATCGGTGGAAAACCTGAGTCAACTGTGCTTTTTTATTTAGGATGAGAAATTAAATGCTTTCAAGAAAGTGAATGGAAGAAGAACTTGGTTCATATCGGAAGCAGCACACTCATAGCACCTTTGGGCATCTGGATTCATACATGCATGTTCTAAGCGCAGCCTACACATATTAATGAATAATGGAAGGAGAAGGGAGTTATGGTGTTGCTTAGGACTATTGGAAAAGCTTTATTTCTTATCTTTGCTGGCATACTGCTCCTTCGGATTGCAGGAAGAAAAACTATTTCACAAATGACGTTGCCGGAAACGATTATCATTATCTCGATAGGAACTATTATTGTAGAGCCGGTGGCGCAAGAAAGCCTCTTAGGCACCATTTTGGCGTCTTCCACGTTTATCGTGGCATTGGTCGTGACCGAATTTTTGCAGATGAAGTCGAATCGATTAGAAACATTTATATCCGGAAAAGCAATGGTCGTCATTCAAAATGGACAAATTCAAACGGATGCGCTGCGTAAACTTCGATTAACAGTGGATCAAGCTGGAATTGCGTCTTCGTCAGCAAGGCATTGCCAATTTTTCTGATATAAAAACAGCTACGATTGAACCAAGCGGACAATTAGGATATGAGTTGACAGAGGATGCCAAGCCTTTAACCGTGGGGGAGTTTAAAAAGTTGATGCAAGCCTATATAAAGAATGAAGAATCTAAAGAAAGCTCCCAAATAAATATTTTTGATGAAATTACAGAGAAAAAGTCTACTCCTGATTCATTGAAATAAAAGAACGGCTCAGACATTTAGGCGCCGGAGGGAAAAAGCTGTTTCTTACCATTCATTTTAGTAATAAAAAGTTGAACGTGGGAAGCGTGATTCATTTGCCGATGATATAAAATTTTGTACAGAATGATTAGAAATCAGCAAAGGGCGCCTATTGTAAATTTTTTGTTTAAGCTGATGTGGACATTGCAAGTGATCAAACGATGCATGATATAATAAATTGAAACGTAAATGGGGAGTATGTCCCATAAAGTGGATGGAATATATCGGTTTGTTTCGTTTGCATAGCTCGGGCTAAGAGAGATAAAAAGGAATGAAACATCAGGTTTTGTTTAAGAAGGATAAGAATGGGAGGAGTTGGGAATCTTGAAAGTTTTGGTTGTTGGAGCGAATGGCCAAGTTGGGCAGCATGTTGTTCGGTTATTAAAAGAAAGCAATGAACATACAGTGCGAGCGATGGTCAGAAAAGAAGAACAGGCTCAATCTTTCGAAAAATTGGGTGTAGAAACAGCGATTGCCGATTTGGAAGACAGCGTGGACAAAATTGCGGAAGCGGCGGAAGGCTGTGAAGCCATTGTCTTTACTGCCGGCTCCGGTGGGCATACAGGAGCAGACAAAACGCTGTTGGTGGATTTGGATGGAGCTGTGAAAACAATGGACGCTGCCGAAAAATTGTGGATCAAGCGGTTTATTATGGTGAGCGCCATTCAGGCCCACAATCGAAAAAACTGGAGCGAGGCCATCAAGCCGTACTATGTGGCTAAACACTATGCGGATATTATGCTGGAACAAAGCAGTTTAGCCTATACCATTATCCGGCCGGGAGGATTGTTGAACGAACCGGGAACAGGAAAGATTTTTGCGGCTGAAAATTTAAATAGAGGGACGATTTCGCGGGAGGATGTCGCGAAAACGATTGTAGCCTCTCTGGATGAGGAAAATACGTATTATCGCTCCTTTGATCTTATTTCCGGTGAAATTCCGATTGCGGATGCTTTGAAAAACCTATAGTCTTTTTTAAAAAAGCCCTCCATCCGTATTTCAGCATCTCTTTGATACGGATCAAGGGCTTCTTTTTTTGCCATTATTTTTGATAATTCAAAAGCCAGCCTATGCCGTACTTGTCTATTACATTGGCATGGAGAGCGCCCCAAAACGTATCTTGCAGTTCCAAAATCGCTTGGCCGTCGGCAACCAATGATTGATATACTTTACGAATTTCTTCTTCACTGTCAAATTCGATCGTGATTTTGACATGATCTCCTTTTTCCACACGGCCGAAAGGATCGGAGAAATGGATGATGCTGTTTCCAAGATGCAGCTCGGCATGCAAACATTTGCCTTCATGGCCTTTAAACATTTCGACATCGTCTGCTAATTGAACATTTTTAATTTCTCCGCCCAATACTTCTTGATAATAATTCAATCCTCTTGACAATTTTCCACAATGATATAAGGATTGACGCTTTTCATATTTTATCCTCCCTCAATAAAGTTTATTTTTCTCCCGAATACTCGCTTTTTCTCAAAATTTCATAGACACTTAATAGAATACACACCTCATTTAATGGATATATGTTGAATTTTTTTAAATAATTTACATGGTAGGGGGCATCCTATCAACCAAATTGTATTTATTTGGTAAAAATAAGGTATAACCGTGCTTCATCATCTCCACATCACTCACGGTCGCTAACCCTCCCACATCTCTCCGGATTGAATTCCATACATTCCTTCGTCCTGCGTATCCATGAGGTGGAGGTTGGATATGCTCCTTTGCTGGGTCACATGCCCGTATGGAATAAATAAGCTCCAACTCTGCACTATTGGTGTTTGTCATTTGAGATAATTACGGTATTCTGAAATGATTTCATGAACTTAATAAAGCCTTAAGCTGCCTGTAATGAATCGATTTGAGGCAAACCTCTCAATAACTTTGAACCATCAAATTCACACTGTTTTTGACCAATGACAAATAAGACACGTAGTAATTTACAACACAAGGCAATCAGTGACTGCTGTTTCTTCAAAGGTCGATCAGGACGCTTTGTGTAGTATTGATGCAGGGCTTTAAACGTTGGATTATGGGCAACGAGTGGACGAATGGCCAAGTATAAAGCTCTTCGCAATCGACTTCGTCCTCGTTTTGTGATCTTGGTTTGCCCCTTAAACTTCCCGGAACTATGTTCACGTAATGACAGCCCTGCCAGATTTACTAATTGCTGGGGATGACTATACTTTGTTATATCCCCGACCTCAGCGAAGAATAGCGCGACTGTTGTAGGACCTAAGCCTTGAATATTGATCATTTCCTTCGCTCCAGGTATCGTTACTACAAGTGCTTCCAGATCCTTATCTAACTGTCCTAATTGCTCTTTGTATAGCTCATATTGATCGAGTAAATAATCCAATTCACGTTTAGCAAACTTGATACCAATTTGGATACCAATGCTCTTTTTCGCTGCTTCTATTAACTTTGTAGCTCGTTTGATTCCTACACCACGGTTTACTTCTTGTTTCCATTTCGCAAGAACTTCTTCTGATGTCATTTCTTTAATCTGAGAGGGGAATGGAAAGTTTCTTAATGTACAAAGAGCTGCCTTTCCTTCCCAGTCTTTAAATACATCGAAAAACTCCGGAAAGTAACGCTGGATGTGATTTTGAATACGACCTTCTGTGATCATAAGCTGCTGGATGAGCTGATCTCTTAATTTGACGCCTTCTCTTAGCTCTGCATAGATGCCATCTAAGAGATTTGGTACGGAGTATCGCCCATCTTTAATCAGCTGTGCAATCACACGTGCATCTTTCGTATCGTTTTTAGTTGGAGAGTTATCATCCAGCTCTTTAGTTTTTTTGACATGCATAGGATTGACCAAGACAAAGTCATAACCTTTAGCAGTCAAGAAATAGGCCAGACTCAGCCAGAAATGACCGGTCGGCTCAACACCAAAAATGACATGTGTTTTTTGGTGTTCCTTTTGATGCCTCGAAACCCAATCAAGCAGTTTTTGATAGCCATGTATGCGATTTTCAAAGATCAGTCTTTTTCCAAATTCGATTCCTCGATCATCCTGAGCTCGAGCGACGTGTTTGTCTTTGGCGATATCAATGCCTACAATTAATGTTGATGGTGTAATTTGCGAGATTTTACGATTTTGCGTATAATTCATCTTGAGTCCTCCTTGGTAATTATTAATTCGGGGTCAATGCATTGACACCCTGTACTATACCAAGAGGGCTCTTTTTGTTTCAAACCTCAAATTTCTTCATTACAGGAATAGCTCCTTTGCCATTCAGAAGCGATAGTTTCAGTATAGCAACTTCCTATCTGATTTAAACTTTTGGCTTTTTTATATTTCTTCTGCCAAATGGATGAGATGAAGTAACTCAATCAGAGTTACAGAATAACGTTGGTAAATAAGGATTATTTAAAAACCCCCTGTTCACAAGAAACAGGAGGCTTTAAGAAAAAATCATATCAGAGTCCGAAAAGCGGAAGCTCGTCCGGATCTGTGCTATATGCTTGGAAATCATAGATTTTCCATTTTTGACTCTTTGAATCTAGCTTTAAAAAGAATAGACCAGATAGATCTTCGGTTACATCAAAATTAAAGTCTGGAGATTTTAATGTGATTTTGACTTTTGCATTGGTTAATTCTACTGTTGCATAACGATTATTTAAAGTTTTTACGTTATAAGTAGGATCCCCGATAGGTTCAATCGTGATTTGAGCATTTTCATTCTTCAACGATTGATAAAAGTCAATTGATTCTAAACCTGATGCTCGGTAATAGCCGATTGTATTGTCTTTATACAATTGAGTTAAAGCATCAAAATTCTGATCTTTTATATATTGGCTTTCATTTGATTCAAATTGCTTTACAAAATCGATCAATTGCTGCTGGTCGGGAAGTGCTGTTGTCTCTTGGTGCAAAGCACGATAAATCATAACAATGGCTTGTGCTCGGGTTGCCAAATCATTCGGTTTAAAAGTAGTTCCATAGCCTTGGATGATTCCGTTGGCCGCATTTTTATGAATGGCCTCATAAGCAAAGCTTGATTTTGGCACATCGCTAAAAGTTTTACGAATGGGGTTAAACTGAATGGTGTTTTGGAAAGCATTGTACACCATTTTAGCAATTTCACTGCGTTTAATTTTGTCTCCCGGATGGAATGTTCCATCGTTTCGTCCACTAATAATGCCGTTACTGCTTGCAATTTGAACATATGGATAATACCAAGCGCCGGATTTTACGTCAGCAAAAGACTTGGCTTTTCCTTTTAACTGCAGTCCCATTGCATTGACAATCATTTTCGTAAATTCGGCTCTCGTAATATTTTCATTTGGCTTTACATAGACGGAAGGGAATCCATCTTCATCATACTGTATCTTTCCATCAATAATATCAGCAGATAAAAAGTCCTGTATCTCGTCATGTGCCCAATAATCATCGTCCACATCTTCAGGATAGTACATGTCTGATGTCTTTTCAGCGGCCGACACCATTTTGAAAGGCACAAGAAGCACCAACAGCAAGGCTAGAATAGGAATAACTTTTTTCATATAATCCCCCCTTTTTTTGTAAAAAGTGCTTGTTGTTCTATTTTAAGAGAAAAAGCTCTAAATAGTCACTATTAATTTTGAAAAATAAGATTAAATCAGCCCAAAGACCTGATATTTTGTCAAAATTAACATATTATAAGGATTTTACTCCTGGCGAAAAAGATGTAATATTTATGCTGGATTTCCAATGAATAGTTTTTTGAAATTGAACAGCAGTATGAACACGTTCAACATGAGATTCTGCTCCACTTATATTTTGACAACGATTAATGTTTTCCGAAATCTCTTTGAGGAGGTAGTGAAGAGAACATCATGATCAAAATAACACCAATTATGGAGATGTTACTGTAACCTGAAAAATTTAAGGAAGCGATCGAGAAATAAATAGAGATAGATTGTACATGGAGAATCGCCAGCCACTTTCTCCGCCGATGATGCAAAAGATTCCATTTATACCGTTTTGTAGAGCAGATGTAAGGTGATATAATGAGGATAAAAGATTGTAATATCTTTCTAATTTGGTCTTTACATAGAATAATAGAATAAAACTGTGTGCCTCTGGGGGAATATAAGATGAAGAAAAAAACGGCATTTTATGCTTTATCACTGTCGGTTTCTTTGGCTTTAGGGTTGAATGTTGGATCGGGGATTGCCTCGGCAAATGACCAGCCCTCTTCTCAAAAAGGCGAAAAAGAAGTGGTCGTCGTTTATAAAAACATGAAAGGAAAAGAGGCCGCTATTGAAAACAGCCATGATGTAGAACATCAATTTAAAAGCATTCCGGCCGTTTCTGTTACGGCGGACAAACAAGACGTTCGTCAATTAGAGTCGAATCCAAATATTGCCTATGTGGAAGAGAATGTTCCGTTTCAATTGGCTGATTCGAGTTTTCAAACGTTAAGTACAAAACGTGCCGTTTCTTCCAACGAAAAAACTTGGGACATGCAGGCGATTAATGCATCCAAAGCTTGGGAAAACGGGGTGACCGGAAAAGGCGTCAAAATCGCCGTGATTGATACGGGGATTGCCCCTCATTCGGATTTGAATATTGCAGGCGGAGTTTCCACTGTCGATTATACCTCTTCCTATAAAGATGATAATGGACATGGTACTCATGTGGCCGGGATCATTGGCGCTAAACGTAATGGCATAGGGATCGCCGGTGTCGCACCGGATGCTCAGATTTATGCCGTAAAAGCGTTGGATAAGAACGGAAACGGAAACTTGCAAGATATTGCAGAAGCTCTGGATTGGGCGATTGCAAATAAGATGGACATTATTAACATGAGTTTTGGGACAAGCACCGACTCCAAAATCCTTCATGATTTAGTCGATAAGGCATATAAAAGCGGCATCTTGCTTGTCGCAGCAGGAGGAAATAACGGGAATTCATCCGGTACAGGAGATACGGTGGAATATCCGGCCAAATACAGCAGTGTTGTAGCGGTATCTTCATTAAATTCAAATAAAAATCGTTCTGTTTTTTCCGCAACTGGTCCGGAAATTGAAGTATCTGCACCGGGTGAAAATATCGTCAGCACTTATTTGAATGGAGAGTATGCAGTCGGAAGCGGCACCTCGATGGCGACTCCTCACGTGGCCGGCATGTTGGCTCTATTAAAACAAATGCATCCTAATGAATTGAATAGCCAGCTGCGGGCAGAGGCGGAGAAGGAAGCAATGGATCTTGGAAAAAAAGGAAAAGATGACTGGTACGGCTACGGAATGGTCTTTTATCACCCATTGAATGTATCTTCCAAGAGTGCGAGTGAAACCGTACAAGTTAAGTTAAAGATCGCTCAGCAAGCAGTGGAATCGGCAGAGAAAAACCGTACGAAGAAATATGTGGATGCTACGCAGCAAGCGATCAATAGCTTGGACAATGGGGCGGACAAAACGCAGCTGCAAAAAAGGCTTGATGCCGTTAAAAAAAGCTTGTCTGATCAGGCTCAAAAACTAGTTTCGTATGTCGAACATCATCGTTCTCATGCCAATGTCGAAAAAGCGCTCCAAGCGATCTCCAACCTGCCGGCAGGCGCGGAAAAAAACAATTTGCTAACGAGAATCAATAAAGTGCAATACTTGATCAACTTGCAGCAAGCTCAAAAATATGTGAATTTAACTCAAAAATATAAGACAAAATCTTACAAATCAGTAGCGCAATCTTATATTAACAAACTTCCAAAGGGGTCAGAAAAAACAAGGCTTCAAAAACGGCTCAATTCAATGCAGGTTCGGTAATAGAAAAACGAGGCTGACTCAAAAGCAAAATGACTTTTGAGATCAAGCCTCGTTTTTGTTGGAAATTCTCTTTATTTGATTTGAACTAACTGTTCAATTGAGAAAGTTCTCTCTTTTTAGAGGGTCTTTTAACTTCCCTCCGAAAGAAGTCTCCTACTTCTAAACGTGAAAGTGCGGAGGCACCAGTGAAAGTGGGAGATGAATTTCGGTTAGGCGTAGCCTAAAGTTGTCTCTTTTTTGTGCTATGATATAAACAGTGTTATATAAATGGAAGGCATTCGGATGTGCTTTGAACAAATATGCACATGGTCAATATCGTGATTCCATTCGACCGAGGAAATATTGTAATTTTCACCAAGTCGAATAAACATATCTTTTGCATAGTCAGATATGGTATCATCAATCACTTGTCTGCGATATTTTACGAGTGAACTATCAAAGTTCATCAATGCCTATAAAAGTGCAAGTTCTCGACTTATCAAAAAGCATTATCCACAAGTGAAAAGAAAACTTTGGAAAGAGTATTTTTGGTCAAGAAGCTTTTGCTTACTTACAACAGGTGGTGCGCCCATTGAAGTGATAAAGCAGTATATAGAAAATCAAGGGAGGAAGTGAGGTGATTCGATACGGCAAACAAAGCATATAAATTTCGTCTGTACCCAACACAAGAACAAGAGCAACTTCTTACAAAAACCTTCGGCTGCGTTCGTTTCGTCTACAACAAAATGTTGGCTGAACGAATGGAAACGTATGAACCATTCAAGGACGACAAAGAAGCTTTGAAAAAGCAAAAAAAATTCCCGACTCCTGCAAAGTACAAAAAGGAATTTCCATGGCTCAAAGAAGTAGACAGCCTTGCGTTGGCAAACGCTCAACTGAATTTGCAGAAGGCATACCAAAACTTCTTCTCTGGTCGTGCTGAATTTCCGAAGTTCAAAAGCCGAAAGGCGAGACAGTCCTACACAACCAACGTGGTCAACGGAAACATTATGCTTTTGGATGGTTATATCAAATTACCGAAACTGAAACTTGTAAAAATCAAACAACATCGAGAAATTCCGTCACATCCTATCATCAAGTCTTGTACGGTTTCTCGAACAAAAACAGGAAAATACTATGTTTCTATTCTCACTGAATACGAACATCAACCTGTACAAAAAGAAGTACAAGCTGTTGTTGGCTTAGATTTTTCCATGAACGGTTTATTTGTCGATAGTGAAGAAGGTAAGACAGCCAATTACCCTCGTTTCTATCGCCAAGCCTTGGGAAAATTAGCGAAAGAACAGCACGTTCTATCACGCAGAAAGAAAGGTTCTAATCGTTGGCACAAGCAACGACTAAAAGTGGCGAAGCTACATGAAAGAATTGCGAACCAACGAAAAGACTTTCTACATAAGGAATCGCACAAATTAGCGAAACTATATGATTGCGTGGTTATCGAAGACCTCAACATGAAGGGAATGTCCCAAGCACTCAATTTCGGCAAAAGCGTTGCTGATCATGCATGGGGCATGTTCACGAAATTTCTCCAATACAAGTTAGAGGAGCAAGGGAAAAAGCTTATCAAAATAGATAAGTGGTTTCCATCATCCAAAACTTGTTCATGTTGCGGTCGAGTAAAGGAGTCTCTATCTCTTTCTGAGCGCATATTCCATTGTGATTGTGGTTTTGTAGCAGATAGAGATTGGAATGCTTCTATCAATATCAAGCGTGAAGGATTGCGACTGTTGGCATTAGCATCATCATAAATAGAGCATGGAACAGGCTCGATAGCTAAGTAAATTTCGTACCGTTAGGTGCGATTACCTTAGAAGCCCCCACCTCTAAGCGAAGAGTAGGTGGCGGGTAGTTCACTTCTGTTTCTTTCTATTGATCATATGAAAAACAGCCCCCATTGCCACTCCAATCGCAACGGCAGTAACTATGTGACCTAGTACAACACCAATGACGGCGCCAATGATTGCACCAAAGGATATCAAGTGGATATTCCGTTCACCGTTTTTCTTAGACATCGTCCATACTCCTTTAATCATCATGTTTTTGGATACTTCCATCCCCAAAAGGGAAGGATGAAAAATGGCATTTATTTTACTTCAGCTCATTCAATCGAGCTTTTCTAGGATTCGAATGATTTTATGGATCGCATAGTCAAAATCAATCAAATCCTCTTCGTCAAGTTGACCTATTTTCTCGCAGAATAGATAATAGAAGTCTTCCCAGCGCTTTTTTACTGTTTCTTTTCCTTTTTCGGTTAACATCAGTTTGACAAATCGCCGATCGCGATCGTTCTTCGTTTTTTCCACATAGTTGTTTTCCGCCAACTTAGCGATCAGAGGGGTCAACTGCTGCTTTGAAATGTTGATGTTTTGCGCTAGTTGGGTCATGGAGATACCCTCCTTAGTATGAAACAATTCCTCCAGTATATGAAATTGCAAATGGGTCAAATCAGACGTTTTGGGTGCGGCCTTATGATTTGCGACAGGTTTGTTCATCTTGTTGTAAATCAGCGGAAGAAGTCGAATAAAGCTCTCCGCGATTTTGTCTGTTTTCGAAGTCAATCCCATGCATCCCTTTCTTGATTTTAATAGACCTTCAAAATTTATTATTAAGGTAGCAAAAGAACCTACTGGAACGCCTATATCCCCTGAACAACTCAAAAAGTATAAAGAGCTGTTCAAACCAATTCCTAATGTAAGACCAAACCAAGCCTTTTCAATTAGTTTTACAACGGAATTAGACCGTTCTACTGTTAACAAGGAAACGGTTTTTGTTCTTAACAAAAAAATGAAAAAGTGGATATAGATCTTCAACTAGCTAGTGATAATAAAACTCTTATTGTAAAACCAGTGAATGCATATGTATCTAGGGAATCTTATACCTTATATATTGACGATGCCATTAAATCAAAAAATGGTAAGAATTTGTTGCAGGCAGTAAAGGTGACTTTTAGCATTCGTTAAAAGTTAAAAGAATTTCTTCGATACAAAATAAAGCGGTGATATAATAGTGTAGTAAATATTCTATCTTCTTGTATTGAATTTAATAAATAAAAGTGGTACAACGACCTCTTGGGTGATGATGCATAAAATTTTGTGTCAAGCATTTGGTTAGACCAAAAGAAAAAGGTAGGGTATTCTCTGATTTGGCCAAAAATCTTAGAGAAAGGAGTACCCTACCTATGTCTAAAAGTATATCGAATATAGATTGGATGAATCAACTGGAAAACGTTATTCGTGAGTTTGTAAAGGAAAAATTAGAGCTGATCATGAAGGAAGAAATCCAGACTTTCCTCGAAATGGAACAAGAGGGAACGTCGAATAGAAGAAACGGCTATTACCATCGAAACCTAGACACGCAGTATGGTCGTATCGAAGGACTTTCTGTTCCAAGAGACCGAAACGGGGAATTTCAAACGCAGCTGTTTGCCCCTTACCAACGCCATACCGGCTGGCTCGAGGAAGCCGTCATCAAGATGTATCAAAGTGGGATGAGTACGCGTGAAATTGGCAAGTTTATCGAACGAATTTTAGGAAATGCCTACTCACCAACAACGATTAGCCATATCACGGATGTGGTAAGGGAAGACATCGAGAAATGGCATAATCGCCCCCTACCCAAGCGTTATTCGGTCTTATATTTGGATGGGTTGTACGTGAAACTTCGTCGAGATACGGTAGAAAAAGAGGTCATTTATGTCGTGTTAGGTGTAAACGAAGAAGGGTATCGTGAAATTCTCGACTTCTTCGTAGGAGGACAAGAAAGTGCCTATGGGTGGCAAGAGATTCTCCACAATCTCTACAAGAGAGGATTACAGGAAGTACTTCTTGGTGTATTCGATGGCCTTCCGGGACTGGAGGAAGCCTTTAAGGCTGTTTATCCGAAAGCCGATGTGCAGCGCTGTGTCGTTCACAAAGTACGTAATACCTTAAATCGTGTTCGGAAAAAAGATCAATTTGAAGTGGCAGAGGATCTCAAACTGATTTATCGCGCACCGAATAAGGAGATGGCGTTACAGATGTTTCAACAGTTTGAGTCGAAATGGTCGAACAAGTATCCGAGAGAAGTTCAATCTTGGGCCAATGAGTTGGATGTCCTCCTTACATTTATGGATTATCCAAGCAGTATTCGAAGTGTGATTTACACGACCAATGCCATTGAACGAACGATCAAAGAGATTCGGAAACGTCTAAAGCCGATGAACAGTTTGAGTAGTTTAGAAGCCGCTGAAAAAGTCATGTATTTGTCCATCCAAGATTTTAATGAGAATGGGCAGGGCGAAAGTTGCGAGGATTTGCCGAAGCCTATGAAGCCCTTCAACGAATGTTTGAAGAACGTTATAACTAACCAAATATTGTAAACGAACAAAATTAAGGGATTCTCCCTTTCCACAGTAGAGACTGAATATTCTGTCTCCTGTTTAGAGGAAATCGAACCCCTATCCATTCCAAATTCATTTCAGAGATACCCTATCTATCTTACATTACACAAAATTCTTGGTACCTCTTTTATGATTTAGAATTAAAGAAAATAGAAGATTAAATATAATTTATTGCTACATAAAACCTTGCGAACCAAGGTTTTATGTTTTTTCTAGCGAAATTCTAATGATGAAAACAAAACAGAAAAAAACTTGGTTCTTATAAACCAAGTTTTAATTTAAAATCTGCCTTCCTTATTCACAACATTTTTTGCACTTTTCAAAAAATTCTTTAGAGCTAAAAACTCATGTACATTCTTACGCCTTATAAAAACGGTTTGTACTTTTGAATATTTTTCCGGTAGTGGACAGCAAAAAATTTGTTTTTCATCCTTTAATTGCTGATAAATGATTTCAGGCACTACAGTTGCTCCCAATCCAGCTTTAACACATCCCAACATTCCTTCAATTGTTCCAAACTCAATTTTATTCGAAGGAATGATACCATTTTCTTGCAGGCAGTTTTCAAGCATCAAACGATAGGTGCATCCATGTCCAAATACTAGTAATGTTTTCCCGCAAAGATCAGAAATGCTCTTCATTTGTTCTTTAAACGAATGTATTAAAACTACTTTTTCATCTACCATAACTTCAGAAAAAATTTCGGGATGATCTATAGGACCAGTAATAAAAGCTCCATCAATTTCATACTTTAAAACCGAGTCAACCAGTTTTTTTGTATATCCAGTTTTTAGGGATAAATGGACATCCGGATAATGATCATGAAAATCAGATATGATCGATGGTATTCTTACAGCAGTTGTGATATCAGTTGCGCCAATTGACAAACTACCGCTTGTATTTTCCTCATCTTGAATCATTCTTTGTGCTTCATTAAGCAAATTGAGTATTTGCCCTACATAAGAAAGTAAGGTCTTTCCTGTTGAGGTTAATATTACTCCCCGACCATGTCGATGAAAAAGAGTTGTTTTGAATTGCTCTTCTAATTTATGAATTCTCCCGGTTATATTCGATTGGACATAGCATAGTTCTTGAGCAGCTTTGGAAAAACTCCCCGTTCGTGCAACCGTTTGAAAAATGAGAAGGTCCTTAGTATCGATCATTTGGCATGATCCTCCTTTCCTATTATTTTTAATGATATCTAAATTCTTTAACACTCATTTCAAATTATATCAAATAGATTGTATGATGGAAATATAAACCAAACCTTATAGGAGGGTGATATTTATGGCGATGCAGTTACCAAAGAACCATAAAAAAAGGGAGAATAACTTTCAGATCGATGGCTTTCTTGATGAAACACTTCGAGAAGGTGCGGAACGTTGTCTATTCGCCGTAGATGAAGATAAGAAATATGAATTGATTAAAAAGATGGTGGATTCTGGAATTAGGGATATTATAATTGGATCAGGTCCAAAGGATCCATCTCTAATATTTAAATGTTTATCTGCAAAACATGATTTCGGTAAATTACCTGAAGATGTAAATTTTGCTTTTATTCTTCTTCTCAACTCTTGGGAACCGTTATATGAAACCTTCAAATCTTTCCCAAAAGAATTTCTAAATGATTTAACGATTAGCTTTGGAATGGTGGAATATCAACAAGAGCATCAACTTTTCGAAAGAGTTGTCGAAAAATTTAGGAAAATAGGGGTTGCGAAATTTAGAGCTAGTTTACTAAACAATTTTTCAAACGGTGTAGACGAAGATAAGTACGCACAAATTACTCATCACATTAACCGTTGTTTCGATGAAGGATTTGACACAGTACGAATTAATGTTTCCCTTGGTACTATTTATCCAGAGGCTATGGACGTTTTGTCAGCGAATCTCGTATATGATTATCCTAACTTGAATTTCTGTTTACACGCTCATAACGATAGAGGGTTAGGTCTACAGAATGCCTTGATATCCATTTATAACGGTTTTAACATGATTGAAGGTGCTGTGGCGGGTTACGGAAACCGTTCTGGACTTCCAGCTATTGAAACACTCGTTAGAATTTTCTCAGAAAAAAATATTACCATTAAAAATACAAATTTAGATCTGGAAAAGTTAAAGGAAGCAGCCATCCGAACGGATGAAATTTTCATGACTGTCCCCAATATTTACAGACCTGAAAGTGGTTTAGTTGTGAATAAAGAAAATTTAGGTGTGCTTAATATACCTGATTATCTGGGTGTTGAGCGAAAAACAGATTATTTCCTTAATAAAGTTGGATTGCATTTGGGAACTGTGCAAAAAGCACTTAAGTCTGGTGGCTTTAGCGAATCGCTAGTTAATAATTCTGATTTTATTAAAGAGGTAAGAGAAAAAGTCGAAGAGAAGATGATGCTTATTGCCGCCGAAAAACAAAGTAAGTTTGAAGGAATCGTCTCGGAAATCTATGAATTTTATTCAACTGGAGTGCTGGGTGCTAAAGATATACAAGAAATAGCTGAACAATGCGCTTTAGAGAAACGTACTTTAGAGCAGAAAGTATTTCAATATTCAGAAAGGTAAAAAGGTGCGTTCATATGCAAGTTCTTTTTAATGTCATATTGCCAGTATTTGCGATTATTCTCTGTGGATATCTATCAGGTTTATTTGGAGTTATTTCTAAAGATGGAGCTAAAAGTCTGAACAATTATGTTTTCTATGTGACTCTACCGGCCTTGCTTTTTTATTCAGTCGCAAAGGCGCCTATTGAGCAACTGACTAATGTGGCGTTTATAAGCGCTAACCTTATTGGTATCCTAGCGAGTTTTTTGCTTTCAATGTTCATTGCAAAACTGGTTTTTAAAAAAAGTTTTCCGGTTCTTGCGATTCACGGAATGAATGCTTCATATGGAACTACTGGTTATATGGGAATCCCATTGTTAATTGCGGCGTTTGGTCAGAAGGCGGCTCTTCCAGCCGCTCTTGCAACATTAATTCATAATATCCCTGTCATAACGCTAGTAATGCTTATATTTGAAACTTCTAGGGTTATTCAGAAAGACGAAAAAACAAATTTTATTAAAATTGTAAGGGATATCGCAAAGCCAGTATTAATTAGCCCATTGACCATTTCTGTAGTTTTAGGGGCTGTTATTGCATTTTTAGGTATTCAGCTACCTACTTCAGTAGATGTTTTTGCTCGTTTTCTTGCGGATGCTTCCGGACCAACGGCTTTATTCGCAATTGGATTAAGTTTTGTTAATCAAAAAGATATATTTAATAAATCAAACATTATAAGCCCGGAAGTAAGTCTACTAGTAGGGCTAAAGTTAATTTTTCAACCACTTTTGACCATTTTGTTAGTCTTATATGTATTCCAGCTGGATCCACTTTGGAGGACAGTCACGATCATAATGTCTGCATTACCTGTAGGCGCTGGTGTCTATGTCTTTGCTCAAAAATATGATCAACTGGTTAAACAGACATCTTTGGCTATTGTTGTATCGATGATATTTTCCCTCATAACCTTATCAACATTGTTTATTGTATTTGTTCGCTAAATAACGAACTACAAAAAATAATAACCAAAATGTGATCTTATAGAGCAACAGTTGATTTTTAGTCAACTGTTTTTTCTTGTTTTAAAGTAAAAATTGTTTTTAACAGTATCCAATCGTTCTTTTGCTATCATGATATTTTCACAATAAATTATAAGATTTTATTTTAAAAAAATTCTTTACAGTTTTACAGGTACCGTCAAGAATTTTGTGTAATGTAAGATAGATAGGGTATCTCTGAAATAGATTTAGAATAGAGGGGAAGACTGGTTTCCTCCATACAGGAGACTGAATATTCAGTCTCCTGTATGGAAAGAGAGAATCCCCCTTATAAAATCAACCTCATTGATTTACATTATTTGGTTAATTATAACGTTCTTCAAACATTCGTTGAAGGGCTTCATGTGCTTCGGCAAATCCTCGCAATTTTCGTCCTGCCCATTTCTCATTAAAATCTTGGATGGTCAAATACACGACTTTTTCAGCGGCTTCTAAACTACTCAAACTGTTCATCGGCTTTAGACGTTTCCGAATCTCTTTGATCGTTCGTTCAATGGCATTGGTCGTGTAAATCACACTTCGAATACTGCTTGGATAATCCATAAATGTAAGGAGGACATCCAACTCATTGGCCCAAGATTGAACTTCTCTCGGATACTTGTTCGACCATTTCGACTCAAACTGTTGAAACATCTGTAACGCCATCTCCTTATTCGGTGCGCGATAAATCAGTTTGAGATCCTCTGCCACTTCAAATTGATCTTTTTTCCGAACACGATTTAAGGTATTACGTACTTTGTGAACGACACAGCGCTGCACATCGGCTTTCGGATAAACGGCTTTAAAGGCTTCCTCCAGTCCCGGAAGGCCATCGAATGCACCAAGAAGTACTTCCTGTAATCCTCTCTTGTAGAGATTGTGGAGAATCTCTTGCCACCCATAGGCACTTTCTTGTCCTCCTACGAAGAAGTCGAGAATTTCACGATACCCTTCTTCGTTTACACCTAACACGACATAAATGACCTCTTTTTCTACCGTATCTCGACGAAGTTTCACGTACAACCCATCCAAATATAAGACCGAATAACGCTTGGGTAGGGGGCGATTATGCCATTTCTCGATGTCTTCCCTTACCACATCCGTGATATGGCTAATCGTTGTTGGTGAGTAGGCATTTCCTAAAATTCGTTCGATAAACTTGCCAATTTCACGCGTACTCATCCCACTTTGATACATCTTGATGACGGCTTCCTCGAGCCAGCCGGTATGGCGTTGGTAAGGGGCAAACAGCTGCGTTTGAAATTCCCCGTTTCGGTCTCTTGGAACAGAAAGTCCTTCGATACGACCATACTGCGTGTCTAGGTTTCGATGGTAATAGCCGTTTCTTCTATTCGACGTTCCCTCTTGTTCCATTTCGAGGAAAGTCTGGATTTCTTCCTTCATGATCAGCTCTAATTTTTCCTTTACAAACTCACGAATAACGTTTTCCAGTTGATTCATCCAATCTATATTCGATATACTTTTAGACATAGGTAGGGTACTCCTTTCTCTAAGATTTTTGCCAAATCAGAGAATACCCTACCTTTTTCTTTTGGTCTAGCCAAATGCTTGACACAAAATTTTATACATCATCGTTTTACAAGACATGTTATAATGTCTAGGAATTAATGAAAAAAATAAAAATGATTAATTAAAAAGGGAAAACCCCAATAAGTGTATGAATGTTTGCTGCATATTATTTTGTGCAGACCGATTTATTCATACGTTTATTGGGGTTTTTGTGTTTTATATATTTTACATGAAATAAGAAAGGAGTTGAATTAAGTGAATAAACAGCTAAGTGTATTTTTTTTAAGTTCTATCATTTTATTAAGTGGTTGTTCTGCTGGGGAATTATCGACTACAAATGATGATCAGTTTGATCAGAAACTAAATAACATAACCGGACAAACAAAAACACTAATGGACAATACCAAACAGAAGGAACCTAAAAAGGTTGAAAATGTAAAAACATCGTTTTGGCCAACAAATCCTCAATTTAAAATGAAATCAGCAACCGTTACAAAGGTAAATGATGATGGAACTGATGTAATCAACCAAAATGAAAAAGTTAAACTATTAGGCGTTCGTACTACGGAAGAAGAAAAACATACCCGCACTTATCAGAAAATGACTCCTCATAAAGCAGAAGCATTTATAAAAAAAAATTTATTATACAAAAAGGTTTATCTGGAAATAAACCCTACTTTTGAAACCAACGATAAAGGTGAAACACTCGCATATATTTGGATAGGTGACAATAAAGAATTAAAAAATTTTAATGCCTTACTTTTAAAAGAGGGTTTAGGCGTTACCGAAAGACAAAAAAACATTACTGTTTACGATGCAGTGTTCAAAAAAATTGAAAATAAAGCGTTACTAGACAAGAAAGGTATATGGAAAAACACAGAAAGTTAAAAGCAAACTCTTATTTGACCGCCTTTGAAAGTCAACTTATAGTTTACTTACAAAGGCCATGTAAAAAAATAATAATGATAGGAGATAAGAAAAACATGGCTAATACGACAACCCCTCTTACAATAGAAGAACAAAAAGAACTACGAATTAAAGCAGGACGCATTATCGATGAAACTTGCGGTAATTGCAAATTAATTCTTGAAAACCGTAAAAAATTGGGCAATAAAGGTGCATACAACTATTGCTGCAGGGAGTGTTCAGTAGGAAAAGAACTTCAAGAAATCGGCGAACTCCTTCTTTCTTCAAGAAGAAAACGCAAAAAGTATTAAAGAAGCGTTTTAATTCGGCGGTAAAAGACTTTGGTAGCTGGTTTAGTAAGGAAACCTTCTCTTTAAAATCCCAATATTAAAGGATATGCAGTATAATCGCTAATCACCTATGCATACTTTTCATTCTCCAAGAATATGTCTTTTGGTAATCTGTAAATTATCAGTTGCAATTCCTGCTATCTCCACTAATTTTTAGAATGAAAAATTTGGTGAGGACAGAGTCTTTTAAATCATCACCGTACGGGTCTAACTACCTTGTAAATATCACTTACTACCTATAAATTGAGAATCAGGAGCGATAATTATGCTGAATAACGAACTATTTTTGCGGAGTCAGAAAACATATATGAATTCATTTTTCACCGGGTTTTTCCTTTTTTGAATGAGAGTTGTATGATAAAACTGGTTTCTTTTTCTGATCATTTGGATCGAAAAAAGAGTCCTTTCAAGCGGGAAAATATGTTATAATGTTTTTTACAACAGAATAACTTTTGACGAGGAGGAGTCTGTCACCAAGGGATCATTGTGTCCTTTTGTCACAGGCTCTTTTTTATTTTTTCATTTTTGGGGAAAAACAAAGAAGGAAAGGTGGTAAGGGGATGCTTGTTTTGCAATTAGCGTTGATTCTGGCAGCTTCCAAATTGGCAGGCAATATAAGTGTTAGGCTCGGTCAGCCATCTGTTTTAGGTGAACTGTTGGTTGGAATCATTCTTGGGCCTTCGGTACTGGGGGTGATTCATGATACAGACATTTTAAAGGAGATGAGCGAGATCGGTGTTATTTTGCTCATGTTTATAGCCGGGTTGGAAACTGATCTAAAAGAGTTTCTGCGCTCCGGAAAATCTTCCACGTTGGTGGCTGTCGGCGGCATCTTGGTTCCGCTTTTAGGAGGATATTTTCTCGGAGAAGCATTGGGCTTTTCATCCGAACAATCATGGTTTATGGGATTATTGCTTTCAGCAACCAGCGTCAGCATTTCAGTTCAAGCGTTAAAAGAAATGGACCGATTAAAATCACCCGAAGGTACTGCAATTTTAGGGGCGGCAGTGCTCGATGACATTTTAGTGATGATCGCTTTAGCCTTTTTTATGAGTATGATAGGAGGAGAAGTTCATTTTGGAACCATGCTTTTAACAAAGGGATTGTTTTTTGCGGGAGCGATATTCGCTGCATGGAAAGTTGTTCCGTGGATTTTAGAAAAACTGGCGCTCTTAAAGGTGGATCAATCTGTCCTTTCTGCAGCTCTCATCATTTGTTTTCTATATGCTTATTTAGCCGATTTGTCGGGAGTATCCGCTATTATCGGCGCATACATGGCCGGAGTTGCGATAAGTGTAACAGAATTTAAACATGAAATATTTGAAAAGACAGAAACCATTAGCTATTCCTTATTTGTTCCTGTATTTTTCACTTCGGTCGGAGTGGCAGCTCATTTTCATGGTATTGGTGAAAGTTTCTGGCTATTGGTCATTTTGAGCATTTTAGCGGTTTTCACCAAATTAATCGGCGCATCATGGGGAGCAAAAGCGGCCGGATTTTCTTGGGGTAGTTCATTGGGAATTGGCGCCGCCATGGTGTCTCGCGGAGAAGTGGCTTTAATTTTAGCCAATATTGGTTTGGAACATCAATTGGTCAGTCAGGAGTTGTTTACCGTTTTGGTTGTTGTGGTTCTGATCACCACGATTGCAACGCCGCCGATGATGAAATGGTTTTTCACAGTCGGATCGAAAGGAAAGACTTTAAAAAATACAGGATGAGATCGATGGAATACAGGAGTGTTGAAGTTTTTAGGATTTTGGTCACAGTTCTTTTTGTAAGAAGACTATGATTATTGGGCGAATGGGAAATAAAACGGATTAAGCAACCGAAATTTTCCATTCGCCCTGTCAAGTTGTATGTAGGATTTGTCTTTTCTATAAAAACATTTGTCTCTATATTATAGAAAATCCTTGATTCCTATATGGAAAGAGTTCATAATGGAAATTAATCATTTAACTGAAAATTCTAAAATGAGCAGGGGTTGTCTTTATGAAAGTGGTCAAATTTGGCGGAACATCGCTTGCATCAGGAAAACAAATTCAAAAAGTACTGAACATTGTCATTTCTGATCCGAAAAGAAAGATTGTGGTGGTTTCAGCACCGGGAAAACGGTTTGCGGATGACACGAAAGTAACCGATTTGCTGATTGCGTGCGCCCACAAGAAATTACGCGGCGAGGATGCGACAGATTGGCTGGAAGCGGTAGTGGAAAGATTCGCAAGCATTGCAATGGATTTGGAGATGTCAAACGATATCGTAAAGGAAATCCGTGCTGATTTAGAGGAGCGGCTACGAGGATACAAAGGGGATCCGGAGCGCTTTTTAGATCATATGAAAGCGGCAGGGGAGGATAATAATGCGAAGCTGATTGCCGCTTATTTTCAAGAGAGAGGAATAGAGGCTAGATATGTTAGTCCGAAAGAAGCGGGATTAATTGTCACTGACGAACCGGGGAATGCACGGGTATTGCCGGAAGCCTACAAGCGATTGTATTCGTTGCGGGAGCAAAGCGGAATCATTATTTTTCCCGGATTTTTCGGCTTCAGTAAAAACGGGGATGTGGTGACATTCTCCCGCGGCGGTTCGGATATTACAGGCTCTATTTTAGCCAATGGGGTGAAGGCGGAGCTTTATGAAAATTTTACGGATGTCGATGCTGTGTATGCCGTGAATCCGAATTTTGTTTCTCACCCGACGGAAATTCAAGAACTGACTTATCGGGAAATGAGGGAGTTGTCCTACGCCGGATTTTCTGTTTTTCATGATGAAGCCTTGATTCCGGCTTTCCGCGCCGGAATACCGGTCAACATCAAAAATACGAACAATCCTTCCGCGCCGGGGACCAAAATTGTCAATGAACGGGAAACGAAAAACGGACCGGTAGTGGGCATTGCGAGCGACGAAGGATTTTGCAGTATTTATATTCAAAAATATTTAATGAACAAGGAAATCGGATTCGGTCGAAAACTGCTGCAAATTTTAGAAGATTTCGGTCTTTCCTATGAACATATTCCTTCCGGTATTGACGATGTGACGGTTATTTTACGGGAAAATCAACTCAATCAGGAGCTAGAACAAGTGATATTGCACCAAATAAAAGAGAAACTAGATGCTGACGAAGTGAAAATTCAACATCGTCTTGCTTTGATTATGTTAGTGGGCGAGGGAATGCGCCGCAATATTGGAACAACGGCCCGAGCCGCGAGCGCTTTAGCAAAAGCGGGAGTGAATATTGAAATGGTGAACCAGGGATCTTCCGAAGTCAGTATGATGTTTGGTGTAAAGGAAGAAGTGGAAAGACGGGCGGTCCAAGCTTTATATGAAGAATTTTTTGTCAGCGTCCCGGTTTGAATCATAGAGCAATAGCAACGCAAAGCCCTTAAGCCATTCTAAGCTGCAATCGTTCGCCTTCTCGTTGTTGAAACCCGTGAGGCGGACGAGTCTCTCTTCCGACGGAAAACAATGATGGCACATTTGAGGAAAACAACCTTTGAGATTGCTTGGGAATTTTTAAGCGCCGCTTCGTTTTTCCGTAGGAGAACGAACATGAGATCTGATCAAAGCCCCGAAAAGCACACTCGATCATATCTTTTATCAGAATGCGTGTAACCCCTTTATGCAATTATAAAATCTTTCTTTTTCGTTTTGTATGAAATCGCTATCAAATCAACTCGCTTTTCATTATTTAAGATCCGCAAAGCTCGGGTGGAAAAACCACAACAACAAGGCGATAACGGGGACCGTTAGTATGATAGCTTTGACATTATTTCGATAGTGAAGGCGAAGCATGGTAAATAAGACAATATTGAAAATAAAAGACCACATCGCATTCCATCCGTTATGATATAAAAACAGCCCTTTTGATGATGTATAAAATTTTGTGTCAAGCATTTGGCTAGACCAAAAGAAAAAGGTAGGGTATTCTCTGATTTGGCAAAAATCTTAGAGAAAGGAGTATCCTACCTATGTCTAAAAGTATATCGAATATAGATTGGATGAATCAACTGGAAAACGTTATTCGTGAGTTTGTAAAGGAAAAATTAGAGCTGATCATGAAGGAAGAAATCCAGACTTTCCTCGAAATGGAACAAGAGGGAACGTCGAATAGAAGAAACGGCTATTACCATCGAAACCTAGACACGCAGTATGGTCGTATCGAAGGACTTTCTGTTCCAAGAGACCGAAACGGGGAATTTCAAACGCAGCTGTTTGCCCCTTACCAACGCCATACCGGCTGGCTCGAGGAAGCCGTCATCAAGATGTATCAAAGTGGGATGAGTACGCGTGAAATTGGCAAGTTTATCGAACGAATTTTAGGAAATGCCTACTCACCAACAACGATTAGCCATATCACGGATGTGGTAAGGGAAGACATCGAGAAATGGCATAATCGCCCCCTACCCAAGCGTTATTCGGTCTTATATTTGGATGGGTTGTACGTGAAACTTCGTCGAGATACGGTAGAAAAAGAGGTCATTTATGTCGTGTTAGGTGTAAACGAAGAAGGGTATCGTGAAATTCTCGACTTCTTCGTAGGAGGACAAGAAAGTGCCTATGGGTGGCAAGAGATTCTCCACAATCTCTACAAGAGAGGATTACAGGAAGTACTTCTTGGTGTATTCGATGGCCTTCCGGGACTGGAGGAAGCCTTTAAAGCCGTTTATCCGAAAGCCGATGTGCAGCGCTGTGTCGTTCACAAAGTACGTAATACCTTAAATCGTGTTCGGAAAAAAGATCAATTTGAAGTGGCAGAGGATCTCAAACTGATTTATCGCGCACCGAATAAGGAGATGGCGTTACAGATGTTTCAACAGTTTGAGTCGAAATGGTCGAACAAGTATCCGAGAGAAGTTCAATCTTGGGCCAATGAGTTGGATGTCCTCCTTACATTTATGGATTATCCAAGCAGTATTCGAAGTGTGATTTACACGACCAATGCCATTGAACGAACGATCAAAGAGATTCGGAAACGTCTAAAGCCGATGAACAGTTTGAGTAGTTTAGAAGCCGCTGAAAAAGTCGTGTATTTGACCATCCAAGATTTTAATGAGAAATGGGCAGGGCGAAAGTTGCGAGGATTTGCCGAAGCACATGAAGCCCTTCAACGAATGTTTGAAGAACGTCCTGAATCCGTGACAAAACATCTTTACAATGGTCGCAAACCGTTGATACGATAAGGAAAAACGACGTTGACGATTCTTCATCAAGTAGGTGATGTGATGAAAGATTTCCCGATTCGGTTTGTATTGACAGATGAAGCGATTACCCCAAGTGCTGGGCTTGCTCTCGTTGGCTACTTACTCCATCGAACGAAACTGGATAAACGGGTAAACGCACTTCGGCTTCCAACGGTTCGTCGAGAAGTGCACATTTCCCATAGCGATGTCATTCGCTCGATGATTGGCTTGCTTGCCACAGGAAAAACGGATTTCGATCATATCGAAGCGTATCGTCAGGACGATATCTTTTCGGCATCGATGGGGATTCAGCACGTGCCTTCCTCTCCAACCTTGCGACAACGACTCGATCAGCTCGCTTGTCTTCCGATGACCGAAACGATTCTTTGGGAGGAGTCCATACGTCTGTTGATTCAACGACATGCCACTTTGTCCCCTTGTTGGACCAAAGGAAAGACGACATGGCTTCCCCTTGATATAGATGGTTCCCCATTTGACAACTCCGATACGAAAAAAGAAGGAGTCAGTCGAACGTATAAAGGATTTGACGGTTTTACACCGTTGTTTGCGTATGCAGGGAAGGAAGGGTATCTCGTTCATGCCGAGTTGCGTCCAGGGAAACAACATGTGCAAGACAACATGCCCTCGTTTTTAGTCACCGCTATCCGTCGAGCTCGTCAACTGACTTCATCTCGTCTGCTTGTTCGCATGGATGCAGGAAACGATGCAGAAGCGAATGTGCACGTATGCCTAAAGGAAGACGTGGACTTTGTCATCAAGCGAAACTTACGCCGAGAATCGAAAGCGCTTTGGTTCCAGATCGCTTCGCAAAAGGGCAAACGTGTCGATGATGGACAAAGCGAAGGAGTACAAACCTATGAGCTATGCCTTCCACAGAAGGCAGCGATCGATGGAAACACGTATACGTACGTTCAAGTCACCCAAG
Source organism: Bacillus sp. FSL W8-0102 (assembly GCF_038007225.1). NCBI lineage: Bacteria > Bacillati > Bacillota > Bacilli > Caryophanales > Bacillaceae > Bacillus > Bacillus sp. FSL W8-0102. The sequence goes on from NZ_JBBOWT010000001.1 coordinate 279,013, forward strand.
TAACGGAACGGACGATGGAACGCAATGGACAGCTGATGCTCGTTCCTGATTATGAAGTGGAAAGCTATTGGGTGCGGCTCAAAGGATACGAGCATGTTCGAATGAGCGATGTGCTCGCGTTGTATCATGACCATGCGACATGCGAACAGTTTCATAGCGAACTGAAGAGCGACTTAGATTTAGAGCGGCTTCCATCTGGGAAGATGAAAACGAATGCGCTCGTGTTGGTCATGGGAGCCTTCGTTTACAATCTTCTTCGTCTGATTGGACAAGATCTATTAAGCGATCCGAGACATCCGTTGCACCACAAAGTGAAACGCCGCCGCATCAAGACGATTATTCAGACGGTGATCACGATGGCAGGGCGACTCGTCCGTCGATCACGACAGATCTGGATGAAACTGACGCGAAGGAGTGGTTATAGCGAGCCCCTACTGAACGTCTATCAGAAATGGAGAGAGGCAAGATAACGAACGAATGTTCGGGCACTAATGTCCAACGTCACTCCCTGTGCTTTTTTGTCTATTTTTTTGGTTCGTATACCTAAAAAAGAGATTTGTTCCATTTTCGGAAATAGAGATGACATAGGTCATAAGCATAAAAAGGGTTTTATGGATTATCAATCCATCAAAATTACAACAAAATCAAAGTCGATTTCAATTCATCACGGATTCAGGGAACGTTATAATTAACCAAATAATGTAAATCAATGAGATAAGGGGGATTCTCTCTTTCCATACAGGAGACTGAATATTCAGTCTCCTGTATGGAGGAAACCAGTCTTCCCCTCTATTCTAAATCTATTTCAGAGATACCCTATCTATCTTACATTACACAAAATTCTTGACGGTACCGCCCTTTTTGGTGGAAAAAGAATTCGATTATTTCAAATAGTATAACCCATCCCGTAATGTACACAAACATTTTTTTCCCTTCAGGCAAAAAAGATAAATAAAAATAAATGGCAACCGGTATGATCAAAAATGTAAAGATTAGATCAATGATTGTGTGGTTTAACCATTCTGTTTCTACAGAACGGTATTCCCATAACGTATGGTCTTAAAAAAGAAAATTATAAAGCAAATCGCAAATCACATAATACTGGATCGTTGTATAATATTTTTTCCATTTTGTCCATTCCGTCATCGGGATGGCAATAAGTAGATAAATTACGGTAAAAAGCAGCAAATACATAAAGAATACCTCTTTTGATAGTGGTAATATATATTATTCCATTTGTATGGATAGAGCATTCATGGGAAAGCAGAACAAATATTTCTAGTGAACAAAGATCGATATTCTGGTGCCATTCATTCACCAAATGAATAAAGTTTCTATTCTAGTTGAACAGGTACTTTCACTCTATAACCTAAGATACGATATAGAACGGAAAATAAATGAATGTTGCAATAAAATATTTCATTCAAGAATTTTGTGGAATCATCAATTTAAATGAGAAAACACGCGAATCAGAACGGACTGTCTTTCTTTTTTTGGAGAATAGTTGAAATTAAGGTTTTGTTATATCATCCAAAAAATCAAGAACGGAATCAAGAACGGAATCCGTTCTTTTTTGTTTAAGTGTATATTTTCATTCATGGAGCCTCTCAGTATAATTTAATCAGAATTTTCTAAAAATAATCACTTGAATCAAAATGTTACCGCTTTCATTATTTGGCACTGAAAATGAACAAATTAAGGGGGGATGGAAATGATTCGGACAGCTAACGGAGAAGAGATTTTTGTTATTGATGCTCATATAGCCTTGTGGGATGGCAGTAAGGAGAATCAACTGAATATTCATGGAGAGCAATTTATCAGCTGTTTTTATGATTATCACAAAAATCTGAGCCCTAAAGAATATTATTGGCCCTGGGATAAGTTTGTGAAGTATGATCCGGAAACGCTGGTTAACGACGTATTGGTTAAAGGATATGCAGATATGGCCATTTTTCAACCTGTCTATTTAAAAGAGTTTTACAAAAATGGTTTTGGTGATTTTGACGCAAATGACGCCCTTTCCAAACGGTACCCTAATCGCTTTATTTGCAACGGGACAATGGACCCGCGGCATGGCGAACGAGGATTGGAAAATTTGGAAAAAATGAAAGAAAAGTACAACTGGCAAGGGATTAAGTTGTATACAGCGGATTGGTATGGAAATTCAAAGGGATATAAACTTTCAGACGACTGGTCCAAAAGATATCTTGAAAAGTGCCAAGAATTAGGGATTAAAAATATTCACATTCATAAAGGACCCACGGTCACTCCTTTGAATCGGGATGCATTTGACGTAGCAGATGTGGATGATGCAGCAAGCTGTTTTCCGGAATTAAACTTTATCGTAGAACATGTAGGACTGCCGAGATTAGAAGATTTTTGCTGGATTGCGACACAGGAAAAAAATGTGTACGGAGGATTGGCGGTAGCTATTTCTTTAATCCATACTCGTCCTCGTTATTTTGCTGAAATCATAAGTGAATTGTTGTACTGGCTGGATGAAGACCGTATCATTTTTGGAAGCGATTATGCTATTTGGGAGCCAAAGTGGATTATTGAAAAGTTCCTTGAATTTGAACTTCCGGAAGATATCCAAGAAGAAACAGGTGTGACGTTGGATTTGAATGTGAAGAAGAAAATTTTAGGTGAGAACGTAGCGAGATTATACAACATAGATATCGAAGCGCAAAAAGAAAAGTTGAAAAATTGCGAATTAAACGAACAAAAAGCGAAACTTAATGAAATCAAAGCTAATTTCTAAAGGATCTTCACGAACAAAGGAGGTGGATCAAAGATTATGGAAAAAGAAGATCAAGTATATAGAATGCTTGAAAAAGTTTATGATCCTGAACTGGATCAACCTTTAACAGATCTAGGGTTTATTGATCACGTCGCTATTCAAGACCATCATGTAGAAGTTGTTTTTCGCTTACCGACTTATTGGTGCTCGCCGAACTTTGCCTATATCATGGCCGAAGATATACGCAAATATGTATCCGAACTGGAATGGGTGCATTCAGTGAAAGTCCATTTATTGGATCATTGTGCTTCCGATGAAATCAATCGCGGAGCAACGAAAGGCAAGTCGTTTAACGAAGTCTTTCGTGACTTATCGGATGGAGACCTTGACGAATTGCGCAAAACGTTTGAGATAAAAGCTTACTATGCAAGGCAAGAAAAACTGATGAAATATCTCTTAAAAAATGGGATGACAAAGAAAGAGATGATAGGTTTGTCTCTGCAACAATTGAATGAATTGCCTCTGTCGGAAGAAGGTCATCTGCTGAGAGACAAATATTTGGAGAAAAAAAGGGCCTTGAATCACTCCAATACATTGGCCTTCACAACTCCGGATGATAAACAGCTGTCTGAAGAAGAATTTTCGTTTTACTTGCAAGGCGCCAAGCGTACGCGGATGAGCATGGAATTTAATGCCCATTATTGTCGAGGTTTGTTAGAAACACGATACAATTTGCCCTCTAACGATCAAATGAGCATGACGTAATGAAAAGAGATGTTAAGAAGTGTGTCCAAAACGAAAATATTTTTTAAAGAAGGAACGGTGATGAAAAAATGAGTAAAAAAGTTCTCATTGTAACGGGTGATGCGGTAGAAGCTTTAGAAGTATTTTATCCGTATTATCGTTGTATCGAAGAAAATATTCAATGCACGATTGCGTCTCCTGTGAAGAAAAAGCTTCAAACGGTTGTCCATGATTTCCTCCCTGAAATGGAGACCGTTACAGAAAAGTGGGGATATAAAATCGAATCTCACGCATCCGTAGATGAAATTGATCCTGCTGACTATGATGGACTGATTATTCCCGGAGGACGCGCACCTGAATATATACGTCTAAATAAAAAAGTTCAAGAAATCGTCGCTCACTTTTTAAAAGAAAATAAACCGCTTGGAGCCATCTGCCATGGACAACAAGTTTTAACGACTGTAAGAGAATATATCAATGGCAGGGAAATGACGGCATTTTCCGCTTGTCGGCCGGAAGTGGAAGCGGCAGGAGCTGTTTACGTGGAAAAATTGCTTCATGTGGACGGAAATTTGGTGTCAGGGCATGCTTGGCCGGATTTGCCGGGATTTATGAAAGAATTCTTTGCATTATTAAATGTAAAAAAAGAAGCTTCTGTTTAAAGAATAGCTAAAAAGGGCTGAATCAAAAACGTTTGATTCAGCCTTTTTCTCTTTTTATTTGTAAAAACAATCAAAGAATCGCTCGTTTAATGCATTAAGAGAGATTCTTTGTTTGACTACAGTTTTCTTTTATCCATCTCATGATGGGAATGAGAATTCAATAACATGAGTGATATATAAAATATGACAATTCCTTCCGTGGTTTTCGGATTGATTCCGGTTAGCTCTTCGATTTTATTTAAACGATAATGCAGAGTATTAATATGTATATTCATTTCTTCTGAAGTTTTTTTGATCGATTGATTATTATGCAAATAGTGCTGCAAGGTATCGATGAGTATTGGATCTTCTTTCAAAACGTCAATCGTTCTTCTTTGAAAATCCTTTTGTATTTCGATGGGAATGTCTTCTAAGATAATTTCTAATATGAGATCTTCATAAAATACAATTCCAAGATGTTTTTGAGCCACTTTTAATGCTTTCATTGCCTCTTTAAATGATCTATGGATAATCTGTCTGCACATTGTCTTTCCTACACCAATTGCTAAATGGTGGTGATATTTCCTTTCGAATCTTTCTTTAAAGTTTAAAGTTTTTTAATTGACTATGGAAATGATTCTTGTTAAAAGTAGAGCCAATCTTTTTTAATAGCAAGAAACGTTCTTGCCCCCAGCGAATGAGGAAATAATTTTCTTTCCCGAATACAGAATAGAACAATTCCATGATTTCTTTTTGAATTCTGGGAATGTCATAGTGATCGAGTGTTTGTATTTCGGATTGTATGAGGGCGCAAATATGCGTGTCGTAAACGGGGATTCCCAGCATGACACCTCGCTCTAAAAATTCTTTATCAACCGATGTAGAGTTGATCCATTCATACAAATAAGATTCTATACCGCGTATTTCCCATTCGTTTCTCTCGGTATAATAAGCTTCTTGTATAATGAGTTCTGTCATTCTTCTAATTAATTCCGCAAACGGTTCCACTTTTTTAGGGTCTCCTGTTATACCGATGACGCCGATTACTTGCTTATTAAACATAATGGGCATGTTGATGCCTGCTTTTACTCCTTTTAGAATTTTTGCTTTGTCCTGATCAATATAAAGTACTTTTTTTGTTTTAATGACAATGGTCGCTCCTTCATGAAAGGTGCCAATTCTGCTTTTTTCAGTGGAAGAAATGATGATTCCTTTTGTATCCACTAATATAATATCTTCTTTCATTACTTGCTGAACTTCTGAAATAATTTTAGAAGCTAAATTGGTTGATAAATGCATGGGGCATCGACCGCCTTCTTTTGGATTAAAAAACAATAAAAACGGTATATTTCACATTTTAATCATATGATCATACATAGATTAAATACCCAACTTTCTTTATAATAAAACGAAAATTAGAAAAGCGAGGGTTTTCAATATGATTCCTTCTCATGTGAAGAAGCGTTTTGTGGATATCGTAGGAAGGGAAAATTTCGAAGATTCTGAAGTAGAGCGGTTAGTTTATTCATACGATGCCACCCCTAATTTTCAATCTATTCCTGACGCGGTGGTTTCACCCAGAAATACGGAGGAAGTATCCGAAATATTAAAACTGTGCAATGAATGGGAAATACCGATTGTTCCGAGAGGATCGGGAACGAACTTGTGTGCCGGCACTTGTCCTGTTGAAGGAGGAGTTGTTCTTCTGTTTAAACATATGAACAAAATTTTAGAAATCGATGAAGAAAATTTAACCGTGACTTGTCAACCGGGAGTTATAACACTTGATTTAATCAATGCGGTTGAACAAAAAGGTTTATTTTATCCTCCTGATCCAAGTTCTATAAAAATATCGACGATCGGTGGGAATTTAAACGAAAACTCCGGGGGATTAAGAGGACTGAAATATGGAGTAACCCGTGATTATGTATTGGGATTGGAGGCAGTTCTTCCTAACGGAGATATCATCCGGACAGGAGGAAAATTAGCAAAAGATGTAGCGGGGTATGATTTAACTCGATTATTGGTAGGTTCAGAAGGCACACTGGGTGTGATTACAGAGGCGACGTTAAAATTGATTCCGCTTCCTGAAACAAAAAAGACAATGCTTGCTTTATATCAAGATTTAGAGGCTGCAGCTCGTTCCGTTTCCAAAATTATTGCGAATAAAGTTATTCCAGCGACTTTGGAGTTTTTAGATCAACCTACATTACAAGCGGTGGAAGACTATGCACAAATCGGTTTGCCGACGGATGTTCAAGCAGTGTTGCTAATCGAACAAGATGGAATCGCTGACAATGTAAACAAAGATATGAAGATAATGGAAGAAATATGCAGAAGCGAAAATGCTGTCTCTGTACAGATTGCACAGTCTGAAGAAGAAGCGGAGGCGCTGCGTGCGGCCAGACGTACGGCTTTGTCAGCTTTAGCTCGACTGCAGCCGACGACTATTTTAGAAGATGCCACCGTTCCCAGATCAGAAATAGCCAAAATGGTGAAAGCCATCAATGACATAGCGCACAAATATAACGTCAATATATGTACATTTGGCCATGCCGGAGACGGGAATCTTCATCCTACATGCACAACCGATATTCGTAATAAAGAAGAGATGGAGAGAGTGGAAAAAGCTTTTGCTGAAATCTTTGAAAAAGCGATTGAATTGGGCGGAACCATTACGGGGGAACATGGAGTGGGAGCTATGAAAGCGCCTTATTTAGAATGGAAACTGGGAGTATCAGGCATCCAAGTGATGAAATCGATCAAAGAAGCATTAGATCCCCATAATATTATGAATCCAGGGAAATTATTCGCAAAAGATACACGAAAACGGGTGGTGATATCAAAATGATGTCGGAATCCGAAAAGAAAAGTATTCAAATAGCCTTCAAGGAACGTATGAATGAAGATGAGTTATTAAACTGTATGAGATGCGGTTTTTGCTTGCCTTCATGTCCGACATACTTGGTATCTGGTTACAAAGAAAGCCAATCACCACGCGGAAGAATCGCTTTAATGAAGGCAGTTTATGACGGAGTGATACAACCGGATGATGAGTTTGTGAACTCATTGAACTTATGTTTAGGCTGCCGTGCGTGTGAGCCGGTCTGTCCGTCAGATGTTCATTACGGCCATTTATTGGAAGAAGCCAGAGACATCATAAACCAAAATAAAAAACATTCTTTACCCGTTCGAACGGTTCGTAAAGTAGTCTTTGAAAAATTATTTCCCAAAAAAAGCAATCTAATAAATGTCACTAGCTTGGTTGGATATTACCAAAGATCAGGTCTTCAAAAAGTGGCGCGTAAAATAGGATTTATGAAATTATTTCCTGATAACCTGAGAGAGATGGAAAAAATTCTGCCGGATATTCCTAAGAAAAAAGAAATGATCGATAGGGATGAACATTTTGCGCCCGCAGGTTCGAAAAAGGCGACTGTAGCTTTTTTTTCTGGATGTTTAATGGATACGATGTTTCTGGAAACCAATTATGCTACGATTCAATTATTGCAAAAAGCCGGATGTGAAATTGTGATTCCTAAAACGCAATCATGTTGTGGTGCTCTGCACGGTCATGGCGGAGAGAAAGAAATCGCAAAAGAACTGGCGAAGCAAAATATTGAGGCATTTGAAAAACACGACGTCGATTACATTATTACAAACGCAGGCGGGTGCGGAGCTTTCTTGATTGAATACGACCATTTGTTGAAAGATGAACCGGAATGGTTAGAGCGGGCCAAAGCATTCGTGGCTAAGATAAAAGATATTACGGAAATTTTATATGAACTGGATTTTCACAAGAAATACAGCCTCTCTCTTCCGGAACAAATAGTAACCTATCAAGATTCTTGTCACTTAAGAAACGTCATGAAAACTTCCAAGGCTCCCAGAGAATTGCTTCGTTCCATTAAAGGAATTACGTTCAAAGAAATGGAAAACGCAGATAGTTGCTGCGGATCTGCCGGTATCTACAACATCGTAGAACCGAAGACATCCATGGAAATTTTGGATCAAAAAATGGTAAAAATCAAGAAAACAAAAGCAACAACGATCGTTACAGCGAATCCAGGATGTTTGATGCAAATGATGCTGGGAATAGAAAGAGAGAAGTTAAAGGATGTAAAAGCTGTTCATATTGTGGATTTATTATTAGAGGCGACAAAATATTAATATTTCAAGCTGCGGAAATGGAATGCCTGAGAAAGCGGGAGCCGTCACAGAAAAATCAGGAGATGTCGGAAGCTCTCATCGTAAAAGGATTGGGTATGAGCAATTCCTCTTTGCAAATCATTCATGCCATTCTTAAAATTTGAATGATCAATGATCATGAAATAAGTAGCCGATTCATGAATAATGCCAGTCCCACTCTAAATCACGGAGAAAAGGGCTGGTGATTTTTAAAATAGATATTTTTCTAGCCATCTTTGCTGTTGATTCCTGACAAAACAATCTTTTTTAGGCTGAAACGCTTCGAAAAAGAAAAGGACCATTTGTTGAGTAATAAAAAAGTTGTTTAAATTATAAAAATGTCATTTAAAAAATAAAAAAGTCGTTTAGTTGAATAGCGTACCAGTTATTTTAAAGGAAAATACTATAATTAACGGGATGTTGCACAATAAGCCCAATATACTTCTTTTGATGTTTTTGTGTTTGATATTCTAATTTTAAGAAGCATCTCTGTGAAATCAGAGATGCTTCTATAATTATATGAGAATCAATGGTAAGGTTTTCCCGACTTCAAGTTTTTGTTCAAGTTTAACAACAAATTTTTATCAATATTTAATAAATTTTTATTGCGAAACGATAAATAACGTATTAAAATTTATTCAAAAATAAATAAGTGAGGTGCTTTTTATGAAACAAAGATCAACATTGTTTTTAAAAATAGCTGTTTTTATTATCGGAACTCCAGTTCTTGCTTTATGTATATTTGGGTTGCCTATGTTAGCTAAAGAAGCAGCAGAAAGTAATTCGGAGTTTGCTTATGTACTATATGGCTTTTTAATCGTTATGTATGTATCGGCGATACCATTTTTCTTCGCTCTGTATCAGGCTTTTAAACTTTTAAGTTATATTGACAAGAAAAAAGCTTTCTCGGAATTATCCGTAAAGGCTTTAAAGAATATAAAATACTGTGCGGTCATAATCAGTATCTCGTATGTGCCGGGTTTGCCATTCTTCTATATCGTTGCGAAGTTAGAAGACGCCCCAGGTATCATGCTAATCGGATTGGGCATTATTTTTGCTTCAACGATTATTGCAGTCTTTGCTGCTGTTCTTCAAAGGCTTTTACAAGAAGCCATCGATATAAAATCAGAAAATGATTTAACGATCTGAGGTGAATAATATGGCAATTATCATCAATATTGATGTGATGCTGGCTAAAAGGAAAATGAGCGTCACAGAACTTTCGGAGAGGGTTGGAATCACGATGGCTAATCTTTCTATATTGAAAAATGGAAAGGCAAAAGCGATTCGATTATCAACTTTAGATGCGATTTGTAAGGCTTTAGAATGTCAGCCTGGAGATATCTTAGAATACCGAAGTGATGAAGACATCCAAGATTAATAAAGTAGGAAACATTGAAAGGAAAAGAAAGTTATCGGCGGTGAGCTAGCTACTATACTAAGCAGGACTTGCATATATTCAGAAAAAACTTTGGAGGAACAAATCATTGAGAGCACTAAAACAACTCGTTCGTTTTGGTTGGAAGCAGGCCCTATCATGTTTGTTTCCTGTCGTTATTTTTGCCTCTTTGGCTTTTACAAAAATCATGCCACTTCCCTTCCTACCACGGTATGACTGGCTGCTTATCATCTGTCTTCTGATGCAGTGGTGGATGGTGCGTTCTGGGCTTGAAACACGGGATGAACTAAAGGTTATCACATTGTTCCACCTTATTGGACTTACTCTTGAAATTTTCAAGGTACATATGGGCTCCTGGTCTTATCCAGAGGAAGGATATTTCAAAATTTTTGGAGTGCCTTTGTATAGTGGATTTATGTACGCAAGTGTAGCGAGTTATCTTTGCCAGGCGTGGAGGAGGCTTAAGGTTGAACTGGTTAAGTGGCCACCGTTTTTGGTAGTTGTACCTCTTGCAGCTGCGATTTATTTGAATTTTTTCACCCACCATTATTGGATTGACGTTCGTTGGTGGTTATCTGGACTTGTAATTATCGTCTTTTGGCAATCATGGGTCACATACGAGGTTGATGGAACTCGTTACCGTATGCCACTCACACTTTCTTTTGTGCTTATCGGATTTTTTATATGGATAGCCGAAAATATCGCAACGTTCTTTGGAGCTTGGGAATATCCAAACCAAACCGATGCATGGAGTCTCGTTCATCTAGGAAAGGTGAGTTCATGGCTCTTATTAGTGATTGTTAGCTTTCTTATAGTAGCGACGTTAAAGCAGGCTAAGGGAAAATTCAACTAGGAGAAACTAGTAATAGTCAATTTTTATAACTGTTAAGAACCCTTTTTTAAAAAGTTGGAACCTTAGCATGGTAAGGAATTCGACTTTTTTAGGTTGAAGTTCTCCTAGCGTACAAAATTCTGAATAAGATAAATTGGAAAAAGCAACGTTGAATTGTTACTTTTTTCTCTAAAAATAGCTTTTGATCATTCTGCTGGAATGCATTTATTAGGGGGGGTTGTGAAAATATTCACTTAAAACTTTAGCGTCCTAAATCAGAATGGGGTTTTGTGTGTTTGAGGTTATAAAATTAAATAACTTTATTGTAATCTTACACCATATCTATGGAAAAAGAATTTCAAAAAAACTATTTACAAAAATAAAATACAATACTATAATAATTCATGTCTTTTTGATAAGCATTTTAATAAAGCGGGTGTAGTTTAGTGGTAAAACCACAGCCTTCCAAGCTGTTGTCGTGGGTTCGATTCCCATCACCCGCTCCAAAAAATAGTTCGGGCCTATAGCTCAGCTGGTTAGAGCGCACGCCTGATAAGCGTGAGGTCGATGGTTCAAGTCCATTTAGGCCCATTCTTCATATTGTATACTGATGCTCAGTAAAATGAATGGATTCGCAATCGGCAGTTGACATAAACAAGCAATGGTCTGTGAAGAGTGGGGAGAGCTGTCCGAGTGGTCGAAGGAGCACGATTGGAAATCGTGTAGACGGTCAACGCCGTCTCAAGGGTTCGAATCCCTTGCTCTCCGCCATGAAATATTTTGGCCCGTTGGTCAAGTGGTTAAGACACCGCCCTTTCACGGCGGTAACACGGGTTCGAATCCCGTACGGGTCATCCTCAATGGAGGTTTAGCTCAGCTGGGAGAGCACTTGCCTTACAAGCAAGGGGTCGGCGGTTCGATCCCGTCAACCTCCACCATCACCATGTAACTTTTTCGAAGTGTAGTGGACATCTGAATTTGGTTTTCATGCCTTTTATAAGGTCATGCGGAAGTAGTTCAGTGGTAGAACACCACCTTGCCAAGGTGGGGGTCGCGGGTTCGAGTCCCGTCTTCCGCTCTTTTTTTATGTCGGTAAGGGAATGAAGAATTGAAACTGATCATGATCATACTTTGAGCCTTTTTTCGATATACTTGCGCCCATAGCTCAATTGGATAGAGCGTCTGACTACGGATCAGAAGGTTAGGGGTTCGACTCCTCTTGGGCGCGCCATGAAATGGTCAGTTTTAAGAACTCTTCTAGAACCGTTATGTTCAGAAACTTGAATAATAAGTCTTTCTTTTTGGTTTCAGAAACTTTTTTTCAAGGTCCCGTAGTGTAGCGGTTATCACGCCTGCCTGTCACGCAGGAGATCGCGGGTTCGATTCCCGTCGGGACCGCCATGAAATCAAAAGAGGTCGGTAAAGGAAAAAACCGATAAAGCATTTTTTCTCAGAGAACATTTTCCCTTGCATTTCTTTTGTGTTGGGTGTATAAATAAATAGCTGACTTAAAAGAGATGATCAAAACAACTTTTAATAAAAAAGTTGTTGACACAAATGCAAGAAGGTAATATAATATAAAACGTCGCTTTTGATAATGCGATTTTGATAGATTCAAAAGTTGGATCCTTGAAAACTGAACAAAACGAAGCGTAAACCAATGTTTCAATCGAAACAAGCCAAGTCAAATTTCTTTTTGGAGAGTTTGATCCTGGCTCAGGACGAACGCTGGCGGCGTGCCTAATACATGCAAGTCGAGCGGACTTTCAAGAAGCTTGCTTTTTGAAAGTTAGCGGCGGACGGGTGAGTAACACGTGGGCAACCTGCCTGCAAGACGGGGATAACTCCGGGAAACCGGGGCTAATACCGGATAATATCTTCCTTCGCATGAAGGAAGGTTGAAAGGCGGCGCAAGCTGCCGCTTGCAGATGGGCCCGCGGCGCATTAGCTAGTTGGTGAGGTAACGGCTCACCAAGGCGACGATGCGTAGCCGACCTGAGAGGGTGATCGGCCACACTGGGACTGAGACACGGCCCAGACTCCTACGGGAGGCAGCAGTAGGGAATCTTCCGCAATGGACGAAAGTCTGACGGAGCAACGCCGCGTGAGCGAAGAAGGTCTTCGGATCGTAAAGCTCTGTTGTCAGGGAAGAACAAGTACCGTTCGAACAGGGCGGTACCTTGACGGTACCTGACCAGAAAGCCACGGCTAACTACGTGCCAGCAGCCGCGGTAATACGTAGGTGGCAAGCGTTGTCCGGAATTATTGGGCGTAAAGCGCGCGCAGGCGGTCTCTTAAGTCTGATGTGAAAGCCCACGGCTCAACCGTGGAGGGTCATTGGAAACTGGGAGACTTGAGTGCAGAAGAGGAGAGCGGAATTCCACGTGTAGCGGTGAAATGCGTAGAGATGTGGAGGAACACCAGTGGCGAAGGCGGCTCTCTGGTCTGTAACTGACGCTGAGGCGCGAAAGCGTGGGGAGCGAACAGGATTAGATACCCTGGTAGTCCACGCCGTAAACGATGAGTGCTAAGTGTTAGAGGGCTTCCACCCTTTAGTGCTGCAGCTAACGCATTAAGCACTCCGCCTGGGGAGTACGGCCGCAAGGCTGAAACTCAAAGGAATTGACGGGGGCCCGCACAAGCGGTGGAGCATGTGGTTTAATTCGAAGCAACGCGAAGAACCTTACCAGGTCTTGACATCCTTCGCTACCTCTAGAGATAGAGGGTTCCCCTTCGGGGGACGGAGTGACAGGTGGTGCATGGTTGTCGTCAGCTCGTGTCGTGAGATGTTGGGTTAAGTCCCGCAACGAGCGCAACCCTTGACCTTAGTTGCCAGCATTCAGTTGGGCACTCTAAGGTGACTGCCGGTGACAAACCGGAGGAAGGTGGGGATGACGTCAAATCATCATGCCCCTTATGACCTGGGCTACACACGTGCTACAATGGATGGTACAAAGGGTCGCGAAACCGCGAGGTGGAGCCAATCCCAAAAAACCATTCTCAGTTCGGATTGCAGGCTGCAACTCGCCTGCATGAAGCCGGAATCGCTAGTAATCGCGGATCAGCATGCCGCGGTGAATACGTTCCCGGGCCTTGTACACACCGCCCGTCACACCACGAGAGTTTGCAACACCCGAAGTCGGTGAGGTAACCCTTACGGGAGCCAGCCGCCGAAGGTGGGGCAGATGATTGGGGTGAAGTCGTAACAAGGTAGCCGTATCGGAAGGTGCGGCTGGATCACCTCCTTTCTAAGGATATATGAATGAGCGCTTTCGTTTTGTTCAGTTTTGAAGGATTTCATCCTTCCAAGTTGTTCCTTGAAAACTAGATAGAAGAAAGAAGCAGCATAAACCGAGTATCGCCATCTAGGATAAAACCAACATGGTTAAGTTAGAAAGGGCGCACGGTGGATGCCTTGGCACTAGGAGCCGATGAAGGACGGGACTAACTCCGAAAAGCTCCGGGGAGCTGTACGTAAGCGTTGATCCGGAGATTTCCGAATGGGGAAACCCGCTGCCCGTAATGGGGCAGCATCCTTGCCTGAATCCATAGGGTAAGGAAGGCAACCCGGGGAACTGAAACATCTAAGTACCCGGAGGAAGAGAAAGCAACAGCGATTCCCTGAGTAGCGGCGAGCGAAACGGGAACAGCCCAAACCAGAAGGCTTGCCTTCTGGGGTTGTAGGACACCAATTGTGGAGTTACAAAGGAACGAGGTAGACGAAGAGGTCTGGAAAGGCCCGTCAGAGAAGGTAACAACCCTGTAGTCGAAACTTCGTTCCCTCCCTGGTGGATCCTGAGTACGGCGGGACACGAGGAATCCCGTCGGAAGCTGGGAGGACCATCTCCCAAGGCTAAATACTCCCTAGTGACCGATAGTGAACCAGTACCGTGAGGGAAAGGTGAAAAGCACCCCGGGAGGGGAGTGAAAGAGAACCTGAAACCGTGTGCCTACAAGTAGTCAGAGCCCGTTTACGGGTGATGGCGTGCCTTTTGTAGAATGAACCGGCGAGTTGCGATCTCATGCGAGGTTAAGTCGAAAAGACGGAGCCGCAGCGAAAGCGAGTCTGAACAGGGCGCATGAGTATGGGGTCGCAGACCCGAAACCAGGTGATCTACCCATGTCCAGGGTGAAGGTGAGGTAACACTTACTGGAGGCCCGAACCCACGCACGTTGAAAAGTGCGGGGATGAGGTGTGGGTAGGGGTGAAATTCCAATCGAACTTGGAGATAGCTGGTTCTCTCCGAAATAGCTTTAGGGCTAGCCTCAAGGGAAGAGTCTTGGAGGTAGAGCACTGTTTGGACTAGGGGCCCTCATCGGGTTACCGAATTCAGACAAACTCCGAATGCCAGTGACTTATCCTTGGGAGTCAGACTGCGAGTGATAAGATCCGTGGTCAAAAGGGAAACAGCCCAGACCGCCAGCTAAGGTCCCAAAGTATACGTTAAGTGGAAAAGGATGTGGAATTGCTTAGACAACCAGGATGTTGGCTTAGAAGCAGCCACCATTCAAAGAGTGCGTAATAGCTCACTGGTCGAGTGATTCTGCGCCGAAAATGTACCGGGGCTAAACGTATCACCGAAGCTGCGGGTGGACACCTTCGGGTGTCCGCGGTAGGAGAGCGTTCTAAGGGCAGAGAAGCCGGACCGGAAGGACCGGTGGAGCGCTTAGAAGTGAGAATGCCGGTATGAGTAGCGAAAGAAGGGTGAGAATCCCTTCCACCGAATGCCTAAGGTTTCCTGAGGAAGGCTCGTCCTCTCAGGGTTAGTCGGGACCTAAGCCGAGGCCGACAGGCGTAGGCGATGGACAACAGGTTGATATTCCTGTACCACCTCTTTTCCGTTTGAGCGATGGGGGGACGCAGGAGGATAGGGTAAGCGCACTGTTGGATGTGCGTCCAAGCAGTGAGAGGGGCAGCGAGGCAAATCCCGTTGCCACTAACCTCAAGCTGTGACGGCGAGGGAAATATAGTACCGAAGTTCCTGATTCCACACTGCCAAGAAAAGCCTCTAGCGAGGAAAAAGGTGCCCGTACCGCAAACCGACACAGGTAGGCGAGGAGAGAATCCTAAGGTGTGCGAGAGAACTCTCGTTAAGGAACTCGGCAAAATGACCCCGTAACTTCGGGAGAAGGGGTGCTTTTTGGGGTGCATAGCCCCGAGAAGCCGCAGTGAATAGGCCCAGGCGACTGTTTAGCAAAAACACAGGTCTCTGCGAAGCCGTAAGGCGAAGTATAGGGGCTGACGCCTGCCCGGTGCTGGAAGGTTAAGGGGAGCGCTTAAAGCTTTGCTTGAAGGTGCGAACCGAAGCCCCAGTAAACGGCGGCCGTAACTATAACGGTCCTAAGGTAGCGAAATTCCTTGTCAGGTAAGTTCTGACCCGCACGAAAGGCGTAACGATCTGGGCACTGTCTCAACGAGAGACTCGGTGAAATTATAGTACCTGTGAAGATGCAGGTTACCCGCGACAGGACGGAAAGACCCCGTGGAGCTTTACTGCAGCCTGATATTGAATTTTGGTACAGCTTGTACAGGATAGGTAGGAGCCTTGGAAACCGGAGCGCCAGCTTCGGTGGAGGCGCCGGTGGGATACTACCCTGGCTGTACTGAAATTCTAACCCGCACCCCTGATCGGGGTGGGAGACAGTGTCAGGTGGGCAGTTTGACTGGGGCGGTCGCCTCCTAAAAGGTAACGGAGGCGCCCAAAGGTTCCCTCAGAATGGTTGGAAATCATTCGCAGAGTGCAAAGGCAGAAGGGAGCTTGACTGCGAGACCTACAAGTCGAGCAGGGACGAAAGTCGGGCTTAGTGATCCGGTGGTTCCGTATGGAAGGGCCATCGCTCAACGGATAAAAGCTACCCCGGGGATAACAGGCTTATCTCCCCCAAGAGTCCACATCGACGGGGAGGTTTGGCACCTCGATGTCGGCTCATCGCATCCTGGGGCTGTAGTCGGTCCCAAGGGTTGGGCTGTTCGCCCATTAAAGCGGTACGCGAGCTGGGTTCAGAACGTCGTGAGACAGTTCGGTCCCTATCCGTCGCGGGCGCAGGAAATTTGAGAGGAGCTGTCCTTAGTACGAGAGGACCGGGATGGACGCACCGCTGGTGTACCAGTTGTCTCGCCAGAGGCATCGCTGGGTAGCTATGTGCGGAAGGGATAAGTGCTGAAAGCATCTAAGCATGAAGCCCCCCTCAAGATGAGATTTCCCATTTCTTCGGAAAGTAAGATCCCTGAAAGATGATCAGGTAGATAGGTCCGAGGTGGAAGCGTGGTGACACGTGGAGCTGACGGATACTAATCGATCGAGGACTTAACCAAATGAAAGAGCGAGATCGGTGTAATACTGCTTCTTCTATCTAGTTTTGAAGGAACAATCGTTCCAACAACTTCATACCGTCTGGTGGCGATGGCGAAGAGGTCACACCCGTTCCCATCCCGAACACGGAAGTTAAGCTCTTCAGCGCCGATGGTAGTGAGGGGATTCCCCTTGCGAGAGTAGGACGCTGCCAGGCAAATGAAAAAGTCCGAGATCCAATTAGATCTCGGACTTTTTCATTTGTTAAATTTTTATGTTGATAGCTCACAGAATAAGACTGTATGGATTGACAAAGCTTATAATCCTCTATTTTGATCCAGCCATTCTTTATTGTTCCATTCAGCAGACATCCCGCCCAAATTTGGAAAGCCTATTTTGGCATCATTTGATTGCACGAAAGCAATAAGTTTTATGTCTTCAAGTAGAAATCTCCAAGAATTGTTTTGAATGATATCCAAAATGTCATAAGCCGCTTTTGGATCTCTTTTGGAGAATATATCATAGTTTTTGAATACTAAAACAAAACCTATTCCATCCGGAACCACATCTGATAAACAATCGTCAAAGGCATTTAAGTTTTTACCATATTAATTTGAAAAGTGGAGGACAGATGCCAAATCTTTATGGTAGTTTCGAGAATTCCATTTTGAACAATCAAAAATGTAAATTTCAAATCCTTCTTGAGAGATATCTGCTATAAACTGATATAGAATTTCGTCTTTCCAAAATAGCTTTACACAGCCGTTTAAAAGAAGTTGTTTCCATAACTCCATGTTTGCGCCTCTCTTCATTTTACAATTTGACCAAATTCCCATGAATGATAAGAAACATACCATCGAAGAATCTCATCAATCCATACAGTTTTCAAGATATTTTCGATTTGTAGACCATTAAACCTTTAATCTTCTATTCTTTTTTACTTCAACATTTTTCAAACTTAATTATAAAACAGCGGGTACTAAGAGGTCTTTTATTTATAAAATAAATTTAAAAAAACAGAAAATATAGTAGGAAATAAAGCAGTTTTTGTCGAAAAAAAGAAATATATGACCAATGTTTTCATCGGTTCAATTGGCGAGAGGTAAGTTATAGTGGAAAAAACTTATTGATTTTGGCACAAAGAAAAGTTCAAGGAGAGCTATGAAATAATGAAAAAAGCTATTTTTTTTGATTTGGATGATACTTTATTAAACGATCGTAAGAGCATACAGCGTGCGTTTGATGTGACATGTGGGGAACTGGCAGAAAAATATGGATT
Source organism: Bacillus sp. FSL W8-0102 (assembly GCF_038007225.1). Taxonomy (NCBI): domain Bacteria; kingdom Bacillati; phylum Bacillota; class Bacilli; order Caryophanales; family Bacillaceae; genus Bacillus; species Bacillus sp. FSL W8-0102. Next base: position 297,129 of record NZ_JBBOWT010000001.1, read on the forward strand.
GGATTCTGCCGAACTGGAAGCGAATGTCCGTGATTGTGCAAGAAAAATATATTCCACTTATCCATTCTTCGAGTTTACCCAAAAAATTGGCATCAACCCATTTGAAGGATTATGGGGGAGATTTACGGATGTCCACCATTGGAAGTTTCGGGAGATGGGAATGCTTATTTCAGACTATCAATTGAAAGCGTGGAAAGAGGGCCTTCAGCTTTCCGGTGTTCCGGAAGAGGAGGCGGAAGGGGCGAAAAAAAGGTTTCAAGAAGTTCGACGTTCTACATCGTTTGTGTTTGACGATACTTATGAAGTTTTGGAGCAATTAAAAACAAGAGGTTTTCGGTTGCTACTGTTGACGAACGGCTCGCCTTCCCTGCAGCTGGAAAAGCTGGCGATGGAAAAGCGTTTGATTCCATACTTTGAACATATCGTGATTTCCGGCAACTTCGGTTTTGGCAAACCGGATCCTCGTTTATTTCAACATGCTCTCCGCTTAATGGAGATTTCAGCAAAAGAAGCCATTATGGTGGGGGATAATGTGAGTACTGATATTTTAGGGGCCAATAACGCCGGAATCGATTCGATCTGGATTGATCACGGAGACGGCAAAAAAATGGAGGGAGCAAAACCAACCTATCGTGCAGAGCGATTGAAAGACGTTTTGGATACGACCGTTCTTCTTCCTCGATAAGATCATGATCGTTTGCTATGGCTGATATTTGTGCAATTCTTAATCGATCGATGTCTTTTCATCGGAAAGCAACAATAGCATCGTTTTGTTCCGTCAGAACATGTAGACCTGATTTTATTCATTAAAATAAGATTCCCTCTAAAGTAGACGCAAAAACAAGAGTGACCTGCCTGTTATGGGTGGTTGCTAACTGAGATCTGCTTTAGAGGGTTTTTATTAAGTAGATCTATTTTGTGAAAACCGGCAAAATCGTTCTTATGTGTGAAAAGAATGACAGTGGTTTTCTCAAATATGAGGACTGAATAGCCATTGCTTTTATAGAGTGCAAATCGAGCGTTGAGTGAACATCTTATAATTCAACGCCTCCTAGTTTCATTATTTACTGCATGACCCTTTAGGACTACTTTCTCTTAGATTTTTCCGTTTTCCATTTCACAAACGTCTTTGCTTAATAGTCTATTACTATATATAAGCAAGGCTGACCCTATACTAGAAAAATACAGACATGAATATTTAAGAAAATTATTGCTCTTTAATAACCATTCGTACAGAATGATGAGCAAGTTTTTTGTGCGAGTGATCATGATAATTTATTAAGATGGACCTAGGTAAAAAGAGATGATAATTTTCCGAATAATAGAAGAAAAACTAGAATAACACTTGGAAATCAATATATTTCGATTGGGTAAAGAGTATTTTTATTCATACAAAAATCATAAAAATATAAAAGAATGACTAGACGAAAAGGAAAGAATAATATACAATATTTTCAGAATATTAATATATATCAAATAATTGTAATATTTTATTAGTATAAGAAGGAGGTCTGCGTCGTTCATTCATTTGTTAGGAAAGAAATAAAAAAATGGGGGAATTTTTATGAAGAAAAAATTTTCTAGTATTACGCTGACTTTATTATTCTCAACCGTACTCATGGCAGGGTGCGGAGCCAGCAGCACCACCGGCGGAAGCGCATCGAACGGCAAAACGATCAAGGTGGGCGCCGATCTCGAACTGTCGGGGAATGTGGCATCGTATGGGCAATCCATTGCTGAGGGATTTGCTCTCGCATTAGATGATATTAATAAAAAAGGAATTGATGGGAAGAAAATTGAATTAATCAAAGCGGATAATAAATCTGATGCGGCTGAAGCTACGAGCACCGCCATTAAGCTGGTGAGCCAAGATAAAGTAGCGGTCCTTGTAGGTTCTGCAACAAGTACCAATACGCTTGCACAAGTACAAGTGGCGCAAGATAACAAGATTCCTTTAATTACGCCGACAGCCACGAATCCGGAAGTGACTGTAAAGGGTGGAAAGCTGAATGACTATGTGTTTCGGACTTGTTTTATCGACCCATTTCAAGGGACGGTCGCAGCGAATTTTGCAGCCGATCAACTGAAAGTGAAAAAAGCGGCGATTCTCATTGACAGCTCGAGTGATTATGCAAAAGGGTTGGCAAGTGCTTTTGAAAAATCCTTTAAGAAAACGGGCGGGAAAATCGTTTCAAAAGAAGCGTATGTAGCAAAAGATACAGATTTTCATGCTACATTAACAAGAATCAAAGGCGAAAATCCACAGTTTATTTACTTGCCGGGCTACTATGAAGAAGTAGGGCTGATTGTAAAACAGGCTCGTGAAATTGGTTTAAACGTTCCGATTATGGGCGGAGACGGTTGGGATTCACCAAAACTGGTGAAAATTGCCGGGCCAAAGGCATTGAATAATACTTATATTACGAATCACTATTCTTCCGGAGATCCGGATCAAAAAATTCAGAAATTTGTGAAAAAATTTAAAGCAAAATATAATGGAGATTCTCCAGATGCCTTTAATGCGCTTGGCTATGATACGGCTTACCTGTTGGCAGATGCAATAAAAAGGGCGGGAAGCACAGATCCGGAGAAAATCAAAAAAGCACTGGAAGACACAAAGAATCTTGAACTGGTGTCAGGCACCTTGACTTTTGACAAAGATCATAATCCGATTAAATCCGCCTCTATCTTAGAATATAAGGATGGTAAGCAAGTATTTAAAACAAAAGTGAATCCATAATCTTGAAGAAAGGGGGGATCTTTCCCCCTATTTTGAATTTTCAAAGGGATTAAGCCACAAGGATGGGAGGAGCATGCATAATGGAATTCGTTCAACAATTAGTAAACGGAATATCGCTCGGCAGCATCTATGCTTTACTTGCTCTCGGATATACCATGGTTTATGGAATCGTGAAATTGATTAATTTTGCGCATGGTGATGTTTTTATGGTAGGAGCCTTTATCGGATTTTACTCCGTCACCGTGTTTCATTTCGGTTTTTTCCCGGCTTTGCTGTTGGCGATGGCGGTTTGCGCAGTGTTTGGCGTGCTCATTGAACGCATTGCCTATAAGCCATTGCGCAATGCTACGAGAATTGCCGCGCTGATCACAGCGATTGGAGTTTCTTTGTTTATTGAATATGGCACGATCTATTTGCACGGAGCACAGCCGGAGGCATATCCAAGCAATGTTCTTCCCGAAAAAAATATCAACATTTTCGGGGTTACGATCAATAGCCAATCGCTGTTGATCCTTTTTACCTCCATTGTATTAATGATCGTTCTTCAGTTTATCGTACATCGAACAAAGGTAGGAAAGGCCATGCGGGCCGTTTCCTATGATGCGGAAGCTGCACGATTAATGGGAATCAGCGTAGACCGCACCATATCGGCCACTTTTGCCATCGGTTCTGCTTTAGCAGGCGCTGCCGGAGTTATTTTTGGAATTTACTATACCAAAATTGATCCACTCATGGGAATTATCCCAGGACTGAAAGCTTTCGTCGCAGCCGTATTGGGGGGTATAGGGATTATTCCGGGAGCCATGGTGGGAGGTTTGCTTCTCGGTGTCATTGAATCGTTGGTCAGTGCAATGGGCTTTTCATTATGGCGCGATGGGGCGGCATTTATCGTTTTGATTCTGCTGTTAATTTTTCGACCGTCCGGCTTGTTTGGAAAAAATGTAAGAGAAAAAGTGTAGGAGGAAAAAATGATGACGATCAGACATACAAAAGGCTTTTGGCTTTCCATCATATTGGCGCTCGCAGCATTTGCAGTGGTTCAATTTCTTATTACCGGGCAAATTCTTAATTCCTTCTATTTAAACACACTATTTTTAATTGGCATCAATATCATATTGGCGGTCAGTCTTCACCTTATTATTGGTATTACAGGACAATTTTCGATTGGCCATGCCGGGTTTTTAGCGGTGGGGGCATATGCATCGGCGATTATGACAATGAAGTTTCAATTGCCTTTTTCGGCAGCCCTTTTGATAGGCGGAGTGGCAGCAGCTGTGGCAGGATTGATCATCGGGATTCCGACGCTTCGCTTAAAAGGAGACTATTTGGCCATTGCCACACTGGGATTTGGAGAGATATTGCGGATTGCATTATTGAATATTGATTATGTCGGGGGAGCAAGCGGGATGCAAGTCTCTCATTTTACCACGTGGCCATGGGTATTTGCCTGTACGCTGATTGCTATTGTAGTGATAGCCAATTTTACGAATTCCAGACATGGACGAGCATGTATTTCCGTCCGTGAAAATGAAATCGCTGCTGATGCGATGGGGATTAATACTACTTTTTATAAAGTGGTGGCATTTGTGATAGGGGCGTTTTTTGCCGGGGTGGCCGGAGGTTTATATTCCCACAATTTTTACATCATTCAGCCGACTAACTTCGGATTTTTAAAGTCTTTTGATATCTTGATTTTTGTTGTATTAGGTGGATTAGGGAGCATGTCTGGAGCGGTTATTTCAGCGATCTTGCTGACGATTATTTCCACGTTTCTTCAAGATTATCCGGAAACCCGCATGGTGATATATAGTCTTGTTTTGATTCTCATGATGTTGTTCCGCCCTCAAGGACTGATGGGGACAAAAGAACTGGCGACATTTTTCAAGAAACGTGCAGCTGAAGGGGGAACGAACCATGACAACAAACAAACCGTTGCTTAAAGTGGAGAATGTCGGAATTCGATTTGGCGGCTTAAAAGCTGTGGCCGAGGCCAATATGGAAATTTATAAAGGGGAGCTTGTCGGGCTAATCGGACCAAACGGAGCCGGCAAAACTACTTTTTTTAACCTTTTAACCGGCGTATATGTACCGACGGAAGGAAATCTTTTGTTTAACGGTGAACGGTTAAATGGAATGGCGCCTTTTAAAATTACACGAAAAGGCATCAGCCGCACTTTCCAAAACATTCGACTGTTTCAGGACCTTTCTGTTCTTGACAATGTGAAAGTGGCTTATCACTCTTCAGCGAAAAACTCTATTATCAGCTCCATTTTTCGCCTTCCTTCCCATTTTAAGAATGAAAAGGAAATAGAAGAAAAATCGCTGGACATTCTAAAGCTTTTCAAACTGGAAGGTTATGTACACGAAAAGGCAAAAAACTTGCCATACGGACAGCAGCGGCGTTTGGAAATTGCGAGAGCTCTCGCAGCGAATCCAAAGCTTTTATTGCTTGATGAGCCGGCAGCCGGAATGAATCCGCAGGAAACTCATGATTTAATGAATTTGATTGCGTTTATCCGCGATCAGTTTGAATTGACGATCTTGTTGATTGAACATGATATGAATTTAGTCATGGGTGTTTGCGAACGGATTTACGTCCTCGACCACGGACAGCTGATTGCCCAGGGAACACCGGAGGAAATTCGAAACAATCCGAAAGTCATTGAAGCCTATCTGGGCGAGGAGGTATCGTAAATGCTGAAAATAGAAGATATTCATGTTTATTATGGAAATATTCATGCTTTAAAGGGTGTGTCTTTGGATATTCATCAAGGCGAAATTGTGACGCTGATAGGAGCGAATGGCGCTGGAAAGAGTACACTGTTAAAAACGATTTCCGGATTGCTAAAGCCGAAATCAGGAAAAATAGAGTACGAGAATCAATCTATTATGGGAAAACCGGCTCAAGCAATCGTTAAGATGGGGATTTCTCACGTTCCGGAAGGACGTCGAATTTTTGCGAATATGTCTGTTCAAGAAAATTTGGAATTAGGAGCTTTTTTGAGGAAGGATAAAGATGAGATTCGCAAAGATTACGAAAAAGTTTTTCAGTTGTTTCCGCGGCTGCAGGAACGTTGGAAGCAGCAGGCGGGAACTTTATCGGGCGGAGAGCAGCAAATGCTAGCCATGGGCCGAGCATTGATGGCTCGTCCGAAACTGCTGCTGCTGGATGAACCTTCCATGGGATTAGCGCCTCTTTTAGTGAAAACCATTTTCCGAATTATTCAGGAAATCAATGAAACTGGTACAACCATTTTGCTGGTGGAGCAAAATGCCAATATGGCTCTGTCAGTAGCCGATCGAGCTTACGTGATTGAAACAGGGAAAGTCGTCCTGTCCGGAACTCCGGAAGAACTGAACGAAAGCGATCAAATCAAACATGCTTATTTAGGAGGGCAATAATGGACAAAAGTTCTGATTAAAAAACTTTCGTCTGAACAAGGCGGAAGTTTTTTAATCATTTCAATGGTTTCTGCTAATGTTATAGAAAAAAATGGTGAATGTGGAGTGTTGTATTTCATGAAAGATTTGTCTCTCATTGGAAAAATAAGTATTGTATCAGGAATTTTTTTGCTTCGTATGGCCTTTTATTATTCATAAAAGATATGAAAGAAAAGTCAACATTAATAAATTTTCTCGATTCAAGCGGATTTATTGCTCTTGGTATATCTATATTTTTATCAGCATTCTTTTACAAGAAACGAAAATAAAAGTCGAAGTGCAAAACGGATTATGGAGGGATTTATGGGACGTAAAACGAAAAGAACTTTGGAAATTTTAAATATACTAAGATGATTAGAGGGTATTATGTTCAGTTTAAGGACATATATCCTCTTTTTTCATACATAATAGATATATCGATTTTGGATGAAAATTTAAAATAATTAGTTTTTTAGGAAAGGGCATAGCCCACAGCGGGAGGCGTAGCGAAGTCTTTCGACCGATTGTAAATAAGTAAGGCTTTTTTAGAGAATAACAGCAAGAGATAATGTATTAGTGGTGAAGTGGGATTTCCTTTGATTCCTGTCGTGGAGTATCTGAACTATTTAAATACAACAGGGAAACGCAGTAATACAGTAAAAACTAAACCGTTATGCTTTAAAGCAATATTTTATGTATTTACGGGAGAAAAAGAAAGATTACAGGGAGATTCGTTTAAGAAAACTTGATGGAGTTTGTCCCATGGTTGAGGAATCCATATGAGAGTGCAAGGGCCAATCCCCTGCAACTTGTTAAAGCAAAAAACAGACAAGACGATTCATCTAATGAAGAAATTCAAAATGATATGGTCGGTAAGTTGATGAAACATTGTTTACGGTTAGAATAATTTTATTTATGAGGGGGATTTTTATGGAACTAATTACAAGTAAAGTAATGATCATCTCTTCATTTTTATTAGTTATCACAATGATTGAAACTTTGGCCTATTCAACGAGGATTTCAGGGGCAAGAGTAAAGTTAATCGCAACTGCAATATCTTTGTTTAGTACATTAGTGGTCGTTTCAAGATTATCTACAACCATTCAACAACCTTTAACAGCAAAACTTATTGCAGAAGCTCCAGATATAAATAGATTACATTTTATAGAGGAGCAGTATAGAATTTTAATGGGATTAACTTCAATTGGAGTTTTACTGGGAATTTTTCTTTTTCCGACATTTATCAACGTCTTCTCAAGAGCGATCGTTCAATTGTCAAATGAACGAGGTTCGATGATCACTTTATTTTTTAAGTTCTTTAATATAGAAGGTTTTAAAAAAGTTTTGAAATGTTTTAGATTGCCGAGATTTACCTACCTAAAAGGGATTACCTTAAAAACAATACCTAAACGTCTTTTTGTGATAAATATCATTATTTCTGCTATATTTACAACTGGTGTACTCTCTTCCATATATGCTTCATTGTTAGTTCCGAAAGATTATGCACAGGCTGCATTAATGTCATCTGGGATTATAAATGGAATAGCGACCATTTTGTTAACTTTGTTTATTGATCCAAAAGCTTCTGTATTAGCAGATAGAGTAATGAAAAATCAAATTGATTATATTTATTTAAAAAGTTACACTTTGACAATGGTTAGTTCAAAATTTTTAGGCACAATCGTGGCTCAATTTTTGTTTATTCCCGCTGCCTACTATGTCGCTTGGTTTGCCAAGTGGATTTAATGAAGAGGTTATTCCACTAAGAGGGCGTTCATTTAAAAAAAGGACATTACATTTTAGCCATATAAAATATGTAATGTCCTTTTATTTATCTTTTTAACATTATTTCCGAAAGAAGTCTCCCACTTCAAGCGTGTGAAGGGCGATAGCCCAACGATAAGTGGGGAGATGAATTTCGGTTGGCGATAGCCAACTAATAGGATAGAATATAGCTAGAACGGACACCTTCGGAACGAAGGGAAGCGTAAAGGGTTCTTGTGTGTGGCTTACCGTTCAGCGAACACGCACAAGTCGCTTGAAGCCCCCGCCTCTAAGCGAAGCGTAGGTGGTGGGTAGTTCACAATTTGTTCTTGATAAAAATCTTAATGTCCTTATTTATTGGCCTGATAAAGGTCTAAGATAGGAGTAGAAAAGAACCACGATCTAACGTGATGATGTAAAAGCCCGAAGGAGGCGTATGGCCCCCATTCGGGCTTTTCTTTTAATCTTCTTTTGCAGCTTCAATGTAGATGGCTACTTTAACGTCATCGCCGACAAGAACACCGCCGGTTTCGAGCGGAGCATTCCAAGTCAGGTTGTAGTCGCTGCGTTTAATCACGCCATTAGCGGAAAATCCTGCTTTTTCTTTACCGCTCATAGGATCTTTCGCCAAGCCTTCAAACACTACTGTAAATGTTTCTGGGCGAGTGACGCCATGAAAATTGACATCTCCCGTTACTTCATACTCTCCATCGCCTTTTTTGTGAATGTTTGTAGTGCGAAATGTCAATGTTGGGTATTTTTCGATGTCAAAGAAATCAGCGGACTTTAAATGTTGATCACGGTCACTGTTGCGAGTGTCAATGCTGGCTAAATCGATTTCTACTTGAATCTTTGCCGTTGTTAAATCGGTTGGATCCGCTTCAATGGAAGCATTGAAGTTTTTAAATGCGCCCCTTACTCTCGATATCATCATATGTCTGACAGAAAAATCAATGTTACTATGGGCCGGGTCCACGATCCATCTGGAAATGGTCATTTTGATTCCTCCAATTCACCAATATTATTACTAAAAGTAAGTTAGTGTTAATAAATAATATAATGCGATAATTAAAGTATAAGAGTGATAGTAACAATTGTCAATTTAAACAGTTTTTTCATACAAGCGCTCGTAAGATAGATGTTTAAAGGAGACATGAAACAGTATCGGGAGAAGGGTTTAGGAAAAAGATCAACACATTGGATGAATGAAAGTACGTTTTAGATAAGTTAAATTCTAAAGCAATTAGGCTTTAGGAGGAGTGGGAAAACAAAAAAATAGACTTATTCATTAACTTTTTTGGTACCGTCAAGAATTTTGTGTAATGTAAGATAGATAGGGTATCTCTGAAATAGATTTAGAATAGAGGGGAAGACTGGTTTCCTCCATACAGGAGACTGAATATTCAGTCTCCTGTATGGAAAGAGAGAATCCCCCTTATAAAATCAACCTCATTGATTTACATTATTTGGTTAATTATAACGTTCTTCAAACATTCGTTGAAGGGCTTCATGTGCTTCGGCAAATCCTCGCAATTTTCGTCCTGCCCATTTCTCATTAAAATCTTGGATGGTCAAATACACGACTTTTTCAGCGGCTTCTAAACTACTCAAACTGTTCATCGGCTTTAGACGTTTCCGAATCTCTTTGATCGTTCGTTCAATGGCATTGGTCGTGTAAATCACACTTCGAATACTGCTTGGATAATCCATAAATGTAAGGAGGACATCCAACTCATTGGCCCAAGATTGAACTTCTCTCGGATACTTGTTCGACCATTTCGACTCAAACTGTTGAAACATCTGTAACGCCATCTCCTTATTCGGTGCGCGATAAATCAGTTTGAGATCCTCTGCCACTTCAAATTGATCTTTTTTCCGAACACGATTTAAGGTATTACGTACTTTGTGAACGACACAGCGCTGCACATCGGCTTTCGGATAAACGGCTTTAAAGGCTTCCTCCAGTCCCGGAAGGCCATCGAATGCACCAAGAAGTACTTCCTGTAATCCTCTCTTGTAGAGATTGTGGAGAATCTCTTGCCACCCATAGGCACTTTCTTGTCCTCCTACGAAGAAGTCGAGAATTTCACGATACCCTTCTTCGTTTACACCTAACACGACATAAATGACCTCTTTTTCTACCGTATCTCGACGAAGTTTCACGTACAACCCATCCAAATATAAGACCGAATAACGCTTGGGTAGGGGGCGATTATGCCATTTCTCGATGTCTTCCCTTACCACATCCGTGATATGGCTAATCGTTGTTGGTGAGTAGGCATTTCCTAAAATTCGTTCGATAAACTTGCCAATTTCACGCGTACTCATCCCACTTTGATACATCTTGATGACGGCTTCCTCGAGCCAGCCGGTATGGCGTTGGTAAGGGGCAAACAGCTGCGTTTGAAATTCCCCGTTTCGGTCTCTTGGAACAGAAAGTCCTTCGATACGACCATACTGCGTGTCTAGGTTTCGATGGTAATAGCCGTTTCTTCTATTCGACGTTCCCTCTTGTTCCATTTCGAGGAAAGTCTGGATTTCTTCCTTCATGATCAGCTCTAATTTTTCCTTTACAAACTCACGAATAACGTTTTCCAGTTGATTCATCCAATCTATATTCGATATACTTTTAGACATAGGTAGGGTACTCCTTTCTCTAAGATTTTTGCCAAATCAGAGAATACCCTACCTTTTTCTTTTGGTCTAACTAAATGCTTGACACAAAATTTTATACATCATCACTTTTTTTAAACAATTTTTGATGTCTTTTGAATATGTTGTATGGAGAGGAGATGAAAAAGCATGAAAATAAGGAGCATCAAGAGAGAAGCGCGGCAGGCGCTAAAAAACCATTGGGGATTTGCAGTGCTTTTGAGCATCGTCGTCTTTTTGGTTTATTCAGTGGTCCCTTATTTAGTAGAAGTCATTTTAAGCGGCGGTTTTACACGATGGGCAACTGAAGAGCAAAACTGGCCTGTCATTGTGTCTCAAATCCTCACATTGTTGTTAACACCGGTTACGGTTGGATACAGTTGGGTATTTTTACGATTGGTGAGAAAAGAACCTGTTCAAATAAAGAACACGTTCGAGCTGTTCTCCGGCAAGTTGTACTGGAAATCGCTCGGCTTGACCATTCTCATAACCATTTACACGTTTTTATGGTCTTTATTATTAGTCATTCCAGGTATTATTAAGAGCTTCGCTTATTCTCAAGCTTACTTTATTTTGAAAGATCATCCGGACTATTCATTAAATCAAATCATTACAGAGAGCAGAAAAATGATGAACGGATACAAATGGAGATACTTTCTGCTGCAATTAAGTTTTATTGGCTGGTTCATCCTCAGTTTGATTACTTTAGGTATTGGGCTTCTTTGGTTAGTTCCTTACGTCTACAGCTCATTAGCCCGTTTTTATGAAGAAATCTCTCAAAAAAGGGAAGAAGTTCCCCAACCATAATCGAAGGATAACATGTTGCCGCTCATTTACAAATGGGTGGTTTTTTTCGTAAGAGGAAGAAAAAGCGTTGTTCACACTTTTTTCACAGCGATTGCTTCCCGTATTTTTTGAAGCGTGCCTGCGGCTTTTTCTTTTCTCTCCTTCATGACGTTGACAAATAAGGCGTCAATGATGGACAATTGGGCAATGCGCGAAGCGAGAGCTTCTGAACGATATTCGGTTTCTTGTGAAACGGTATGCAAGGATAGATCGGCCTTTTGAGTGAGCGGCGATTTCGAAAAACTGGTAATGGCAATGGTTTTACAGCCGGTTTTTTTAGCAACATCCACAATTTCAAGCAAATCTTTATTCATTCCGGAATGAGAGATAAAGACCGCGACATCTTGTTTGGACAGCAAGGAGGCGGACATGATTTGAAAGTGGGCATCCATAAATGCCTCTGTAGGGATGCCTGTTCTCATAAATTTGTGCTGAGCGTCCAAAGCCACGATGGCTGAGCCGCCTGTGCCGTAAAATGAAATTTTTTTTGCCTGCAAGAGATACTCAACCGCTTCCCCAAAGTGTTGAAGGTTTAAAATGTTCAGAGTATCTTGCAATGTTCGGATATTGGACTGAAACACTTTTTCAGCGACTTGATCGCTTGTATCATCTTCTAATATGTTTTCATGTATATCTTGAATGGGGGTCACAATTTCAGATGCCAAAGCGATTTTCATTGCTTGAAACCCTTTAAAACCTATACGTTTGCAAAAACGGAAAATCGTAGCTTCGGCCACTTGAAGGTCGTCAGCTACTTGGTTGATAGTGCTGTGGATAACTTCTTGCGGTTTTTCTAAAAAGTAATCGGCAATCGTTTGTTCCTTAGGACTAAAGCTGGAATAAGCAGATCGAATGGTTTGCAAGCAAGATCGGGTGGCCATAAGTCACTCTCTCCTTTTTCGTGTTTTTAAAACAGACAAGCAATCCAAAGCAGGGATGATCATAGGGCATCGGCTGAATCTGCAGGTTCTTTGGCTTTGTTACTGTTAACCATAATCTTGTGAACGCTTCCATTAAACGGTTTTGATTTCTTGGGTTTTGCACTTCCCGAAGGTCTTATCTCCATATGATGATAAGCTCCATTGCCTGCCTTATTTGAATAACCTATATAGTTGGAAAAATTTTTGACGATTGCTCTTTGATCTTATTTCGTCCCTGATACTTTATCGGACTGTCGAACAAAACTTCCTTATTTTAGTGTACATGAAAAAAGCTGTGAATAAAATATATTTTCATTGCCATCTTTGAATTAAAAAATTTTTATTATAAAATAAAGATAAAAAGAAAATTTTTTTCTATTAAGATAGGAGAATGAATATGAAAATTGGATTAATCGGTTTAGGAAAAATGGGGCTGAATTTAGGTCAAAACTTAATCGACCATCGCCACGAAGTGGTGGCGTATGACGTCAATCCCAAGGCAGTGGAAGAAATCCAAAAGTATGGCGCTCAAGGAACTTCCAGCTTACAAGAACTGGTGGACTCGTTGGAAAAGCCAAGAATTGTCTGGATCATGGTGCCGCATGGTGTGGTAGATTCCGTCCTCAGAGACCTGAAGCCGCTTTTGGAAAAAGACGATATTGTGATTGAAGCGGGGAATTCCCACTATAAAGAGTCGATTCGTCGCTACAACGAGTTCAAAGAAGCGGGCATCCGCTTCATGGATGCCGGTACTTCCGGAGGCATGGAAGGAGCTCGCCATGGGGCTTGTTATATGGTAGGGGGAGATCCCGAAGCTTGGAACATCGTAGAACCGATTTTCCGGGATACCGCTGTGGAAAACGGCTATTTATATGCCGGTAAACCGGGCAGCGGCCACTTCTTGAAAATGGTCCACAACGGCATTGAATACGGGATGATGGCCGCCATTGGAGAAGGATTTGAAGTGTTGGAGAAAAGCGACTTTGATTTTGACTACGAAAAAGTCGCGAGAGTATGGAACAATGGGTCCGTCATTCGTTCCTGGCTGATGGAATTAACCGAACGCGCCTTCTCGAAAGATGCGAAATTAGACGGCATCAAAGGTGTAATGCACTCTTCCGGTGAAGGAAAATGGACGGTGGAAACGGCTCTGGATTTACAAACGGCCACACCGGTCATCGCCCTGTCCTTATTAATGAGATACCGGTCTTTGGAAGAAGACACGTTTACTGGAAAAGTAGTTGCTGCTTTACGAAATGAATTTGGCGGGCATGCAGTAGAAAGATCTTAAACTATTCTTTTTCAGGACCGTTAACTACACCTAAAAGCGCGGATCATGAGTGATTCGTTGAGAAAGGATGTAGTTAGCGGTCCTTTCTTTCATGGATGATTAGTTTTTTCACCGATTAACAGTCGAAGGGTCAATCGATATTGACAAAGGGAATAAAGAAAAGCAACTAAGGCGTGAGGTGGAGAGAGCGGGGGAGCGTTTCATAGGGTTTCGCTGGTCAGTCTTTTATCGTTGTATAGCAGGCTGAGCAAGTTTTGTTTTATGTAAACTTTGTTATTTTTGTAGTTTACATAAAAAGTATTGTTTACTATAATGCTAGTATCATACATCATGAGGAGGATGAAGATGAAAACAAGAGATATGGTGCTAGCGGCGATGTTTACAGCTGTGGTGGCGGCGCTAGGGTTGATACCGCCAATCCCAAGTCCGTTTTCGCCAGTTCCGATCACAGCTCAAACGTTTGGAGTGATGCTGGCTGGGGCGGTCCTTGGTCCCAGATTGGGAGGATTGAGTTTATTATTATTTGATCTGTTAGTAGCAATGGGCGTTCCGGTATTATCGGGTGGAAGAGGAGGTATGTCCGTGCTCCTTGGCCCGAGCGGAGGATATATTATGTCCTATCCGATTGCGGCGTTTTTGATTGGCTATTTGGCGGATCGCTATCGAAATAATCTAAATGTGTGGAAGTTGCTTCTTTTTAATATTTTAGGTGGGATGATTTTCGTTTACTTATGCGGAGTAACGTATTTATCCGTTGTAACCGGTACGCCATGGCTGGCGGCGATGACAGCAGCTCTGATTTACTTGCCGGGAGATTTGACGAAAGCGATCGTGTCGGCCATAGTAGCCATAGAATTGAGAAAGCGTTTATCCTTCAAACGGTTTGCGGATGAAGGATGAGCCGGCCATGTATATAGGAGAATCATTATCGCACTATGCAGAAACGCAGCCAGATACACCGGCTGTTTGTTTTGAACACACACAGATTACTTATAGGGAATTCCGGGATCACATCAAAGGAATATCCGATAAGCTTCTTCAAATATTAGGAGAGGGAAGAAGACGAAAAGTCGCTTTATGGCTAGGAAATAGGCCGGAATTCCTCGAAGCCTTTTTTGCGATTATTCGTCTCGGTTGGATCGCTGTCCCTTTAGATAGAAAATGGACGACGACGGAATTGCGTCATGCCATGAGTATTGCCTGTCCTGATGCGGTGATTGCAGAGAATGATTCTCCTCCGGGATGGCAAGAAACTTTGGTAATACCGGTCGAACAGCTGTATCAGTATTCTGCCGGCAGTTCGAATTTGCCAAAGCCTCCGACAGAAGACGACCTTTTTTATTTGGGATTTACTTCAGGTACGACGGGAAAACCGAAAGGCTATGTTCGTAATCATGGTTCATGGCTTAAAAGCTTTTCCGCCGGAGAGACAGCCTTTGGTTTTCATAGCGGCCATAGCGTTTTGGCTCCGGGGCCTTTATGCCACTCTTTGTCGTTGTTTGCCGCTGTTCATGCCATTCATGGCGGCAGCACTTTTTATATGCTTGAGTCGTTTGATGTGGACAAAGTCTGTCGTCTGTTGAAGCAAGGTTGTGTGGATATGCTGCATGTTGTCCCGACGATGCTGGAAAAAATAATGGCTCAATACCGATGGAAACCCATCATCCATCAAAGTGTCAAATGGATTTTGGCTTCCGGTGCTTATTGGGAGGAAAATTCAAAGGAGCGGGCAAAGCAGTTTTTTCCGCAGGCAAGATTGTTTGAATATTATGGAGCTTCGGAGCTAAGCTTTGTCGCTTATCAAGAATATCCGGCTGAAGAAAAAGGAAGCAAGCCATTTCCGGGTGTTCACATTCGCATTTGTGATCAAGCAGGACGGGATGTCGAACCGGGGGAAATCGGCCAAGTCTACATAGACAGCCCATTATTATTTTCCGGTTATGTAAAAGACGAGAACGAAACGAAAAAAGTGTTAACCCATTTTGGGGCCACTGTTGGCGATATGGGAAGAATGGATTCACAAGGCCGCCTTCATATTGTCGGGCGATGCAAAAATATGTTTAAAAGCGGAGGGCTGAAAGTTTACCCAGAGGAAGTAGAGCATGTCATTAAAAAGCATCCTTCGGTAGAAGAAGCGGTGGTCATTGGAATAAAGGACGAGTATTGGGGCGAAAAAGGCGTCGCATGTGTGCAGTGGAGAAAAAAAGAATCGGAAGAAGAAATCAAGCGTTTTTGCAGGCGGCATCTCGCTGCTTACAAATGCCCAAAACAATGGGTTGAAATGGATCATTGGCCTTTGACCAAAAGCGGAAAAGTGGATCGCTTCACATTAAAACAGTGGCTGGAGAAGGTGTTGTCATGCCAAGAGCAGTGATTGTGGCAGCAAAAAGAAGTGCTGTTGGAAAAATTGGCGGAATTTTCCGTAATGTTCTGCCGGAAGTGTTGGCAGCGAAAGTGATTCAAGCAGTGCTGGAGGAATGCCCTGTTCCTGCGGCAGAAATAGATGATGTGATTTTAGGGAATGTGGTGGGACCTGGGGGTAACATCGCGCGGCTTTCCGCTTTAACGGCGGGTTTGCCTGTTGAAATACCAGGAATGACCATTGATCGTCAATGCGGATCGGGGTTGGAAGCCATCATTACGGCTTGCCGTTTTGTGCAGGTTGGTGCAGGGAATATTTATTTAGCAGGTGGAGTGGAAAGCACAAGTTTGGCGCCGTGGAAA
Source organism: Bacillus sp. FSL W8-0102 (assembly GCF_038007225.1). Lineage (NCBI taxonomy): Bacteria > Bacillati > Bacillota > Bacilli > Caryophanales > Bacillaceae > Bacillus > Bacillus sp. FSL W8-0102. The sequence goes on from NZ_JBBOWT010000001.1 coordinate 313,486, forward strand.
ATAGAGAAACCGGCTTCTTTATATTCGACGACCGCACCGCGAATTTATACGCGCGCACGATTTTCTCCAGATTGGATCGGGGATCCGGAAATGGGGATCGCGGCGGAAAATGTCGCACGAGTGTATCATGTGAGCCGAGAAGAACAGGATGAGTATGCACTACGAAGCCATCAAAAAGCTGTCAAGGCTCAAGAAAATCAATTATTCGCTGAAGAAATTGTCCCGATAAACAACAAGAGTCAAGATGAATGTCCTCGTCCCGGACTTACTCTTTCTTTATTGAGAGCACTAAAGCCCGTTTTTCAAGAAGATGGGACGGTGACAGCGGGAAATGCGTGTCCGATCAATGACGGAGCGGCCATTGTCCTTGTGATGTCTTTGGAAAAATGTCGCGAACTGAATCTGGAGCCGGTGATGGAGTTTATCGACAGCGCTGTAGCAGGTGTCGATCCGAATCTGCTTGGAATCGGACCGGTTCCAGCGGTAAAGAGATTGCTGCACAGAACGGGAATCAGCCTACAGGATATTGACTTGGTTGAATTTAATGAAGCTTTTGCTTCTCAAGTGATTGCTTCCATTCGCGAATTGGGGTTGCCGGAAGAAAAAGTGAATATTCACGGAGGCGCCTTAGCCATTGGACATCCTTATGGGGCATCAGGGGCCATTATTGTGACAAGGCTTTTTCATGAAATAAAGCGTGATTTTGGAGAAACGGGCCTTGCCACTTTAGGGATAGGCGGTGGAATTGGACTTTCGGCTTTGTTTCAACGTTTCCGATCATGACCATTGATCATCCCCTTCTCCCGCACTGTATCCGTGAGCGGGAAAAGGGGATTTGCCGGACATAGGCTGGGTTTAAGATTTTAGAAAGTTGTTATATGGTCGGAAAGGGATTAAGGCACCTCATGTCCCATGGAGCTGTGAAGTATTTCGAACCATTGGTCGTGTGTTAATGTATGCTCTAAAGATCGGACCGCTTTTTGGATGCGTTCTTTTTTTCCGGACCCCACGATTGGCATAATCTTGGCCGGGTGGTTCAAAAGCCAGGCATACAAAACTTCGTCTATGCTCTCCGCTTGAATTTCCCGGGCAATTTTCGCTAATGTTTTTCTCATTCGCACTGCCTTTTTTTCTTGGGACGAGAAAATGGCGCCACCGCCTAAAGGCGACCAAGCCATAGGTGGTATCCGTTTTTTTAAGCAAAAATTCAAAGTACCGTCCTCGAAATTTTCTAAATGATAAGCGGAAAGCTCTAATTGATTGGTAATCAATTTTTCTTCTAAATAAGACTCAAGCATTTCAAATTGGTGGTCTTTGAAATTGGATACTCCAAAATAGCGAACTTTTCCGGCTTTTTTTAATTCGGCAAAGGCTTCGGCCGTTTGTTCGGGATCCATAAACGGATCAGGACGGTGAATCAGCAATACATCAATATAGTCGGTTTGAAAGTTTTTTAATGACTGATCGACGGAACGAATGATATGTTCTTTACTGGTGTTATAATGATGTGATAAATGTTCCGGCCGGTTTGGCGAGGGAAGGACAATGCCGCATTTTGTGACAATTTCCATCTTTTCTCGCAAACTTGGTTTAAGGGCCAGTGCTTCTCCGAATAGCGCTTCACATGTGTAGCTACCGTAAATATCAGCGTGGTCAAAGGTCGTAATGCCTAGTTCAAGACAATATTCAATGATTGAAAGAGTTTCTTCTTTTGATTTTTTCCAATCCGCCAACCGCCAATAACCGTGGATGATTCGAGAAAATGATAAATCACTGGCTAATTTTACTCTTTCCATTCATCATTCTCCTTCTGTGAATAAGATAAACGATAATACAGATTTATCTTAACCTTTCCAACATTTCCTGTCATTACCAAATCATTCATGAACTATGCTTCTTTTTTGCTAATGGGAATTCATAATTGAGCTATAGCTAAGTTTTGAAATCATGACAAACCACGTGATTTCCTTTTGCTTTATCATTCATTATGGAGTGGTTAGTTTAACGTTGGCGGTGAATTTGTGTATTTAAATGAATAGATGATCTTCTTGTCTTAGGATTTAGAAGGGATGGATCATGAACGGCAAAATAAAAGGAACATCGTCAAAAGCAGTGCTTTTTCGAAATGAAATATCGCGAAAAAGAAGGAATTAGCAACGCAAGAGGAGAATTATTTTCTGATATGGAAATTTAGAATAAAGGGGGATTCGACATGGAGAAATTTCGTGCCTTAGTGGCGGACAAACAGGAGGAGGCTTTTTCACTAAAGATAAAAGAGCTGACAAAAGAGGATCTTCCAGAAGGCGATGTTACGATAAAAGTTTATTATTCCAGCGTGAACTATAAGGATGGGCTGGCATCGATAAACAACAGCACAGTGGTTAGAAAATATCCTATGGTTCCGGGGATCGATCTGGCGGGGAAAGTCATTGAATCCAAAAATGATCGTTTTAAAGAAGGAGACGAAGTGTTAATTACGGGTTATGACTTAGGTGTGGCCCATTTTGGCGGATACAGCGAAGTGGCTCGTGTTCCCGCTGATTGGGTTGTTCCGTTGCCGAAAGGTCTTTCCATGAAGGAAGCAATGGCAATAGGCACGGCTGGTTTTACGGCTGCTCTTTCGGTCCATCGACTAGAGGAAAATCATCTTTCTCCAAGTCAAGGACGGGTATTGGTGGCTGGAGCGACTGGAGGAGTTGGAAGCCATGCCATTTCCATACTGAGCCGACTTGGCTATGAAGTAACGGCAAGTACTCGCAAAAAAGCGGAGCATGACTACTTAAAGCAGTTGGGTGCAAGCGATTTTGTTTCTCCAGAAGAATTTGTCATGCCTGAAAAACGCGCCTTGTTGAAGCAACAGTGGGCTGCCGCTGTCGATCCGGTCGGAGGACAATATTTGCCGTACATATTAGCGTCGATTCGATACGGAGGTTCTGTTGCTTTAAGCGGAATGACGGGGGGAACCAACTTTCAATCTACCGTATTTCCATTCATTTTGCGTGGGGTAAACTTGCTTGGCATTGATTCGGTCTTCTGCCCAATGGAGACTAGATTGCATCTCTGGGAGAAGTTGGCTGATGAGTGGAAACCGGATCATCTACTTGATTCGATCAGCCATGAAGTTACGCTCGATGAATTGCCGGATGTATTGGCTAAAATCTTAAGAGGCGAAATGCGCGGAAGAACGATTGTAAAGTTATAATCGTTGGAAAAATTTTTTTTTTTAAGACCTAAAATCTAAAAATCTTTCAAAAAAGGTAGGCACATATTATCGTGCATAATATGTTTGCTTGCCTTTTTCTTAAGAATGAATAAGCATTGGGGATTTTATAAGTTTTCAGGCAAATAATATTGATACATGTCTAACGCATTGGTGTGTTTTTCTAAAACGGCAATGGTTTTTGGATTAGGTTTTGTATAGATGATGGGGAAATCTTTTTCGTCATGCTTTTCTTGGATTGGAAATGCCAAGATTTCGTGATCGATAGAAAATTCTGCTTGCACCCCAGGTTTATTTCCACGAGCATCTAAACGAATCCAGCGATTGAATGAGCGAAGAAAAATCCCATTCAGTGTATGAAGAGAATAACCCTTGTCAGGAGTATCAAATATCATAAGCCGTTGATAACAAAAACCTGTTGGTATTCGTTGCGATCTTAATAAAGCTGCTAATAAATTAGCTTTGGCATAACAAATTCCTTCTTTATATCTAAGCACCTCAGACGCTTTACACGTAACTCTTGTGCTTTGTATATCCCACGAGTGCGAAATCTCATCTCTTACAAATTCAAATGCTATTTTAGTTTTTTCAATTTCTGACTGCCCTTCATAAAACAGTTCGTTCCTTTTTTTCTGAATGAGAGGGTGAGAAAAATTGACAACATCTAATTCTACTAGATAGTCCACTAAATTAGCTGACTCGGGAATTAACTCCATTTTTAGTTCCCCCTTATCAAATTTAATTTTACATAATTATAAGAATATTCTATTAAAAATACAATGATGAAATTAACTTAGGAAGGGTAACTAGCACCACGCTGAGTTTTTCGTGTCCGGGAATCGCAGGTGGATATACGAGGTCTTTTTCATGGATTAGAGGGAGAAAACGCCGCTTCGATAACAAAAGAGATAAAGCCTATCAGCAGTGAATGCGTGCCAAAACAAAAAAATCATGGAAATCTGCAATTTCTACTTGAATTTTGGAGCAAATAGAGGTAAATTATATATTGGCCGTTGCGAAAAGCGGTAAATTCCATATCATGCTGGTGTAGCACAGCTGGTAGTGCACTTCACTCGTAATGAAGGGGTCGCAGGTTCGAGTCCTGTCACCAGCATAAGTCCAGTAATATCAACGGTTTGAACGGTTTCTAAACAATCAAATATGTAGTGGTCGGAAGCAGAATTTTTCCGACAAACAGAAGTCACTTCGCAGTCAAATGTGAGGTGACTTTTTTTGTGCTCATAAAGTTTGCTATTGAGGATTTTTTTGATGATAGAAAGTTTAACAATGTAACAGAAAACACTTTGACCACCTATCGTTATTATTTAAGAGATTTTCAAGAATTTTGCCAAGAGAACGAAATCGTGAACGTGGAGGATATAACCCCTAACTTAGTCAAAAACTTTCTAATCAGTTGCCAAAAGAAAGGAAATAACGCCACAAGTATTAATTCCAAATTGGCACGTATCAGGGCTTTTTTAAATTACATGGTTGAATGTGATGTTATTAAAGAGAATCCAGCCAAAAAGGTTAAGAAGGCGAAAACAGATGTAAAAATTGATGTATTTACAGATCAGCAAATAAAACAAATGCTGTCTTATTACAGACGAATAAAACAACGTGAAAAAAGTTTATTCGCTTATCGTGATTACACATTGATTGTTACCTTATTGGGGACAGGTCTTAGGTTGCAAGAAGTTGTTAATTTGAAGTGGTCTGATTTAGATTTTGAAAATTACACCCTTACTGTCTTTGGCAAAAACCGCAAACGTGAAATGATTCCAATCACAGAAAAGTTAGTGAAAGAGTTATTAGCATATCAAGTTTTTCTTAAAGGTTATTTTAAAGATAAGCAAATTGAATATGTGTTTACCAATATAAAAGGGAAACAAATGACAAAGAATGCAGTCCAATCAATCTTTAAAAGATTGTCAAAAATTATGAATTTTAAGAATGTTCGCTTGAGTTGTCATACCTTTAGACATACATTCTGCCAAAAATTAGCCATGTCTGGAATGTCGGTATTTGCCATTCAGAAATTAATGAGACACCAGGATATAAGTGTAACGATGCGATATGTTGCAATGTGGGGTAACGATTTAAAGGAACAGAATGACAAATTTAATCCATTAAACAAATTGGAATTTTAAAGAGGGATAGTAAAAGAAAGTGGAAATTGAAGAGAGGTACAGCCATTTGTAAGCAAAAAAAGAGGGAACGAGCACCGCAAATACTCATTCCCAAGTGTGGATAGACACACATATAAAACTTAGCAATTACAGTATATACTAATTTTAAAAAATGGACAAGTATATACTTTTATTTATGTGTGTCTATCCTATCGAACATATATTCGGTAGGAGGATTATTTATGCTAATAGGGAACATTGAACAATTTAAGCATCTTTCGCAGTTTACTACTCTTAAAGACTTCAACAACCACATTGAAATGTGGCTTGCAGAATACAAAAGCCATTTCACCAAATCAGAACTCATTGCACTCAAACGCCTTATTCGCTTTTCTGCAAAGGTTTATGGTGTATCCACAGCATCCATCAACACCATTCTTAAGGCAACAGAAAAAGATGGTGTAGGTGTATCAGAATCCACCTTCCATCGCATGAAACGCAAAGCGGTTAAAATTGGGATTTTATCCATTCACTACACGACACGTAAGAATGGTAGTCAATCATCAAATGTGTGGGTATTTAATCGTTTTGTTAATACAATTGACACCCCTATTACAGAACAAAATAAGCAAGAAACTCAAGCAAATCAAGGCGCTGACGCTAATTTAAATGAAATGGAAATTGACAGCCCCAATAAAACTAACATTCAATCTAAAACTAGTATTCTTATAAATAAACGTTATACAGGTAACGAAGCAGAATTTACATCAAATCGTGTGCCAAAAGAATTTGTCAAATTAGTTTCATGCTTTTATGGTAAAGCAGACACAATAGAAGAACTTTGGAAGGTTGTTAAATGTGCTACTCACACGCTCAATTACACCATTGCAGAAGTAACGGAAATGGCTTGTGACTGCTTTAGACAACTCATTAGACTTGTTAAAAAGGGCAGAATTAAGAAATCTACCTGAATCCGTGACAAAACATCTTTACAATGGTCGCAAACCGTTGATACGATAAGGAAAAACGACGTTGACGATTCTTCATCAAGTAGGTGATGTGATGAAAGATTTCCCGATTCGGTTTGTATTGACAGATGAAGCGATTACCCCAAGTGCTGGGCTTGCTCTCGTTGGCTACTTACTCCATCGAACGAAACTGGATAAACGGGTAAACGCACTTCGGCTTCCAACGGTTCGTCGAGAAGTGCACATTTCCCATAGCGATGTCATTCGCTCGATGATTGGCTTGCTTGCCACAGGAAAAACGGATTTCGATCATATCGAAGCGTATCGTCAGGACGATATCTTTTCGGCATCGATGGGGATTCAGCACGTGCCTTCCTCTCCAACCTTGCGACAACGACTCGATCAGCTCGCTTGTCTTCCGATGACCGAAACGATTCTTTGGGAGGAGTCCATACGTCTGTTGATTCAACGACATGCCACTTTGTCCCCTTGTTGGACCAAAGGAAAGACGACATGGCTTCCCCTTGATATAGATGGTTCCCCATTTGACAACTCCGATACGAAAAAAGAAGGAGTCAGTCGAACGTATAAAGGATTTGACGGTTTTACACCGTTGTTTGCGTATGCAGGGAAGGAAGGGTATCTCGTTCATGCCGAGTTGCGTCCAGGGAAACAACATGTGCAAGACAACATGCCCTCGTTTTTAGTCACCGCTATCCGTCGAGCTCGTCAACTGACTTCATCTCGTCTGCTTGTTCGCATGGATGCAGGAAACGATGCAGAAGCGAATGTGCACGTATGCCTAAAGGAAGACGTGGACTTTGTCATCAAGCGAAACTTACGCCGAGAATCGAAAGCGCTTTGGTTCCAGATCGCTTCGCAAAAGGGCAAACGTGTCGATGATGGACAAAGCGAAGGAGTACAAACCTATGAGCTATGCCTTCCACAGAAGGCAGCGATCGATGGAAACACGTATACGTACGTTCAAGTCACCCAAGTAACGGAACGGACGATGGAACGCAATGGACAGCTGATGCTCGTTCCTGATTATGAAGTGGAAAGCTATTGGGTGCGGCTCAAAGGATACGAGCATGTTCGAATGAGCGATGTGCTCGCGTTGTATCATGACCATGCGACATGCGAACAGTTTCATAGCGAACTGAAGAGCGACTTAGATTTAGAGCGGCTTCCATCTGGGAAGATGAAAACGAATGCGCTCGTGTTGGTCATGGGAGCCTTCGTTTACAATCTTCTTCGTCTGATTGGACAAGATCTATTAAGCGATCCGAGACATCCGTTGCACCACAAAGTGAAACGCCGCCGCATCAAGACGATTATTCAGACGGTGATCACGATGGCAGGGCGACTCGTCCGTCGATCACGACAGATCTGGATGAAACTGACGCGAAGGAGTGGTTATAGCGAGCCCCTACTGAACGTCTATCAGAAATGGAGAGAGGCAAGATAACGAACGAATGTTCGGTCGCTGATGTCCAACGTCACTCCCTGTGCTTTTTTGTCTCTTTTTTTGGTTCGTATACCTAAAAAAGAGATTGGTTCCATTTTCGGAAATAGAGATGACATAGGTCATAAGCATAAAAAGGGTTTTATGGATTATCAATCCATCAAAATTACAACAAAATCAAAGTCGATTTCAATTCATCACGGATTCAGGAAATCTATTTATGCTTGCTTTTGGGGCATTGTACAGAAGAAATTGGATGAGATGTACTTTAAGGAATTATATGAGTTGGGTTTTGCTATGTAGTCAACAGAAAAGCATTTTTGCTTTGATTTTTAACGTTATAACATAAAAAATTAAGGTCAATATCTATCTCATAGGTATTCTATTTAATAAAGAGTTATGATCAAAAATTGATTTTATAAAATAAAAAATTGAGGTAAAAATGGAGTGGGCAAGACGGTTGGAGAGAATTGAGAGAGTTAAAGCAGAGGAGAGAAGAAAAGCAACACTCATACAAAATGCAAATTCCGAGGTGGAAAATTTTCCACAACGGGACACAGGAGGTAAAACTCGTGACATCGTAGCTACAAAAAGTGGTTTTGGTAGTAGAGAAAAATATCGAGGTGGGTAAAATGCAAAAAATTTATGGTATTCCTCGATATTTATAAAATCAAAAACCTTGAAAAATCAACGAAAAATAAATGCGAAAAATAAAAAAGGATATATTTAATAAAAAATGTCACTATTATTGAGAGGGTATTAATAACCAAGTGGGTAAATTGCAAAAAAAATATTCATCAATGCCAACTAATGCCACAAGAAAAATATTGAAAAATCAATGAGAATATATCTATTTACATAACTTTAATAAAAAATGTCCTTATATATGAGGGGGAGTTTTTAAAGGTGGGCAATTTAAAGTAAATGATGAATGTTGGACAGACAAAAAGGATGATGTATAAAATTTTGTGTCAAGCATTTAGTTAGACCAAAAGAAAAAGGTAGGGTATTCTCTGATTTGGCAAAAATCTTAGAGAAAGGAGTATCCTACCTATGTCTAAAAGTATATCGAATATAGATTGGATGAATCAACTGGAAAACGTTATTCGTGAGTTTGTAAAGGAAAAATTAGAGCTGATCATGAAGGAAGAAATCCAGACTTTCCTCGAAATGGAACAAGAGGGAACGTCGAATAGAAGAAACGGCTATTACCATCGAAACCTAGACACGCAGTATGGTCGTATCGAAGGACTTTCTGTTCCAAGAGACCGAAACGGGGAATTTCAAACGCAGCTGTTTGCCCCTTACCAACGCCATACCGGCTGGCTCGAGGAAGCCGTCATCAAGATGTATCAAAGTGGGATGAGTACGCGTGAAATTGGCAAGTTTATCGAACGAATTTTAGGAAATGCCTACTCACCAACAACGATTAGCCATATCACGGATGTGGTAAGGGAAGACATCGAGAAATGGCATAATCGCCCCCTACCCAAGCGTTATTCGGTCTTATATTTGGATGGGTTGTACGTGAAACTTCGTCGAGATACGGTAGAAAAAGAGGTCATTTATGTCGTGTTAGGTGTAAACGAAGAAGGGTATCGTGAAATTCTCGACTTCTTCGTAGGAGGACAAGAAAGTGCCTATGGGTGGCAAGAGATTCTCCACAATCTCTACAAGAGAGGATTACAGGAAGTACTTCTTGGTGTATTCGATGGCCTTCCGGGACTGGAGGAAGCCTTTAAAGCCGTTTATCCGAAAGCCGATGTGCAGCGCTGTGTCGTTCACAAAGTACGTAATACCTTAAATCGTGTTCGGAAAAAAGATCAATTTGAAGTGGCAGAGGATCTCAAACTGATTTATCGCGCACCGAATAAGGAGATGGCGTTACAGATGTTTCAACAGTTTGAGTCGAAATGGTCGAACAAGTATCCGAGAGAAGTTCAATCTTGGGCCAATGAGTTGGATGTCCTCCTTACATTTATGGATTATCCAAGCAGTATTCGAAGTGTGATTTACACGACCAATGCCATTGAACGAACGATCAAAGAGATTCGGAAACGTCTAAAGCCGATGAACAGTTTGAGTAGTTTAGAAGCCGCTGAAAAAGTCGTGTATTTGACCATCCAAGATTTTAATGAGAAATGGGCAGGGCGAAAGTTGCGAGGATTTGCCGAAGCACATGAAGCCCTTCAACGAATGTTTGAAGAACGTTATAATTAACCAAATAATGTAAATCAATGAGATAAGGGGGATTCTCTCTTTCCATACAGGAGACTGAATATTCAGTCTCCTGTATGGAGGAAACCAGTCTTCCCCTCTATTCTAAATCTATTTCAGAGATACCCTATCTATCTTACATTACTGTAGTTGAGCAATTTTAATTACAATAATTACCATGTAAAAGAGACAAACAGGGTACCCCTTATGCCACGTGGAGCTGTTTTTTCACGGTATCAATGGGAATATTTTGTTTCGCTGCACGGTAAATGAACTCCACGAGGCTATGTCCTTTTCTCTTGCGCAGAAGATCGAGCCCATCAGAAAAATCGCTGTTCGACTCGAACATGCTGTACACGTAAGCAAGCTGCACCAAGATCCAGTAGCGTTTCACCGCCCGACGTCCGCGAACGCGGTATCCATCGAGTTTCAGCTGGTCTTTCGCTTGACGGAAAAAACATTCGATCGACCAACGCTGGGCATAGTAGCGCAAGATCTCTTCATCGCTTAGATCCCGGTCGGTGCTCAAGACGCAGTGAAGATGTTCCGATGTCATCGGCTGATCGGCTTTCCAAGCGAGCAGCACCACGGCATCATCGAGACCTTTGAGAGAGCCTTCGTAGCGATAAACCCGATAACGCTCTTCTCCCACCGTGACGAGGTGAGTGTCTTTCGGTTCGATGTAGCGGGCAAACTCCCTCACCTGAACCGCAATGCCTTTTGGATAAAGAAGCCGATTGGCCTTGAGCATTGCGATTACGTGGAATCCCTTTTTCAGACAAGCTTCCACGAGCGTTTGCGATGGATACCAAGAGTCCATCAGCACATAAACAGGACGGTGTACATCCAAAGAAGAAAGCATCTCGATCGCGAGTTCCCCCTTGCTTTTCCCAGCCGCCTTGTCGTAGAGGCGGAACGCAAAGGGAAAAGCCTGGGTCATCGTATGAACCATGAGCCAAACGAGAGAATGTCCCCAGATCGACTTTTTCTCTGTGTGAGAATAGTGCCAATCACACCCTTGAATGGCGTGCGTTGCCTGTGACGAAGGCTTGGTTTTTTGGCAAATCGTATCATCGATCGAAACAAAAAGGGGTTGATTCTCCTGTTTGGCGATGCGTTCGACACGACGAAGCATCCACTGTTGAAGTTTGCGAAGCAGCGTCTCTTCATCCCAAGGGCTTTTCGTGAAAAAATGGCTGAGTGTCGTGCGGTGGTTCGGATGAAAGCTCCAATGATGAAGATCGGTCAATGTTCCCGCAAATCCTTTGGTGGTCAGCGCATCCACGATATGAACGAGATGCTTCATGACAGGTTTTGAAAAATAAAGTGCCAACCCCAACATCGTGAAAAACTTGTGGATTCCTTGATGATGTGCTAATCTATTCATGAGACATGAACCTCCTTGTGAATAGTTTTGGTGACACATCTATTCTAATCAAGGAATCGGGTTCATGTCTCTTTTTTTGTTTGGTTGTAAATTTATGTTAGCGAATTTGCTCATCTATAGTTACATTACACAAAATTCTTGACGGTACCTTTTGAGCTCTTCTATATTCTAAATGGTGATGTTAAAATGAGTCAGAAAAGAATAATTTGGAATTAGGGGATGTAGGAGGGCTTTAGCATGGGATTTCATGGGCAAAAAATTTTACCGGCGATTCGTTCCATGAAGGATTTTGAAAAAATGCTGGAGATGCCGTATCAATATGGGGTATTTCTTGACCTTCATCTTGGAATGGTAAAAAGCGTGTATGAGTATGCACGCCGATACGACAAAAAGATGTTTTTACATATTGATTTGATACATGGTTTAACGAGCGATGAAAATGCGACGGAATTTATCGTCCAGTACGCCAAGCCTTACGGGATCATCTCCACAAAAGGCAGCGTCATTTTGAAAGCAAAGCAAAAAGGGATTTTCGCGACACAACGCGCTTTTATCATCGATTCCAGCGCTCTTGAGAGAAGCGTTAAATTAGTTGAAAAAACCAATCCGGATTACATAGAAGTGCTTCCCGGTGTGGTGCCGAAAATTATAAAGGAACTGCATGTAAAAACAAAAAAGCCAATATTTGCCGGTGGGCTGATCGAATCCGCGGAAGAGGTGGAACAGGCTTTAGCAGCAGGGGCTTGTGCGATTACGACTTCCAATGTGGATTTATGGAAACAATTTATATAGGGCGGCTGAAAAATGCCGATCGGATTGCCCGAACGCCTTAGCGGAGGACATACACAAATTCCTTTGGAATTAGTGTTTCCGGTGAAGACGAAGCCAATTTGCGGTATCGGATTTTTTCTATTGCTTTCCATCATCTCAATCTAGCCTTATCTAGCGGCAATATTAAATTTATGAAAATGATGGAAAAAGGTTTTCATATAAGCAAGCAACCTTGAATGATGTCCGTTCTTTAAGTACTTAACAAGTGCATATCCCAAAATTTTCATGGGCGAAAAAAACAGAAAGCAGTCTAGACCTTCTTTATTCAGGTTTTAGGCTGCTTTTTAATCCATTTCCTACTCTTCTATTGAAATAGTAAAGCATTTAATGAATTTTGTTTTTATCTGTTCATTGTCCATGCCATGCTTTAAAGAGCGTATAGGTATTAGGTCAAGAAACGGACACGTTAAATCGAGAATCGCCTCTCGTTATCTATTGATTCCATTGCGTACTAGCTTCTTCATGGTTCATCTCTCTTAATTCTGTTGAAGCGATTTGGTGATCGATCAATGATCACGGAAAAGGAACTGTTTCTTGTTTTGGATGAGGTTTTTCCGTTCCAAAGCATGAAAAAAAGGAAGGTTATGAGCATTCGTGCAGAAATATGAGCCGTTATTTTCATGAATGAGCCTTTATTCAAGAATATGAGCTTCATTTTTCGAAAAAACGGGCTTTTTTTATTTCTTTCGCTTTGCCAAGGAACAAAATCATTTTTATTCCCGATTTCCAACCCGTTGCGAATACACGAACTTTGAAAGTTGAGTAATTAATAGTATAATTTTTATATTATTTATTATATTCTTAATTTAAGGATAATTTTCGGAATGTTATTAAGAAAAATAAAGAGGAGGGGGAGTATGAATAAACGTAAAGATCACAATCTCGAGGAACTTCAAAATGAAACTTTGGCCGTACATGCTGACGAATGGGTGACCAATGATCGGACGGTAGCTCCGGCTATTTATTACTCTGCTACTTTTCGTGCAGATAATGCTGCCGAATTTGCTGATATGGCGGGTACGCCGCGCCATCCGCAATATTACACGCGTTACGGCAATCCAGTGCATGAGCGTGTAAAGAAAGTGATAGCTGAGCTCGAAGGTACAGAAACCGCACTTGTAACAGGTTCTGGGATGGGAGCGATTGCTACGACGCTTCTAGCGCTTGTCAGTGCAGGCGACCATGTGGTTGCACAGACACGCCATTATATGAGCACTGCCAAAATTATGGATGAGATGTTGCCGCGGTTTGGTGTCGAAGTGACGGTTGTGGAGCAATCTGATGTGACAGCTTTTGAAAAAGCCATTCGCCCTAATACAAAGCTTATTATGATTGAAACTCCGGCCAATCCGACGTTGGTGTTAACCGATATTGCCGCAGTAGTAGAGTTGGCCCGTCCACGGGGCATTATCGTCGTGGCTGATAACACATTTGCATCGCCGATTAACCAGCGGCCCCATGATCTGGGTGTCGACGTGGTTATCCACAGCGCAACAAAATATTTGGGCGGACACCATGATTTGACCGCCGGCGTCATTTGCACAAGCGAAGAATTAGCTGAACGTATTTGGCACACGCATATCTCAATCGGTTCGGTGCTCTCGCCAATGGACGCATGGCTGCTGTTACGCGGTTTGCGTACACTTCCGATGAGAGTTGAACGCATCAACGCCAATGCCCTCGCCTTGGCCGAATTTCTGGAGAAGCAGCCGCAGATTGAACGGGTGTATTATCCCGGTCTTGCCAGCCATCCGCAGCATCAATTGGCGAAACGCCAGATGCGCGGTTTCGGCGGAATGATCGCTTTTGCAGTCAAAGGCGGTTACGAAGAAACTCAGCGCTTCGTTTCTGCTTTAAAATTGTCGCTTAACGCAGTCAGCCTCGGTGGGGTCGATTCACTGGTTGTACATACAGCTGCGATGTGGGAAGGCGTGATGAACGAGGAGCAAATGCGGACTGCCGGGATCCCATATAATTTCGTACGCTTTTCGGTTGGCATCGAGCATATCGATGACTTGAAAGCGGATATTTTGCAAGCTTTGCAGGCGATATAAAAGACGATTCACGAGGTGCAAAAAGAGGCAGAATGAATAGGAAAGATCCCCTTAGACAACTAAGGTGACCTTTCCCTTTCATAAAATGTGAATTTCCATTGTGTTATTTTGTCATATCAATCACAATGCGTCCATTAATTTTGCCCTTTAACATGTCATCAAAAATATCATTGATTTCCTCTAGCGTACGGGTTTCAATGATCGTTTTTACTTTTCCTTCTGCGGCAAATTGCAGAGCTTCTTGCAAATCCTTACGCGTTCCAACAATTGAACCGACAACTTTGGTTCCATTTAAGACTGTATCGAAAATGGGGACATCTATTGATTCTGGTGGCAGTCCCACCATGACGCAAGTGCCTCCGCGTCGAATCGAACGATAAGCTTGATCGAATGCTTTTTTTGCAACAGCCGTACTAACAACACCATGCACACCGCCAATTTCTTTATGGATCCACGCTGCTGCATCCTCTTTTGCTGTATTGACCACTTTATCAGCACCTAGTTTTAAGGCAAGTTCTAATTTTTCATCATGCATATCAATGGCCACTACATTCATTCCCATAGCTTTAGCATATTGGACCGCAAGATGACCTAATCCGCCGATGCCAAAGATGGCTACCCATTCACCTGGTTTGACATCGGATACTTTCAATGCTTTATAGGTAGTCACTCCTGCACAAAATATAGGAGCGGCTTCTACAAATCCTAAATTGTTAGGAATCTTTACTACATAATCGGCAGCTGCGACACAATATTCTGCATAGCCGCCGTCTACTGAATACCCTGCATTTTCTTGGTTTAAGCAAAGAGTTTCGCGTCCTGACAAACAATATTCACAATGCCCGCACGCTGAATAAAGCCAAGGAATACCCACTCGGTCACCGACTTTTAAGTGAGTAACACCTTCTCCTACTTCTTCTACTATTCCGACACCCTCATGCCCTGGAATGAGAGGCAGCTTTGGTTTCACCGGCCAATCTCCATGAGCGGCGTGCAAATCTGTATGGCATACGCCGCATGCTTGGATATGGACTAATATTTCATTGAAACCTGGCTTTGGCTTAGGAACGTCTTGCACTTCTAACCTTTCCTTAAATTGTTTTACTACTGCCGCTTTCATACTCCCACTCCTTTTAGAAAATCTTTCGAAATGGACGTTGCATTCGAGTTTTCCGTGATTAGTAGAATTCTACCTTTGTTAAAAAGCAGTGCTAAGCAGTTTCCATTTTTTTAGTTCAAATAATGCCGGCTACACTTTGAAATAATGTGAAATATTTCACAAATCAAAAGGCAATATTTGCTTGCAGGCTGATCGAATCCGTGGAAGATGCGGAACAGGCTTTAGCAGTTGGGGCTTGTGCGATTACGATTTCCAATGTGGATTTATGGAAACAATTTATATAGGGCGGCTGAAAAATGCCGGGAAAGCCTTAGACGGGAAAAGAAAGACATTCCGCATTTTTTATAAAAAGTAGATTGAAAATTTCAAATTATAGTTGACAACGCTTTCATCCGTCGTTATGATGGAGTTAAGTTAATAAATCGTGACGGAGAAGAAGAGACTCACAAAATCCTCATATGAATGGGTGATTTCGTGGGTTTTTTATTTTTTTAAAATGAAAATGTAAAGGGGATGATGGGATGTCATATATTGGCGAACTAGTAGGTACGGCCATCCTGATCATATTTGGAGCCGGTGTATGCGCCAATGTGAATTTGAAGAAAACATTTGCTCACAATGCGGGTTGGCTTGTTATTACTATTGGTTGGGGGCTTGGTGTCACAATGGGGGCTTATGCGGTTGGAAAATTCAGCGGTGCCCATTTAAATCCGGCGGTCACCATCGCCTTGGCCTTCAATGGAGATTTTCCGTGGTCCAAGGTGCCAGGCTATATTTTGGCTCAAGTCATCGGAGCCTTTATTGGAGCCTGTATAGTGTATCTTCATTTTTTGCCCCACTGGAAGGTGACGGAAGATCCCGCCGCGAAGTTGGGAATTTTTGCAACGGGGCCGGCGATTCCCAATATTTTTGCTAATTTATTGAGTGAATTTATCGGAACTTTTGTATTGATGCTAGGAATTTTGACAATCGGAGCTAATAAATTTACTGATGGATTAAATCCGTTGTGTGTTGGGCTTTTAGTTGTAGCCGTCGGGGTTTCTCTCGGAGGAACGACAGGGTACGCGATCAACCCGGCGCGCGATTTCGGACCGAGGCTTGCTCACTTTATGTTGCCCATCCAAGGAAAAGGCTCTTCTAATTGGGGATATGCCTGGATTCCTATTGTCGGTCCCATATTAGGAGGTTCTGTCGGAGCCTTGTTCTATCGAGCTGTATTTCTAGGGGAAGCAACAGGGGCCTTATGGGGAATGCTGGCTGTATCTGTGATTCTATTATTCATTTCTTTTTTAGCAGAGAAAAAAAGAAATCACCGCATCGAAGTAAAAAATGAAAAATGGGAGGGAATCTAATGGAAAAGTACATTTTAGCATTAGATCAAGGAACGACCAGTTCCAGAGCTATTTTATTTGATAAAGAAGGGAAAATTGTCCATACAGCGCAGAGGGAGTTCCATCAACTGTTTCCACAGCCGGGCTGGGTCGAGCATAATCCTAATGAAATATGGGGTTCTATTCTTGCTTGCATCGCAACCGTACTCTCCGAAGCAGGGATTGAGGCAAATCAAGTAGCGGGGATTGGGATCACCAACCAACGGGAAACGACGGTCGTTTGGGAGAAGGATACCGGGAAACCGATCTACAATGCCATTGTATGGCAGTCAAGGCAAACAGCTGACATATGCGAACAATTAAAGGAAAAAGGGTATAATGAGCTGTTTCATAAAAAAACGGGATTATTGATTGATCCGTATTTTTCCGGAACAAAAATCAAATGGATATTAGATCATGTGGAAGGTGCACGCGAACGGGCGAAAAAGGGAGAGTTGCTGTTTGGAACGATTGACACTTGGCTGATTTGGAAACTATCCGGCGGAAAAGCCCATGTGACGGACTATTCGAATGCTTCCCGCACGTTGCTTTACAACATCCATGAGCTGAAGTGGGATGAAGAACTGTTGGAAATTCTGGACGTGCCGAAAGAAATGCTGCCGGAAGTCCGGCCGTCATCGGAAGTTTATGCCAAAACGGTTTCTTATCATTTTTTTGGCGAGGAAGTGCCGATTGCCGGGGCTGCCGGGGACCAGCAGGCAGCGCTGTTCGGTCAGGCATGCTTTGAAGAAGGGATGGCGAAAAACACGTATGGAACCGGCTGTTTTATGCTCATGAATACAGGCGATAAAGCTGTAGAATCGAAACATGGTTTGTTGACGACCATTGCCTGGGGGATCGACAATAAAGTCGAATATGCGCTGGAAGGCAGTATTTTTGTAGCTGGTTCGGCCATTCAATGGCTTCGGGATGGATTGAGAATGTTAAAAAGTGCTCCGGAAAGCGAAAGTTATGCGACTCGTGTGGAATCAACGGAAGGAGTTTATGTCGTACCGGCTTTTGTGGGTCTCGGAACGCCTTATTGGGACAGCGATGTCCGGGGGGCTGTCTTCGGGTTGACACGAGGTACTTCCAAAGAGCATTTTATTCGGGCCACGCTGGAATCGCTGGCTTACCAAACAAAAGATGTACTGACTTCCATGGAAGCAGATTCGGGAATCTCCCTGAAAACGCTCAGAGTCGACGGGGGAGCAGTCATGAATAACTTTTTGATGCAGTTCCAAAGCGATATCCTTAATGTACCTGTCGAACGGCCGATTATTAATGAAACAACAGCCTTAGGGGCTGCTTATCTGGCAGGTCTTGCTGTTGGCTTTTGGAAAGATCGCCAAGAAATATCCTCTCAATGGAAACAGGATCGGCAATTCACGCCGACAATGGCTCAAGAGAATCGTGAAAAATTGTACAACGGTTGGAAAAAAGCGATTGAAGCGGCACAGGCTTTTAAATGGTAACAAAATATGTTATAATAAAAACAAGTTAATATTAAGTCTAGAGATTAGGAGAGACCAAGAAGCATTATAGGTTGCTGTAATGTTTTTTTGGTCTCTCCTTTTTTATGGGCTTATGTACATTCGGTAAGGGGAGGGAGCTGTCCATGATTTTTTCCTCAGAAAATCGTGACGAAGTGATAGAGAAGATGAAAACAGATACATTTGATTTGCTAGTGATTGGCGGGGGAATTACCGGCTGCGGGATTGCTTTGGATGCTGCCGCAAGGGGAATGAAAACGGCATTGGTCGAAATGCAGGATTTCGCAGCAGGAACGTCAAGCCGTTCTACCAAACTCGTGCACGGCGGTTTGCGGTATTTAAAACAATTGGAAGTAAAAATGGTGGCCGAGGTCGGGAAAGAACGGGCGATCGTCTACGAAAACGGGCCGCACGTGACGACACCGGAATGGATGCTTCTTCCTTTTCATAAAGGCGGGACGTTCGGTGCGTTTACGACAAGCATTGGGCTGCGTGTTTATGATTTCTTGGCAGGGGTCAAAAAATCGGAAAGAAGGACGATGCTTTCTGCTGAGGAAACCTTGCGCAAGGAACCTCTCATTAAGAAAGAAGGCTTAAAAGGCGGTGGATATTATGTTGAATATCGCACGGACGACGCCCGGCTCACCATTGAAGTGGCGAAAAAAGCAGTGGAGCACGGCGCTTGCTTGCTGAATTATGTTAAAGCGGAACAGTTTTTATACAGCGGCAAAAAAATGATTGGTGCCCGTGTAAAGGATTGTTTGACAGGAGAAAGTTTTGAAATTCGTGCTAAAAAAGTGGTCAATGCCGCCGGGCCGTGGGTGGATGAAGTACGAAAAAAAGACCATTCGATGAATGGTAAACATTTGCGTTTGACAAAGGGAGTTCATATTGTCATCGATCAATCTGTATTCCCGCTAAGGCAGGCGGTATACTTCGACACCCCTGATGGCCGAATGGTGTTTGCTATTCCACGAGCAGGGAAAACGTATGTTGGTACAACCGATACGTTTTATGACGGTGATGCTCGCTATCCCAAACCGCTTAAAAAAGACTGGGAATATTTGTTGAACGCTATTCACTTTATGTTTCCGGATGTCCAAGTAAGCGAAAAAGATATTGAATCCAGCTGGGCAGGAGTAAGGCCGCTTATATACGAGGAAGGGAAAGACCCTTCGGAAATTTCCCGAAAAGACGAAGTATGGGAAGGAGACAGCGGCCTGATTACCATCGCCGGTGGAAAATTGACCGGATACCGCAAAATGGCGGAAACCGTGGTAGATCTTGTGGCAAAAGAATTAGCGTCAGAAGAAGGAAAAACGTTTAAGCCTTGCCAAACCCGCTATTTGCCGATTTCCGGAGGTGATGTCGGCGGATCGGACAACTGGCCGATTTTCGTGGCGCAAATGGCAAAAAAAGCGACGCAGTATGGCTTGAAAGAAGAGGAAGGCCGCAGACTGGCACAGCTGTACGGTTCCAATGCCGAAATTTTATATAAGATCGCCAGTGAATATCAAAAAGCATCCGGTGAAAAGCTGCTGCCGGCTGCTATATACGCTCAGCTCCTGTATGCCATCCGTTATGAAATGGCTGTAAAACCTGTTGACTTTTTTATTCGAAGGACTGGTTCTGTTTTCTTTGATATAAAATGGGCAAAAAAATGGAAAGAACCAGTTGTAGCGACGATGGCAGAAATTTTTCAATGGGATGAAGAAACGAAAGAATCTTATATGGAAGAATTGGAAAAAGAAATCACCGATGCGGAAAGACCGGTGGATGCAACGGACATACACAGTTAAATCGATTTTGAAATCGAAATCTTTGGATTAGAAAGGGCAATGGAAATTTGCTTCATCCTGCCCCGACACAACTTCTTATAAGTCGGGGCTGCCTTATTGGCGTGGAATGACAAGTTTTTGCCTTTTTGACAGATTAATAAGAATTTTTCGTCATTTATTGAAGGGCTGTACAAAATAGCTTTGTTTCGTATATAATATATTTTGCGCTAATGAAAGAGGTCATATGGAGAAGTACCCAAGCGGCTGAAGGGGACGCACTCGAAATGCGTTAGGACGGGTGACCGTCGCGTGGGTTCAAATCCCACCTTCTCCGTTACCCATTTGACAAGAGGTTCTCGGGTTGATTCCGGGAACCTTTTTGATTTATGACATTAGTCAGTTGAGCTTGCGATAGCGTGCGAAACAATAAACCACCTGCTATGCGGTGGCGCCGATTTATACTAGATCATATAAAGAAGTCCCTCCTGCATTGTCAAGGAGGGACTTCTTTATGTGCGCCCGGCATGTACATGAACTATAGGGTGTAAGTCCCGAACCCCGAAGACAGAAGTAGAGGTTAGCCAAGAGCAAGGGTGTCCGTGGTGACGCGGAATCTGAAGGAAGCTGGAGGCAAAACACCGGTCCGAGGAACACGAACCTCATATAAGGCTAGGTATGATTGAGTGAGTTTGCATAACAAAACAAAGCTCTTTCTGTCGAAGGTCATATCGAGTAAATGAGGCGGATAGATGGTGTGAAAGTGCATGTACTTACCCGGGGAGGTCTGGCGGATATGTGAAGTACTCTTCATAACCTACTTAGTGATAAGTAGCTGAACCGTCAGAAGTCAGCAGAGGTCATAGTATTAGTTGGTCTAGAACAACTAAGAAGGACCGAACAATTAAGAGAGAATAGCCCTTGGTATTCAGTGAGTCATGATGAACACAGAAAACGTAGTACCTCACTTGAGGGAGGAAGCGGTGAATCCCGTGGGAGACCTCTTGGAGGGTGGAGTGACCACTGGCATAAAGAGAACAGCTATTCACGGAAGTTATAAAGACTTGCGTCAATGATCTTAATTGAACCGCCGTATACGGAACCGTACGTACGGTGGTGTGAGAGGACGGGAGTTAATCGCTCCCTCCTACTCGATGGAATTCATCACTTTAAAAGATTCCGTCCATGAGGGCGGCAAACCAGTTTTCCTTTTGAATTTCTTCTTTTACCGTTGCTTTTACTTGGGCCTTTTTCTCTAATTTCGTCGTTAAATATCCGTAAGAACCATCCCGCAACGTAATTTTCCCAATAACGGTCCCTTTTTGAATAGGAGATTTAAGTTTCTTTTGATCTGTTAAAAATTTGGGCATAAGCGTCAGCTTGGCTTTGATCGAATGGCCGTTTTTAGGAACCAATTCAGTAACGGTTGTTTTAGATGTAATGGCTGCTTTTTCTTTCGTCCCGTTTTCTACGGGGATCTTTTGCTGGTTCGTTGGTAAGAATTTTTTCGGTGAAATTTTTTGATAGTCCCAATGGGTAAAGCCGTAGTCCAGCAATTTTTGAGCCTGCATGTAACGGGCTTTTGAAGATCGTTTTCCTTTTTTATTTTTGGCGTCTATGATGACGGCAATCAATTCGCGTTGCCCTCTTTTAGCTAATGCTACGATGCCGTAGCCTGCTGCGTCATTCATGCCCGTTTTCAAACCGATGGCGCCTTTGTAAGGATATTTTCCATTTGGCAGCAATTGATTTTTATTGCGAAGAGGGATGCTGTACGAATCTGTAACAGGAAACTGATCAAGTTCTTTTTTTTCGATATCCATTTCATTCGGGAAAGAATGAATGAAATGGTATGCCAATAAAGCGAGATCACGGGCTGACATCTTATTTTCGCCATCGGAAGCTGTTCCTTCCACTTGGTAAGGAGCAAGATCCTGGTTGTTTAATCCGGAAGTATTCACAAAAGACGAATGTTTCAAGCCAAGCTGTTTGGCTTTGTCATTCATCATTTGGACAAAGTGCTTGTCCGATTTGCCGGCTATTCGACCAAGAGCACGGCTGGCGGCGTTGGCCGATACCAGCGTCATGGCATTATATAAATCACGCACGGTGTACGATTGCCCTTGATACAGAGGAACATTTCCCAGCCCCGGCCTAGTGGACAAGTCTTGGTCGGTGGCATCCGCATGGTAGACATCATCCCATTTGAGATCGCCTTTTTGGATTTTTTCTAAAATGAGATATTGCGTCATCAATTTAGACATGCTAGCGACCGGCAGCGATTCATCCATATTTTGGCCAAAAAGAATTTTTCCGGACTTTGCATCCACTAAAATCGCCGCTTTGGCATGAACGCTCATGTCACTGGCTGCTTCTGCTTTCGAATGGCGGCCGCTTGGAAACGACATACTGATCCCGGCGACAAGAAGGATCGCTACCAAATACATATGTACATATCGAATCATAAAACTTCCCACTCCTTCCCCCTTATTATATCTCGTTTTCTGTATAGCCGAATAAAAAAATAGAAGTACTTGTTCTCCTTGCTCCCTTTGCTTTCCAATTGTCGCAAGGATTCGCCGCTATTTAGGAATAGCAAGAGAAGGTTTGCGGGAAGAAAAACAGTCAAAAGAAAAAATCCATTTTATAGAGAAGAGTGCTCTTGGAAGTTTGTGAAAAAAATGAAACTAGTATACCATAATAAGAAACATGATCTTTGGGAATGTGGAGAAAGAAGGAGGAAACAGAAGTTGGCGATTGTTTTGACCATGTTTGCCATGGGGCTCTTGCTCGGTTTTATAGGAGCAGGGGGGTCTGGCTTTATTATTGCTATATTGACTGTTCTATTTAACATCCCGATACATACGGCGCTGGGAACGTCGCTTACGGCAATGGCGTTTACCAGTTTATCAGGAGCTTATAGCCATTTTAGAGAAGGCAATACAGCTGTCGGTGTCGGACTGGTTGTCGGAATTTTTGGCGCGATAGGTTCTTACATCGGATCTAAAATTGCGACTGTTATCCCTGCCGGTGATCTTCATTGGCTGACAGCGGGAATGCTGTTTTTATCCTCCGTTTTACTGTTAGTCCGTTTATCTCTGTCTAAAAAGGCCGAAGAGACAAAAACGAAAGAAGTGAAGTGGAACCAGCCGCTGACAATGATAAAGGCGATAATACTTGGAATAGTGGCCGGAATTTTATCAGGAACATTTGGAATCGGAGCCACTCCATTTATTCAGTTGGGTCTCTTGACGATGCTTGGTTTGACGATCCGCCAATCGGTCGGGACTACTATGCTAGTGATTTTGCCGATAGCGATTGGAGGCGGAACGGGGTATAGACAGGCTGGATACTTGGACTGGATATTGCTGTTGGAAGTATTGGTAGGTACCATGACGGGGGCTTATGTAGGAGCTAAATTTACCAATTTGGCCCCGAAAAGTGTTTTAAAAGTAGCCATGGTTTTAACGCCGGCCGTAGCAGCGTTGCTGTTGTTAATACAATAGTTTCACAGATTGCTTTTAATGGATTTATAAGGGTTCATGAAGCGGAGAGCGTTTTTATTGGATGAACCGGAATTCTGCCTATAACTTTAGTTTGTTCCCTTCTATAGGAAAAATGAAGAAAAAGTGTATGAAAAAACGGACTCCCTTCAAAAGAAGTTCTGTCCGTTTTTTCATTAGTTTTCTTTTGTTTGTAATTTCCGCAAAAATTGTGCTTCTTGAAACTGCCTTCTCAATTTTTTGGTGTCATAAAAATTTTTCAACTTTGGATACACGATTGGAGCAATCAGTGCACCATATAAGAGCCATTTTTTTGCTTTTGAATTGGCCATATTCATCATTCCTTTTCCTTTGAATTTTCGTTAGATAGTGTCCCGTGCTTCAAAATTTCATCTGACAGTTTGAAAACCGAAAGAAGGAAGCCAGGTCCTTATTTTCCTTCGGCAACTTTAAACAAGCCATTTTATTAAATACTGTTCCGAATTAAATATACTATAAATATAGTTGGAATAAAAGTATGGATGTTTTTAAAAGTGTGATAATTTTTAAAATGAGTATAATCAGGATAATGTTGATAAAAAAATGATAATCGCTTTAAAGTTCGTGCAGCCTGTTTGCTTTACGTCCATCAGTTAGAGATGAACAAACGATTCCTTTTTTAGTTCCTGCATTCGAGATGAAGCGGCAAGAGAGTGTGATGTTCAATTCAATGCTGTAAGATAAACTGAAAAAAGGATGAGAGGAACATTAATATTCCTTTCATCCTTTTTTCATTTTCGCCTTTTCTTTTTATTTTTGAGGGTCTTTTTGAAATGTATTTGCTTGGAAGTGTACATTGATGATAACGTCTATCCGATTTTCATTCATTGCCCGAAAATTTTACATATCGCCTGTCGCCAAGAAAAAAGATTAGTCGGGGGATCACTGTTTGAATACTAGATTGTTTTAATCTTCGTTCGAAATATGCAAGATTTCGAACAATTTAAAGAGCAAGCTTAGTAGAACGGCCACGACTGTAGCCAATGCCATGCCTTTTATCGAGAAAGATCCCCATGTAAAAGTCGTTCCGCTGATCCCGATCACAAGCACGACCGCTGTCAAGATCATATTGATCGGTTTGGAATAATCGATTTGCGATTCGACCAGCATTCTCAATCCAGAAACGGCTATTACTCCAAACAATAGCAAGGAAATACCGCCCATAACGGGTGTAGGGATGGACGAAATCAAGGCAGCCAGTTTTCCGAAAAAGGACAGGAGAATGGACAGAACGGCAGCTCCCCCGATCACCCAAGTCGAGTACACTTTCGTCAGTGCCAATACACCAATGTTTTCCCCATAAGTAGTATTAGGCGTGGATCCTACAAAGCCTGATAAAGTGGTGGAGATTCCGTTTCCGAGAATAGAACGGGCAAGACCGGGGTCTTTCAATAAGTCTTTCCCCACAATATTTTGCGTGACCACAAGGTGTCCAATATGTTCAGCGACAACTACTAGAGCGGCTGGAACGATGATGGCGATGCTTGCCCAATCCCATGATGGAGCATAAAAATCAGGGATCGCAAACCATTTCGCTTCTTTGATCGGTTGAAAATCGACCATTCCAAGGGATAAGGCGCTGATATAGCCAACCGTGATTCCGATCAGAATAGGGATGATTTTCAAAAAGCCGCGGAGCACTACGTTTCCAAGAATCGTCACTCCTAACGTCAAAAGAGAAACGAAAATGGTTTTTCCGTCCGGCGACCAATGAGCGGGTGGATGGCTTAAAGGTTTAATCAACCCCGCCATGTCAGCCGCGGTAGGAACCAGTTCTAAACCGATAACCGTAATAATGGCTCCCATCGCTGCCGGCGGAAAGACGACATCGATCCACTTTGTTCCGGCCAGATGAATGATAAGGCTGATCAGAATAAAAATAATTCCTACTGCTATAAAGCCACCCAGTGCTTCATGATAGCTCTTTTCTCCCAAAACAACAAATACGGGTGAAATAAAAGCAAAGCTGGAACCTAGAAAAGCCGGTATCTTGCCTTTCGTAATGAATAAATAAAGTAAAGTGCCGATTCCGTTCATCAGCAAAATGGTGGCCGGGTTGACATGAAACAAAATAGGCACCAACACAGTTGAGCCGAACATCGCAAATAGATGCTGCAGACTCAACGGAACTAGAGCTGCAAAAGACGGCCGCTCATCTACATCAAATGTTTTCATCGATTGATTAAGCTCCTTTTGTATAAAAATTATGAAGATAAATTTCTAGTACTATTATACGACAAAATTCGAACAATTCCTTGTCCAAATGTGAAAGAAGTCGATTTCCTTTATGTGCCACTGACAAAACTTCTTATGAATCTCCAAAGTTAGTGAAAGGCTTTTAGACGGCTTTGTTGAATATCCTTATTTAGAAGGAAAAACGGGAGGGAACTAGTGTGGAGCAGGCATATTTTAGTTCGGAAGTAGCAAAAAGCTTAGGGATCGGGGCGAGCACACTTCGCAAATACGCTTTGGCTCTTGAAGAGAATGGCTATCATTTTGAGCGAGGCATCAACCATTCACGTGTCTTTTATCCGAAAGATGTGGCAGTCATTCAGCGGATCATTGAAGCGATCACAAAAAATAACGTTTCCTTTGAAAAAGCGATTCAAATGGCGGCCAAACAAAGCCGGGAGCAACAAGAAAATCAAGCGATTGATTCTCCAAAACAGGAAATTCATGTTCAAAGTCAAGATGTTTATGAACGTTTGCAGCAGTTGGAAGAAGGACAAAATCGACTCATCGAGATTAATCGTGAGCTGATTTGCAAATTAGAACAGCAACAATTGTGGATCAAGCAAAAAATGGAAGAAATCAAAATTGAAGAACGAGACCGTCATTTAATTCAGAGCTTAGGGACAACGCAGGAAAATAAATCAAAAAAATGGGTTCGCCCTTTTGAAAGTTTAGCCACCGTGTTGTTTGGAGAAAAAAAGAAACGCAAGCGAAATAAAACAGGGCTTTCGATTAGCTGAGGATGCAAGTCATTAATCAACATGGACAAATGTTAAAGACATTTCAAGGGAAAAAGCTGGAATGAAATTTACAAAAATACAGGGATTCTCCAGTGAACGTGGTAAATAAGAAAACCCGCCGAGAGTGATATTATCCCTCTTGTGTAGACAGTTGGAAAAAAACCCATACTGTTTTGCATAGGAGGGATTTGTTTTGGCAAAAAGGGACCAAAATTCATAAACTATTCAGTTGAGTTCAAACTATTCGCTGTAAATAAGTATTTTGAAAGGGAAATGGGATACAAGGCCTGTTTCAGAAAGTGTATGGGTGACGGCAACCCACCAGAATTGGATGTTTTTCATTTGTCAAAGTTAAGATTTTACTGTGATCGTGAAAGTGACGAGATTTCTGCGGAAAAGCGAGTCGGGCGAGACCCTACTGCGGGGGACAAATAAGAGGCTTCGGGACCGCCCGCGGAAAGCAATGCCCGATATCAATCTTTACATGAATAAAGGGATGCACCGGGAGCGATTATGAATCGTCGGACAGCCTCGGATTTGTGATGGTATTGAAAAAATAGTTTTGATAGGAGATTTTGATGATCTAATAAGATGTATGGGGGGCAGCAGAATGGCATGGATCATGCTGTTTCGTCAAAGGGTGCCATTCTTTTAAAAATAATTAACCATATTTTAACGGAAAATTAATAATATTTTAATATAATATTTTTTTGTCTGGCTGCCGTTTTTTATAGAAACGTCTTGGGACTGGATTACAACTATTTACAGCCGTATTTGAAAAGGGGCAACTTGACATTTTTTCCATGCAAAGCACCAAGTTCATACCATATTTTGTAGAAAATTGGATGAACTGAATAGGAGAATTACATATTGAGAAAATAAAAATAATAAAAAAATCAATGAAGAAACAGAAAATCAAAGGGAAAATTTGTATAAATATGTAGATTATTAGATGTTTTTTTCCTATAATAAGTAAATGGAGGGAATCTTTTTCATAGCAAGAGAACTGCAAAAAGATTCGTCAAAAAAAGTCGTGCCAGGAAGGAAAACGGTTTAAATGTCCATTTTTTTTGCAGAAAATTATGAAGACATGTCAATAAAACAAATGGCCAGTCACGACCTATTGACAAGGCTCCGCAACCGAAATGCTTTCATGGAAGATTTGAATAGATGGATCGATTGCAACGGTGGGATGTTTGCTGTTTTTTGCTTCGATTTGGATAGCTTTCAAAAAATGAATGATGCACTAGGTCACAGGATCGGAGATAAAGCGTTGGAAAAAATAGCCGAACGGTTGCAAGAAGTCATCGGGAAACATGGGACGGTCTATAGGGTCGGCGGAGACGAATTTGTTGCTCTAGTGAAATACGGAGAAAAAAGGGAACCGTATGTTCAATTAGCGCAGCAAATAATGGAAGTGATTGGCAGAAAAATGGAAGTGGAAGAATACGAACTTTTTATCACTACCAGCATTGGATTAAGTTTTTATCCTAACGATGGTGAAGATCCTGACACATTGTTTCAAGTCGCAGAAGTGGCTTTATCCCGGGCAAAAGAGTTCGGTAAAAATAATTGCCAAATCTATGTTTCGTCTATGAAAAGATCGACGTTTAAAATGTATCATCTAGAAAAAGAGCTGCGCAAAGCTTTAAAAAACGATGGCTTATCGATCGAATATCAGCCGCGTATAGAAGCCAACACGAATCAAATTGTTGGTGCAGAAGCTCTTTTGCGTTGGCACCATCCTGAATGGGGGACCGTGCTGCCATCGGAGTTCATTCCGTTGGCGGAAGAAGGAGGATTAATTAACGAGATCGGCGACTGGGTGATAAGGAAAGTATGCGAACAAATCCATGAATGGCAAAGCCAAAACATTGAAGTTCCAACGATCTCTATTAATATATCAGCAAAACGGTTTTTGAAAAAAGGTTTATATGAAACGATCCTGCAAGCAACGACGGACCACCAAATCGAACCTTCGCAGCTGGAAATGGAAATAACGGAGTTGTCTTTACTTCTTTTGAATGACCTGGTATTGGAACAATGGAGAAAAATACAAAACTTAGGAGTGCGGATTGCTTTAGATGACTTTGGCACAGGGTATTCTTCCATTAATAGCTTAAGAAAATATCCGATTGATACATTAAAAATCGACCGTTCTTTTATCCAATATTTAGAGGAGAACGTTATTGATCAAGCCATTATAAAAGCGTTGATCGAGATGGCGCATGCAATGGGAACGCGCGTCGTGGCAGAAGGAGTAGAGACAAAATCGCAGTTGCAGTTTTTGCAGCAATGCCGTTGTGATGAAATTCAAGGATTTTTATTTAGTAAGTCGCTGCCCGGCAAGGAGATTGGACAGTTATTTATCCAAAAAATGGTTATTCCGCAAGAAATGATTTCTAGGAGCCTCTGCCAAAATAAAAATATACCCTTGAGCGAGGCTCTGGAAAATTAATTATCCCGATTTTTTTTGCCTTTTCATCCAGATTTTCAATTTACATCCAGATTTTTAATTCAATAGAAGTAAAACGGTCATTTTTCTTCAAAAAAAGGGCATACGTATCCCGCCTTCACAAAATGGTTTTTTTCACTACCCTTTGTGGAAAGAAAACGTTCATTTGAGTTATTCACATATCCACCTGTGAATAACTTAATTTGCTCTTTGCAGCCGATTGCGTGTCCATCCACAATTGGCCTTTCCTGTCTGATGGTACGCCATATTTGCCATGATATGCATAGATATCATGCATCGATCTACATGAGCTTCAACTGCCTGCTTCCCACGCTTGTGAACACGACGGAGACTGTATCCGTCTTTTAGAATGCCAAAGATTCTTTCGATGATCGTCCTGGCACTATATAACACTTCAAATGTGCGACCATGTTGCGGCAACTCGACATCTACTTGAGGCGTTTGATCAAAGTCTATCCTAAATACTCTTCCTTGTGCTGCCCCATTACAACATTCCGCGTGATTCGCTAGCGGGCAGGTGAGACCTTCTTGCTTGGCATTTGGATGAAATACAGGACAAGTGTAAATATATTGCCCCTTTTCCCGATCAGATCCTCTAAGTTCCATTTTATGTCCACTGATACAGATGGGAGTGCCGTACCGGTTGATTTTTTCAATCCCTCGGGCGGTAGTTGGTTTATCTTTACGGTTCCGTGGATTGATCGGTGCCACCAATTTCGCCTGTAATACATCCTTTGTCACTTTTTGATTTTCCGGCGTTTGGTAGATTCCATCTGCCAGGATAAAGCTCAACTGCTCAGCCATCTCGGGGTGCTCTGCCTTAAACGTTTCCAATGTCGGTTCTAATGTTTTCCCATCGGGTGTATTTCCTTTAAATACTTCCCGCGTCAAAGGCAAACCGGATCTCACCCCGCATACCATTGATAATTTATGCGCAATATAGGAGACTGCATTACTTTTACGCATTACCCCTACATTGTCGTCCGTAAGGACTCTGGGGCAATCGCAATTACCCTCACAAGAACACGTCTTCCTTGTTTTATTCAAGGTTGCTTCTGCCTCTATATGCGATGTATCCACGGCGGCTGCTTCCTCATTCGTTTCAACCACGCCTTCCCCTTTATTATATTCAACAACCAATAGCCGGGCTTTTTCCCAAAGACCATTTGTTGTCATGATTTGATCAAAACGAGCAAAGGAACGGTAGCTCGGAATTTTCTCCGTAAATCCACACATGGTGGCAAATAGCGGGTTTGATTTCACTTGCAAATAGACACTCTCCACCATCACTTCAATATACTGTAAAGAGGCCAGTTCAAAAGCACGAAAAAAGGGCATGAAAGGATGCGGTTTTCTCCCAGTGGAAGGGAGATGAAATAATGAAGACGCAGACTTGTCTTCTTCCTCCGTTATTGAAAATAGTGCCGGTTGTATTTCATTAGAAGGATCATGTGCTCTTTCATTTTTTAGGTGCAAATATAAAAGGGTGTAGTATTCTCGTTCAATCGGCTTAAAAATCTCCCATGGGAAACACATGGCTGGAATGACAAATGGTATATCGGCATAGTCTTGCCAATTGTGGGGAATCAAATTTTGTTGTATTGAAAAGTCTCTGGTTTGTGTTAGAATAGAAATAGTCATGAAATCACTCCCTGGATATTTGGGCGTACTTATATCTTAACAAAGGAGTGGCTTTCATGGCTCTTTTTTTTTCAAAAAAAATCATCCTTTTCCGTTTTACAATATTTACCACAGGAATGAGTAGCCTAATCTATTGAAACTCGCCCAAAGCCTCAAAAAGTGATAAAATTCTGGCACTTATAATAAGCAAATTTATCCTATTAAAATCAAAAACTCACAATTTCTTTTTATATTTGTCATAATGTTCCTACAAACGTCTTTTTTCTTTAGTGGAATAAATCAACGAACTTTAATTGTCTGACTGCTTACAGTTTCAGGGGATATAGCATTTTGGCAAGGGCTCTAGTGAAAAAAGGAAAAACATTCAATCTAATCCATCGAATTCTTTTGTTTGTTACTTGTCAGCCAATAAAACAAACAACGGACAATGAATAATAGATGTCTTGTCGACGATCAGGGTTTATAGAGGATGGCTCGTTCATAAGCGTAGTTCGTGAAAGAATGGGTTGTCATAGAGTGAGAGATTGGACGAGCCTAATTTTCAACTTTAAGGCGGAGATCATTTCCTTGGCTGTTCATCGAGAGACATAGAAAAACATAGTAGTGAAAAAAGGAAAAAATATCGAATCCATGAAAGCATAGGGCTTGCTCAAAAGGGAGTCAACCTATAATGAGCCGGCTTTTTTTGCTTTTTAAAGGATCAATTGGACGAAAAAAGATCTTTTCTTCGAAAGGGGAATAGTACAGGCTTTTTACGCATAGATTGTCGATTTGCCTTTCTCATTCTGTTTTATGCTTAGTTAAGGTTCATAATGCAGAGAAAATTCTTGTAAATCAGTCAAAAACAAACTATGATAGACACGTATTGACAAACATTTTAAGTTGAAAGGATGGAGGGATATGACAAAAGAACAGCAAATGTTTTTATCGATTTTAAAAGCAGCTTATGAAGAAGGATATAAAAAAGATAGCAATTTGGAAAATATTTTAAACTTGATCAAAACACAGATGGTGAAATTAGAATCGAACAACTCTTAAATGAAACAGGGTATTTACATAGAAAAATAGAGTGCAAAAAAAAGACCGGTTTGGAAGAAAAGGAACCGGTCTCTTTTTAATCTGAGCATTTTGCACATTTTTCAACCCAAGAGCCATAAGGTTTTCTAAAGCATAAAAAAGGACTTCACCCCTTATTTGTAGAATTTTGAAGTGACCAAACCACAAAAATCCACAAGGAGGAAGTCACTTTGTATATTCTACAAGAAAGTCTATTTTCCTTTGAAGAATTGCAAATTTTAGAGTCAAAAGAGAAATTACCGATCTTTTTTAGTGCTCTAGATTTGCGTCCTTATGCTAAACAATTGAAAAGTTCTTCACCCCAAGGGGCTGAAGGACATTCCAAAGAAGGGATATTAAGGGCTCTTATCGCTGCCCCATTAGAAGGTATTGATACTTTTACTTCTCTTCACAATCGATTGAAAAATGACCTGCGTTTTCGTTACCAATGTGGTTTAGATATTAGCAGGCCTGCACCATCCATCTCTACTCTTAGCCGAGTATTTTCTTCACTAACCAAAACTGGACTTGTGAAAAGAATCTTTCAAGATCTCGTCCAGTTAGCTCAAGAGGAAGGAGTAATTGATGGAAAACATCAGGCTATCGACAGTGCCGCCATTGATGCTTACGAAAAGAAGCAGCCTAAGAAGCGAAGTGAACAAACAGGCAACGCCAATTGGGGGGCAAAGTTTGATTCCTTCGGTAATAAAATGACTTGGTTTGGCTATAAGATGCATCTTTCCGTTGACACCAAAAGTGAATTACCAATGGCGATTGAAGTAACCCCTGCTCATATCAACGATGGGGATGTCGCACCACAATTAATTGAACAAGTAAAGAGTTGTACAAACTCTAAAATTGATTTCCTGATAATGGATGGTGGGTACGACCAGCTTAAAAACTACGAATCCGCCAAGAACATTGGGGCTCAAGCTATTATTCCACTCAATTTGCGTAATGAAAAGGAGCCTCCCGAAGGAATTGCCTCCAATGGAACCCCACGCTGTTCGATGGGGTACGAAATGACTTATTGGGGAGCCAATAAGGATCAGCTCAAATTCAGATGTCCACACGCAACCGGAAAAGTGGATTGCCCATTAGGAATGGCAGCCTGTTCATCCTCCAACTATGGAATGGTAGTAAAAATTAACGTGAATAAGGATCTTCGCCGGTACTCTAATCCACACCGCGATTCCAAACGTTGGAAAGAACTTTACAATGAGCGAACCAGTGTAGAACGGTGCAATTCAAGAATGAAAAGTGATCTTACAGCGAACTCCCTGCATGTGTGGGGAATCGATAAAGTAAAAACTCATATTTACTTGAACGCCATCGTATTACTGGTTTCAGCTCTCGCAATGGCAAAAGAGAGTAAAAAGCAACAAACCGCTTAAAAAATTTTTAAAGCGAAAAATTCTGCAAGTACGCCCAAAAAAGGACAAACAGAATATTTGTAAACCAAAGATACAAAATACCCCAATTTATTTGGGTTTCTTTTAAAACTCTTTTTAATAAAAATCTAATTTTCTTAAATTGCAATATTAAATGCAACAAGTATTGAAAGACCAGATAACCCATGATTAAGTAGAATCGGGACACTCTGCGCGACTTGACGTGGAGTGGTGGGCATGGTAGCCTGGTTGGCCCAGCCAGTACCGTATACCTGGCTTCATGGCTGGTAGCCATGCCCGCAGAGGCTCTTTGTCAAGTTGCTAAAAACCAACCCTTTGGGTTAGCTGGCTTAAGGTTAAGAAGCTAAGCCAGCTAACTCTATTTGGAAACACTCCTCAGGTGTACGATAATTGAGGATCTTCCTTGGAAGATGGTTACACCAATTTTCAACATAGGTAATGGTTTCGTCTGCCACAGAGGAAATGGGTCTCCCCTTTGGTATGAAGCGCCTAATAAGGCCATTATGACGCTCGTTGGTTCCTCGTTCACAGGATGTGTAAGGGTGTGTAAAATAAACCTCTGTTAGATCTTTTTCAACACTAAGGCCGAGGTCAGCAAATTCAGAACCGTTATCAGCCGTAATGGTTTTAAACACTTTAGAGAACCGATTACCATAAGACACTTTCAACTGAGATATGACTTCTGAAACGGATAGACTATCCTTGGCTGTCACTCTCAAAATTATTTCTTTACGGGTTTTGCGCTCAGTAAGAGTCAATAAGGCCTGATCTTTAGTCTTCTTGCCTATAACCGTATCAATTTCCCAGTGACCAAACTCTTGGCGTTCATTGACTTCAATTGGTCGCTCATCGATACTGCGTCCTAAGATCTTCTTATTCTTCCGGTTACGTTTTTTCTTGGTGTTCAGGGTAATTTTCATAGGTAGGTCAATGTTTTTAACGCCTATAAGTCCTAGATCAATATAGTTATAAAGGGTCTTGGTGCAAACCATTTTGTCTTTGAATTTCCCATCACGTTTGGCTCTCCCACATACCGCATCAGGAGACCATTTCTTATCAAGGATCTGAGTTTCGGCATACTTAATAAACTCGATGGCATCGTCTAGTTTTAGCTTGCGGCCACAGGCTTTCCTGTTTCTCTCATAGAGAAGTTGACCTGTGTCTGGAAAATAGACATGAACAATTTTCCCGTTGCTTTTTCTTTGTGGCACTGTACCTCTTCTTAACTCACGGGAGATGGTGCTTTTGTGACAACCAACATAATCTGCAATCTCCTGTTGAGTCTTACCAGCAGCGTGTAAGGCCGCAATTTTCCCACGGTCATAAGCCGTTAAGTGTTTGAAATGCCGAGCTCCTATGGTAGAATTAGTAATTGCCATAGATAAATCCTCCGTATCGATATTGTTTTAGTCGACTTAATCATACGTGGTTTATCTATGGTTTTTCATTTTTTATGCTTGTTGCATTTGATTATACAACTAGCCAAAATCTAATTTTGCAAAATGCTCAATCTAAAAAAGTTGGAAAAGATTCCATTCTTTTCAGTTGCGGGAAGAAAGCAGCCGAGCGATCTATTGGCAAGGCAGCAGATGGAACACGATATTTGTCCGTTTTGGATTGCAAAAGTAAGCAGATGGCTTCCGAATCTGGGCATGATGAAAGCCGCCTTTTCGGAAGAAATGGGAGGGAGAAAGTTTCCTATAAAAAAGACATCCGTTTCTGCTGTGAAAGCACAACTAAATGAGTTTTCTTGCAAGTGGATCTTGATAGTTGGAGTGTTTTGGCGTATAATTTTTAAATATTATTATAGTATAAATTTTCAGAATTGAAATCACAAGTAAAACGAGGAGAAGTGGAATGGAGAGAGTCTTTAATTTTTCTGCAGGTCCGTCGATGTTGCCGTTGCCCGTTTTGGAAAAAGTCCAAAAAGAATTGCTCAATTATCGTGGAACTGGGATGTCTGTAATGGAACTCAGTCATCGATCCAGTGCATTTGAAGAAATTATTCAGGAAGCAGAAGTTTTGCTGCGTGAATTAATGAGCATTCCTGACAATTACAAAGTGTTATTTTTGCAAGGGGGCGCTTCTTTGCAGTTTGCGATGATCCCCATGAATTTGCTTGTGAAAAATAAAAAAGCGGATTTTGTACATACAGGTTCATGGTCGAAAAAAGCCATGGCGGAAGCAAAAAAATTCGGCGAAGTTCGTGTTGTCGCCTCTTCAGAAGATAAGAAATTCAGTTATATTCCATCCTTGGATCCGGCTATGTTTTCCGAGGATGCAGATTATGTCCATATTACGACGAATAACACCATTGAAGGAACTTGTTATTTCTCAGTTCCGGATACGGGAAGCATCCCTCTCGTTGCGGATATGTCTTCCAATATTCTTGCACAGGAATATGATGTGTCCAAATTTGGTCTGATCTATGCGGGAGCACAAAAAAACATTGGCCCTGCCGGTTTGACCGTCGTCATAATACGGGAAGATCTCATTGGAAACGCACCTGAGAATTGCCCCGTCATGTTAAACTATCAGACCCACAGTGATAAAGGTTCGTTGTATAATACGCCGCCGACGTTCAGTATTTATGTAGCAAAACTTGTTTTTGAATGGTTGAAAGAACTGGGCGGGGTATCCGTGATGGAAAAAATCAATCGAGAAAAAGCCCAGCTGCTTTACGAATTCTTGGATCAATCTGAGCTATTCCATTCCCCTGTGGAAAAAGAAAGTCGCTCATTAATGAATATTCCTTTTACACTGCCTTCTGAAGAATTGAACACTCAATTTATTAAAGAGGCAAAAGCGCAAGGATTGGAAACATTAAAAGGCCACCGTACCGTCGGAGGAATGCGTGCAAGCATATATAATGCAATGCCGATTGAGGGAGTAAAAAAGCTGGTGGAATTTATGAAAAGCTTTGAGGCAAAAACAGCTAGGAGGAATAGAAGCAATGTACACAATTAAAACTTACAACAGCATTGCCGAAAGTGGTTTAAATATTTTGCGCCAAGAAAATTTTACGATTAACAATGATGATGACCAACCGGACGGCATTATATTGCGTAGCTATAATTTGCATAATGTTGATATTCCGAGGAGTGTAAAAGCCATCGCGCGTGCAGGTGCGGGGGTGAACAACATTCCGGTGCAAGCATGTTCAGAACGAGGAATTGTGGTTTTCAATACGCCTGGAGCCAATGCAAATGCTGTGAAAGAATTGGTATTGGCTGTTTTGCTTGCTTCCTCAAGGAACTTATTTGATGGCGTGGAATGGGCGAAAACGCTTCGGGGGCAAGGTGATCAAGTTCCTTCCTTGGTGGAAGCAGGTAAAAAAGAGTTTGTCGGAACAGAGATTAAAGGGAAAAAATTAGGGATTATTGGCTTGGGTGCCATAGGGGCGCTGGTGGCTAACGATGCCCTCGAACTGGATATGGAAGTCATTGGATTTGATCCATTTATTTCCGTCGATACGGCTTGGAACTTGTCCAGAAACGTCCAAAGGGCTATGAACATTGAACAAATTTTTTCCGCATGTGACTATATTACCGTTCATGTGCCGCTTACGGATCAAACGAGAGAAATGTTCAATCGAGAAGCATTTAGCCAAATGAAGCCAGGGGTACGGATTTTGAATTTTTCTCGTGGAGAACTAGTAAACGAACATGATTTGAATGAGGCGATTGAAAAAGGGATTGTGGCTAAGTATATAACGGATTTTCCAAATGACCGCATATTAGGCATGAAGAACGTCATTGCAGTCCCGCATCTCGGAGCTTCCACGAAAGAATCGGAAGAAAATTGCGCCATCATGGCCGCCAAACAGTTAAAAGATTATTTAGAAACAGGGAATATTAAAAATTCTGTTAATTTCGCCAATGTAGAGCTCCCTTATGTAGGCAGAAAACGGATTACGGTGATCCATCAAAATATTCCAAATATGGTGGGACAGATGACTTCTATTTTAGCAGAAAGCCATCTCAACATTGCCGATATGCTGAATCGAAGCAAAGGCGAGTGGGCTTATACGTTGATTGATATTGACAATAAAGTGAATGGCGATGTTCTGCCAAGTGTAGAAGCAAGAATAAAAGAAATCAAGGGAGTTGTGGCTGTTCGGTCCATTTGATCTGCCAGTTTAAAAGATTTTAGAAAATAGAAAATAACCTAAAGGCGACGTCACGATCGATGGATA
This sequence comes from Bacillus sp. FSL W8-0102, assembly GCF_038007225.1. Classification (NCBI taxonomy): domain Bacteria; kingdom Bacillati; phylum Bacillota; class Bacilli; order Caryophanales; family Bacillaceae; genus Bacillus; species Bacillus sp. FSL W8-0102. Next base: position 350,809 of record NZ_JBBOWT010000001.1, read on the forward strand.
GGGAGTTTCAGGCTCAAACTGTTATTCTAGTATTCTTTCTTTTAATCTTTCGAGGTTTATTAGCAAAAAAAGTTCACGGAACATATGGATTCCGTGAACTTTTTTGTATTTACTGATCAAAATAAAGGAGAATGCCTTCGCACTCACATAATATGGATACTATTTTTCTTTCCATTTGAGCCAGTCATATGATTCCAAGATGGACAGGAACGTGACTAAGCGTTCCAGAACGGGGGAGGCTTTGTCCCCCAGCTTTGTTTCTACGACATTCGCAAGCTCTAAAACTGTGCTTTTCCCGTCTATATGTCGGATGACAAAGAACCCTAAGTCATCCAATTGGATTTTTCTTTCTGACGGCTGCTTTAAAAATCGGACGGAAAATCGTTCGATCAGATTAGTACGTGGAACGATTAAACGCTGATTTTCATGGTCGATCTTTAGATTGTCTTTCAGTACCGGCACCATTTCCAAGAGATTTTTCTTCCGCCGGATCATTTTTTAGCCAGCCCTTTTTTGCTGGTAGAAGCCATGTATAACATCACGCATATGATGATAAATAAAAGAAGAGGCAGCCATTGGTTTTCGGTTGCTACATTTTCAGGAACCGGCACCTTCAGCCAAATTAAAATAGCGATGATCACGCCGACGAGAGATTCTCCCGCAATCAGACCGGATGCAAAAAGAACTCCTTTTTCGCTGCTTTTTTCTTTTTCTTCTTTCGATTTTGAAAGTACTTCTACAAGCCAGCGGACGATTCCTCCTGCCATAATCGGAACGCTTGTGTGAACAGGCAAATAAATACCGACGGCGACAACAAGGGAATTCAATCCTAAAAATTCAATCACGATTGAAATAGAAGCACCGATTAATATCAGTTCCCAAGGCAAGTTTCCACCCATAATTCCTTCTACTAATATTTTCATCAACATAGCTTTCGGAGCAGGCAGAGCAGCTGATCCCATCGTATAGGCTTTATGCAGCATCACAAGGATGAAGCCCATTACAAGACCGGAAGCCAAGACACCGATCATCATGGCAACTTGTTGTTTCCACGGTGTTCCTCCGACAAGATAACCGGTTTTTAAATCTTGGGAAATATCACCTGCTACGGCAAGTGCCGTACAAACAATGGCAGCGACAGTAAGGGCTGCAACCATTCCTTCTTTTCCGTGATAACCTGTCAGTTTAAAAATAAGCGTGACGATGAGCAGTGTGGCGATCGTCATTCCAGAAACCGGAGAAGAAGAACTTCCAACGATTCCGACTATTCTGGAAGCGACAGTTACAAATAAGAAGCCAAAAACGGCGATAGCGAGCGCTCCGAGAATTCCTACCTTCACAAACGGGTCAAGAGCAATGATAACGATGAGAACGAGTGCACCTAAAATTACGTATTTCATCCGCATGTCCCGATCGGTTCTGTCTAAGGACACTTGGCCATTCGATCCATTGGAAAGATTTTTAAATGTGGCAGCCGCGGTTTGATATAATGTCGGGATTGATTTGGCCAATGTAATAATCCCGCCGGCTGCAACCGCACCTGCACCAATATAGCGGATGTAGTTGTCCCAAATTCCCCACGCATTCAAATGTTTAATCGGTTCTGTCGATGGGAAAATGGCATGGGTGCCATCTGCACCGAAAAATCCGATGAGAGGAATGATGACAATCCAAGCAAGCAATCCTCCCGCCAACATTTGACCGGATATACGAGGACCAATAATATAGCCAACACCGAGCAGAGCTGGATAAACATCCGCTCCCACTACCGCATTTTTAAATTTATATATGCCGGTTTCAATTTCTGTTTTAAACAGCTTAAAGCCGTCTCCCAAAGCTTTCATCAAACCGCCGATCAAAAGACCGGACGCAACCATGATGGCATTCGATCCGCCTTTTTCACCTGTGATTAACACTTCGGCACAGGCCGTTCCTTCAGGATAAGGCAATGTTTCGTGTTCTTTGACAATTAACATACGGCGCAGTGGAACCATCATAAAAACGCCTAAAAAGCCTCCGGTCAGAACAATGAAAATCAGCATGGACTGACTGATGGGGATATCCCATAAAAGAGTGCCGGAATGGTGAAAACGGCGCCCGCCCCAAGCGCTTCACCGGCAGTTGTCATGGTTTGCACGATATTATTCTCTAAAATAGAATCTTTTCTGAAAATTCCGCGCAAAATTCCCATAGAAATGACAGCTGCAGGGATGGAAGCTGATACTGTCAATCCAACTTTTAAACCTAGATAAGCGTTCGCGGCTCCGAATAAAATGGATAAAACAATTCCTAATATAATCGCTGTGACAGTAAGCTCAGGCAGCGACTTTGACGCCGGAACGTAGGGGACGAATTTTTTTCCGTTTTTTTCAGACATAGACAAAACCCCCTGAATATTAAATTTTGTTAAAAAATTAAAACGGATTTTAACCTAAAACGGATATAATTATACTCTTTTTTCTTCTTTCAATCAAGACAAGCGTCTCGACATGATCATTTCCATTCATAACAGAAAAGGCGGCCGTCAACATGTTATATAGAAAAAATAATTTCTTTCATTCTATATAACATGTTTGAACTTGGCCAACCTTTCATCAACATTTTAGGAAAGTACACCTAACATAAAATACAGGAGCATATCTTTTTTGCGTACGTTCTGAATCGCTTTTTTATCAGCATCAGTGAATTTAAGCGGTGTAATAAAAGGAGAGTTGACTTTCTGAATATCCTTTGGATGTGGAAGGACCGCTTCTCCTTGTTTTACACCTCGAATGATTTCTTGTTTTTGTCCGACATGAATCCCCTTCGTTATTTCACGTTTTTCTACGATTCCTTTTCGGTTGAGAACGAGTACGTAGTTTTTCTTATGATCTTGAAAAACGCTGGATGATGGCACCATTAACGTACTTAAAGATTCTTTCGTTATGATGGTAATGTTTGCTTTTGAACCGGGTAGAAGAGGTTCGTTTGAATCTTTTACATTGAACAATTGGGCTTTAAAAGGATAATAGCTATTTTTATGTACAGAAGGTTCATCTTCCGGATAAGAATCTACTTTTATGATTTTTCCTGTATATTGTTTTTTCTTTGTATCAACAGAAACTTTGACTTTTAATCCTTCTGTTACCTTTTTGCGCTGCTTTTCGTTCAATACCCCTTGAACGGCCGGTTTCAAAGAGCGGATCGTTACGATTGGGTTGTTTAATCGATCGTCGATTTTTTCTACATAGCCTGCATAAGGACTTTTTACAGTAAGTTGTTGTTTTCTTTGATCAAGTTCACGGAGAAGAGTATCATACTTTTTCACTTCTTCTTGTAATTTGCCGATTTCCGCTTGCTGTTCTAATATTTGACTTTTGACTGTCACCTCAGCAGCGCTTGGCGTTTGATCAGAGCTTTTTAGAGAAGATTGTATGTTTTGTAATTTTTGCACTTCCTCCGTGACCAGATCTATTTCTCTTTGTGCCTGCTCTTTTTCTGCCAGCCATTTTGCTCGTTCTTCTTCTATTTCAGCCGGCGAATATTGAAAGAGTTCCGTCCCGGGAGAAACTTTATCCCCTTTTTCTACTAAAAACTTGCTGAATTGCCCCATGGAAGGATCGAAATAGACCGGATATTCCTCTTGTGGTGTAATAACGCCCGATGTATGGAATGTTTCAGCCAGATTGCCGATTTTGACCCTCGCCCATTTGTCTATCCACTGCGTTTTCTCGATTTTGCTATCTTTTTTAAAAATCAAGTAAAGATTGCCTGCTATTAAACAAGCACACAAAACGGCGATGATCATATTTCTCGTTGTTTTTCGCACGATTCTGCCCTCCTATCTTAAATAAGTTTTTCGATATGTATGGAAGTGAAGAAAGCGGTAAAGGCCCAAAAGACAATAGATAATCCTGCGATCACAGCCGCAATATAAAGCGGTTTATGATCCGTCATTCTTTTTAAGAATCGATATTGCAGGATTAATGTCCAAATTTGGAAAAGAGAGATACTTCCAAAAAAGCGAATAAGGATCGAATGATCGGTCAAATAGCGAATCGCCGTTCCTAATGCGAAAGGAGAATAGTACCATTTCAATCCGTATAGAAACTCAAATGGCAAAAGAATAACCCTTTCTCCTATCAGAATGGTTAGAACAAAAAGCTGCAAGACAAGTGCTTTGCGGAAGTCTACTTCCATTAAGCCCCAAAATAACAATGACGGAACGACTAACACTAACAAAACAAAGAGGATGCCCCAAAATACGCTTCCTAAAACAAAAAAGACTTTTCTTGCAGCCAATTCATTTGCGGTCCAATCCGCTAATCGATGCGAAAGGTCTTCACTTCCAATGCCAAGGCAGCTGCTTACAGCCGATAGAATGACGCTAATCACCAGCAAGATGATGATTCGACTGCTTAACCCTCGGATGGTTTCAGCTTGTTCCAGCTCATAAAGCACATTCCGAGTCTTAAAAACTCCCTTCCAAAGCTTTACTTGATACATAGTTGCAACATCCTCCATAACAGGTTATAAATAACAGCAATTATTTATTATATAGAAACGGCAAGACACATACCAGACGAATATACCATAATCTCTGTGTGTGACTGCCTCCTCTTTCTACTATTATAACCAATTATTCTATCATGTTAAGAAAATGAAACATTTACGTAATAAAAAGATAATGAACTGTAAAATCACTAGTAGTTTAGTCATGATAGAATGATACTCGTTAATAGAAAAGGAGGTTATGGTGTGAAGAAAGCAATTGCCGCTCTCTTTACTGCAGTAGTATGTTTCAGCTTTGCTCATTCCTCGAATGCGGCAAGCACGACATATACTGTCAAAAAGGGAGATACATTATGGAAGATTGCCAATACTTATAAAACGACTGTCGACAATATAAAAAAATGGAACCATCTAACATCTAACAACATTACTGCAGGAACGAAATTAATCATTCAATCTAGTTCGACCGCAACAGCCAAGAATACGTCTACAACATCCGCCGTAAACTCTACTGCGGGAAAGAAAGTGATCGTCGTTAAGGCCACTGCTTATACAACATCTTGCAAAGGATGTTCCGGCGTTACAGCGTTGGGAATCAACTTGAAAAAAAATCCGAATGCGAAAGTGATTGCAGTGGATCCTAAAGTTATTCCGCTCGGTTCAAAAGTATATGTGGAAGGATACGGCCAAGCAATCGCAGCTGATAAAGGATCTGCTATTAAAGGAAATAGAATCGACGTGTTTGTTCCATCCCTTCAAAGTGCACGTAATTGGGGCGTAAGGACAACGAAGGTGACGATCTTACAATAAATTTTCTCCGTTTATCTTGATCGTGTTAGCTCATTTCGTGTGAAATCTTGGCTTCTCACGAAATGAGCTAAATTGTTGGGCGAACGCCTGCCCACGGGAGTGAACGCAGCAGAGAAAACCTATTAAAAATCGAATTTCAAACGTCTGGAAGCAACAAAATTCCAGACGTTTTTATGTGCGCCCGGCATGTACATGAACTATAGGGCGTAAGTCCCGAACCCCGAAGACAGAAGTAGAGGTTAGCCAAGAGCAAGGGTGTCCGTGGTGACGCGGAATCTGAAGGAAGCTGGAGGCAAAACACCGGTCCGAGGAACACGAACCTCATATAAGGCTAGGTATGATTGAGTGAGTTTGCATAACAAAACAAAGCTCTTTCTGTCGAAGGTCATATCGAGTAAATGAGGCGGATAGATGGTGTGAAAGTGCATGTACTTACCCGGGGAGGTCTGGCGGATATGTGAAGTACTCTTCATAACCTACTTAGTGATAAGTAGCTGAACCGTCAGAAGTCAGCAGAGGTCATAGTATTAGTTGGTCTAGAACAACTAAGAAGGACCGAACAATTAAGAGAGAATAGCCCTTGGTATTCAGTGAGTCATGATGAACACAGAAAACGTAGTACCTCACTTGAGGGAGGAAGCGGTGAATCCCGTGGGAGACCTCTTGGAGGGTGGAGTGACCACTGGCATAAAGAGAACAGCTATTCACGGAAGTTATAAAGACTTGCGTCAATGATCTTAATTGAACCGCCGTATACGGAACCGTACGTACGGTGGTGTGAGAGGACGGGAGTTAATCGCTCCCTCCTACTCGATTTTTTTATCAAGTAGAAAAGGCATTTCATCTACTAATCTGTTTGGAATGACCATGTATTACCAATTACTTCTTTTTCCATCTAACTATAGATGAGCAAATTCGCTAACATAAATTTACAACCAAACAAAAAAAGAGACATGAACCCGATTCCTTGATTAGAATAGATGTGTCACCAAAACTATTCACAAGGAGGTTCATGTCTCATGAATAGATTAGCACATCATCAAGGAATCCACAAGTTTTTCACGATGTTGGGGTTGGCACTTTATTTTTCAAAACCTGTCATGAAGCATCTCGTTCATATCGTGGATGCGCTGACCACCAAAGGATTTGCGGGAACATTGACCGATCTTCATCATTGGAGCTTTCATCCGAACCACCGCACGACACTCAGCCATTTTTTCACGAAAAGCCCTTGGGATGAAGAGACGCTGCTTCGCAAACTTCAACAGTGGATGCTTCGTCGTGTCGAACGCATCGCCAAACAGGAGAATCAACCCCTTTTTGTTTCGATCGATGATACGATTTGCCAAAAAACCAAGCCTTCGTCACAGGCAACGCACGCCATTCAAGGGTGTGATTGGCACTATTCTCACACAGAGAAAAAGTCGATCTGGGGACATTCTCTCGTTTGGCTCATGGTTCATACGATGACCCAGGCTTTTCCCTTTGCGTTCCGCCTCTACGACAAGGCGGCTGGGAAAAGCAAGGGGGAACTCGCGATCGAGATGCTTTCTTCTTTGGATGTACACCGTCCTGTTTATGTGCTGATGGACTCTTGGTATCCATCGCAAACGCTCGTGGAAGCTTGTCTGAAAAAGGGATTCCACGTAATCGCAATGCTCAAGGCCAATCGGCTTCTTTATCCAAAAGGCATTGCGGTTCAGGTGAGGGAGTTTGCCCGCTACATCGAACCGAAAGACACTCACCTCGTCACGGTGGGAGAAGAGCGTTATCGGGTTTATCGCTACGAAGGCTCTCTCAAAGGTCTCGATGATGCCGTGGTGCTGCTCGCTTGGAAAGCCGATCAGCCGATGACATCGGAACATCTTCACTGCGTCTTGAGCACCGACCGGGATCTAAGCGATGAAGAGATCTTGCGCTACTATGCCCAGCGTTGGTCGATCGAATGTTTTTTCCGTCAAGCGAAAGACCAGCTGAAACTCGATGGATACCGCGTTCGCGGACGTCGGGCGGTGAAACGCTACTGGATCTTGGTGCAGCTTGCTTACGTGTACAGCATGTTCGAGTCGAACAGCGATTTTTCTGATGGGCTCGATCTTCTGCGCAAGAGAAAAGGACATAGCCTCGTGGAGTTCATTTACCGTGCAGCGAAACAAAATATTCCCATTGATACCGTGAAAAAACAGCTCCACGTGGCATAAGGGGTACCCTGTTTGTCTCTTTTACATGGTAATTATTGTAATTAAAATTGCTCAACTACAGCATCTAAGTTATATCAATCCATAATCATTACATGAATGTTACAAAGAAAGGGGAAAAAGGGGAAGTGAAATGATCGCGTAACATAATGGCAAGGAAACGTAATCGGTTTTTAAAATCACAGTGCTGTTTTTCATGTTAAAATGAACCTCGTCAGTGAATAAAGGAGGTTAATTACGTGAAAAAATCTGTAATTGCTCTAGCAGCCGCAACGATGTTATCAGGTGCTTTTGTTGCCGATGCATCTGCTGCTTCGTACAAGGTGGAGCGAGGAGACACATTATGGAAGATTGCACGTGAACATCATACTACTGTAGATAAGTTAAAGGAAATGAATCACCTTTCCTCTGATTTAATCTTCCCAAATCAAGTCCTAACTACTTCGGATATACCTGAGTATTATACAGTTCAAAAAGGAGATACATTAAGCAAAATCGCCAAAGCTTACGGTATGTCTGTCCAAACTTTAAAATCAATCAATCAATTAAACTCTGATCTTATTTTCCCGGGAGATCGCATTGTACTAAACGGTTCAAAAGCAGTTCAGCAGACTGTTGAGAATAAATCGGTACAACAACCTGTTCAAAGTCAGGCTGCACAGCAACCTGTTCAAAATCAACAAGCTAATCAAACCGGTCAAACTGAAACAAAAGCGACAACAGCAGCTGTTCAACAGCAAAATACAACGGCACAACCAAGCCAGTCTGTACAGCAATCTGAACAGCCGGCACAAAATGCTCAACAACCGGTACAAAAATCTCAACAACCGGTACAAAAATCTCAACAACCAGCTCAGCAAGTTCAATCTCAGCCGGCACAGCAGTCTAATACACAACCAGACAATGCTGCTCAAGGAGAAACTTTTACGATGACGGCCACAGCTTATACAGCTAATTGCGGTGGTTGCTCCGGTGTAACAGCAACGGGAATGAACTTAAAAGCCAATCCGAATGCGAAAGTAATTGCGGTTGATCCGAGCGTCATTCCATTAGGAACAAAAGTATATGTTGAAGGATATGGTGAAGCGATTGCCGGGGACACTGGTGGAAGCATTAACGGAAACAGAATCGACGTTTTCGTTCCAAATGAGCAACAAGCTCGTAATTGGGGAGTTAGAACGGTAACAGTAAAAGTACTTAAATAATAAGGAACTTAAATTGGGGGGAGGAACCATGCCCTCCTTCGAAATCATTTGAGATGACACCCTTGATAGATGAATTGATTTTCCTGTTGGCATATGTGTTCTATTGTAGTAAAAGAGTAGATTTTGAAGCAGAATGAAAAAGACCAGTCACGCTGTTTGTATATGGATAAATGAATGAGAATACTCGTCCTTTTTGGATTCTCAATGGATAGCCACAAGGTTTAGGTTGGCTAACTATTGAGAGTGGCGAAAGGACGAGTTTTTTTATGGAATCCTTTTGATCGAAACAGAACCTGTAAAAGCAGCCTTTTAGATGAAAAACGAAACTTCAAATAGGCTGCTTTCAAAATTCCATTGGAAACGTAAAATCGAGCCGGGGGGCTTAATACTTTATTGATTTCACAATTAATGTTTTATTCTTTCACGGGATGCATTTCGAATTTTCGGTTCATCATCAGTGCGATAAAGAGAGAAGGTATGACCGCTGCTGCCATTCCGGCAAACGCCAACCCAGCCGACTTGGAGTAGAGATAGCTTCCCAGAAAAGTGAAGACGCTGATGCTTAGCCCCATAGCTAGAGAGGCATAGATGCCTTGAGCCGCCGGAATGAGTCGATTGTCTAATTCCTCATTAAGAAAGCGTATAAATGCGTAATGGGCAAGTGCAAATGTAAGAGAATGCAGAAACTGGGTGAAAATAAACATCCATACTGTTGGTACAAGATAGACGAGCCCCCAGCGTACGATCGAAGCCGCCGCGGAAATGGCAAACATGCGAGAAGTGGAGACTTTTTGAAAAATGCGATCCGCCGTCATAAAGAACAATGTTTCAGCAAGGACGGCCAAGTTTAAAATCATGCCACTCCAAAAATCTCCGGCATTCAATTTTTGTAAATAAATAAATCCGTAATTATAGTAAGAGGCGTGGGCTCCTTGAATGAGGATACATACTACCATCGCCGCCATAAACCGTTTGGATTGAAACAGAGGACGATAGGAAACCGACTGTTCTTGGTGCTTGGCCATAAGCGATTTCGGCGTTTGGACATGAGCCGCAATGGTCATAAGACAACAACTGGCAAACATGGTCCAAAAAATAGAACTCTCACTGTAAAAAGACAAAATTGCTCCGACGGCTACTAGTGCGGTCGCATAGCCGATGGAGCCGAAAGATCGGCTGATTCCGTATTGAATTTGATCTGTCTTCATCATGATCGATCCTAGGCTTTCGGAAATTGCCAACATCATGGGATAGACAAAACTGAATAAAATCATGGCCGCCAAAATCCATCGGAAAGAGTGGAACGGCAAAAATAATAAAAGGATTAGTGCGGAAAGCAAGGAAATCATTTTCATTTCATGACCGATCGCCATTTTCTTGCTTAAAAATGGGAATACAAAAAATGTACTAAATGCGCGGATCAATAATCCGACCGCAATGATCGTACCGGCGGCTTGAATAGAAAGCCCTTTTTCATTAATCAGCCAAGTATTCCAATAAGGAATAAATACTCCCCAAGTAAAAAAGAACAAGAAAAAATTAATCGACAACCAAGTTTGTGGTTTCAAAAGAATCCAACCTTCCTAGCATACTCTGAAAAAATTATATCGAAAAAGAAAAAGACTGTCATGAAATCGAGAATGTTTCCGAATAGCAAAAAAAGACGGACAAACCGTCTTTTTTAAAGGCTCTTACTTTAAATCTTTAATCGCCTCAAAAATTCTGAAAAGTACTTTAACTTTTTTTCTGGATTCTGCCTTTGGCAAGTAAGAAAGGTTGGTAATCATTTTTTTGATCTCCGGGTATTCTTCTACCATTTTTTCTACGCGCTGAAGTTCTGCTTCTTTTAATTTTTCCCGCAAAACTTCTGGAGTAGTGGAAGAGTATAAGTCTGAGGATTCAAAAAGCATTTCTGCGAAAAGATCAGAAGGGATTTCGTAAGCGGCTTTAAAATCTTTCAGCATGTCCGCGGTAATTTGAGCTCGACCATTTTCATACTTGGACAAAGCGGATTGCGAAAGCTTTAAACGAAAGGCTACTTCCTTTTGGGGAAGTTGTAAAATTTCTTCTCTATATTTCTTTAATTTTTCGTGAAAATGCATAAAGACCCACCTATGAAAGTTTTACCATGATTGATTATTAAGATAGCGATTTTTCTGTAAAAAGAACAAATAGTTTCCGAATTGAAATTATAAAATCCATTCCATTAAAGAATAACGAGCTGCTTCGACATGTTTTTCCTATATGATGGGAATGAAGGAAAATATATCTATTACAAAAGACTTATTTCTCAAATATTTTAAATGGGAGGGGGCGAGATCGAGTGGAAAAGGAGCAATCTTTTCTTATTTTCAATGGAAAAAAGAAAAATAGGGATTGCGTTCAGTTATTGTCTATATGTGGTTTTTACGATGTCATCACCAATATTTACTCTTCTAAGAAATTTTTTTATCGAATCCATAACACGAATTATGTTGAATTGCCTCTTCAAGAAGAGTACGATTCCTTTCTGTTAACAGTGGGATGGGGATTGGATGAGTGGACATTCAAAATGGAGATTTATTTAAATAAAAGGCTCATCAAACTATCAAACTTAAATGAACAGTGGGTCCCGGAAAGAGTAGTAGAAAAGGTATTAACCAGTTTTTTGTTGAAAATTGGAGAAGTTTTCTATTTTATCGCGTATCTTCCTCACCAAAAGCATTGCCTTCAAAGAAAAACCAAATTCCAGCGCCGTGCTTCTCAGAAAGAACCTCACCGTTTATCAAGTTCTATTTATTTATCTTTAAATTTGATAACCCGGAACGATGCAAAAATTTAAAAAGAAACAACAAATTTCTTCAAATGACTTTTCCATTCAGTTCGAAACACAAGCATGGATTTATTCGTCCATCCAATTCTATCATTCCTTTTGGCTGCCAAACAGACAAGACGTTTCGTATGATGTACATAATGGTCACGAAAAGGGATGATTAGTGTTTAAAGCAAAAAATCAATTATTTCTTTAGACGAAAGCAGATATTCACCCGATCATGACACCATTGTCTTTGAACACGAATATTTAAATTTAAAGCGAGGCTGAAAGACGCCTCGCTTTTTTTCCTAGTTCCAGATTTTGATATAATGAAATGGGACGAAGGGGGGGATTAAATTGAAACGCTTTCGAAATCTGACGCCCGTTTTTTTTGTGCTGTTATTCGTTCTTTCCATGGCTGCATGCGAGAAAACACCGAGTCCGGAAGAACGGTTAGCTGATTATGTCAAGCTATGGAATGATCAGAAATTCAGCCAAATGTACCATGATTATTTAACGTCTTCCTCTCAAAAAAAATATAAAATAGTGGATTTCGCAGATCGGTATAAAACGATTTATAGGGATCTAGACGTGAAGCATTTAAAAGTGACTGTGTTATCAGCAAAAGAAAAGGATTGGAAAGATGCTGACCGGGCAGAACTGCCGATTGACGTAAAAATGGATACTGCTGCCGGTCCGATTCATTTTAAAAAGAATGTCCATTTGAAACTGGAAGAAAAAGAAGGAAAAAAGAATTGGTACGTCGATTGGAATACAACCTATATTTTCCCTGAGCTTGGAAGAGGAGACAAAGTCCGGATTGAAACCGTCGAGGGAAAACGCGGCGAAATATTTGACCGAAATGGCAATGCCTTAGCCATTAATTCTAAAGGTTATGAGGTAGGGATTATTCCTAAACAATTTGGTCATGATGCCGGAAAAAAAAGTAAGCTTGCTCATTTGCTTGGGGTTTCTGTCCATTACATCGATCAACAGTTAAGCCAAAGTTGGGTGAAACCCGATTATTTTGTGCCGCTGAAAGATGTTTTATATGATGATGGAAATATCAATCAATTGTTGAGTATTCCGGGCGTGCTGGCTAATGAGAAGCTTATTCGAGAATATCCTTATCATCAAGCTTTGGCCCATTTAACCGGGTATGTTGGCACCATCACAAAGGAGGAATTAGCAAAGCAAAAGAAAATAGGATATAAGGAAGGCGATTGGATAGGAAAGCGTGGCTTGGAGGAGCTGCTTGAAGACAAACTGCGAGCGACAAACGGCCAAAAAATAGTGATTGATAAATCGGATGGCAATCAGGTTGTTCTCGCCGAAACGAAAGCAAAGAACGGCAAATCCGTAAAATTGACGATAGACGCCGAATTGCAAAAAGTCATATACAACCAAATGAACGGACAACCGGGGACCGCTGCGGCTATTGATCCTAAAACCGGGAAGGTTCTTGCCCTTGTAAGTTCGCCGGCCTTTGATCCAAATGACTTTATTACAGGATTGTCTGAGAGCCGTTATCAACAGATGCAAAATGATCCGGCCAAGCCTTTTTTGAATCGGTTTGCAGCTACTTATGCTCCCGGTTCCTCTATCAAGCCGATTACAGCGGCGATTGGGCTGAAAACAGGAAAGCTGGATCCGTTTAAAGCGCGCAATATTAAAGGGCTCAAATGGCAAAAAGATGCTTCATGGGGGAATTATCACGTGACTCGAGTGACAGACCCGGGGAAACCGATCAATTTGGAAAGTGCCCTTGTTTATTCGGATAACATTTATTTCGCCCAAACGGCTTTAGAAATTGGAAAGCAAGATATGGAAAATGGTTTGAAGAATTTTGGATTTGAAACCAGGTTGCCGTTTGCTTTTCCTATCCGCTCTTCGCAGATATCGAACAGTGGCCATTTTGACAAGGAAAGGCTATTAAGCGACTCCGGATACGGTCAAGGTGAATTGTTAGTCAGCATGCTTCATTTGGCTTCCATGTACGGAGGCATTGTCAATCAAGGCACAATGATGAAGCCGATTTTGTATAGCGATGAAAAACCGCAAGTATGGAAAAAGGACTTGATCTCTCAAAAAGATGCAAAAATTCTGCAGAAGGATCTGAGGCTTATCGTAGAAAAAGGAACGGCAAAAAAAGCGAATCATCCGTCTTTAAAACTGGCAGGAAAGACCGGAACGGCTGAATTAAAATCCAATTTTGGACAATCGGGAAAAGAGAATGGTATTTTCGTTGCCTATGACCAAAACAAACCGAATATGGTTCTCGCCATTTTAATGGAAGGAGTCAATTCCAGAGGCGGCAGCAGTTCCGTTGTTCAATTATCCAAAAATATCTTTCTTCAATGGGAGCAAATGAACCCTCTATAAAGAACTGTAGATGAGCATTTTTATTAACAATGATTACCATACGAAAAAGAGACAAACGGGGTACCCCTTATGCCACGTGGAGCTGTTTTTTCACGGCATCAATGGGAATATTTTGTTTTGCTGCACGATAAATGAACTCCACGAGGCTATGTCCTTTTCTCTTGCGCAGGAGATCGAGCCCATCCGAAACATCACTGTTCGACTCGAACATGCTGTACACATACGCAAGTTGCACCAAGATCCAATACCGTTTCACCGCCCGACGCCCGCGAACGCGGTATCCATCGAGTTTCAGCTGGTCTTTCGCTTGACGGAAAAAACATTCGATCGACCAACGCTCGGCATAGTAGCACAAGATGTCTTCATCGCTTAGCTCGCGATCGGTGCTCAAGACGCAATGAAGATGTTTCGGTGTCATCGGCTGATCGGCTTTCCATGCGAGCAGCACCACGGCATCCTTGAGACCGTTCAGAGCACCTTCGTAGCGATACACCCGATAACGCTCTTTTCCCACCGTGACGAGGCGGGTATCCCGTGGCTCCATAGATTTGGCAAATTCCTTTGCTTGAATGGCCGTCCCTTTTGGATAGAGAATCCGATTCGTCTTGAGCATCGCGATGACGTGGAACCCTTTTTTCAAGCAGGCTCCCACGAGGGTTTTCGATGGATACCAAGAGTCCATGAGCACATAAACGGGTCGACTCACATCCAACGAAGAAAGCATCTCGATCGCGAGTTCCCCTTTGCTTTTCCCCGCCGTCTTGTCGTAGAGGCGAAAGGCAAAAGGAAACGCTTGGGTCATCGTATGAACCATGAGCCAAACGAGAGAATGTCCCCAGATCGACTTTTTCTCTGCGTGAGAATAGTGCCAATCACACCCTTGAATGGCGTGTGTTGCCCGTGACGAGGGCTTCGTTTTTTGGCAAATCGTATCATCGATCGAAACAAAAATGGGTTGATTCTCTCGTTTCGAGCTGCGTTCGACACGATGAAGCACCCACTGCTGGAGTTTGCGAAGCAACGTCTCTTCTTCCCATGGGCTTTTCGTGAAAAAATGGCTGAGTGTCGTGCGATGGTTCGGATGAAAACTCCCGTGATGTAGATCGGTCAGTGTTCCCGAAAAGCCCTTTGTAATCATCGCATCCACGATATGAACGAGATGCTTCATGACAGGTTTTGAGAAATAAAGTGCCAACCCCAACATCGTCAAAAACTTGTGGATTCCTAGGTGATGTGCTAATCTATTCATGAGACATGAACCCCCTTGTGAGTAGTTGTGGCACATCTATTCTAACCAAGGAATCGGGTTCATGTCTTCTTTTTTGTTTGGTTGTAAATTTATGTTAGCGAATTTGCTCATCTACAGTAAAGAAGAAAAGAGGGTGTCCCAAAAGTATAGCTTTTAGGGACACCTATTTTTTGTGAATGGTTCTTTGAACCTGGTCTGTTGATTTCCGTTCCAGGCGCTTCGCTTTCCGCGGGCGTGCCGGGGAGCCTCCTCGTCGCTTACGCTCCTGCGGGGTCTCCCCTGTCCCGTACTCCCGCAGGAGTCTTCGCGCCTTCCACTCCAATCAACAGAGTGAAAAATTAATCTTGAAACTCTGTACAAAAAAATAAAGAAAATCGTTCTTTTTTGGCATAATTTAGTCACTACAACCAATCTACCGGAAAGGAACGATTTTCTTATGTGAGCATTTTGCATATTTTTTGACCCAAGAGCCATAAGGATTTCAAAGACACAAAAAAGGACTTCACCCCTAAAATGTAGAATTTTTGAAGTGACGAAACCACAAAAATTCAAAAGGAGGAAGTCACTTTGTATATTCTACAAGAAAGCCTATTTTCCTTTGAAGAACTGCAAAAATTAGAGTCAAAAGAGAAATTACCTATCTTTTTTAGCTCGCTTGATTTACGCCCTTATGCTAAACAGTTGAGAAGTTCTTCACCCCGAGGGGCTGACGGTCATTCCAGAGAAGGGATTCTAAGGGCTCTCATCGCTGCCCCACTCGAAGGCATCGACACCTTTACCGCCCTTCATCATCGATTGGATAAAGACCTTCGTTTCCGTTATCAATGCGGTTTATCGATTGATCGCCCCGCACCGTCTATCTCCACTCTCAGCCGGGTTTTTGCGGCACTTACCAAAAAAAAGCTGGCTGAAAAGATCTTCCTTGACTTGGTACAGTTAGCTCAGGAGGAAGGAATAATTGACGGCAGCCACCAGGCCATCGACAGTGCCGCCATTGATGCCTATGAAAAGAAACAGCCCAAAAAGCGTAGTGAACAAACGGGTAATGCCAATTGGGGCGCAAAATATGATTCCTTCGGCAATAAAATTACCTGGTTTGGCTATAAGATGCATCTTTCAGTCGATACCGCAAGCGAACTGCCAATGGCCATAAAAGTAACCCCTGCCCATGTGAACGATGGAGAAGTCGCACCAGAATTAATAGAGCAAGTGGCAGAGCGTACCAAATCCAAAATTGAATTTCTGATCATGGATGGCGGATATGACCAACTAAAAAACTATGAATCAGCCAAAAACATTGGAGCGCAAGCCATTATCCCGCTCAATTTGCGCAACGAAAAAGAGCCTCCTGAAGGGATTTCTTCCAATGGAACTCCGCGTTGTTCCATGGGTTATGAAATGACTTATTGGGGAGCTGATAAGGACCAGCTCAAGTTCAGATGTCCTCACGCAACCGGCAAAGTGGATTGCCCATTAGGAATGGCAGCCTGTTCATCTTCCAACTATGGAATGGTGGTAAAAGTCGACATCAAAAAGGATGTGCGCCGATATTCCAATCCGCACCGTGATACAAAACGTTGGAAAGAGCTTTACAACGAGAGGACAAGTGTAGAACGCTGTAATTCAAGAATGAAAAGCTACCTTACGGCGAACTCCCTACATGTATGGGGAATTGAAAAAGTAAAGACCCATATTTACCTGAACGCTATTGTATTACTTGTTTCAGCGCTAGCGATGGCAAAGGAAAATAAAGGGAAGAAAGCCGCTTAAAAAAAATTCAATGTGAAAAATTCTGTAGGCATGCCCGAAAACAAGATTATTGTAATATTTTGTAAAATAACAAGCTGGTAGCTATTTGTCGAGTGCTTTATTTTTTATACTTTTATCCAAAAAATCTAATTTTGCAAAATGCTCATGTACATAAATTATACCACGACAGGACAATTAGTTCTACCAATGGATATAGAAGTTCTAATCCCCGAACATCATCTTTGCCGAATTGTGGATTTGGCAGTAGAAAAGATGAATCCAAACATCCTTCTTTCTCTTCATCCTGGTGGCGGCCGCCCGCCTTACCATCCCAAAATGATGTTAAAAATTATCCTTTATGCCTACGTCAATCGAATTTATTCTTCCCGGCAAATTGCTAAACAACTGGGAGAAAACATTTATTTTATGTGGCTTTCGGGAAACCAAAAACCTGATTTTCGTACAATCAATCGATTTCGCTCCAATCGTATGAAGGATGTCATTTATGAAACCTTCTTCGGAATTGTGGATCTTTTATGCCAGGAGGGGTTAGTAAAGCTTGAAGATTATTATTTTGATGGAACGAAAATTGAAGCTAACGCTAATCGATATACTTTTGTTTGGAGGAAGGCGACAGAAAAGTTCGATACAAAGCTGGATGAGAAATACAAACAGATCGTCTTATCGATTGAGGAAGTAATGAAAGAAGATGAGCAAGCTGAAAAAGAAATGGATTTTCAAGAAAAATTGGAGGCAGCTCCTGTTACCTCCGAGAAAATCCAAGAGACCATCAAAAAGGTAGAGAAAAAATTAGAACAGGAACCTACAAATCGAACCCTGAAAAAAGCAAAACGACAATTGGAAAAGGATCTTTTGCCCAGAAAGCAAAAATATGAAGAACAAAAAGCAACATTTGGCGACCGAAACAGCTATTCAAAAACGGATAAAGATGCCACTTTCATGCGCATGAAAGAAGACCACATGAAGAACGGTCAATTAAAGGCTGGTTACAATGTACAAATCGGAACGGAAGGACAATTTATCACAGGGTTCAGTCTACATCAACGTGCCGGAGATCCCGGCTGCCTAATTCCTCACTTTGAATTAATGAAAAAGTATAATCGGCCAAAACCAAAGACACTCATTGCCGATTCTGGTTATGGTAGCGAAGAAAACTATGATTATTGTGAAAAGGAAGAAATGGAAGCACTGGTTAAATACAACACATTCGATAAGGAACAAACAAAAGCTTGGAAAAATCAAATCGGTAAATTGGAGAACATGACTTATGACGAGGAATTAGACGAATGGATCTGTGCAAATAATAAACGACTTACCTTTAGTTACGAAAGAAAACGGAAATCAGAAAATGGGTATGAATCGGTGAAACGAACTTACATGTGCACAGACTGCTATGGATGCCCTTTTCAATCTTCTTGTGCAAAAGGAAAGAACACAAAAAGCATCAGTGTTTCCATGAAGAATCAGAAGCAGCGCCAAGAAGTCCGTGAAAGATTAACCTCGGAGGAAGCGAAAAAGAAGTATAGACAACGAAAAATAGAAGTGGAGCCAGTATTTGCTCAAATTAAGCACAACAGCCACTTCCAACGATTTACATTAAGAGGCCTTTCCAAAACAACGGTGGAATGGGGTCTTATTTGTGTTGCCCACAATTTGAAAAAGTGGGCAACATACACTGAAAAACAACAAAAAGTGAGGGAATAAAACAGGGGAATGATCTTCTGTGCACGAATTACAACCAATAATATCCAATAAATCATTCTAAAGAAAAAGGCTGAGCCCTAAAAAGTCGATTTTATCGACCTTTTGGGTCAGCCTCTTTTTTTAGGAATATCATTTTGCATACCATCCTTTTAAGAAGGAACAACAGTAGATATAAAGTCTTAAAAAGTGTGTTTTACTACATACTATAGACTGATAAAGAGATCCCTTTAGCGACACGAAATTAGCATTACGTGAACGCCATAAGATAACATATTCTCCAATTTATGTTGATCATACAGAAAAAAAGTAATAATAATTACCAATATTATACAAAAATATGATCTATTTTTAGTAGATTTGGATAAATATGTCCTTTTTACCTTTTGATTTTTGTCGCTCTATGATAGTATATTGCTGTGTGTTGTTAAGAATATTCGACGAAATGTATGAAATATCCAAAAGGAAATGACGAAAACATATCGAAACAGAAGTGTAGATCATTTTATTCTACAATTTTACACAGAATTAAAAAATTTTCAACTATTAATCTGTTAATATGACACTGAAAAAACCGATATTAAACGTGAATATTCAATTAGGGAGGCTCAAAATGAGAAAAGCATTATTTACTTTGTCCACAGCAGCGATTATCTCAGCAGGATTTGCTTCAAAGAGTGAAGCAGCTATTATCAATTATCAAGTTCGATCCGGAGATACATTATACAGCATTTCAAAAAAATATAATACAACGATTGATTCTATTAAAAACTTAAACCATTTGTCTACAAATACGATTTACGTTTCTCAAGTTTTAAAAATTGATGACGGGAAGGGTTCAACGCAATCTGTCAGCACCAGCTCGTCCAGCACATCCTCTGGCACCGCTACATACACCGTGAAATCTGGAGATACACTTTCCAAAATTGCAAGAGCTTATGGGACTACCGTCCAAAATTTGAAAAGCTGGAACGGTTTGAGTTCTGATACCATTTATCCAGGACAGGTTTTAAAAGTGAAAGCTTCTGCTGCAGCTAGTTCAAGCTCGGGAGCTCAATCTTCCGGAACAACCAACTCCAATTCCTCTTCAGGTTCTAAAACCTATACCGTTGTTAAAGGCGACACACTAACCAAAATAGCTTCTAAATATGGTACAAGCGTTTCAGCAATAAAATCAGCCAATCACCTTTCTTCTGACACCATTTACGTTGGCCAAAAACTGATCATTCCTAGCGGCGCGGCAAATAGCAGTTCCATAGAGCAAACTGGAAGCAACGTCAATACCGCAGTGGTTGCGGAAGCAAAAAAATATATTGGCGTCCCGTATGTTTTCGGAAGTTCTTCTCCATCGGTAGGATTTGATTGCAGCGGGTTTGTCTACTATGTATTTAACAAAGTCGGAAAAAGCATCCCACGAACCAGTGCGGAAGGATACTACAGCCGTTCCTACTATGTCTCCAATCCACAACCTGGTGATCTTGTCTTTTTCGATAATACATACAAACAAGGCGTCTCTCATATGGGGATCTACATTGGAAACAATCAATTTATTCATGCCGGAGGAGATCAAGTTCAAATCAGCAGCTTGAGCAATTCCTATTATCAAAGCCACTTCGACAGCTTCAAGAGATTTTATTAATTAGGAATAAGCCTGACCCTTTAAAACCTTGTGTAGAAGGGAGTTCCATGAATGGGATCCTGCCCTTTAGGTGAATGGGTCAGGCTTTTTAATGAAGTCGCGATTCAGGACTATGGAAAAATGTATGGACAAAATGATCTATAAAAGAAAATGGTCCAAATAAAGGAAGTTTTGAACCTATGATTGTGTAGAGTACGAGAGACCCCTAACAGGAAATGTTGTGCATCGGACGGATGTTTCCTGCTAGGGGTCTTTAATAGTGAGTGGTTCTTTGATGGGAATGATGGATTCCAATCCATTAATTTAGGTTTAATTGGTCTTTAAATATTTGGGAAAGGCGCTGTTTTTCTGAATCGGAAACGATATAGTAGTATACACCGTTTATTTTGGTACCTTCTCCTTTTATTTCGTTTTGCTGAATATGATTTCGGGCTGCTTTGTAATTTTTTTGGATTTTCATCATATCATCCATTGTTAAATTGGTTTTTACATTTTTTTGTAAAGCGTTTAAAATATCACCATATTTCCATAAGGAAGAGAAATCAATCCCTTTTGCGAGAATTCCTTCAAGGATTTGTCTTTGACGAAGCTGCCTTCCAAAGTCTCCGCGAGGATCATCATAACGCATGCGAGAATATTTTAAAGCTTGTTCGCCGTTTAAATGCAATGTACCTTTCGGAAAATGTTCTCCTTCATAAGTAAAATCCAAATCGTTTTGTACCGTTACTCCGTCCACTGCATCGACAATATCTTTAAATCCTTCCATATTGACTTTAATGTAATAGTCGATCGGAATATCCAAAAATTTTTCCACTGTTGCAATCGACATCGGTACACCGCCAAAAGCATAGGCATGATTGATTTTATCTTCCGTTCCTTTTCCGACAATTTCTGTTCGCGTGTCTCGTGGAATGCTTAAAAGTTGAACAGACTGCTTTTTCGGATTGACGGCGGCTAAAATCATCGTATCGGAACGCCCTGTATCGTTTTGCCGCTCGTCTACACCTAATAACAGGACGCTAAACGGATCTTTGTTATCCAGCGACACCGGATGTGTACGTTTATTAGCTTGATCATGAGCAATCGGTGCATGCATGCTTTCTACCGCTTTGTTCACAGAATGGTAGATGGAGTACGCGTACACACCGGCACCCGCTAAAAGAATGGCTAAAACGGTAAGTAAAATTTTTAAACCGCGTCTTTTCTTTTTTTTATGTTTATGTCTATCGCTTCTCATATTCTCTTAAATCCCTTTCCTTCTAGTTTCTTCTCTATCTACAAGAATATCAAATATTACTGAAAGAACAATAGAAATGGTCATGATTTTTACTTTTTAGAGCATGGACTGGTTCAAAAATTCAAGTGATTTTGAAGGGGCTGCGAATACTGTGAAAAGAATGTGCCATGGCGGAAAAAACAAATGAAATGTTATTCTATTGAGGTAAATTGAGGTATTAGATGAAAATATTTCTTGTCAAAGTAAAAGGATGTGGTACAATAAAAGAGTAATGTTTTCCGTTTTGTAATGTTCGAGAGAGAATGAGGCGACGGTTGGTGATGGCCGAAAAGGCACCTGCATGTATACACATGCAGGTGCCTTTTTCTTGTGCGCCCGGCATGGGTGTAATCTCTAGGGTGAAAGTCCCGAACCGCGAAGGCAGAAGTAGCGGCTAGCCTAACGCAAGGGTGTCCGCGGTGACGCGGAATCTGAAGGAAGCGAGCGGCAAACTTAGGGTCTCTCGGAACACGAACTTCATATAAGGCTAAGTATCATTGGGTGAGTTTGCAAGACAAAACAAAGCCCTTTCTGCCGAAGGTGATACAGAGTAAATGAAGCAGATGGATGGAAGGAAAGATTGCACCCTTACCCGGGGAGGTCTGACTGATACGCCAACTAAGTTGGCAACCAATTTAGCGATAGATTGCTGAACCGTCAGAAGTCAGCAGAAGTCATAGTACAAATAAGGTCGCTCCTTATTTGGAAGGACGGAACAATCAAAGAGGGTTTTCTACTCGGATATTCTAATGAAGCAATGACACAGACAATCCGAAACGGACTTGCTTGAAGAGGGCAGTGGTGAATCCCACGAGGGGCTTCAAGAGGGTGGAGCTTATAGGTCTATGGAAGAGAATAGAAAACACACGCAAGGAGTCCTATTTATGAGAATGGAACAGGTACTATCACGTGAAAACTTATTAGAGGCACTTCACCGAGTGGAACGAAATAAAGGAAGTCATGGTGTGGATGGAATGAGTGTATCCGAATTACGACCGTACATGATGGAACACTGGCATGAAATCTGCACGTCTCTATTAGAGGGAACCTATAAACCACAACCAGTCCGACGAATCGAAATCCCGAAGCCGAACGGCGGTAAACGGAAACTAGGGATTCCTACGGTGATAGACCGTTTCATTCAACAGGCATTAAACCAAGCGCTAACACCCATATTTGACCCGGGATTTTCAGAGAATAGCTTTGGTTTTAGACCAAACAAGCAAGCACATCAAGCTGTGCGAAAAGCGAAATCCTACATCAAAGAAGGCTACCGCTGGGTCATTGATATGGACTTAGAAAAGTTCTTCGATCATGTGAATCATGATAAGCTAATGCATTTAATTGGCAAGAAAATAAGAGATGGAAGAATCCTTCATCTAATCCGAGAATTCTTGAAGGCAGGCATTATGGAAAACGGGCTAGTCACTTCAAACCTTGAAGGGACCCCCCAAGGGGGGCCATTAAGTCCGCTTTTATCCAATATAATGTTGGATCCATTAGACAAAGAACTCGAAAGAAGAAATCTTCGATTTGTAAGATACGCAGATGATTGTAATATCTTTGTCAAGAGTAGAAAAGCCGGAAAGAGAGTCATGGAGAACATGACAAACTTCATAGAGAAAGAGCTATCACTCAAGGTGAACAGGGAAAAGACTGCATTAGACCGCCCATGGAAACGGGATTATCTAGGGTTTAGCTTTACGTATCATAAAGAACCAAAGATAAGAATCGCTCGGAAGAGCATTCAAAAGATGAAACAAAGAATCAGGGAACTCACCAGCCGCTCCCATTCGATCTCAATGGAAGAAAGAATCAAAAGACTAAATCAGTACCTAATGGGTTGGTGCGGATACTTTTCACTAGCTGACACTCCTACTATCTTTAAGAACCTTGATAAATGGATAAGAAGAAGGCTCCGAATGATGATCTGGAAACAGTGGAAGAAACCGAAAACGAAAGTGAAGAAACTCATTCAACTCGGAGTTCAACCATATAAAGCATATGAATGGGGGAATTCGAGGAAATCATATTGGAGAATCTCTAAAAGTCCCATATTACACCAAACCCTTGGCAACTCTTATTGGAGTAGCCAAGTGCTGAAAAGCCTGTATAGAAAATATGGTGAAAAGCGTCATTTATTTGATTGAACCGCCGTATACCGAACGGTACGTACGGTGGTGTGAGAGGACGGAGGTTCACACCTCCTCCTACTCGATTCCCTTAAAAAAGTCTGTAATCGGATTTATCTGGATTATGGATCCATAAGGAAAATGACCGTACCCGTTGAGGTTGAATAGGATGTTTGAGAACAGAGAATAAGAGAAGGGAAACGGGGAAAGTCAATGACTCCCAAAAAGGATTTTTCGTTTTAACGAAATGAACTGGAAATGGTGATGCAGTCGGACAGATTTGTTTCCTGATAAAAAGGAAAGTCTTAGGTTCATTCAGCTATAAAAGAGGAGATAAGTCCAAACTTGAGATTATGGCTTAAAGCTGGGGGAGGAAAGAATCCCCTCTAATGGAAGTTTCACAGTATCCCGCATTAAGGGGCAGTAAATCCCTTTCTTAGGATTGGCGGGGAAGAAGAACCCTTGGGGACTAACTGCCCCTAAAGGCCCGATTGGTTCAACTAACCATCAGAAGGGGAAAAACCCCCTTCTGATGGAAGTTTCACTGTATCCCGCATTAAGGGGCAGTAAATCCCTTTCTTAGGATTGGCGGGGAAGAAGAACCCTTGGGGACTAACTGCCCCTAAAGGCCCGATTGGTTCAACTAACCATCAGAAGGGGAAAAACCCCCTTCTGATGGAAGTTTCACTGTATCCCGCATTAAGGGGCAGTAAATCCCTTTCTTAGGATTGGCGGGGAAGAAGAACCCTTGGGGACTAACTGCCCCTAAAGGCCCGATTGGTTCAACTAACCATCAGAAGGGGAAAAACCCCCTTCTGATGGAAGTTTCACTGTATCCCGCATTAAGGGGCAGTAAATCCCTTTCTTAGGATTGGCGGGGAAGAAGAACCCTTGGGGACTAACTGCCCCTAAAGGTCCGATTGGTTCAACTAACCATCAGAAGGGGAAAAACCCCCTTCTGATGGAAGTTTCACAATATCGGCTAGTCCTGTTTTTGGATTACATCAGCCTTCCAAGAAGACAAGTCAGGAGCAGATTTTTTTATATTATTTTTCGGGAAAATAAAGGTCCACGGTTTTGTTGTATTTGGCTTGATTTCCAATTGACCGATATTGAATTGCCCTTCAGCCGAGATGGCATCGTTCGCATCGATAATTCTCAGCGGAAGTTGTTGTATTTGAATCGCTTTTTCGTAGCCGTTTCGGATCAAGAGAGTCACGGCCAAATCTCCCGATTGCAGCATTTTGGCTTCTAATCCCATAAAATTGAGTTCATTTTTCTTTGGAGGCTCCAATTGGCTAACGAGCTGTTGGAGCTTTTTCTTTTCTTCGTCAGGCAAACTTTGTTCCCAAGAAGGTTCTAAATCGAGTTGATGTTGTTTTGTGCTTAAATCGAAGGCGAGTGTCCAGCCTTCTTTTTGCAGATGATCTTTCAACAAAGACTCTTTAGGGAAAACAAAAGTCCACGGTCGGCTGCTTTCGGCCGGGATTTCTCCTGCATCATGAAGGTTAAAGGTGTGTTTAGCCATAACTTCCCGATTTTCATCTAATAGAATAAGGGGAACTTCTTCCAATTGGATCGGCTTTTTTAATGAATTACGAATAAAGGCGGTCACTGAAAGCCCTTCGGATGTTTCTTCCCATTGAATGCCGGACAGAGAAAGTTGATTGGGCTTCAGTGTTGGCAGCTCATTATTTAAAAAACGAAATACATAGTATTGTTCTTTTGAAACATTCCATAACGGGTGGATGGAAAGTTCGGTTTTCACTTCTGAATCTTGATCTCCTTGTTGTGGAGAGTCGACTAATTCAGCGGAGTCGATGGTATTAGTCAAGCCTTCTAATTGGATATCTTCTTTCTTTTTTTTTCGAAATAATGGAAACATGATCAGCTACTCCTTTGTTTGCATCTCTTTTAAAAAAGCGGCGATTCTGACAGAGATCTCTTTTTCGATTTCATGGTACGTTTCTAAAAAGATTTCATATCCTTCTTTTTGGTAAAGCCTCATAGGATCTTCTTGTTGATACGATCTTAATCCGATTCCCTCTTTCAGACGCGTCATGCTTTCCATATGTTCGATCCAATGTCGGTCAATGACAGAAAGCATAATTTCTTTTATATAACTGGCCCATTCTGCAAAATTTAATTGTTCAATTCGTTTTTTGTAAGAAGCAACGGCAGGGAAGACGGCTTCTTCCACATCCTTCAGATCTTCCAATCCTTCCGGCAAGTTGACAGTCTCACCGGGAATGAACGATTGAATCGTCGAAAGCAATTGATTCAGACGCCAATTATCCGGTGTTTCTGTCTCCGGACAAAGTCGTTGTATTTGTTCTTTTACAGCCGAATCAATCATTTCAAAATATAGTTTCAACAGATCGCTTTCATCAATAATTTTATTTCTTAGTCCGTAAATGACATTTCGCTGCATGTTAATGACATCGTCCAGTTTTAAATTGTATTCACGCACAGAAAAGTTTGAGCCTTCCACTATTCGCTGAATTTTGTTGACAAACTCGTCCATTTTTTTATTTAGCACTAAGCCGGTAGAATCGGTTTCGATTTTTTTAGATAATTTTTCCATTTCTTTGGAGGCGAAGCGCTGGAACATGTCATCTTCTAATGAAATAAAAAACTGGGTGGAACCGGGATCACCTTGGCGGCCGGCGCGTCCTTTTAGCTGATTATCAATTCTTCTGCTTTCATGCCGCTCTGTTCCGATGACATGAAGGCCCCCAAGCTGGGCGACTCCCTCTTCCAAAATAATATCTGTCCCGCGTCCAGCCATATTGGTGGCGATCGTAATCTGTCCTCGTTGTCCGGCTTTGGCAATCAGCGCTGCCTCTTGATCGGCGCTTTTAGCGTTCAACAGTTCATAGTCTAAATGCTCTTGGTCTAAATACTTCGCCAGTTTTTCCGACTGAAGAATGGAAGTAGTCCCGATTAAAACCGGCTGCCCTTTTTCATGGCGCTTTTTTACTTCTTTCGCTACAGCGGTGTATTTATCGTGTATCGTTTTATAAATCCGGTCCGGCAAATCGATGCGTTGTTTTGGTTTGTTAGTGGGAATTTGAATGACTTCCATATTGTACACTCGAAGGAATTCTTGTTCTTCCGTTTTTGCCGTTCCGGTCATCCCCGATAAATACGGGTACATACGAAAATAGTTTTGGATGGTAATGGACGCTTGAGTTTTGTTTTCTTCTGTAATTTCCAGTCCTTCCTTAGCCTCGATAGCTTGATGAAGTCCGTCGCTCAGCGTTCTTCCTTCCATGATGCGGCCTGTAAAACTATCCACGAGAAAAATTTTGCCGTCTTTCACAATGTAATCTACGTCGCGTTTAAACATGACATGGGCACGTACGGCTTGGATGACATAATGGTACAGTATTTGATGTTCCAAGTCGTATAAATTATCGATACCGAAGGCATTTTCCACTTTCTCAATTCCTTGATCGGTTAAGCTGACCGCCTTTGTTTCCATATCGAAGGAATAATCCTCTTCGTTTTTGAATTTTTTTGCCAATTGAGCTGCAATATAATGCAATTCAGAACTTGCCCTTACTTTACCGGCGATAATGAGCGGTGTTTTTGCTTCGTCGATTAATATACTGTCCACTTCGTCGATAATGGCAAAATGATAAGGGCGTTGGACTCGATCTTCAGCCCGGGTAGCCATATTGTCACGCAGATAGTCAAAACCAAATTCTGTTCCGACGCCGTAAGTGATATCGGCAAGATAGGCCTGTTTTTTTTCGCTTTGCTCCATAAGCGGTAAATTTAATCCCACTGTTAATCCAAGGAATTCATGGATAGGGCCAATGATTTCGCGATCGCGCTTTGCTAAATATTCATTGACGGTAATGACATGGACACCTTTTCCTTCCAAAGCTCGTAAATAGCTGGGAAGGGAGGCTACCAATGTTTTTCCTTCACCGGTAGCCATTTCAGCAATATTGCCTTCGGTCAATACAAGGCCGCCGATCAACTGGACATCGTAATGGCGCATGCCAAGAATCCTTTTGGCTGCTTCTCTGACTGTCGCAAAGGCTTCGACTTTAATATCATCAATCGTTTTTCCGTTTTGCAGCTGTTGTTTAAACCAAATGGTTTTTTGCTGTAATTCTTGGTCTGAAAGTTTTTCAAACTCTGGTTCTATCTCATTGATTTTCTCAACTAATTTATAATATTTTTTCAATCTTCTTTCGTTAGCATCGACCATATTTTTGATAAGTGAGATCATATTAGGTACGCTCCTTGAAGAAAAATCCTAATCTTCTATTATATTTATATCTTACCAGAACCAATGCTTTTTTACTATAAACAGTACAAGATGTAAAATAAAGGTCGAGAATAAAAGAAAAATAGCATGAAATGAATTTTTAAAGAATTTGATATAGATATTATGACCAATCCGTTTTATAATATTGAAATTGAAGTGGTGGAAATTCTTTGCAGAAGAAATTTTCCAAATGAGAGATAGAATACCGATTTTTTTGAATGCAATAACAAATTTTGCAATGAACTTTAGTTGCTTTTTTGGGCATGCTAAGAAAGAGGAGGTACGGCATGGTTTACCTTACCTTTGTACTATGTTTTATCGCTTCGCTTCTGCTGACTCCTTTGGCGAAGAAGCTGGCGATCGCTATCGGAGCTGTTGACAAGCCTAATTACAGAAAAGTGCATCAGAAAATAATGCCCCGTATGGGTGGTTTGGCGATTTTTTTAAGTTTTCTTATTGGACTTTTGGTTTTACGTCCGCAAGATCCTTATAACTGGCCGATTATAATTGGCAGCTTTATTATTGTCCTTACAGGATTACTGGATGACAAGTTTGAGCTTTCGCCAAAACTTAAACTAGCTGGTCAGCTGCTGGCAGCCATTGTCGTGGTCGTGATCGGCGGGGTGCATGTGGAATTTATTAATTTGCCTTTCGGAGGCCAATTGGAATTTGGATTGTTAAGCGTTCCGCTAACCATTTTATGGATCGTCGGTGTGACCAATGCCATTAATTTAATCGACGGATTAGATGGACTGGCTGCCGGGGTTTCTTCGATCGCTTTAATTACCATTAGCTTTATGGCTTTTCTTAAAGGCGACGCATATGTCATGAGTATTGCACTCATTTTGCTTGGCAGTACATTAGGTTTTCTGATTTACAATTTTCATCCTGCCAAGATTTTTATGGGAGATACAGGAGCTCTCTTTTTAGGATATATGATGTCAGTTGTGTCGCTGCTTGGATTTAAGAATGTAACAGTTCTTTCATTTGTCATCCCTGTTATTATTCTCGGGGTGCCAATTTCCGATACGTTTTTTGCGATTATTCGCCGTTTTATCCATAAGAAGCCACTCTCAGCGCCTGATAAATCTCATTTGCATCATTGTTTGTTGCGAATGGGATACACCCACAAACAAACGGTGCTGATCATCTATGCCATTTCAGCCATGTTTGGACTGGCAGCCATTATTTTTTCAATGGCTACCATATGGGGGGCTCTTCTGTTTGGCGCTATTTTGATTATAGGAATTGAACTTTTCGTCGAAAGTGTTGGCTTAGTCGGATCCGATTACCAGCCGTTGTTGAGATTAGTCATGAGAAAAAGCAGATAATCCAATTACGCTTAGACGTGGAAAAAGAAAAGGGTGTCCTGAAAGCAAGCTTTTGGGGCACCTTTTTTTATCAATAAATGGGTTAGAAATACTCTTGATATCGGTGTAATCAAGTAGCTTGGCTTTGGCTTTGCGAAGTATAAATAGCGCGGCAGAGCGTGAGCGTGGTCGCGGTGAATTTTACCGATATCATACGTTGTTTTTGTACGATTTTGTATGAGATGCATAAAACGAGTCGTAAGCTGATCTTCCCATAAAGGGGATTGATCAACCTTAGGAAAAAGGAGAAGGAACGGTGGCTGCTTTTTTTATAAAGGAAATTCCGTTGTTCTTTCTAACGGTCATTGGCAATGTTCAGTTAATGACTGGAAATGGGATTGGAAAATTGAAAAGGAAAAGCAGATAAAAAACTGTCGCAAAAAGGCTCCATTGAGGGCCTTCACGACAGTCTTTTTTAGTTAATACCTAATTGACGTTTTAAAATTCGTTTTGTCACTTCCAGTTCAACATCATCTAGCTTATAAATATAAGCACCGTTATTCGGATCATGACCGTCCGTTCCCTTTAAGGTTAAATGGTCTATTTTTAAGTCGCCGGA
This sequence comes from Bacillus sp. FSL W8-0102, assembly GCF_038007225.1. Taxonomy (NCBI): domain Bacteria; kingdom Bacillati; phylum Bacillota; class Bacilli; order Caryophanales; family Bacillaceae; genus Bacillus; species Bacillus sp. FSL W8-0102. The sequence goes on from NZ_JBBOWT010000001.1 coordinate 380,667, forward strand.
TGTACCGAAGCTAACGAGCGACTTCATCTGAGAGAACGAAAGGTTTGTTTTCATATTTTGTCCGACTGCTTCAATTACGTCCGGATACTTAGTGACTGCATTGACGGATTTGGCTTTTTTGACAATCGCCTCTAAAATCATCTGCTGACGTTCGCCGCGCATAACATCGTTGTCATGTTTTCTTGTTCGGGCCAACGCCAAGGCTTCTTCTCCGCTGAGATTATGAACTCCGGGCGTTAAATGGACGGGTTCTGAGTCGGTTGAATTTTTTTCAGTGAATTCATACGGTACTTTTACTTTCACTCCGCCTAGAGCATTTACCACATCCACAAAACCTTTGAAATTCATTTTGACATAAAAGTCTACCGGAACATCAAGCAAGTGTTCTACTGTATCGATAGTTGCCTGAGTTCCTCCATAGGCATGAGCATGGGTAATTTTTTGCTTTTCTCCAATAATGGGAATATACACATAAGAATCACGAGGGATGCTTAACAGTTTTACACTATGATTCTTTCTATTTAGTGTTGCGAGAATCAGAGCATCTGATCTTGTCTTTTGTTTGAAATCGGGACTTCTGTCATCCACTCCTATAAATAAAATGCTGATATTGTCCTTGCTAGGATCCACAGCTTTATCTCTCAAATCAGATTTTTCAACAGCTGGGTCATAAGAATCGGTAAAAACCGTTTCTGCTTTTTTATATAAATAGGCTCCATAACCTGCTGCTGTAGATGCCACTAGAATGAAGGGGAGTAGTAGAAAGAACATGATTCTTCTTCGTCGTTTTCTCCGTTTTCTCCGTTCTCTGATCTGCTGTCTCTGTTCAGCCATACCATTGCTCCTTTTGCGAATAATGAAATAAAGCGAAATCAACAAATTTTTTCAAATTTCAACAAGTCTTCTAAACTCCATTTTACTATGAAGAAGCATTGTTCGTAAAGATTTTATGGAAATCGGAGTCAGTCAAGACTTTGTGGGAACTTTTTTGGTTCGCTAAAAAACAGGTGTAAGTCATAGGTTAGCGAACCATTTTTTTAAATATCATCCGTAAGCGCTTTCGGACTCTCATCCCTTGCCATGACAGACCGATATGTATACCTTTTTTTACCATCCCTTGAGTTCAGACAGGGCATGATAGATCGGTGTCCCGGACGATTGCTGTAAATATGGCACGTTATTCCGCGTGATCTCCGGCCAAAGACGGCGGACGCGTTGTTTCGCCTTGTTCACGATCGTCTGTTTGGTGGATGCCGTCGACACCGTTTCCTCCGCCGGATGCGACGATTCTTCTCCTAAACGATGTCCGAAAAGACGAATCCCATCCATCCGGGCAATCATTGCCTTGAAAAACGCCCTAAGTCCCTTGTCTGTCCAACTGCGGCGGTATTTCACCCGATACGCCAACTGGCTCATCACGCTTTCAGCCCTCCCCATCGGATACATGCCCGTTGTGTCCACTCCTTGCTCCTTCAGCCATTCCCGGTAATCACGGATGCATCCCGGCATCGATTCGATCCGGTGGATCAAGGCAGCCAGCTGTTGTTCTTTCGCTTCGTCCCCCAGCGTGCCGAGGGCGCTGTTCAGTTCCACAAGCAGCTTCTCTTCATCCTGCTTCGCCAGCTTTTGCCGAATCGCCTGCCACCGTGGATGGCCCGAGAGGCATTGGCGCAACTCACGCGCCACGTGGAATCGATCCAATTGGAAGCAGACCCGTCCTTTGAAATACTCCCGGCACGCGGTAATCCATGGAGCGCCGTCCCCGTTGATGACAAGAAGATCCCGACACGGATCATAGGCATATTCGTTCATCAAAAATTCCTCGAAGCCTTCCCACACCTCCCCCTTGCCCTCATGGACGTAATGGCGCTGATTGACAAATTCGATCCGTGAGCCGTTGCGCTTCCACCCTTCGTGAACGGTTAGGATCTTGTCTTCCTTGGCCCGTTTTCCCTTCCCTTGGCGAGAAACAAACAGTCCATCGGCCTCCACAAACAGCACCCGTCCATATCGCTGGTTGACCGGGCAGTGCAGCGGAGCTTCAGCTTCGAGCACCAACTGGCGGATCGCCTCATGGCTCATCACCGGATACCCGACCATCTGGGCAAGCGTACGAGCCGCTTTGCGATAAGAAGAGCACTCCACCGCCAATCCCACCGCTGTTTCTTCTAGACAAGGGCTGATTGACTGCGATCCATCAAACGCTAAAAAGGAATCAAGCAAAAACGTGTAACGGTTTTGTTCCCGGTCTAAATAGTAGTTCCGCTCAAAGGTAACTTCGCCAAACAGGGTTTGAATCGTGATGCGTCGTTTGTCTTTCAAGTGGTACCGGCGCTTGTCCCGGGTTTCCGCCAATTGTCGGTCGATGTCCTCCAACAAAGCCGTAAACAGTTCGGCGAAGGCGTTTTGCAAGGCTCGAAACAAATCAAGTTCGATCTCTTTCCATGACAACGAATTTGTGGTAAGATGTTGTTGAATATTCATGGGACTCTCTCCTCCTGTTTGATGGTTTGGCAATGATCATCTTACCAGGGAGAGAGTCCTTTTTTCATGTTTCCTGCTTGGGATCCTACCGCGCTTCGCTTGGTGGCCCCGATGAGGGGGATTGCGAACCTACGTTCCCAACCCCCTCATCGGGGAATTCTAAGAATTTCTCCCACAAACATTTTACTCACACTGGAAATCGCTTAATAGACTTTGTTTATTTTCAAAAATTCTGCAGAAAAAATAGGTCTCCTTTTTGAAGGAAACCTCTCCATACAGATCGGAAAAACAAGCGGCATGGTCGGAAGCTCATAAATAAGATTAAATGAAATAGGACTTTTACCGGTGTTAAAAAAGGAAACAGGGATTTTCTTTGATGAAGATTTTGACGTACAGACCGGGCACCTGGAAGTTCATGATTGGCATGTTTAAGCTGAGTTTCCGGAGAAAGTTTTTAAACTGAATGTAAAGAGCTTCAGCTTTGTTACAGTTCGATATCCTTTTCTAAATAAAGCATATCGCCTTCCGTAATGGCTGCCTGTCCATTCGTCAACTCAGTCATCCACTTTTTGAACGTTTCTTTATCTCCTTCTTCGACAAATGTTTCAATGGTGACTCGGTCCAAGTAATGAATATCTTTTATATCATAAACTGAAGACCTTAACTCATTTTCTACTTTTCCGAGAAGATGGTAATCCAATGTAGTATGCATGACCCTCGTCAATCTTCGTTCGACAATACCGGTATGGTTAAGCCCCTCGGAGACCGATTTGCTGTAGGCGCGAATTAATCCACCGGCCCCTAGCTTGATTCCTCCGAAGTATCTGGTAACCACTACGACTGTATCTTTTAAATTTCGTTTTTTAAGCACTTCCAGCATCGGAACACCTGCGGTACCACTCGGCTCACCGTCATCATTTGCTTTTTGAATCTGATCATGCTCGCCGATCATGTAGCAAGAGCAATTGTGAGTGGCGTTCCAATGCTTTTTTTTGATTTCCGCGATAAAATTTATTGCCTCTTCTTCTGTTTCCGCTCGATTGACGTGGGCGATAAACCGTGACTTTTGTATAACAATTTCGTGTTCTCCATATCCTTTTACTGTATAGTAATTAGGAAGCAAAGCTCTCACTCCATCATGTTTCATTTTCAAAATAAACGGGTATAGACATCCTTATGATATAGAAAAATCTTCTTTGTGCAAACGAAAAGCCTCTGAAATATAAATATAGAAAAAAATATTTAATCTATTGGTAACCAAACTTTAATCCTATGCAAAATATGACATGATATAATGGAATTGTCTGTAAAAGTGATTGTATTTTTACCAGGAGATTTTGCTTACTTTTATTCAGCAGTTCAAAGGTTGCAGATGAACAAATATCATTTGTTTTAAAATCAGTAACCACGAGGAAGGTCTTCTCTATGTCATTAAGAGGTATCAAAACGGAAAAGCTAGATGAGATATTAGATAAAATGATTTCTACAGTCAATCAAAGTAAAGATGAAATCTTTGAAATCGGCGAACGATGCCGGCAAGATTTAGAATCGGGATTGATGGAACTAAAAGCGATCAAAGATGAAGTAAAGCAAGCTCTTCAACAAGAAGAAGAACTTGATTATCAAACTAAACAAGCGAGAAGAAGGCTTTCGGAAGTAAGCAAATTTTTTCATACATATTCTGAAAAAGATATCCGAAAAGCTTATCAGTATGCCCATGATTTACAGACGAAATTAATCCTGACGAAACAAAAGGCAAAACAGCTGATGGAGCGTCGCGATGATTTGGAACGGCGTCTTAAAAATTTGAAAAATACGATTGAGAGAGCGGACAATCTTGTGGCTCAAATATCAGTTGTTTTGAAATATCTGACCAGCGACATGAAGCAAATTGGCCAAGCGCTTGAAGATGCGAAGTTGAAGCAGGAGTTTGGCCTTAGGATATTAGAGGCTCAAGAGGAAGAAAAAAAGCGGCTTTCACGCGAAATCCATGATGGTCCGGCCCAGATGATGGCCAATGTCTTGATGCGCTCGGATTTGATCGAGAAAGTGTACAAAGAAAGAGGAGTGGAAGAAGCTCTTGTAGAAATCCGCAACTTAAAGAACATGGTTCGCAGTGCGCTATATGAAGTCCGACGCATTATATACGATTTGCGGCCAATGGCGCTTGATGATCTGGGCCTGGTCCCGGCTCTGAATAAATTTTTAAGCACTCTTGAGGAGTATAATCGATCCATTCAAAGAAATACGACTATTCGCTTTCGAAACATTGGGCTGGAAGTACGGCTCCCTTCAAAGTTGGAAATTGCTCTTTTTCGCCTGATTCAAGAATCCGTTCAAAATGCGTTAAAGCATTCAAATGCCAGCGAAATTGTTGTGAAACTGGAAATTGGGAAAGAGAAGGTATTGGCGGTCATTAAAGACAATGGCCAAGGGTTTGACATTCATAAACGCAAATCAAATTCGTTTGGGATTCTTGGCATGAAAGAGAGAATGGAACTTTTGGAAGGTGAGTTGAACATTGATTCGAAACCAGGAAAGGGGACCGTTGTAAGGTTAAGCGTCCCGATTCATGTTCATGGAAAGGATTAAGCTATACTTTAAGTAAAACATTTGAGAAGAATTTATAAAAATAAATGATGAAAAGGTAATATGAACAAGGAAATAATTGGTCCAAATAGAAATTATATTAAGAAGCAGAAAGTGCTGACATAATAAGGGAGGAGAAACAATGGCAACGAAGATTGTCATAATCGATGACCATCAATTATTCCGTGAAGGAGTAAAACGAATATTAGAGTTTGAAAAATCTTTTAAGATCGTTGCTGAAGGAGACGACGGATCAGATGTGCTTGAGCTTGTCGAAAGACACAGACCCGATGTGGTCTTAATGGATATTAATATGCCTGGCGTAAACGGTGTAGAGGCAACGAAACAATTGGTGGATGCCTATCCGAAAACGAAAGTGATCATTTTATCCATTCATGATGATGAAAATTATGTGGCGCACGCTTTAACATCAGGAGCGCGCGGCTATCTTTTGAAAGAAATGGATGCGGATGCTCTGATTGAAGCCGTCAAAGTCGTGGCAGAGGGTGGATCGTACTTGCATCCAAAAGTTACTCATAATTTGATCGCCGACTATCGTCGACTCACTTCCAGCGATCGAAAAAAAGGCTTTCAGCAAGGCGAAGTGCGGCGCCCCTATCATTTATTAACGAAACGCGAATGTGAAGTTCTCCAGCTGCTGGCGGACGGAAAAAGCAACAGGGCAATAGGCGAAGCGCTGTATATCAGCGAAAAAACAGTAAAAAACCATGTAAGTAATATTTTGCAAAAAATGAATGTGAACGACCGCACACAAGCAGTCGTAACCGCCATTAAAAGAGGTTGGGTAGAAGTACGCTAGGGGGGTCTGACCCCTTTAGCATTTTAAAGCGGTGCAATGATTCATCCATGCTTGTTTCGGCGGGCGAAATCGACGAAACGAAATTTGTCTAATCGGTGACGCGATTCGGTATATTGGAAGAGAGTCGCATCTTCCAAATAGACATAGTTTTTCACCACCACAATGTGATTGTAATCTTTTATATCCAAAAAGCGGATATCTTCCTCTGTGCACGGCTCTACCACAATTTCTTTTTTGGCAAAACTAATGGCCAACCCCAATTCATTTTCTAAATATTCGTATATGGAGTGTTCACAAATTTCTTTCGTAAGCAGCGGGACATATTGTTTGATGAAAAAGTCGCGATCCAATATCACCCGTTCGCCTTTAATTTCACGAGCTCGAATGACTTTCCATACTTCTGTTTTTTCGGAAACATTCAATTGTCTTGAAAGCCATGGATCTGGATGAATAAGTCCGAGATCGTACACAATCGTTCGGGAGTTCCCCCAAAGAGAATCTTGAAGTTCTTTGAAGCTCACTAGGCCGGAAATCGGGAAGCTCATTTTTGGTGTATCCAACACAATGGATCCTTTGCCGCGGATTTTTTGGATTAATCCGTTCTGTGCCAACAAATTGAGGGCTTTTCGAATGGTTTCTCTCGAAGTGTCGTACAATTCGCAAAGTTCGTTTTCCGATGGCAACGTTTCCATTGGTTTATAAACCCCGTTTTGAATTTTATCTTCCAATTCTTGATAAATTTGCCTATATTTATTATATCTCATAGTATCACCTGATGATCATTGTACCATATCAGGACCAGTGTGATCATCCTCTGAAAAGGATGGAACAACCAAAAAACGCCCACGGATCAAAGCGGAACTTTTAAAAAGAAAAATAAAATGGAGTTCAAAAAAGCTTTTCATCATTTAGCGAATGAAGAAAAGGAAAAAGCGATTCGTTTGGCCATTCTATTCTGCCAATCTTCCAAAAGGCGGAAAGACATCTTTGCAGTTACAATATTTCATCGAAATACATGCATGCAATCGAGTAAGAATTGACAGCCCTTTCTTTTTTTATCATAAAAGATCTAAGCTCTCTGTTCCTTTTGGATCCAAGAGGTTTTCTATTTTACAAGAAGAAGAATCAGCGGCTGTCTTGCATCAGTTTGAGCATGGTGTTGTGAATGAAATGCTGCCGGAAAGCTCCGGCAGCAAATGGAAGAAACACGATGTTTTAGCGGATATAGTATACGACAGACTCGTACGGACGCAGGACGAGCCGGCGGAAATGCTCCGGTGTGTCTTTATAGTTAGAAATCAGTACTTTACCGGAGTCTTCCTCCAGAAATTCCGGTTTTTCAAATGTCGTTTCCTCTGCAAAAAAGTTGTTCACCACAAGCAGCTTCTCTCCACTTTTTCTTGTCCGCAGATAAGCGAAAATTTGAGGGTGATCTTTTAAGATCAGCCGGTAATCCCCTTCTGTTACGATATCATATTCTTTTCGAAGCTTAATTAATTTTTGATAGTGATAGAAAATAGAATCGGGGTCTTTAAGCGCCTTTTCTACATTAATTTCTTTATAGTTTTTAGCCAGTCCGATCCAAGGAGTTCCGGTTGTAAACCCGGCGTTTTCCTTATCGTTCCATTGAACAGGCGTCCGGGAGTTATCACGTGACTTTTGCATGAGAATGTCCATTACTTCGGCTTCGCTTTTTCCTTGTTCAAGCAAAATTTTGTGCATATTCAGCGATTCCACATCCCGATATTCTTCAATAGAGGAGAAATAAGGATTGGTCATCCCGATTTCTTCTCCTTGATAAATATAAGGAGTTCCTTGCATCATATGGATCGTGGTAGCAAGCATTTTGGCCGATTCCACCCGATAGCGTCCGTCGTCTCCATAGCGGGAGACAATTCTGGGCTGGTCGTGATTGCACCAAAAGAGAGCATTCCATCCTCCGCCTTCCTGCATTTTCGTTTGCCAGGTAGACAGAATCGATTTTAATTGTGGAAAATCAAACTCTGCTTTTGTCCACTTTTCGCCGTTTGGATAATCCACTTTCAAATGATGAAAATTGAACGTCATATTTAATTCCCGGCGATCTGGACGTGTATAAAGAATGCAATTTTCTATCGTGGTGGAGGACATTTCACCCACTGTCATGATGTCGTATTGGGAAAACACTTCACGGTTCATTTCTTGCAAATATTCATGAATGCGAGGTCCGTCGGTATAAAATTTTCGACCGTCTCCTTCTGGATCGTCCGGAAAGCGCCGGTCTTTGGAAATCAAGTTAATGACATCGAGACGGAAGCCATCGACTCCTTTTTGGAGCCAAAAATGCATCATTTTGTACAGTTTTTTGCGCAATGTTTCGTTTTCCCAGTTTAAGTCCGCTTGTGTCACGTCAAATAGATGCAAATAATATTGACCTGTCTCATCGTCATATTGCCAAGCGGATCCTCCGAATTTAGACTCCCAATTGGTAGGGGGCTCTCCAGTTTCTTTTCCGTCTTTCCAAATATAAAAATCACGGTACGGACTTTCTTTCGATTTTCGAGCTTCAATAAACCATGAATGTTTTGTAGAAGTATGGTTTACAACTATATCCATGATCACCTTAATGCCCCGTTTATGGGCTTCATTTAAAAGCTCGTCAAAGTCATCCATCGTTCCGTACGTTTCATCGATGGAATAATAATCGCTTATGTCATAGCCATTATCCCTTTGGGGGGATTGATAAATAGGCGTAATCCAAATACAGTCGATCCCCAGAGTTTTTAAATAGTCGAGTTTGGTCGTGATTCCTTTAATATCGCCAATTCCGTCACCGGAAGCGTCATAAAAGCTTTTTGGATAAATTTGATATACTACGGCTTTTTTCCACCATGGCTGTTTCATCTTCGTTGCACAGGAAACATTTTTCGAAAATAGACGCAGGATACGGTCCGCATCTGTCAAAATTGCTTCCTGTGTTTCCTCCTTTCTTGGTGTAATGGAATTGATAATAATCAGCATGATTAAGAATGCTCTTAAGCTAGTAACCATTTTGCTGCATCAAGTGAAAAAATCCATGCAGCAAAATATTAGCTAAAACAGGCATCTATACCATTGAGTTCATTGCAGTAAGATTATCCATATCTCCCAAAAATCAAGTGAAGGGAGAGGGGGAGCGTGGCAGCCGAAATTGAATGCCTGTTGAAGCAGAGCGGCCCCTTATGATGTTCGCTTATGCTGTCACCATAAGGGAAGTTGCTGAAGACATATTTCCATTTGATTAACTAGTCCATTTTCAGTGCTGAAAACAGAGAGGGGTCAAGGCTAAAAGCTTCTGACCCCTAATGTTTCCATTAAATTTCTTCTTTAGAAAATTTACTGAAAATGACGGTGAGAATAAATGGAACTACAAGCACGATTCCGATTCCAAGGAAAAATGTCCCCCAATATTCATGTTTAATGGAAAGGAACCCCGGTAAACCGCCAACTCCGACGGAAAAAGCATTCACTTTGCCGATGGAGAGAATCATACCCGCAATAGCTGATCCAATCAAGGCGCTAATAAATGGATAGCGATACCGCAAGTTCACACCAAACATCGCTGGTTCAGTAATTCCTAAATAAGCGGATAGCGCTGCGGTTCCGGAAAGACCGCGCAGTTTTTGGCTTTTCTTAGCCAGAAACATCATCGCCAACGCAGCTGATCCTTGGGAAATATTGGAAAGGGCGAGGATTGGCCAGAGGAAAGTTCCTCCGGTAGTTCCGATCAACTGCAAGTCAACGGCTAAGAAGGTGTGATGCATTCCCGTTATGACTAGCACTGCGTATAATCCTCCGTAAATCAGTCCGCCTAGCCATGCAAAGTGGTCAAAGATCCATACAATCCCTGACGTAATTTCATTACCAAGCCAGAAGGTGGTTGGACCGATGATGATAAATGAGGCGAACCCGGTAATCAGCAAAGCGACCGGTGCCACAACCAGCAACTTTATGGAATCATGAACACGCTTGTTTAAAAATACTTCGATTTTTGCCAGTAAGTAGGAAGCAAATAAAATCGGCAATACTTGTCCTTGATAACCGACTTGCTGAACTTTCAATCCGAATAAATCCCAATACTTGATGGCTCCTTTAGCTTTCGCTTCAGCATAGCCCCAGGCATTAAGCAAATCCGGGTGAACAAGCATTAAACCTAGTACGATCCCGAGCAAAGGGCTGCCTCCAAACCGCTTTACGGCTGACCAACCGATTAATGCAGGCAAGAATGTAAATGCCGTATTGGCAATCAGGTTAATCATGCTGGCGATATCGGCCCAATTTTGGTGAACCTCTATAAAGGATTTCCCTTTGTAAAAAATATCTTGTCCTGTTAAAATATTGTTAATCCCCATCAAGAGACCGGCCGTAACGATCGCTGGAAGGATCGGTATAAAAATATCCGCCAATACTTTAATCGCACGTTGAAGCGGATTCATTTTTTGGGCTGCCGCATTTTTTACCTCTTCTTTAGTGGCAGTTCCGATGCCGGTTTCTTGAACGAATACATCGAATACTTTATCTACAATTCCTTGACCAATTACCACTTGAAATTGGCCGTTTGCCGAAAATGAACCTTTTACAAGATCAATATTTTCCAACTTTTTTTTGTCGACTTTCTCTTCATCATTTAAAACGAGACGAAGACGAGTAACGCAGTGAGTGGCAGTGTTGATATTTTCTTTGCCGCCGACCGCTTCGATGATTTGCCGGACCGAGTCGCGATATTCACTCATTTCTTTCCCCTCCGTAATCGCTTACAATAGTGGTCAAAATAATAAATTGAAAGAAAGAAAACTGAAAATCTTATGAAATGATTGCTTCACCGGGTGAAGAATTTTAATTTGTATATACAAGATTTACTTTTATTGTATTCATGTATATACAAGGTGTCAAGAAAAAATATAAAACGTTTTCATGAACGTTTATTGAAAAAAAGATGAAAACTTTTGGCTTTCTGGTAAAATAAAAACCATATTTTACAGTAGTAGAGGGAATGAGTAGGTCAACTGCGGTTCAACTGATAAAACGACAGTCGGAAACGATGGTTTCTAAAAGTAATTTGTCTGATGACATCACAGGATGAAGTTCGTCCGTTCAGCACACAAACTAATAGGAGGTGTTCGAATGAAAATTGCGATTATAACAGATAGTACATCGTATATTCCGGAAACGCTGCGAAAAGAATGGAACATTTATATGATTCCTTTAAATGTGGTGATCGGCGGAGAGTCTTTTAAAGAAGAAATGGACATCACGGCGGAACAGTTTTATGAAGAAGTCCAGAATGAACAGAAGCTTCCCACAACTTCTCAGCCCTCCATCGGTCAGTTTGTAGAGTTGTTTGAAGGTTTATCAAAAGAGTATGATGCGGCTATTTGCATCCTTCTTTCCAGCGGGATAAGCGGTACTTATCAAACTTCAGTTGCTGCGGGTAAAATGATCGACGGACTCGAAGTTTTTTCTTATGATTCCGAAATCAGCTGTGCTGCTCAAGGATTTTATGTAATGGCTGCCAGCCGAATGGCAAGGGAAGGAATGGAGCCCCAAAACATACTGAAGAAGCTCGATGAATTGAAAGCTACTCTCCGCGCTTATTTTATGGTCGACGACCTTGACCATTTAAAACGAGGCGGGAGATTGTCGGGTGCTCAAGCGTTTGTGGGAAATTTGCTGCAAGTAAAACCTCTTCTCCACTTTGAAAACAAAGTGATTGTTCCTTTTGAAAAAATCCGTACGAAAAAAAGAGCTTTAAAACGGATCGAACAATTATTTTCCGAAGACTATCAGAAAGGAATTCCGCTTCAAGCTGCTATAATCCATGCCAATCGCCCTCAGGAAGCTTCTGACTGGATGGAAGAATTAAAGAATCAATATCCTGAAACAGAATTCCAGATCAGTTATTTCGGTCCTGTCATCGGCACGCATCTTGGCGAAGGGGCTTTAGGAATGACTTGGGCGAAAAAACTATTCTAGCAAAGCACCATTTTCTATTCGGCCAAAATTGACGGGGGCTGCTGTCTATCTTAGCCCCTTAAGCCGTAAAACGATCTCTTTATACATTTGAATAGAGGTGAAATATGAACCGCTTTTCCTCTTCTGTCCAATCTTTTACATCCGGCCGCCATTTGCTGCTTTCAGAACTTCCCTTTCCTCAAGATTTGATTCAACACCATTTAAACAACGGATATTTGCAATTGGAAGACGGTATTCGCAAAGAAGGCCGATATTATGTTTGCGCCCGCTGCGGAAATCGAGATCCCCAAATGTTTGCCTCATTTCCTTGCGCCCGTTGCCGGAAGTTTTGCCTTTATTGCCGCTGTTGTATAATGATGGGCCGTGTATCAGAATGCACTCCTTTAGTTTCATGGAAAGGACCGCCACCTCGTTCCGTTACCAGTCACGATTTGCTTCAGTGGGACGGCCGATTATCCAAGGGACAATTAACGGCAGCTAGGGCTGTTCAAAACGCGGTAGAAGAGAAGGGAGACTTATTAGTCTGGGCTGTTTGCGGAGCAGGGAAAACGGAAATTCTTTTTGACGGTATAAATGCCGCGCTTCAGAAAGGAGACCGTGTCTGCATCGCTGCTCCGCGGACAGATGTTGTTCTTGAACTGTCGCCAAGACTGAAAAAAGTTTTTCCCACGGTCCCTGTTACAGCGTTGTACGGAGGAAGCCCGCAGCGAAATGAATACGGCACTCTTGTCATATCCACAACTCATCAATTGTATCGATACAAAGAAGCGTTTGACGTTGTAATCGTAGATGAAGTCGATGCCTTCCCTTATTCCTATGATCCCACGTTGCAATATGCGGTGGGAAAATCGCGTAAGCCTTCCTCGGCCATGATCTATTTAACGGCCACTCCAAATGAAATATGGCAGCGGCAATGCCGGCAAGGAAAAAGAAAATTTGTCTCCATACCCGCCCGTTATCATCGACATCCTCTCCCCGTTCCGAAAATACGCTGGATAGGAAATTGGAAAAAATCCTTTAAAAAAGGTTGTATTCCGAAAGAACTGAAAGATTGGACACAAAAACGTTTGACAAAAAACAAGCAAGCCCTTCTTTTCTTCCCCAGCGTTCGTATGATGAACGATGCTCTCCCCTTATTTAAAAGGCTTCATTCTCGAATTGAAGCTGTCCACGCTGAAGACCCCGCCCGCATCGAAAAGGTGGAAGGCATGCGCCGCAAAGAGATCCCTGTTATGTTGACGACCACTATTTTAGAACGAGGGGTTACGTTTCCGAATCTTGATGTAGCTGTAATAGGAGCAGAAGAGATGATTTTTGATGAAAGCGCACTTGTGCAAATTTCCGGCCGGGTGGGTCGGAGCGCCGATTATCCCGATGGGGAAATCATGTTTTTTCATTACGGGCTTACGAGAGAGATCATCAAAGCTATCCGACATATTGAACGGATGAACCTGGAAGCGAAGAAAAGGGGGTTGATTGATTGAACTGTCTATATTGCGGGAAAGAACAATCTTCTCGATATTCTTGGCTGACGGTGTTCCGATTAAAAGAAGAACCTGCGCTTTGTCTGGATTGCCAAGAACGATTTCAGCGAATCAGTGGGGATTGCTGCTCTATTTGCGGGCGGCCGCTTTCAGAATGGCCTGCTGAATGGCCCCGTTCGCATTGCTGCTTGGATTGCGTTCGCTGGGAGGAAGATGAGAACTGGCGGAGCGTTTTAACAAAAAATGTATCGCTGTTTTATTATAATAAAGGTATGAAAGAGTGGCTGGCTCGTTTTAAATATCGGGGGGATTATCATTTAGCGCGCTGTTTTGCTTCAGAAATACGGAATGAGATCCGGCGGATGGCTCCCGACAAAATCGTTCCCATTCCTTTGAGTGAGGAACGTCTGCAGGAGCGGGGGTTTAACCAAGCAAAAGCACTTGTTGAAGAAGCAGGATTTCATGCGGAAGAGCTATTAGGCCGCTTCCATACGGAAAAACAATCGAAAAAGTCACGGATTGAAAGAATTCATTTGCCGGAAGTATTTTATATGATACACCCGGCATCACTTGCCAACGAGACGGTTTTACTCGTGGACGATATTTATACGACTGGCTCTACTTTACGCCATGCGGCCAAAGTGCTGAAAAAACATGGTGCACAAACTGTGCTCGCCTTGACATTGGCAAGAGGATAGGTCCGAATGGACGATAGAAAAATCATTTTGACGGCAAAAAATCTTCATGAGCGGAAATGAAAGACGATATTAAGAAAAAGGAGATTTAACGGGAGGAAAGAAATAATGGGAGAGATTTCAAACTGCCCCCGCTGCGGGTCGCTGTTTATGAAAACAAGTTTTCGCGACGTTTGTGAAAATTGCTATAAAGAAGAGGAAAATCTTTATGACAAAGTATATAAATTTCTGAGAAAAAGAGAAAATCGGGCCGCCACCATCTCGAGGGTAGTGGAAGCGACGGGAGTGGACGAAGAATTGATTTATAAATGGGTGAGGAAGGGAAGGCTGCAGCCGGCTGTTTTTCCGAACATGGGATATCCGTGCGACAATTGCGGGAAAATTATTACAAAAGGAAAATTATGTTCCGATTGTGCCGATCAATTGCGCCACGATTTAGAGACGTTTGAAAAAGAACAGGAAAGAAAAAAGGAAAGAAATATTACGTACTACTCTTTGAAGGACGATATGAAATAACGGGTATGGAAAACATTCAAGGGTCTGTTTAGAGGGCGGAAAAGAAAAGGATCCTTTGGATAAAAAGATAATGGAAAAAAGGAAAAAGGAACTATGAACGGTTGCTAAACTTTTTCTTAATCAAACCGATATAATGAACATAGGAACAACGGAAAAGAAAAGAGGGATATGGGATGAAGATCCAACCTATCGGCTTATCCGGCGTGAATCTTTATAAAAAGGCTATGAGCAAGTTTGATGAGTCCAAGCAACCGGAACATACCCAGAAGGATAAAGTCGAAATTTCCGCTGCAGCTAAAGAAATGCAGGAAGCCTCCCAGCTGACAGCAGATCGGCAAAAAAAAGTAAATGAGCTTAAGCAAAAGATTGAAAGCGGCGAGTATAAGCCTCATCCGGAAGAGATTGCCAAAGGTATACTTCGTTTTTACCGCAGATAGAAGGATGGGATGAAAATGTCTGCTGCTCAAGTTATCACGATAATGGAAAAATTGTGTGCCCTTCATGAGATCCTGTATGAATTGGAGCAGGAAAAAGAAAAGATTGTAAAAGAGAACGATGTAGACGGGCTAAACAATCTGCTTGCGAAGGAACAGAAATATATTGCCGCCATACAGACAATGGAAAAAGAACGGAAAAAAGAGGTGGCAAACTGGCTGGGACGGGAGAATGCAACCATTTCTGACTGCATAGAGAAAGCCGTGGATGAAGAGAAAGAAAAGCTGGTATATCTTCGAGAAAAGCTTATGGACATCGTGGAATTGTTAAAACAACAAAATAAATTGAACCAGCAATTAATCTATCAATCGCTTCAATTTATCACATTCAGTTTAAACTTGCTTCATCCTCAGCCAAAGGATGCAACGTATTCCCATCCTAATCAAAAAATAAAATATAGGCAAGGGCGCTCTCTTTTCGATTCAAAAGCTTAATGGAAGCAAGGATGAAAGAAACGGAGGAATATTTTATGACTTCCACTTTTCATGGTTTAGAAGTCGCCAAGCGGGGGATGATGGCTCAACAGACAGCTTTATATACAACGAGCCAAAATATCGCCAATGCCAATACCCCGGGCTATTCCCGCCAGCGCGTCAATTTTGTTCAAACAGAGCCTTACCCGGCTGCTTCAATGAACAGACCTCAAATTCCGGGGCAAATGGGGACAGGAGTAGAGGCTGGTTCGATTGAACGCGTTCGCGAACAGTTTTTAGATGTACAATACCGCAGCGAAAATAACAAACTGGGGTATTGGGATTCACGATCGACAGCTTTGAGCCGGTTGGAAGACGTGTTTGCCGAGCCAAGCGATACGGATGGTTTGTCTGCTGTGATGAATGAGTTTTGGCAATCTTTGCAAGATTTGAGCGTCAATCCGGAAAACGAAGGAGCACGTTCTGTCGTCCTTCAACGGGCACAAGGAGTTGTCGATACGTTTCATTATTTATCCAACTCCATAAGCGACATTCAAGGAGACTTAGGCAACCAAATCAGCGTCGGCATTAAAGATGTCAATTCGATCTTGAAGCAAATTGCCGAACTGAACCAACAGATCGGAGAAGTAGAACCAAGCGGCTATTTGCCGAACGACTTGTACGATGAGCGTGACCGTCTTGTCGATCAACTGTCAAGCTATTTGAATGTGAAAGTGGAAAAAATGCCGTCCGGAGGCAATGCTCTGAATATTGCCGAAGGACAGTATAAAATTACGCTTTTGGATGCGAACGGAAACCCTGTTAAAGATTCCGGTGGAAATGATGTAACGCTTGTTAATGGCAATCAATTCAATCAGCTGGGATTTTCGTCCAATCAACCAAATCAATTTACAAGCACGGTGACAGGTCCTATAGACAATTTAGTGGTTTATCAACCGGATGATCCGTCTCGAATGGATAATGATATCGTGTCCGGACAGTCAGTGGCTTCGATTTCTTTTTATCAAAATGGCAATGTAACTTTTTCTCAAGGAAAGTTGCGAGGATTAATTGAATCATACGGTTATAAAGTCGGTGTAGATACGAATGGAGATCCGATAACAGCGGGCATTTATCCGGACATGGAAGCTAAATTGGATAAGCTTGCTTATACGTTTGGAACTTTGTTTAATACTGTTCATCATTATGGTTATGATCTAAACCAAAATCAAGGTACCGATGCCTTTTTTACTGGTTTACAAAGTATTAGTGATGCGGCTAAAAATATTCAATTAAACTCAAATATAGGAACAAAAGATATCGCAGCTTCTTCCAATAAATTATCAGGAGACGGAAAAAATGCGATTAATTTAGGAAATATTTTTTCGATGGATTTATCACAGCCTTATACGCTTGAAGGTGTAAAAGACAGCACCGGCAATCCGGTTACCTTGACTTTTGGAAGCGGTGCGGAACAAGTGAATGTTCCGATTACGACAAGTACAATTAACTCTTTTTACGAAGGAATCATCGGTGGTCTTGGTGTCGCCTCTCAACAGGCGCAGCGGCTATCCAATAACAGCAATTCGCTGGTTCAGTCAGCCGATGAAAGAAGACAATCTGTCAGCTCCGTGTCATTGGATGAAGAAATGACGAATCTCATAAAATTTCAGCATGCCTATAATGCTGCTGCCCGCAATATTACGGTTATGGATGAAATGCTTGATAAAGTCATCAACGGAATGGGCGTTGTAGGACGGTAGGGAAGGTGAAAAAATATGCGTGTAACTCAATCTATGCTTTCCAATAATATGCTTCGCAATCTAAGCTCCAGCTATGAGCGGCTGTCGAAATATCAGGATCAAATTTTCACCGGTAAAAAAGTCAATCGTCCGTCCGATGACCCGGTGGTGGTCATGAAAGGGATTTCTTATCGCACGGACCTTTCAGAAGTGCAGCAATATAAACGGAATTTTTCCGAAGCGTACAATTGGATAGAAAACTCGGATGCGGCTTTAGACAATGCGGGACAAGCCTTGCAAAGAATCCGCGAACTTGTAGTTGAAGCCAGCAATGATACGTATGATGCTTCTCAAAGACAGGCCATTTCAGCGGAAATTAAACAACTTCGCGACCATTTGGCGGAGGTTGCAAATACGAAATTTGGAGATAAATATTTGTTTAACGGGGCGAATACGACCAAAAAGCCGGTAGATCTGCAGAATGGAAATTATCCGAGTGAGTCCCAGCCGACCGAGCCGGTTGAAATCGAACTTTCGAAAGGGATTTATTTGCCGGTAAACGTACCGGGAGAAAAAGTATTTGGGGAACAGTTGTTTTCGGATTTAAAGGCGCTTACTGATGATTTGGATCAAGGAAAGAACCCTGCTAGTTATTTGGATCAAATCGACCAACATATTGATGCGATCAATAATGCCCGCGCGGACCTCGGGGCTCGGCAAAACCGACTCGAAATGATGGAATCGCGTGTAGATAACCAAGAGGTCATTGCCACAAAAGTTCTTTCAGACAATGAGGATGTGGACTACGAGAAAGCCATTACGGATTTAACGGCTCAGGAAAGCGTTCACCGCGCGGCATTAGCTGTAGGTGCTAGAGTTCTTCAGCCAACTTTAATGGACTTTTTGACGTAAACGGCTGGGTGTTGGGTCTGACTCCTATTCGAGTTAGACCTTTTTTGTAAAAAATTTGATTGACTATCATCCATATGCCTGGATATAGATTTGCAAAACGTTAAATTGCTAATCCGGTTCTTCTTTTTACAAGAGGCAGGAAGAACGGCGAGAGGATCACCCCTTTGAAAAAGCCTAACGGGTTCATCGCGAGGTGAAATGAAGTGGAATTTCCCCAAATTCGAATTCAGTCGCAAAAAGCACAAATTGCAATTGCCACGACTCCTCCTAAACAAACGATTGAACAGCCTCCTGCTCAGCTGAATCTGAAGCAGGCGAAAGCTGAACTTCACATTGAACGGATAAGAGGTGGTTTAACCATTGATCAAACGAAGGCATGGGAATCGATGGATTTGAAGCCCATTTCAAAACGAATTGAGGAAGCTGCCGAAATCGGGTACCAAGATTGGCTTGAAGGGATTGCAAGACGTGCGGAAGATGGACGTGAACTGATGGAAATTGAACATAAAGGCAATCCGCTGGCCGAACAAGCGAAGCGCAACAGTGAGCCCCCTGAGCACCAATTTAACATCGGTTTTATTCCGCCTTATTTCAGTGTAAAACTTCATTATGAACCTGATCGATTAAAAATCGATTGGGATTTGCATAAGGCAGAAAATCATACAAAAGCGCAAAAACCGATCATAGATTATCGACCTGGAAATGTTTCCGTCCAGATGGCCCAGTATCCGGCGCTGAAAATTGATTTTGTCCATTTAAAATACAAAGGAATCCACTATGAACAAGAAATTTAGTATAAAGGAAGAGGGCAATGATTATTGAAACGAAGTATCATGGCAAAATGGAAGTGCAAAAAGCCGATATTTGGCGATTTGACAAAGGAATTCCGGGCTTTTTGGAGGAAAAGGAATTCGTCTTGCTGCCGCTTCCAGACAATGAAGTATATTGGATTCTTCAATCGGTTCAAACGCCTGAGCTAGCGTTTGTAGTTTCCGATCCATTTGTCTTTTTTAGCGATTATCAATTTGCACTTGATGATTTGACGTTGGATCAATTGGATCTCAAAAAGAAAGAAGAAGTCCTGGTGCTGGTCATTTTAACGGTGAAAGAGCCGTTTCAAAACACGACGGCTAATCTTCAAGCTCCTCTTGTTTTGAATAAGACGAACCGAAAGGGAAAACAAGTCATTTTAAATGACGGAAAATACAATGTGCGAACCCCCCTATTTGCGCTCCAGAGAGGTTGAATCAAGATGCTGGTACTGACAAGAAAAAAGGGCGAGACGATCCAAATTGGTGATGATATAGAAATCACGGTCTTGGCCGTCAAAGGAGATCAAGTGAAAATCGGAATCCAAGCGCCGAAACATGTCGATATCCACAGAAAAGAAGTCTATTTGGAAATTCAAGCGGAAAACGCCAAAGCTTCGCAAGGCCTTGCCGATCTATTTTCCATCATTACCCCGCCGAAAAACGAATAAATCAAAATAGTGTATTTTTCTTTTATGCTTTTCTGGTTTTCCAGGAGGAGCAAATGCAGATTTGCGCTGGCAGCGACCTTTGCAAAAACGGAAATACATTTATTGGCTATAAACCCGAGTGTTTTGACGCAGAAACGAATTTGTTTTTCTTCAAAAGACTCTTTAACTTAAAACAAAACCAACCATTTCTCTGAGTAAACCGAAATGAATGGGAGCATCTTCACAGTATTCTGGGTAGATATATGTAATGATTCACATTTAACATTATTTCTGAAAGAAGTCTCCCACTTCAAGCGTGTGAAGGGCGATAGCCCAACGATAAGTGGGGAGATGAATTTCGGTTGGCGATAGCCAACTAATAGGATAGAATATAGCTAGAACGGACACCTTCGGAACGAAGGGAAGCGTAAAGGGTTCTTGTGTGTGGCTTACCGTTCAGCGAACACGCACAAGTCGCTTGAAGCCCCCGCCTCTAAGCGAAGCGTAGGTGGTGGGTAGTTCACAAGTAGACGGTTCATGGGCAAATTTGGATTGCCGTTATCACGTTTTTTGAAGAAAAAGATAGTCTCTCGATCCGTTTTTAACCTTGTTTCTCTTAATAAAAGGAGTAAGATAGCGGATCAGGCTTTCGAGGGTTACTCGACGACCTGATCGCGCAAAATGGATGCCATCCAATTATTAAACGATGGTTGAAACGTTTTGGTTGAAATCTTTCATTCTACTGCTACCATCCGCCTCCGCCATGTCCTCCGTATCCGCCATATCCACCATATCCGCCATGTCCTCCGTACCATCCGCCTCCGTAATGATGGTGCGGATGATAATGATGATAAGGGTAATGATGTCCATATCCGTGAGGGTATCCGTAATGTCCATAGTGACCATGTCCAGGATAATATCCGCCGTGTCCGTATCCATGACCATAAGGATACCCTACTCCGGGATAGCCGCCATAGGGATCTACTCGTTCTTCCTCATAAGGATTTTCGGCCAAGTAACCATTCATTTCATTGTTGATAAAAGACATACCTTTTCCTCCTTAGAATTTTGTTATAATTTTGTAAGCTCAATCAATCATATGCAAATGCGGATAGAAATGCTGGGCGATTATCTTGCAAACAAAAGAAATAGGCATTTTACCTACTTAAAAATAAAGGGAATTTTATTGGATAGACGGCATGTTGCATGGGGGGATTAACAGTGCTTGACCAAATTCGAGGAGGATTGTTTGGAGCGGCAGTTGGCGATGCGCTCGGAGCGACTACCGAATGTATGAATAAAGAAGAAATTCAAGAAAAGTACGGGAAAATCAAAACGATTATCGGAGGCGGCTGGCTGACACTAGATCCGGGGGAGGTAACGGATGATACGGACATGATGATCGCCGTCGCCAACGGGATCGTCCAAAATCCGGAAAACCCGATTTCGGCTATTGGAGAGGAGTTTTTAAAATGGCATCGTCGGAATCCACGGGGAGTTGGCCGAACGATAAGCCTTGTTCTTTCTCAGTATCAGGGGGATTGGTTTCAAACGGCGTTTCGTGTTCATTGTGCGCAGCAAGGAAAAAGCAGCGGCAACGGATCTTTAATGAGATGCCTCCCGGTGGCGCTTGCTTATTCCGATCAAGAGATGATGGAGAAGATTACCTTTCTGCAGTCAAAGATGACCCATTACGCCGATGAAGCGGCAGAAGCTTGCTTGATCTATAACAGAATAGCGTTTCGTTTGTTAAAGGGAGAAAATCTTAAAACGTCCCTGAAAGAAGAAATAATGAATACATCCTATTCTTCTGTTTGCTTTCGTAAAGAGCCGGATTGTCCTCCCGACGGCTATGTTGTCCATACGTTGATGTGGGTCATTTATTGGCTTTGGAATTGCCATACGTTT
Organism: Bacillus sp. FSL W8-0102; assembly: GCF_038007225.1. Lineage (NCBI taxonomy): Bacteria > Bacillati > Bacillota > Bacilli > Caryophanales > Bacillaceae > Bacillus > Bacillus sp. FSL W8-0102. The sequence goes on from NZ_JBBOWT010000001.1 coordinate 402,175, forward strand.
GAAGAAGTAGTGATCGAAGCGGCTAACAGGGGCGGGGACAGCGATACCATTGCTTCCATTGCCGGTGGACTGAAAGGGCTGGAAGCAGGGTTTCATCGTTTACCTCGCAGGTTTACAGAGATATTGCGGGTCAAGCAAGAATTAGAATTATTATCAGAAAAACTGTACGCTGTTAGACAGCAGATATAGGTCTTTTTTAGAGATCTCAATCTGTACTGTTTTATTTTTGAGAGGGCAAAATTCCAGTATGATTGTGATTCTTTTAAAAGATATGGTTCCATAAATAAAAAGAGCCAAGGTCGCACGACTCAAAATGGTCGAAAAGCCGATGGCCTTTTTTATACATCGTCTGTGATTACCAGCCAAAGCCGCCCCCAAACGGGTAACCGAATCCTCCGAATCCGTAGGGGTACCCATAACCAAAGCCTGGACCGTATAAGAAAGGAGAAAGTAAAGCTGCTGAAGTCAAACCTCCTAAAAATCCACCGAAAAATGGTCTTCCGAACCCAAACCCAAACGGTCTACCAAATCCAAACCCAAAAGGTCTTCCAAACCCGAATGGCCTCCCAAATCCGAAAGGTCTTCCGAACCCAAACCCAAATGGTCTTCCAATTATTCTTTCGTCACTTGTCACATCAGGGTGCATTTTCATTCCTCCTCATTTTACTTAGCTTAACAGCTCACTTTAAAATATGCGTTTGTTCTAATATTGTTTTAGGCAAACAACTTATTTTAGGTAAGAGTTTAATGAACAGAACATCATTTTCTCATTTTGGGAGTCTTAAATTAAAAAATATCAGACATGGTGATTCGTCCAAAATTATTTACCTTAAGCATGAATTATAAGAGAGAAAGATAAAAAAAAGCCAGCCGCTGACGATAAAAAGAATAGGATGTGGAGTTATCAGAGGGGAGTGGTTCGGAAAATGGTTGAGAAAGTAGCCAATTCGGAATTGATTTATCAGGCAGTGACGTTGCAGCAAGACGTACTGAAACGGACAGCTGAAGATCAAACAACGATGACTCAACAGCCAGCTTTCCCTCAACTAAGTCACTCAAAAGAGCAAGTTCATGAGATTGTCGAGAGCATGAATCATTTTTTAAAATCATCCAACACGCATTTGAAATTTGTGTTTCATGATCAATTGAAAGAATATTATGTGAAGATTGTGAACGATGAAACGAACGAAGTGGTGAAAGAAATCCCGCCAAAGAAATTGTTGGATATTTATGCAGCAATGGCCAATTATTTAGGTATATTAGTAGATAAGAAAATTTAGGGGAGTGAAAAATATGGTAACGAGAATCACAGGACTCGCCAGCGGCATGGACATTGATTCCATGGTGAAACAGTTGATGACAGCGGCAAAAGTGCCGTTAGATAAGTTAAAGCAGCAAAAACAAATTCTCGAATGGCAGAGAGATGATTACCGTGATATGAATTCTGCCCTTCTTGATTTCAGAAGTCTCCTCACACAAATGAAGCTGACGACGAATTATCGTGCCCGTCAAGTAGCATCATCGGACGATTCAAAAGTGACAGCGACCGCCTCCAGTGCTGCAGGACTCACTTCTTACAGCATTTCCAACGTGACACAATTGGCCAGTGCGGAAACGATTGCGGCGAAAAATAGTATTACAAATGATGCAGCTAATTTTGATCCGACTAAAAGTCTGCAAGATCAGCGGTTAAATCTAACTTGGAAAACGGGCGGAGTGGCGACAAAATCGATTACTGTAACAGCAGATGGGACCAATTTTGAACTAGGAGAAAGTAATTTTGATTTAAACAAAAGAGAGGATTGGAACGTTGTTGTCAATGGGCAGACATTTACCGTTGTAACAAACTCTAGTCATACTCTGAATTCGAATGAAGTTTATATCGATTCCAATGGGAATATGATTTTTGGAACAACAATAGCAAAAGACAGCACCATTAAAATTGATTATATTACAACGGACAGTACGCAACAATATAGCGTTTTTTCTATTGATTCTTGGACATCCAAAGGGGAAGTAAAGAAAAACTTCCTCGTTCAAGGGAGCGATTCACTGAATACTGTCATCAGTAAAGTGAATTCTTCCGGCGTCGGTGTCAACATGTTCTATGATTCTTTTTCGAGGAAAATGTCCGTTGTTCGAACTGAAACGGGAGATTTTAACAGCGCCGGATTGGATCTTCAAATCACCGGAGATTTTGCCAAAGCGATTAGTTTAGAAACAAATAAAAAAGACAGTGACGGTAATAGTTATGTAAACGTTCAAGAAGGAAAAAACGCGAAGTTCACTTTAAACGGCTTAGAAACAGAGCGCACGTCCAATACATTTACTGTCAATGGAGTCAACTTTACTCTTAAACAAACATTTGATAGTCCGGTCACCGTGTCCGTAACTAATGACAGTGATACCGTGTATCAGAATATAAAAAACTTTATAGATAAATATAATGACTTGATCGACAAGATTAGCAAGAAAACGTCGGAAGAACGTTATCGCGATTACCCGCCTTTGACGGATGACCAGCGCGAGCAATTAACGGACAAGCAGCAGGAACAATGGGAAGAAAAGGCAAAAAGCGGTCTTTTGCGCAATGATCCGATTTTAACGGGCCTTTTAAGCAAGATGCGCACCAATTTTTACAGTACGGTCCAAAATGATTCCGTTTCCGCAAACTATAACCAAATCGCCAAAATCGGCATTACCACTTCGAGCAACTTTTTAGACGGCGGAAAATTAATCATCGACGACGCGAAGTTAAAACAAGCGATCCAAGATGATCCGACATCGGTTGAAAATCTTTTCCGCGGGGATGGAGGCATTATTCAGCAGCTGTATGATACGGTCAATAATGCAATGAGTCAATTAAAGGATAAAGCCGGAAATTCGTATTCGACGAATCAGCAGTTTTCGATTGGCCGTCAATTGGATGATATTGATAAACGTGTAACAGATATGCAAAACAGCTTGGATGACTTAGAAAATCGCTATTATAATCAATTCACTGCAATGGAACAAGCGATTCAACAAGCTAATCAGCAATCTTTATATTTAACACAAATGCTTTCCGGCGGTAATTAATTAAGAAAAATGGCGAAAATATTTCCACGTTGATAAACAGGTTTTCCGGTCCCTTAACGGTCATTTCAGAACGGACTATGGATGGAAACTAACAGCTTACTAAAGGAGAGATACGGACATGGCAATCAATAATCCATACCAAGCATACGAAAAAAACGCTGTTTCTACTGCATCGCCTGGCGAGTTGACGTTAATGCTTTATAATGGCTGTCTGAAATTTTTGCTTCAGGCAAAGAAAGCTATCGAAGACAAAAATTTTGAGAAGAAAAATACTTATATTCAAAAAGCGCAAAATATCATTCGTGAATTGATGGTCACTTTAAATATGGATGTAGAGCTGTCCAAAAATTTAATGGCTGTATATGACTATATGAATCGCCGTCTCATTCAAGCAAATGTGAAAAATGATCTCGAGATTTTAGATGAGGTGATGGAATTCATTACGGAACTGCGTGATACGTGGAAGCAGGCGATTCAAGAACAACGGAAACAGCAGTATGGGACAGGCGGTCGAGTGTAATGGGAGACATGCGGACCTGTTTTCACATTACGCAGCAATTGTTTCACCACGTTCAAGCAAAGCCGGCAGTGGCAGATCGAGATGAATGGATTAAGAGATTGCTTGATTTGCTCGATGAGCGGGAGCAGGTCTTAAAAAGCCTTAAGCCGCCATTTACTGTAGAGGAAGAGAACCTTGGCCAAACCATCATGAAATGGAATGATGTGATTCAACAAGCATTAAAGGGAGTTCAAGCAGAGATCAAACAAAGCATTCGTGGGGTTCACAACAAGAAGCAAAACATGAGAAAGTACTTGAATCCGTATGCATCTTTGCCGATGGATGGCGTGTTTTATGATAGAAGAAAATAGGTGGAAAGATTGCCAAAAGTGAATTTGACAGAAAATCAATTTCAGTTGCTGCGAGACTATCTTCAGCTTTTGGAAACGATTGATGAGGGGTTGGTTTGGATTGTTTCCCATTTTCTTCAAGGACAAAACTCCAACTCCGTTCAAAAAATACTGAAAGACGTGATTCATGCTTTTCATGAAATTCATTTTGCCAATTTAACCGTTTCTGAGTTTTTAACGGATTTCCGAAAGAAGTCTCCCATCCTCAAGGAATGTGCAGGGCGTAGCCCAATGAGTAGGTGGGAGATGAATTTCGGTTGGCTTTAGCCAAAGGTTTTGATATAATCAGTCTTATATATAAAAAAGGATTGATATATCAATGAAATTGGATAGTAATAATCATTCAGTGTTCCTATTACATTATCATCTTGTATTAGTTGTAAAGTATCGCAGAGAAGTGTTCACCGATAAAATATCTGATTTTGCAAAAGATATGTTCATTGAGATCGGAAAAAAATACAACATTACTTTGACAGAGTGGAATCATGATAAGGATCATATCCACATCCTATTCAAAGCACATCCTAATTCTGAATTATCGAAGTTCATCAATACTTATAAGAGTGCAAGTTCTCGACTGATAAAGAAAAACTTTCCTCATATCCGAAAAAGACTATGGAAAGAGATGTTTTGGTCAAGAAGCTTTTGCCTGCTTACAACAGGCGGTGCACCAATAGAAGTCATAAAAAAATACATTGAAAATCAAGGTCAGAAGTGAGGTGATTTGATATGGCCAAACAAAACAAAGCCTTCAAATTTCGTTTGTATCCGAATAAAGAACAGAAAATCCAATTAGCCAAAACATTTGGTTGTGTTCGCTTTGTCTACAATAAGATGCTGGAAGAACGTAAGGAAACGTATGAGAAATTCAAAAACGATAAAGAAACGCTTAAACAACAAGCATTCCCGACACCAGCGAAATACAAAGATGAATTTCCATTCCTAAAAGAAGTGGATTCTTTAGCTTTAGCAAACGCACAGATCAATTTGCAAAATGCTTATAAGAACTTTTTTGAAGGTCGTGCGGAGTTTCCTAAATTCAAAAGCAAGAAAAATAAACAATCTTACACAACCAATATGGTCAACGGCAATATTAAGCTAGAAAATGGTCATATCAAACTACCAAAAATCAAAAAGCCAATGAAAATGAACCGACATAGAGAAATACCTGCTGATTATAAAATCAAATCTTGTACTATTTCTAAAACAAAGACAGGTAAATATTATATTTCGATTTTGACAGAATACGAGAAAGATATTCAGTCAGTAAAGATTCAAAAAGTAGTTGGCTTAGATTTTGCTATGGACGGTCTATATGTCGAGAGTGAACAGGGTGAGAAAGCCAATTACCCACGGTACTATCGACAAGCATTAGACAAACTGGCAAAAGCACAACGAATTCTTTCTCGCAGAAAAAAAGGTTCTGCACGTTGGGAAAAACAACGTTTGAAAGTAGCAAAGTTACAAGAGAAAATTGCCAATCAACGCAAGAATTTTCTTCACCATAAATCAAAAGAATTAGCATCAACCTATGACGCAGTTATCATTGAGGACTTAGACATGAAAGGAATGTCTCAAGCCCTCAATTTTGGAAAAAGTGTTCATGATAATGGCTGGGGTATGTTCACTACTTTCTTAGAATACAAGCTAAAAGAACAAGGGAAACAACTTGTAAAAATCGATAAGTGGTTCCCTTCTACTAAGAAATGTTCTTGTTGTGGCAAGGAAAAAGAAATGCCATTATCTAAACGTGTATATGAATGTTCTTGCGGTTTTGTATTAGATCGTGATCACAATTCAGCAATCAATATCAAAAATGAAGGATTACGCATATTAGCATAAAGAATAATAACTTTCGGAACGAGAGGGTAAGCTCGGTCAATTTCTTATCGTTAGATAGGATTACCCGAGAAGCCCCCACTTCAAGCGACCCGCAAGGGTGGTAAGTGGAGGGTAGTTCACAAAATGAGAACGTTTTGTCCGAACAAGAACGGATTTTGGAATATGTATTGTACCCTGCTTTTGTCCGTTGGCTTCGTGAAATTCAAAACACGTTCAAACCGTATATAGTCCATTAAAAGAAGCTTGCCTGCTGGTAGGCTTCTTCTTTCATGATCGAAAGTGAAGTTCTACTCCTTGTCGAAAAGAAAGAGAACTGCATAATCTGTAGAAGGAATTAGAACAATAAATGTGAATTATTCGACAAAAAATAGACACAGTTTTTTTCGAAGATTAGGCAGGAATGAAAGGGGAGAAAACGAAATATATACATATAGCTTTTAGCTTCTTGCATAAAAGGAGGAGTTTGCATGATGAACTACAACATTCGAGGCGAAAATATTGAAGTAACGCCGGCAATCCGTGAATATGCCGAAAAAAAAATCGGAAGATTAGAACGCTATTTTAATGAAACTCCTGATGCAAACGTCCATGTAAATTTGAAAGTTTATCCAGATAAAATGGCGAAGGTGGAGGTTACCATTCCTCTTCCAAATCTTGTGCTCAGGGCAGAAGAACGCAATCAAGATATGTATGCAGCAATCGATTTAATTGTCGACAAGCTTGAACGTCAGATTCGTAAACATAAGACGAAAGTTAATCGAAAACTGAGAGAACAAGGCAGTACAAAAGAGCTTTTCACTGTCAATGAAAGCGGACAGTCAAATGCTGAAGAAGAAAACGACATTACTATTGTCCGGACAAAACAATTTAGCTTAAAGCCGATGGACAGTGAGGAAGCGATTTTACAAATGAATCTGCTTGGTCATAACTTCTTTATTTATACAGATGCTGAAACAAATGCAACCAATATTGTATACCGTCGAAAAGACGGCAAATACGGTTTAATTGAAACGAATTAACAATTGATCATAAGAGGCTGATGATAGGGCCGGGCTGCTCCGATTTGTTAAAGTTAAAGTACATCGTCGATGGACATTGTGCTTTCGGAGGAAGTCCGGCTCTTTGTTTTTGGAAAAAACATCGGCAATGTTCTCATCATTCACACAAAGAAGGTTTATTTCCACCATATCGGACGCCGTTTACAAAAGTTGTCTCTGTATAGCGACAGTGGTATTATAAAATAGTGAAAAAGTGCAATGATCTGTGTTTATAAGTGGTCTATTACATGCTAAACAATTTTGTTCAATTTCTTCTTTTCCAAGTGTTGACCACATATTTTAGTCAGAAGAGAGTTTTGAAAGCTAATAAAGGAGAGTACAATGAATGGGATTACTAAATAAACTGTTTGATGCCAACAAGCGAGAGGTCAAACGTCTGAAAAAGATGGCTGACCAAATTGACGCACTTAGTTCTGAAATGGAAAAGCTCTCTGACGATCAACTTCGTGCCAAAACAGAAGAATTTAAACAGCGTCATCAAAACGGAGAATCGTTAGATGACTTATTAATAGAGGCTTTTGCCGTTGTACGGGAAGGAGCGCGCCGAGTTCTCGGCTTATATCCTTACAAAGTGCAGCTCATGGGTGGCATTGCCCTTCACGAAGGCAATATAGCGGAAATGAAAACAGGGGAAGGAAAAACGTTGACCGCCACTATGCCGGTTTATTTAAATGCTCTCGCCGGAAAAGGCGTTCACGTTGTGACGGTAAACGAATATTTGGCTTCCCGCGACGCCAAGGAAATGGGCAAGCTTTATGAATTTCTTGGACTGACCGTAGGGCTTAACTTAAACAGCATGTCAAAAGAGGAAAAAAAAGAAGCCTACCAAGCAGATATCACGTACGGAACGAACAACGAATTTGGATTTGATTATTTGCGAGATAACATGGTTTTGTATAAAGAAGATAAAGTTCAGCGCCCTCTTTACTACGCTGTCATCGACGAAGTAGACTCGATTTTGATCGATGAAGCCCGCACTCCGTTAATCATTTCTGGACAAGCGGAAAAATCCACTCAGCTTTATATCCAAGCTAATGCGTTTGTCAAAACTTTAAAACGCGATGAAGATTATACGTACGATGAAAAAACAAAAGCCGTGCTACTGACAGAAGAAGGCATCAACAAAGCGGAAAAATACTTTGGAATCGATAACTTGTTTGATTTAAAACACGTCACGCTAAACCACCATATCAGCCAAGCTTTGAAAGCTCATGTAAGCATGCATCGTGACGTCGATTACGTTGTTCAAGACGGCGAAATCGTCATTGTCGACCAATTTACAGGGCGTTTGATGAAAGGACGCCGCTACAGCGATGGGCTCCATCAAGCCATCGAGGCAAAAGAAGGATTAAAAATTCAAAACGAAAGCATGACGTTGGCTACGATCACATTCCAAAACTATTTCCGGATGTACGCGAAATTGGCAGGGATGACAGGAACAGCAAAAACGGAGGAAGAAGAATTCCGAAATATATACAATATGAGAGTCATTGTCATTCCTACGAATAAGCCTGTCATCCGTGAAGATCGCCCTGATTTGATTTACGCAACGATGGAAGGAAAATTTCGCGCAGTAGTGGAAGATATTTATCAGCGCCATATGACAGGGCAGCCTGTGCTTGTAGGGACAGTGGCCATTGAAACATCTGAATTGTTGTCGAAGATGCTGACAAAGAAAGGTGTCCGCCACAACGTATTGAACGCCAAAAACCATCAGCGTGAAGCGGAAATCATTGCCCATGCAGGTGAAAAAGGGGCTGTCACCATCGCAACGAACATGGCCGGACGCGGAACCGATATTAAGCTGGGCGAAGGGGTAAGCGAATTAGGCGGACTTGCCGTGATCGGGACAGAACGGCATGAGTCTCGCCGGATCGACAATCAGCTCCGCGGACGTTCAGGTCGTCAAGGCGATCCGGGGGTTACCCAGTTTTATTTATCGATGGAAGATGAGTTAATGAGGCGTTTCGGCTCAGATAATCTGAAAAATATGATGTCGCGTCTTGGTATGGACGATTCCCAGCCGATTCAAAGCAAAATGGTCACGAGAGCGGTCGAATCTGCGCAAAAACGTGTGGAAGGCAATAACTTCGATGCCAGAAAGCGGTTGTTGGAGTACGATGATGTCCTGCGTCAACAACGGGAAATCATTTATAAACAGCGCGATGAAGTATTGGAATCGGACAATTTACGTTCTATTATTGAGAATATGATTCGCTCCGTTCTTGAAAGAGTCGTTCAATCCCATGCTTCTACTGCAGAAGACGAGGAACAATGGAATTTGCAAGGAATCGTCGATTATGTCAATGCCAATCTTCTTCCGGAAGGAGACGTCACAGTAGAAGACTTGCTCGGAAAAGAGCCAGACGAGATGGTGGATCTGATTTTTTCGAAAGTGCAAAAACGCTATGATGAAAAAGAAGAAAGCCTGTCGAAAGAACAGATGCGCGAATTTGAAAAAGTCATTCTTCTGCGCGCAGTCGACTCCAAATGGATGGACCATATTGATGCTATGGAACAGCTCAGGGAAGGCATCCATTTGCGTGCTTACGGGCAAATTGATCCGCTTCGCGAGTATCAAAATGAAGGTTATCAGATGTTTGAGCTTATGATTGAAGCGATTGAGGAAGAAACGGCAAAATATATTATGAAAGCGGAAATCCACAGCAATTTGGAACGCCAAGAAGTGGCGAAAGGACAAGCGGTCAATCCGAAAGAAGACGGTGAAAAAGTAAAGCGGCAGCCATTCCGCAAAAAAGTCAATATCGGCCGCAACGACCCGTGTCCATGCGGAAGCGGCAAAAAATATAAAAACTGCCATGGTAAGACGGCAGGATAAAGGTTTGGCCGGCAGTGATTCTTTTGCCCCCTTTTCTTTTCTGATGAGATAAGAGAAGGGGTTCTCTCTTGCCCGGTAAATCAAGGCGAAGGTAAAATACAAAATAGCTACGAGATTAAACGATGAGGTGAGAAGGAATGGAACTTTTTGAAATTCGAAATGAATTGGATAAAACAGCTAAGAGATTAGCGGATTTTAGGGGGTCTCTTTGACTTAGAAAATAAAGAAGCGCGCATTGCGGAATTGGATGACATTATGATGCAGCCTGATTTTTGGAACGACCAGCAAAAAGCCCAGGCCATCATCAATGAAGCCAATGGATTAAAAGATCTTGTGAACGAGTATAAAGATCTTTTAGAGACGCAAGAAAATCTGGATTTAACCTATGAGCTTGTAAAAGAAGAAAACGATACGGAATTGAAAGCAGAATTAGAATCAGAGCTGGAAGACTTCACAAAACGGCTGAATCGTTATGAATTGGAGCTGTTGTTAAGCGAACCGTACGATAAAAATAATGCGATACTGGAACTGCATCCCGGTGCTGGAGGAACAGAGTCGCAAGACTGGGGTTCCATGCTTCTTCGCATGTATACAAGATGGGCGGAAAAGAAGGGATATAAAGTCGAGACTCTCGATTATCTGCCTGGAGATGAAGCGGGCATTAAAAGTGTCACCTTGTTAATTAAGGGGCATAATGCTTACGGCTACTTAAAGGCTGAAAAAGGAGTCCACCGCCTTGTACGCATTTCTCCATTTGATTCATCCGGACGGCGCCACACTTCTTTTGTTTCTTGCGATGTGATGCCGGAATTTAATGAGGAAGTTGAAATTGAAATTCGCAATGAAGATTTGAAAATCGACACTTATCGCTCAAGCGGTGCAGGCGGACAGCACGTCAACACAACCGATTCCGCGGTCAGAATTACCCACTTGCCGACTGGTATTGTTGTGACGTGCCAATCAGAACGTTCGCAAATTCAAAACCGCGAACGGGCGATGAACATGTTGAAAGCGAAATTATACCAAAAAAAATTGGAAGAGCAGGAAAAAGAATTGGCAGAAATCCGCGGCGAACAAAAGGAAATTGGCTGGGGAAGCCAAATACGTTCCTACGTATTTCATCCGTACTCCATGGTGAAAGACCATCGTACCAATACAGAAACCGGAAATGTACAAGCGGTAATGGACGGAGAAATTGATATGTTTATCGATGCCTATCTCCGTTCACGGCTGAAATAATGTTTTTCGTCAGGGATCCTTTATACTCAGACTTCAGCGGATGTCTGAGCTGACGGAGTAGATGAAAGGAAACAGAACACAGTTGGGGCTGACTCTAAACGAACGAATCGCGTTGGTTTAGAGTCAGCTTTTTTTGACTTTAAAAGAGAATGGTTTCTTAGTAAAATGGAAATATCCATACAAAATCTGCTAAACAAGCGCTCTCATTTTGATGGAAGTCGTCCCCTCCGCTAGAATTTGGAAATCTTCATTGATGAACAGCCCCGCTCACGAGCTAAACACGGAACGATTGAGTCGTTCGATGAACGTTTTTCCGTTATTTTAAAAGAAGGCCGCTGCAGTTCTTTCTTCGAATTTTTTGGAGTTTCTTAAATGGGATTGTATTTTGAAAGTGTTTATATGATTTTTATTGAAAGAATGGCAGGTTCCTAATTTTCCCGTATTATTATTCAGAAAATTCCAAAGTATAAAAATCCAAAAGCAAGAAAGTGAAATTTTAAAACCATTGAACGATCATTTTAATTATTATTTGAACAGGGAGGGTAATAATTGGCTGAAGTCTTAATTGTCGATAACGACAAACATTCGAGAAAAGAAATTAGAAAGTACATCGAGAAAAGTAAATTTCGTTTTCTGACCATTTTCGAGGCCAATACAGCTCAAAGAGGGTTAGTTCTTTTAAAACAAAGCCGTCCGAGCACGTTAATTTTAGATATTTCGCTGCCCGATATGGATGGATTAAAATTTGGAAGATCGGCATTACAATTATATTCAGATTTGCCCGTTATTATCGTGTCGCATTTAAAAATGTTTGAACTTGTACAAGAGGCTATTAATTCCGGATTTTCAGCCTATTTATTGAAACCGCTTTCCAAAAATGATTTGTATCAAGCGTTAGAACGGGTTTTGCCTCTGGGACTTAACCAAGAGCTTCATCAAACGATCAAAGGGAACAGTCATTTTTCTTCAGACTTAAAAAACCCGATTGAAAGCGCGATTCAATTTATTCAGATGAATTATGGCTATTCTCTTACACTAAAACAAGTAGCAGATCAAGTATATTTGAGCCCATCCTATTTCAGCCGATTGTTTAAAGAAGAAGTTGGCATGACATTTGTAGAGTATTTGTCATTTGTTAGAGTGCAGAAAGCCAAAAGTTTGCTCAGAATTTCCTGTTTACCGATTGAGGTGATAGCGAATAATACAGGGTTTTCGAATCCCAGCTATTTTGCTACCACTTTCAAAAAATTAGTGGGGAAAACGCCAAGTGAATATCGGGATCAATTTTATTTTCAAGAACAGGGGGTGAATCCATGATTGCGATCCAAAAAGAATTAGAACGCTGCAAAAAGAAAGGGCTCTCGGGTGTCATAGGAACCATTATTTCAACGGAGGGTTCGACTTATCAAAAGGCTGGCACCAAATGTTTCATTTCAGAAGATCGGCATTTAACGGGGATTTTAAGTGGGGGATGTGTTGAATCCGACATTATGGAACACGCCTTCAAAGTTCTTGAGAATGAGAAGCCGACTGTCCTTCATTATAATTTTTACGGAGATGAAGATATTGTCTGGGGGCTTGGCGTTGGATGCAATGGAAAAATCAATATTTTATTAGAGCCCTATCTTCCTGCAAAGCAGCCTGAAAAGGCAGCCTTGATCGAACGATATTTTTCAGATTCCTTAAAGAAACCGTTGCATGCCATTACCGTCGTAGAAGCGAATGATGAATCACTGCAAGGAAAAAGGTGGATAATCGATCCTGTTGACACCAAGAGAGGTTCAACGATTTCTGTTCAAGATATTGCAGATGATTATAAGAAAAGGAAAAAAAATTTAAAAAATGAATTGGTTCACCTAGTCGGCGAACAAGATTTATACGTGTACTATGAATCGGTAAGTCCACCTCCTCATCTAATCGTTTTCGGTGCAGGTCCTGATGCAATACCGCTCGTCAAGATGGCGAAAAATTTGAAATGGATGGTGACCGTACTCGATTATCGCCCATCCTATTGCAGCAAAGATCATTTTCCGGATGCGGATGATCTTTGCTTATATCCTTCCGGAAGCGTACCAAAAGTTTCTCTTCACCAAAACTCCTATGTCGTTATCATGACACATAACTTTTTGCACGATAAGGAAATTTTAGAAGAGATTTTAAATTCGGATGCTGCCTATATCGGACTGTTGGGACCGAGAAAAAGGACGGATCAATTGATTGCGGCCAGCGACATCCTTGTGAATAATGACAAAGTCCATCTCCTTCACAGCCCGATAGGATTGGACATCGGGGCCAAAACACCGGAAGAAATCGCATTGAGCATCTTAGCCGAAATTACGATGGTATATAGAGGTGGCTCGGGACAGAAGCTATCGCAATTAGCGGATATGAGGCAATTTGTGTGAAGGAGGCGTCTGCCGATTTTACAGAAGAAGAGAAAAAACATTTGGGGAATCATTTTAGCTTCAGGTTTTTCAAAACGGATGGGAAAACCTAAGCTGCTTCTTCCATACAAAGGGAAATCCATGATCCGGCATGTTTTGGATGCCAGCACCAATTCCTGCTTAAATGGCGTCATTGTTGTCGTGAATCCCGATATAGCCGGGCTTCAACAGGAAGTATGGAGTTCGTCTGTAAACAAACTAGTGTTGAATGATGAGGCGGGTAAAGGAATGTCTACATCGCTAAAAGCAGGGGTGACAAATCTGCCTTCTACGACGGATGCTGCCGTTGTGCTGCTCGGTGATCAGCCGCTTGTAACAGAGGATGATATTAATGAAGTCATTCGATGTTATGTATCGAATGAAGCCCCTATTGTTCAAGCGCAATATCAGTCCAAAAGAGGGCATCCCGTTCTGTTTGACCATTCGATGTTTCCGTATCTTTTCAATGTAACAGGGGATGAAGGGGCCAGATCCGTCTTAAAGAAGTTTGCCAACCAGATTCGTTTGGCTAGGTTGGATAAACCACATCCTGAGGATGTTGATACACCGGAAGATTATGAGGAACTTCTTCGGAAGGAGGTAAGGTAAAATGAGTCAATTGATTGGTAAAAAAGTAACTCGTATAGAAGATGCCAGATTGCTGACAGGGCAGGGAAAATACATCGATGATATCGGGACGCCGCCTAATACCGCTCATGTGGCGATATTAAGAAGTCCTTACCCTCATGCTAAAATCGTTTCTATCGATTATTCAGAAGCGCTGGAAATTCCGGGGGTAAAAGGAGTTGTGACTGGGAAGGATATTGAGCCTTTATTAAATCCATTCAGTGTCGGAGTGACAGCGCCAGTTCAATACTATCCAATGGCTATTGATAAAGTGCGGTATGTTGGCGAGCCGGTAGCGGTCGTTGCGGCCAAAAACCGCTATATCACGGAAGATGCTTTAGAAAAAAGTACGTTAGGCACAATGCCGCTTTATCATACGATGGGAATGAGATCTCTTTTATCCATCATGTTTTTAAATGGCAAGTATGTCGTATTACCTGACTTTGATGAAAAAGAAGCCCTTGAACTATTGGAACGCGAAGAAATTACGTCGCTTATGATCATGAGAGCTAGAAGAATACCGGCTGATGAGGCTTATCAATGGGGGCTTCTAACGAAAGTAGTATCCAAAGCAGATCTAGAAAAAGAAGTGGACGCACTGGTCGATGAACTTGTCAAGTTTTCGCCGCTTGCATTAAAAGTATGTAAGCAAGTACTGAATGCAGCGGATGAAACAGCTCTTAGCACAGGTATTGAATTGGAAGGAAAAGCATATGGTTTGTTTCGGACAACGGAAGACTTTAAAGAAGGAGTAGCGGCATTTGTAGAGAAGAGAAAACCAAATTTCGTTGGAAAATAAGATTTTCACTGCAGGAAATCATGACTCCCGATAACATAGTTTTCGGGAGCCTTTTTAATGTTTTTTTCTTAAATACGAATTGATTTGAAATGGTAAAGGAACGAAGAGCTCGCGGAAAGCGAGTGAATTTCGCGATCATCCATAATTACCCGAAATAAGGTTTTACATGAAGAAAGGGGTGCTCTTGGGCATTTTATTGACTTTAGAAACAGACCTTTTCTTTTTAAAATTTGCTTCCCTATATAGGAAGATTTTTTTCATTTATTACGCTCATAATAAATAATAGATAATCGGTTTGGATCAGATTCAAACGGAAATTCACGAAATGGAAACCATTTACGGAAAGGAATATCCTGGCAGCATGTTCGTGATGTCATTGGGAAATGGAAGAGATGTGAAGCAGTTCCAAAGTGAAATAAAATTGGTATAATTTTTTAGGAGTTCTATTCTGATCACAAGGGAGGATAAAAATGAAAAAGTTGATGGGGCTTATACTTGGAACATCGATTCTACTTGCCGCTTGTGGTGGAGGCAATGGCGATAATGCAAAAGAATCGGCTAGTAAAGGAGATGACCCGCAACAGATCTACAACAATAAGTGCATTAGCTGCCATGGGGAAAATTTAAAAGGCGGTGTCGGTCCTTCTTTGCAAAAAGTTGGTTCTAAATACAGCAAAGAGGAAATCTTAAATATTCTGAAAAATGGCCGTGGACAAATGCCTCCAAAAGTTGTACAAGGAAAGGACGCCGAAAAAATGGCTGAATGGCTGGCCAATAAAAAATAATAAAACGCTTAACAATGTTGTTTCTAGAAAATCAAATGGAAAAATGGATGAAAAGAATAAAGCTGAGTGCGATGGAAGCGCTCAGCTTTTTTTCTGTCGAAAAAAGGATTGTATTCTTTCGTATATGGTCATCAGCCGGATACGGACTTCTCTACTATTTTTACATTCTGAAATCAAAATGTAACATAAATTTTCAATGAGTGAAAGATATTCAATGCTATAATGAGTTTTGAGTTGAAAATTCGCTAGATTTTGCGATTTTTCCCTAAAAAAATGGGTTAGAGTCATAAATTCGACAAGAAATAAAAGACTTAGGTGGTTTTAAAATGATAGAAATGAAGGATGTTTTTAAGCAATATCCGAACGGCGTAGTGGCGGCCAATGGTTTTAATGTAAGGATTGGTAAAGGAGAATTCGTTTACATCGTTGGCCCGAGCGGTGCAGGCAAGTCCACTTTTATCAAGCTGATTTATAGGGAAGAAAAACCGACAAAAGGCACCGTAATTGTCAATGGGACCACCGTTTCTACCTTGAAAAACAGCAAAGTTCCGTTTTTGAGGAGAAATATTGGAGTTGTATTCCAAGATTTTAAACTGTTGCCGACGCTGACTGTTTATGAAAATGTCGCCTTTGCGTTGGAAGTGATTGAAGAAGAACCGGAAAAAATTAGAAAAAGAGTCATGGAAGTACTGCAATTGGTCGGCTTAAAGCATAAAGCGAGAATGTTTCCCGATGAGCTTTCAGGCGGGGAACAGCAGCGTGTTTCGATTGCGCGCTCGATTGTGAATCGTCCGAAAGTGGTGATCGCGGATGAACCAACCGGGAATTTAGACCCTGAGACATCTTGGGATATTATCAATCTTTTTGAAAAAATCAACCGAACAGGCACGACGATTGTCATGGCGACTCACAACAAAGAAATTGTCAATACAAACCGCCATCGGGTGATTGCTATTGATAACGGGCGGATTGTACGTGACGAGCAGCGAGGTGAGTACGGATATGAAAGCTAGAACAGTGCGTCGCCACTTTCGAGAAAGTTTTAAGAGCCTCGGCCGCAACGGCTGGATGACGTTCGCATCCGTTTCGGCAGTGACCGTCACTTTATTGATGGTCGGAGTGTTTCTGATCATTTTATTTAATATGAACAAAGCAGCCACGGATATGGAAAAAGACGTCGAAATCAGGGTGCATATTGCTCTTAACGCCAATAAGCAAGACGAACAAGAGCTCAAAGAACAAATTGAATCGATGCCCCAAGTGAAATCCGTCCAGTTTTCCTCAAAAGAACAAGAATTGCAAAATTTGATTAAAGACATGGGAGACGAATTTAAACTTTTTAAACAAGATAATCCTCTTTACGATGTGTTCATCGTCAAAACGAAAAATCCGAAAGATACGTCAAAAGTGGCTGAGAAAATCAGTCATTTCGATCATACGGAAAAAGTGGTCTACGGAGAAAAGAAAATCAAAAAATTGTTTCGGGTGCTTGAAACGGCAAGGAATGTCAGCCTTGTGCTTCTGATCGGATTATTGTTCACTGCCATGTTTTTAATTTCGAACACGATTAAAATGAACATCTTTTCAAGACGAAAAGAAATTGAAATTATGAGACTCGTTGGAGCCACCAATTCGTTTATTCGCTGGCCTTTTTTACTGGAAGGGCTTTGGATCGGAATTTTAGGTTCTGTCATTCCAATCGCATTTGTGGCGGTTGTCTATAAAGTAATCTATCAATATTTTCAAACGCATGTGCATGATCATTTTATCCAAATTCTTTCCTATACGCCTTTTGTGTTCCAAGTAAGCGCCATTATTTTATTGGTCGGCGTTTTTATCGGAATGTGGGGAAGCTTCTTGTCTGTTCGCCGCTTCTTGAAAATTTAAAGTTTTTTAGATCTACATACTTGTAACGTTAGAAAAAATGATAGGGAAAGGGGATTTATGGTGAAAAAGAGAGTCGTTCTTTCGGCCGCTTTGGCTGCTTCTTTAGGGCTTGGAAGCAATTTTGGCTTCACAAAAGCCGCTTTTGCTTCCAAAATTTCAGATTTGGAATCGAAAAATACACAAATCGAACAAAAAAAGGCGGACCTCAAGCATCATCTTCAAGAAAAAGACCAAAAACTAAACGAGCTAAAAGACCAGCAAAGCAAGTTGGCGAAAGAAATAAAAGCGATCGATATGGCTGCTCAAGATGCTGAATTAAAAATTGCTGAGAAACAAAAACAAATGAAAGAGACAAACGAAAAAATCGAAAATCTGAAAAAAGAAATTAAAGTAATTCAAAAGCGTATTCAGGAACGGAACGAAGTGCTTAAGGAACGGGCACGTGCACTTCAGCAAAGCGGGGGAAGCGCTAGCTACATAGACGTGCTGCTTGGTGCTGAAAGTTTTAGTGATTTTATCGACCGCGCCACAGCGGTGACTGCTCTTGTAAACGCCGATAAAACGATTTTGGATGAGCAAAAAAAAGATGAAGAAAAGCTAGAGAATAATCGCAAAGAAGTAGAAAAAGAGTTGGACCGTTTAACAGGAATGGTGCAGGATTTAAAAGATTTAACGGCACGTTTAAATGCCAAACGAACGGAAAAAGACTCGTTGATGAAGCAGTTGGCAAAAGAGCAGAAAGACGTTGAAAACGATAAATTAAGCCTTCAAGAAGAACAAGAATTGCTGGCATCTCAACAGTCGGCTATTCAACAAGCGATTCAAAGCGAGAAAAACCGAAAAAATGAGGCCGCACAAGCACCACAGCCAACTGGCAATGAACATTCCGTTCAGTCCGCCAGCCAAGGACCGATGCCTGAAGTTTCGTCTGGGGCCTTTACTCGGCCGGCAGCCGGGGTGATTTCTTCTGAGTTTGGCGCTAGAGGTTCTGAATTCCATGAAGGAATCGATATCGCGAACAGCGGCTCCAACGTTCCAATAGTGGCTGCCGCATCAGGAGAAGTGATTCGCTCCTATTATTCTACTTCTTATGGAAACTGTATTTTTATTTCACATTCCATTAATGGAAAAGTATTTACGACGGTTTATGCCCATATGTCCGCGCGTCTCGTCCAATCGGGACACGTTTCGAAAGGACAAGTGATCGGTTATATGGGAAGCACGGGACAATCAACCGGCCAGCATCTTCATTTTGAAATTCATGAAGGGCCATGGACTCCGGATAAAAGATATGCTGTTAATCCACGGAAATATATTAATTTTTAAGGTATGGAAGAGCTTGACACACGTCAGGCTCTCTTTTTCATTTTGAAAAAAATCGATGGACAGCTACACGAGCCCGGGCATCTGAGGGGCAATTGGAATATGTTATTCTGTACTCACAAATGGAGGTGTTATGATGGGCGGAGCTTATGCAGGTGGTTTTGCGTTGATTGTTGTGTTGTTTATTTTGTTGATTATTGTTGGTACGGCTTTCGTTGGTTTCGGTTACTAGTAAGGTGCTTATTGCGAAGAAGTATGTTTGACATTTGGAAAAAGTTTCGACAAAATCGGTTATCAAAATTAAATGTGTTCAAACATTGCCTTGCTTTCTTACTATCCCGGCAGTAGCGTTTTAACGCGAAGTCTGGAAAAAGGTTGAACATTGAATTTCATTATACGGGCTGATTTTTAGAGGCAATCTCTCTGAATCAGCCTGTTGTTTGTATGTCGGCCTTATCATGATCTCATTTTTAAACATATTTAAGGGCCTGCTTTTCTTTCTATCGGCCTGATAAATCCTCATCATCATGGCGAACATGATCGCCGAACGAATGGAATTCGAAATACTGATAATCTTCAAAATGAAGTGTGTATGCAACAAAAAAATCTTTTACAATGAAAGTGAAGGCGGTTCTTCTCCATTCAAATAGTAAAGATAACCCGTCACACTCCTTTTATTTAGTAAATTAGGTCTTCCCTTTTCCATTAAACACTTTTCAAACAAATAACCCAAACTGGACTTTTACACCAAGAAACTTGCATATAGGCTCGCTTTTTCCTCAATGGAAGAAATGAGTGGCACAATGCTTGACGATCAATGCATAGCCATTGAACCACTGCAAAGGAGAGGAGAATGATGAATGATAAAACCAATAAAAGATGTAAGGAAGGAGTTCATTTTAAAATTTTTTAAAGAGCAATGGGGGAGCACAGAAATGGTGACATCAAGCGGTACATACGATTGCTTGGAATTGGATGGATTTGTCTCTCTAAACTTAAAAGGAGAAATCAATGGATTCATTACTTTTTACATTTCAAAAGATGAATGCGAAATTATATCGTTGGATAGTATGGAAGAAAATAAAGGCATTGGAACTTCTTTGCTGAATCGTGTTGAATTTTTTGCTAAAGAACAAAATTGTAAGAAAATGAAACTGATTACGACTAATGATAATTTGAGGGCTATCCGATTTTATCAAAAAAGAGGATATCAATGTGTAAAGGTCATCCCGAATGCCGTGAATATCGCGAGAAAGAGAAAGCCTGAAATCCCCCTTATGAATCCCGAGAACCATATACCGATACGGGACGAATTTTTGTTCGTAAAAGAAATACAATAAACCCGTGGTGCTAGATAAACTTGAGCAAGCATAAAAATAGCCCTTGCTGGCGAATCTCCTGTAGAATGAAAGTGCGACCTACCATTCGAAAGGAGAATCCCCATGCAAGAGCACTTTCATTTTACTACAGATCGGGCCAAGATTCAAAAGCAATATGCCGCCATTTTCGTTTTTGTTTCTGCTCAACTTTCATGCATTCAGGTGCATCTTCATCGTCGAAATCGCCATTTGGTCAAGCAAGAGGACGCTGTCATCATCGCCATTCATCTTTTAGGAAAGCTGCTCGGTTTTACTTCTGAACGGGCGTGGCATCGTTTTGTCACGGGAAATTTGTTCACAAACGGCTCGTTTCTTGAACGCTCCCGATACAACCGCCGTTGCCGGGCGCTTGGTTTCGCCATCAAATGGATCCGTCATGAGCTGGCAAAACGCGGTCAACATCATGCCTATGCCGTCGTTGACAGCTTGCCGCTCCCGTTGTGCCATACGGCAAGAATGCATCGCGTCAAACGGTTTCAAGAGATCGCCGACATCGGGTATTGCGCTTCCAAAAAGCAATGGTACTACGGGTTGAAGCTGCACCTTCAAGTGACCGATCAAGGGCTGCCAATGGGGTATGTGGTGACGGAAGCATCTTGCCACGATCGAATCGCAGCCGAAAGCGTGATGACTCAAATTCCTCATCCCTATAACTTTGGGGACAAAGGATTCATTAGCCGTGACTTGCAAAAAAGGCTGTACGAAGAATACCAAATGGCGCTTTGGACTCCGTCTCGAAAAAACCAGAAACATCGTGCGTCTGAGACATGGGAGCAGTGGATCCAACAAAAACGCAAAGTGATCGAGACGGTGTTCTCGGTTCTGGTTGACCACTATCGCATCACGGGGATCCGAGCCAATTCGATTATCGGATTTGAAGTGGCACTAGACGGTATATTGTTAGCTTATTCCCTGGTTACACTTGGGCTAGTTGAGCGCTAAAGCTCAACTAGCACCACGGGTACAATAAATCAAAACTTTTGCAGTGCGAATGTGCGACCGTTCTAAGTTAGCAAGGTCGATGGTCCGGCACTGTTCCGTATCGAACATGGACAAGCACAACCATGTGGATCATTGAAAAGGGCATTGACTTTAGTCCATAGATTCACTATAATTTGTTCAAAAGTTTCTTTTTTTCATTTATTCACAACAAACTGAAAATAACGAATATTTCACTCTTATCAAGAGCGGCGGAGGGATTAGGCCCAATGAAGCCCGGCAACCTTCAAGCAGTACTGCTTGAAAAGGTGCTAAGTCCTACAGATCTTGTATATAGATCTGAAAGATAAGAGGAGGAGTCCATCAACGTCCTCTTCTTAAGAAGAGGACGTTTTTCATTTAGAGCCGTTTTGTTTGTATCGAGGAGTATCAACAAGGGGTTGCAATAAAAAGCATTCTAGATTGATGTGAAGGAGGAGCAAACATGACAGAGAAAATTAAAGCAGCCATTTTGGGTTTTGGTACAGTGGGACAAGGAGTTTATCAATCGATTCAATCCCATCAAAGTCGGCTGAAACAGCTGCTTGGGAAAGAAGTGGAAGTTGCGGGAATCTTGATTCAACATCCGGAAAAAGAACGGGATGTAGATGAGTCTGTGATCGTTACGACCCAATTTGAAGACATTTTGGCGATTCCGGGCTTGCAAGTGATATTTGAAGCTATAGTGGGAGAAGAGCCGGGCCATACTTATTTATCAATGGCAATAGAAAAAGGTATCCACGTCATCACTGCCAATAAAGTCATGTTTGCCCGCCACGGTCAGGAACTGTTAAAGAAAGCAAAAGAAAACGGCGTTCAAATAGGTTTTGAAGCGACGACGGCCGGTGGAACCCCGATTCTTCAAACGCTTGCGCTGTTAAGAGTCAATGAAGTGGAAGAAATACAAGGAATATTAAATGGAACTTCCAATTTTATTTTATCGGAAATGAGAGAAAAGAAAATCAGTTTTCATGAAGCGTTAAAAGACGCTCAAGCAAGAGGTTATGCAGAGGCTGATCCGGCCAATGACATCGAAGGGACCGATGCTTTTTATAAGCTCTTGATATTAAGCAACGTTGGCTGGGGAATCCAGCCTGACTGGGAAACGATTGAAAAGCAAGGAATTACTCATATCACAAGCGAAGTTATTGAAATTGCCGATCAACTGCGATGTCGCGTAAAGCATGTAGCGGATATAAAAAAAGAAGGAAGCCATTTGAAAGGTTTTGTCAAGCCTGTCTTTGTACCGTCGACGCATCCATTTTACGGTGTAGAAGGAGTGGAGAATGCTGTTTCCTTCCAAGGAAGCTTAATTGGCAGAGTGACCATTCAAGGCCCCGGTGCCGGAAAGTATCCAACTGCAAGCGCCATGGTAGAAGATTTAATCCATGTTCTCAAACAAACTTCAGTAGGGAAAAAACCTTGTTTTTCCCATGCCTCTTCCAATACTGCTGAAACGGAATGGGTTGTATTGACGGAACAACCTCTATCTGAGCCAAATGTCGAAATAAAACATACAGGCAAGACCGCTTCAGTCTATTATTATGATATCGCCGCCACAAGGGAAACGATAGAGCAATGGCATCAAAAGGAAACAATCTTGCAAAGCTTTGAAGTGTTAAATGAACTGGCGCTTGAACCAAGGAATGCCAGCTTAGGGGCTGTTATATCCGGAGTTTCCATATAAAAATGTTTTCTGGCAGCCGAACCTTTCTCTTCATAACTTGTCCTTTCCGTGAATATAGATAATGACACGAACGTTAGGCTTAGCTCGAACCTCAAAAAGAGGGGAAGGCTTTTGGACAGGAGGATGTATGAGTGATGAAGAGAAAATGGGCTGCTCTTCTTGTGTCGTGCTCTTTTTTAACGGGTGCAGGGAGCACATATGCAGGATTGAAAATTTGGGATCAGAGTGCCCCGCAAGAAAGCAGGGAGCCTGGCCAAACAGGCGAGGCATCTTACAAACTTCCGGATGAACTCCATAAAGTGGAAGTGGCGTATGAATTGATTTCGAAAAAATACGTGGAGAAGGTGAACAGCGGTCAGCTGGTGGAAGGAGCGATTTCCGGAATGCTGGCTGCTTTGAAAGACCCTTATTCCGTTTATATGGATACTGAAACCGCTCACCAGTTTAATGATTCTTTGGACTCTGCTTTTGAAGGGATCGGGGCTGAGATCACCGTTAGAAACGGAAAAGTATTCATCGTTTCGCCCTTGAAAGATTCACCGGCGGAAAAGGCAGGTTTAAAGCCGAACGATCAGATTATTAAAGTCAATGGCAAAAACGTAGAGGGGTTGGATTTATATAAGGCGACTGAAAAAATCCGCGGAAAAAAGGGAACATCCGTCACGTTGGAAGTGAGAAGAGATGGGGCGGCAAAACCGTTGACATTTAAAGTGAAAAGGGGCGAAATACCGATTCAAACGGTGAATGGAAAAATCAAGAAAGAACATGGAAAACGAATAGGATATATCGAAATTACCTCTTTTTCGGAAGAAACGGGAAAAGACTTTAAAAAGAAATTAAAGCAGTTAGAGAAAGAACACATCAAAGGACTTGTTCTCGATGTTCGGGGCAATCCAGGAGGATTATTGACAAGCGTTGAAGAAATTTTAAAAGAACTCGTTACGGATCATAAGCCGTACTTGCAAATCGAAGAACGATCCGGAAAGAAAGTGGAATATTATTCAACGACCAAAAAAGCTAAACCTTATCCGATTGTGGTCCTTACAGATGGCGGAAGCGCTTCTGCATCTGAGATCTTAGCCGCAGCACTGAAGGAGGCAGAAGGATATACTTTAATCGGACAAAAGACATTTGGCAAAGGAACGGTTCAGCAAGCGGTTCCCCTCAGTGACGGCAGCAATATTAAATTAACGACTTATAAATGGCTGACGCCAAACGGCAATTGGATTCATCATAAAGGGATTGAACCGAACATTGTGGTGAAGCAGCCTGACTATTTCTACGTTCATCCTCTTCAAATAGAAAAACCGCTAAAGAAAGATATGAATACCGATCAAGTCAAAAACGCCCAAGAAATGCTGGATGGACTGGGATACGCTCCCGGACGGACCGATGGCTATTTTAGCGCTCAAACGGAAAAAGCGGTTCGCGCCTTTCAAATGGAAAATCGAATAAAAGTGAACGGACAAATTGATAAACAGACTGCGCAAATGCTGGAGACTAAAATCATGGAAGAGATGAAAAAAGATAAAAATGATTTGCAGCTGAATGTGGCGCTAAAGGTTGTCAGCGATGATGAAAAAATTGTAAAAACTAAATGACATTTAAGGTTTTGTCTATTGATATCTGGTTTATGTAATATAGAAATAGTTTTGGCCGTTAACGGTTGTCCTTTTGCTGCCATTGTCCAGAACGTGTGACGGGTGAACTTCATGAAAAGAATTTGCGGCGAAAGAGAAGTCCGCTATGATTTCATTATGATCTTTGTGTAATTTTATATGTGTTTTCATCATTCATTTGATACAATGAGATTACAGTCAAAACGGTGAGACGGAAGAAAGGATGGTGGTTTCCTATTGATACAAGATATTCTGCTTGAATTGGCAAAAGGCTTTGGTAAACTTTTTCTCCATCCGCTTTTTTATTTTTCTTTCATCTTCTCTGTCTGTATTGGATTATGGCGGGTAAAAAGAGAACGGAAAGATTTTGATATCAGTGTATACGATATGTACCACGAATTGCGCATGTTGCTTCCGGCTGGATTGGTCGCCGGGGTCATTATTTCCGCCTGTACGCTGGCTCTTGGTGTTGAAGTGTCTTGGTTTTCATGCGCTCTGTTAGCCACGACCACTCTGCTGCTTAGCTTTTTCAGGGCCCGGTTTTTATCGCCGGCATGGATTTTTGGCGGTGCGGCCATTTTGTATTATGTGGCGAAAGCAGCTGGCATGGGTCTGCCTAATGCTGATTCCACCGTTTCAGAACCGCTCGTATTTGTATCGCTCTCTGTTCTTGTGGGGCTTCTTCTTATAGGAGAAGGGGCGCTCATTTATCGAAATGCTTGGCGGGACACTTCGCCAAGACTTGTCCAAAGTCCGCGGGGATTGACGGTGGGCGCTCACTATTCTCAACGTACGTGGCTCATTCCTGTGTTTTTATTGCTACCTGCTGATCATATTCGTTCTTCTTTTGATTGGTGGCCGTTCTTTTCCATTGGAGCACAATCATTCACGTTGTTTTTCTTTCCTTTTTTAATAGGGTTTGAACGGACGATGACGGCTTCTATTCCGGAGAGGGCGTTGAAGGAAACGGGCAGAAAGGTGATTTGGCTCGGTGTGTTTACCTTATTGCTTGCCTTCGTGTCTCATTGGGTCCCGGTCATAAGCTATGCAGCCTTGATCTTTGCTTTTGCCGGTCGGTTGGCGATTTCCTATTTTGACCACAATCGGCAAAAAAGTCAGCCCCATTTTTTTACGCCCAGTACGAAAGGTGTTTTGATTTTGGGGGTTCTCCCCTTTACACCCGCTCATAAAATGGGACTGAAAAGTGGGGAAATTATCCGTAAAACGAACGGAGTGGAAGTCAACAGCGAGAAAGAATTTTATGAAGCGCTTCAACGCAACCGTGCATTTTGCAAATTGGAAGTGTATGATGTGAACGGCCAAGTTCGCTTTGCCCAAAGTTCTTTATATGAAGGCGAACACCATGAACTTGGGTTAATTTTCATTGATGAAGAAAGACATATAAACGGGTCAGCTGTATCATAGCAGTTGTTTCCCGCGATAAAGAGAGGCCTCCCTTTTAGCGAAATGTTCTTCGTAACATGAAAAGGGCGGTCTTTTTTCATCCATAAGATTGGCGAATGGCGCCCACCGTAACCGAGATGAGACGGGTATTGGTGCGGTAACGATTTCCATGATGATTCGATAATTCATCCATTTTAGTGGAAACTTTCAACAAAAATTGATACAATCATTCGCAATATACTTTTTAAGGAGGATGGCTTATGGGAGTACACAACTACTTTAAAAGTTTATCAGACTTAGAAAATCTGTTTCGTTGTCCGGGAAAGTTTAAATATCAAGAGCACTCGGTTGCAGCCCATTCTTTTAAAGTGACGAAAATTGCCCAATTTTTAGGAACGGTAGAAGAAGCGCATGGCGAAAAAGTAGATTGGAAAGCGTTGTATGAAAAAGCGCTCAACCATGATTATGCGGAATTGTTTACCGGCGATATAAAAACGCCTGTGAAATACGCTTCTAATGAATTAAAAGAGCTATTTTCACAAGTGGAGGCGCAAATGACGAAGAAATTCGTGGAAAAAGAATTTCCTGAAGAATTTCAATCGATTTATCTGGAACGGTTTCAAGAAGGGAAAGATGATACATTAGAGGGGAGAATTTTATCAGTGGCGGATAAAATTGATTTACTCTATGAATCGTTCGGGGAAATCCAAAAAGGAAATCCAGAACCGCTATTCCGCGAAATTTATCAGGAAGCTTTGTCCACTATTATGGAGTTTAAAGATATGAATTGCGTTCAATACTTTTTGAAGGAAATCGTGCCTGATTTATTATCGGAGACATACATTCCGCAAAGTGAACTGGAACAAATGACAGAAGATATTATTTTCAAAAAACAAAATCTGTCTGAATAAACAGAAAGCAGTAATTTTTTGTAAATGACTTTTCAGTTTATTCTGTATGTTATATGATGTATAGCAGAATGGTGCCAAAGGGGTGTGGATATGGAAGGGAAAATATTGTTGGCAATGTTTGTTCCCGGATTACTGGTGCTGCTGTTTGCACGTATCACGTATAATGAAGTCATTGGACTGGTTTTAACTGTCGCCTTAATCGCTGCTTCCGCCTACAAAGGATATACTCATACGTGGCCTTTGGTGATCATTGATGCCGCTTCTTTAACGGCTGGATTTTGGTTATCGAACTATTGGAAAAGAAGTCAAAAGAAAAGCGCTTAGGAACTGTTGCTGATCATTCCTGGCGCTATTTTTTTTGCTGCTGAGGTTGCATGAATAGGCAGATTTTGAGCTTTAAACGAGACGCTACGTCCTTTTGATCCCGCGTGATCAGACAGCGAACTCCCACTGATAGAAGTTCACCAATGAAAGACAGTGTAATAACCTCTGATTGAAAACATTTCCATTGTTTTTGTTTTTTTGAATATGTTTATCGCATAAAAAAGCAGCTTATTTTTGGGGGCTGCTTTTTTGATTGTTTTTGTTCTTGCTCTTTTTTTTATATAGTCTTATGACTTGCTTGATGATGTACACAATAAAAAAGAGAGCAAGCGTTATAATTTCTTCTTTTTCCATTATTCGAAAGGGGTCGAGCGTTTTTAAAAACGCATTTTGATATCGGTACCCTAACAGTAAATCGAGTGAAAAAATTAAAGCGAAAAGAACCACGATGATTAAAAGAACGGAAAAAATGACCTTCATGATGACATCCTCACAACATATGTTTTCTTTATTTTTCTCTATTTTGTCCCAGATCATGTAAGAAAAAAAGTTCGTATAATCTCCACGGTATATGCGGGAAACTACAGATACATCCATTTTTTGAAAACGAGGGATTATGATGGGATTGTTTAAGAAAATGTTCTTTCATAAAGGCAAAAAGAACAAACAGAAAAAACAGGTGAGCAAAAAACAAGAGCAATTAGGACAATCCAAAAATGTGCCAAAAGGAGATATAGAGAAATCGCTTGCGACCAATATAGATGTCATCAAAGAAACAACGGGCAACAGCAGCGATATCATTGTTCGTGTCATCAAAATGGGTCAGGAAGCGGATGTCACAGCTGCCATTATTTATACGGAAGGGCTTGTAGACGATCGGACGGTAAAAGACTTTTTGATAGAATCGGCCATGAAAGATACGAACGAACAAAATTTGGAAAACCCGAAGTTAGCGCTTCAGGTATTGAAAGAAAAAATTTTACCGATCGGAGAAGTGAAGGAATTAGATTGTTGGGAAGATTTGTTTACCAATTTAATGACGGGACAAACGATCATCCTGGTAGATGGCGTTTCTAAAGCGTTAACGGCTAATACAAGAGGAGGGGAAAAGCGGCAAATATCGGAGCCGGTTACGGAAATTTCCATTCGCGGGCCGAAGGACAGTTTTACGGAAACGATCCGAACAAACAGTGCCTTAATCAGAAAAAGAATTAAAAATCCGAATCTATGGCTGGAATCCATGAAAATTGGCAAAGTGACGCAGACAGATGTGGCGATTATGTATATTAAAGGAATTGTCAATGAAAAAGTGGTAGAGGAAGTCAGGATAAGGTTAAAGCGGATCAATATCGATAGTATTCTGGAGACTGGCTACATAGAACAGCTGATTGAGGACAAAACGTTTACTACTTTTCCAACGTTGTTTCATACCGAAAGACCGGATGTGGCGGCGGCTAATTTATTGGAAGGAAGAGTAGCGATATTGGTGGATGGCACACCATATGTCCTCTTGGCGCCGGCCGTTTTTATCCAGTTTTTTCAGGCGGTGGATGATTATTATGGCAGGTTTGATCTTAGTTCTGCCCTCCGTTTTTTACGAGTGCTGATTTTTTTTATTTCTCTCGTAGGTCCGGCTATCTATATTGCAGCGACTACTTTTCATCAGGAAATGATACCGACCCTTCTTGTGATTGCGCTGGCAGCACAGCGTGAATCGGTTCCTTTTCCGGCGTTTGTGGAAGCAATGATTATGGAAGTAACGTTTGAAATTTTGCGTGAGGCCGGGGTAAGGCTTCCGCGGGCAATCGGACAAACGGTATCGATTGTGGGGGCGATTGTCCTTGGCCAGTCAGCGGTTCAAGCAGGATTTGTATCGCCGGCTATGCTCATTGTCGTTTCGATTACAGCGATTGCCAATTTTGCGACCCCTGCTTATTCTATTGCGATATCGGCGCGATTGATTCGTTTTATTATTATGGTGATGGCGGCGACATTCGGGTTTTACGGCTGCTTGATGGGAATATTGGTGATGGTGATTCATCTATGCAGCCTTCGCTCATTTGGGGTGCTGTATATGACTCCGCTTGCTCCTTTTATACCGGCTAATTTTGGCGACACAGTAGTTCGCAAGCCAATCTGGGAATTTAAAGAGAGACCATGGCTCATTAGCCAATCGAACATTACAAGAGCGGGTGAACATCAGCGGCCGCAGCCGCCGGATCATTCCTATTCTCAGAAAGAGAATGAAAAAGGTGAAAAAAATGATTCGTAAGCGGTCCTTATTGTTCATGATAGTATGTGTGCAACTTCTCCTTTCGGGGTGTTGGAGCAAGCGTGAACTGACCGATCTGGCGTTGGTGTTGGCACTCGGCATCGATATGACGAAGGATGGAAAATATGAGGTCAGCATGCAAATTGTCAATCCCGGAAATGTGGCCGGGGCTGTCCAGCAAGGTGGCGGAGGAGGACAAGGACTGCCGATAGTCGTGTATCATCAAAAAGGTGATAACATCGTTGAAGCTGCCAGAAAAGCTTCTACAATGATTTCAAGGCGTTTGTACTTTTCTCATACGAATATGCTCGTAATAGGAGAAAAAGTGGCTAAAAAAAATATACCTGTTATACTGGAAGCCATCGAAAGAGACCAACAATTTCGAAACACAACGACAATGGTGGTTGCAAAAGGAACAAAGGCGCAGACCATTTTAGAAACTTTGACGCCAATTGATAAAATTCCCGCTGATCAAATTCGCAAAACGCTGACGACTTCCGAGTCAATATGGAGTGAAACTTTCCCAACCAAAATTGCTGATGTCATTCAACAATTGATTTCCCCGGGAAAACAACCGGTCATTCCGGGGATCAGGCTGATCCTTAACAGTGAACAAAAGAGGACGATGGAAAACCTGCAAAGAACAAATCCGATGAGTAATATCGAAATAAGCGGATTCGCCATGATTAAAGATGGAAAACTAAAAAAATGGGTGTACGGCAAAACAGCGCGAGGAGTAACCTGGTCGCTGGGAAAGATGAGGGCCACGAGTGTAAGCGTCGATTGGGGTGGAAGAAAAAAGGCCCTTTCCTATGAAGTGATTCGGGACAAAACAAAGCTGACAGCCAAAGTGAAAAACGGAAAACCGGTAGGGTCCGTCTTGGTGAAAGTGGAAGGCGATATTGGAGAAATGTTCGTTCCGGTTGATATCACGAACTTACGAGTCATACAAAAAATTGAAAGACAAACCAATAGAGAAATTGAAAGAGAAATTGAGCGAGCGATCAAAATCGCTCAACGGAACCACACGGATATTTTTGGCTTTGGCGATGCGATCCATAGGCACGATCCGAAGTTTTGGAAAAGGGTACACACGAAGTGGAGCGATGATTATTTCCCAACTATGAACATAAAGGTTGAAGTGAGGACGCACATACGGCGTTCAGAATTGCGGACAAAATCATTCCTGTCCACTATTAAGGAAGAAAAAAGGCGGTGATCCATGAATGGAGAAGGCAAAAATAGACGGCCTTCAGTTATTCATTCTCATCTTTCTATTTGAAATGGGAAGTGCCATTGTCCTCACTTTAGGAGTCCAGGCTAAGCAAGATGCTTGGATGACGATATTAGGTGGGTTGTTGGGAGGATTGCTTTTATTTCTTGTCTACCATCGCCTTTATCTGTATTTTCCCGACAAGTCTCTGGCCACTTATGCACAAGACCTTTTAGGGACGTTTGTAGGGAAAGTGATCGGCTTTGTCTATTGCATTTATTTTCTTTATTTAGCAGCAAGAGTGCTGCGCGATTTCGGGGAATTAGTGGCAACATTTGCCTATCCCGAGACACCTGTGTTGATTATTAATGCCATTATGATGGCGACCATTTTATATGGCCTGAACAAAGGAATAGAAGTGATTGCGAGAACGAGCGAATTATCCTTTGTGGCTCTTTATTTGCTGGCGATTTCGGGCTTTGTATTGGTGGTCATTTCCGGTTTAATCAAACTGGAGAATTTACAGCCGATGCTGGAAAACGGGATTCGGCCTGTGTTGAAAACAATCGTTACGCAAACCATGTATGTACCATTTGGCGAAATCGTTGTTTTCACCATGTTGCTGCCGTATTTAAACAAGCCCGAAAAAGGAAAGATCATTGGATTAACGGCGATTACGCTCAGTGGAATTAATTTAACCATCGTAAGTGTCGTCAACATCGCCGTGCTGGGGGTGGATGGTTTTTCAACGGCGACTTTTCCTCTGTTAGAAACCATCCAGCAAATCGAAGTGGCTGAATTTTTGGAACGACTGGATATCTTTTTTTTGATCGCATTAGTGATTGGCGGTTTTATTAAAGTTAGTCTGTTTCTCTATGCCGCCTCCATCGGGATTGCGGAAATTTTTCGGATCTCTGATTATAAAAAGCTATTGTATTTGCTGGTTCCGATCTTGATCATTGCATCGCTATCCATTGCCGATAATTTTTTTGAGCACATGAAAGAGGGGCTGGATTTAGTTCCCCTCGTTTTACACTTGCCACTTCAAGTCGTCATTCCTATTTTTTTACTCATCATTGCCTTTCTTAAAAATAGAAAAAAAACAAAAAAATAAGCAAGCAACAGAACGATGATGTATAAAATTTTGTGTAAAGCATTTTACTAGATCAAAAGAAAAAAGGTAGGGTATTCTCTGATTGGACCAAAAATCTTAGAGAAAGGAGTACCCTACCTATGTCTAAAAGAAGTATACCGAATGTCGACTGGGCAAATCAACTGGAAAGTGTCATTCGTCAGTTTGTAAAGGAAAAATTAGAACTGATCATGCGGGAAGAAATCAAGAATTTCCTCGAAATAGAGCAGGCCGGAACATCGAATATGAGAAACGGCTACTATCAACGAAATCTAGATACGCAATATGGCCGGATTGAAGGTCTTTTGGTCCCTAGAGACCGAAACGGAGAATTTCAAACCCAATTGTTCGCTCCTTACCAACGCCATACGGGCTGGCTCGAGGAAGCCATCATCAAGATGTATCAAAGTGGTATGAGTACGCGTGAAATTGGCAAGTTTATTGAACGAATTTTAGGCAAGGCCTATTCTCCTTCAACGATCAGTCGTATGACCGATATCGTGAAAGAAGACATTGAGAAATGGCACAAACGTCCCCTGCACAAACGTTATTCTGTCTTATATTTAGACGGCTTGTATGTAAAACTTCGTCGCGATACCGTGGAGAAAGAAGTGGTTTATGTGGTGTTAGGGGTGAACGAAGAAGGATATCGCGAAATTCTTGATTTCTTTGTGGGAGGACAAGAAAGCGCCTATGTATGGCAGGAAATTCTTCAACACCTCTACCAAAGAGGCGTCAAGGAAGTGCTTCTTGGCGTCTTCGATGGCCTTCCGGGGCTGGAGGAAGCCTTTAAGGCGGTGTATCCGAAAGCCGATGTGCAGCGCTGTGTCGTGCACAAAGTCCGCAACACCCTAAATCGTGTTCGGAAAAAAGATCAATTTGAAGTGGCAGAGGATCTCAAACTGATTTATCGCGCACCGAATAAGGAGATGGCGTTACAGATGTTTCAACAGTTTGAGTCGAAATGGTCGAACAAGTATCCGAGAGAAGTTCAATCTTGGGCCAATGAGTTGGATGTCCTCCTTACATTTATGGATTATCCAAGCAGTATTCGAAGTGTGATTTACACGACCAATGCCATTGAACGAACGATCAAAGAGATTCGGAAACGTCTAAAGCCGATGAACAGTTTGAGTAGTTTAGAAGCCGCTGAAAAAATCGTGTATTTGACGATTCAAGATTTTAACGAGAAATGGGCAGGAAGAAAGTTACGAGGATTTGCCGAAGCGCATGAAGCTCTTCAACGAATGTTTGAAGAACGTTATTGTTAACCAAATATTGTAAATAAACAAAATAAGGGGATTCTCCCTTTCCACGCAAGAGACTGAATATTCAGTCTCTTGTGTGGAGAAAATCAGTCCCCTATCAATTCAAATCCATTTCAGAGAAACCCTACCCCATTTACATTACACAAAATTCTTGACGGTACCAACAGAACAAACGGGAAAGGATTCAGCGGAATCGTGAAGATTGGCTTCTTTGCGCTGAGTATTGAATTTCTTTATGGAAAAGAAAAATTTATGCTTAAAAGAGTGATCAATGCCATTGATTGCTTTTATTTTTTATCCATTTTCTTTGAATCGAAACGAAAATTTGTTCGCATATAATTGGTGAAGGGGAAGGGAATTGTGGTAGAATGAGTTATAACCAGATAAAGGATTGTCTATCACCGTTCACCTTATGTGATCGTTTATATACACGAAACAGCCATTAAGGAAGAAATTCTTCTTTTCGGCTGATAAATGCTGTCAATATAGGGGGGATCTTGCGAGTGGAAAATCGCTTCGAACTTGTTTCGAAATATCGTCCGCAAGGCGATCAGCCGAAAGCCATTCAACAGCTGGTAAAAGGAATACGGGAAGGAAAGAAGCATCAAACGCTTCTTGGTGCAACAGGAACAGGCAAAACGTTCACGATTTCGAATGTAATTAAAGAAGTGAATAAACCGACATTGGTCATCGCTCATAATAAAACGTTAGCCGGCCAATTATACAGTGAGTTTAAAGAATTTTTTCCGAATAATGCAGTGGAATATTTCGTCAGTTATTACGACTATTATCAACCGGAAGCGTATGTGCCGCAGACGGATACGTATATAGAAAAAGATTCCAGCATCAATGATGAAATTGACAAATTGCGGCACTCTGCCACTTCCGCTCTGTTTGAACGACGAGATGTCATTATCATTGCCAGCGTCTCCTGCATTTACGGTTTAGGTTCGCCGGAAGAATACCGGGATTTGGTCGTGTCTTTGCGTGTTGGTATGGAGATGGAGCGGGACCACCTTCTCCGTCGACTTGTGGATATCCAATACGAGCGCAATGACATTAACTTTCAGCGTGGGACCTTTCGTGTACGCGGCGATGTAGTCGAAATATTCCCCGCTTCCCGGGATGAGCACTGTATCCGAGTTGAGTTTTTTGGAGATGAAATCGACCGCATCCGCGAAGTCAATGCACTGACAGGAGAAATTCTTGGCGAACGGGAACATGTGGCTATCTTCCCTGCTTCTCACTTCGTCACAAGAGAAGAAAAAATGAAGATGGCCATTCGCAATATTGAAATCGAACTGGAAGAACGTTTAAAAGAGCTGAGAGATCAAGGAAAACTGCTGGAAGCGCAAAGACTGGAGCAGCGAACTCGATATGATTTGGAAATGATGAGAGAGATGGGATTTTGTTCCGGAATCGAAAACTATTCCCGTCATTTGGCGTTAAGACCGCCGGGCTCCACTCCATATACGCTTCTTGATTATTTTCCGGATGATTTTTTAATCGTGGTCGATGAATCGCATGTGACATTACCGCAAATTCGTGGAATGTTCAACGGGGATAGAGCAAGAAAGCAAGTCCTGGTGGATCACGGTTTCCGGCTGCCGTCTGCTTTGGACAACCGTCCTTTAACGTTTGAAGAGTTTGAGAAGCATATTAACCAAATTGTGTACGTATCAGCTACTCCGGGTCCTTACGAGATGGAACATTGCCCGGAAATGGTGGAACAAATCATCCGGCCGACCGGTTTGCTGGATCCGACCATCGATGTCCGCCCGATCGAAGGACAAATTGATGATTTGCTTGCCGAAATTCAAGAAAGAACGAAGAGAAATGAACGAGTGCTTGTGACCACTTTAACAAAGAAAATGGCAGAAGACTTGACGGATTATTTGAAAGAAGTCGGCATAAAAGTGCAATACTTGCATTCGGAAGTAAAGACGTTGGAACGGATTGAAATCGTCCGCGATTTACGACTCGGAAAATTTGATGTACTGGTCGGGATCAATTTATTAAGAGAAGGATTGGATATTCCGGAAGTTTCTCTTGTGGCGATTTTGGATGCCGACAAGGAAGGATTTTTGCGTTCGGAACGATCTTTAATTCAAACGATAGGCCGCGCCGCTCGAAATGCAAACGGCCACGTTATCATGTACGCCGACCATATTACCGATTCGATGGAAAAAGCCATTTCGGAAACCCAACGACGCCGTGCCATTCAGGAAGCGTACAATAAGGAGCATGGAATTACTCCCAAAACGATTCAAAAAGGCATTCGCGATGTCATTCGAGCTACTTATGCTGCGGAAGAACAAGAAACGTACGAAAAATCTCCCAAGAAAAAACTATCTGCGGAAGAAAAGAATCGTTTGATTGCCAGTCTCGAAACAGAAATGAAAGAAGCAGCCAAAGCACTAGACTTCGAACGTGCTGCCCAGCTGCGTGATGCGATTTTAGAGTTAAAAGCGGAAGGATGACCATCATGGGAAAAGATCAAATCATTGTTAAAGGAGCACGAGCCCATAATCTGAAAAATATTGATGTCACCATTCCAAGAGATCAATTGGTTGTCTTAACCGGGCTATCGGGTTCTGGAAAATCTTCTTTGGCGTTCGATACGATCTATGCGGAAGGCCAAAGAAGGTATGTTGAATCTTTGTCTGCTTATGCACGCCAGTTTCTCGGACAAATGGACAAGCCGGATGTAGACGCCATCGAGGGGCTGTCGCCGGCTATTTCCATTGATCAAAAAACGACCAGTCGAAATCCCCGCTCCACTGTGGGAACCGTAACCGAAATATACGACTATTTGCGGCTGTTATTTGCCCGTATCGGCCATCCGATTTGCCCTAACCATGGCATCGAAATTACTTCTCAAACGATTGAACAAATGGTGGACCGCATTATGGAATATCCTGAACGGACGAGGCTGCAAATCCTTGCTCCAGTGGTATCCGGGAAAAAAGGAACGCATGCCAAAACGCTGGAGAATATGAAGAAACAAGGGTATGTACGTCTTCGCGTCGATGGGGAAATGCGGGATGTGGAGGAAGACATCCAATTAGACAAGAATAAAAAGCATTCGATTGAAGTGGTGGTAGACCGCATTGTCGTAAAAGACGGAATTCATTCCCGCTTGGCCGATTCTTTAGAAGCTGCGCTGAAACTAGGGGAAGGAAAAGTCATTATCGACGTCATCGGACAAGAAGAACTGTTATTCAGTGAACATCATGCATGTCCGTATTGCGGTTTTTCGATCGGCGAATTGGAGCCGCGCATGTTTTCGTTTAACAGTCCATACGGTGCCTGTCCGACTTGCGACGGATTAGGGTCCAGGTTAAAAGTGGACGTTGATCTTGTCATTCCGGATTGGAATTTGAGTTTGCGCGAGAACGCGATTGCACCTTGGGAACCTACCAGCTCTCAATATTACCCGCAGCTTTTAAAGGCGGTGTGCGATCATTACGGCATTGATATGGATATACCCGTCAAGGATATACCGAAACCGCTTTTAGACAAAATTTTATATGGATCAGATGGTGAGAGCATTTATTTTCGCTACGTGACCGATTTCGGCCAAGTCAAGGAGAATTATATCGAGTTTGAAGGCGTGATCCCGAACGTTGAGCGCCGTTATCGAGAGACGACATCTGATTATATACGCGAGCAAATGGAAAAATACATGGCTCATCAAAAATGCCCGACTTGCAAAGGGCATCGTTTAAGGAAAGAGGCCTTGGCTGTCAAAATCGGCGGTCTTCATATCGGAGAAGTCACTCAATTTTCCATTAAGGAAGCGAAAAAGTTTTTTGAAAATCTCACATTGACGGAAAAGGAAAAGAAAATTGCCCATTTGATTTTGCGTGAGATCAGCCAGCGGCTTGGTTTTCTGGATAATGTCGGCCTCGATTATTTGACGTTAAGCCGTGCGGCCGGAACGCTTTCAGGCGGTGAGGCGCAGCGTATTCGTTTAGCCACTCAGATCGGTTCTCGACTGACGGGAGTTTTATATATATTGGATGAACCATCTATTGGTCTGCATCAGCGTGACAATGATCGATTAATCGAGACGCTGAAAGAAATGCGGGACATAGGCAACACATTAATCGTTGTAGAACATGACGAAGATACGATGTTAGCCGCCGATTATTTAATCGATGTCGGGCCGGGAGCAGGCGTCCATGGAGGAGAGATCGTATCAGCGGGCACGCCTGAGGAAGTGATGAAAGATCCTAACTCGCTTACGGGCCAATATTTATCCGGGAAAAAGTTTATTCCGCTGCCGCGGGAACGGCGAAAACCGGATGGTCGTTTTATTGAAATAATAGGAGCAAAAGAAAACAATTTAAAAAATGTGAAAGTGAAGTTTCCGTTAGGCGTATTTATCGCTGTCACCGGCGTGTCGGGATCCGGAAAAAGCACCCTTGTCAATGAGATTCTTTACAAGGCGCTTGCTCATAAGCTGTACCAAGCAAAACAAAAGCCGGGTCAGCATAAAGAAGTGAAAGGCATTGAACATTTGGATAAAGTGGTCGAAATTGACCAATCCCCTATTGGACGCACTCCGCGATCCAATCCGGCCACCTATACAGGCGTTTTTGATGATATCCGCGATGTGTTTGCCCGAACAACGGAAGCAAAGATGCGCGGATATAAGAAAGGACGTTTCAGCTTTAATGTGAAAGGCGGACGCTGTGAAGCTTGCCGCGGGGATGGCATTATCAAAATCGAAATGCATTTCCTTCCGGATGTCTATGTTCCTTGCGAAGTTTGCCATGGAAAGAGATACAACAGGGAAACGCTCGAAGTGAAATACAAAGGAAAAAACATTGCAGATGTATTGGATATGACGGTGGAAGATGCGCTTGAATTCTTTGAAAACATTCCGAAAATCAAGCGTAAACTGCAGACGATTGCTGATGTCGGTCTCGGCTATATCAAACTGGGGCAGCCAGCTACCACATTGTCGGGAGGGGAAGCACAGCGTGTCAAGCTTGCCTCCGAATTGCATCGCCGTTCTACCGGAAGAACGTTTTATATTTTGGACGAGCCGACGACAGGATTGCATGTGGATGATATTGCAAGGCTTCTAAAGGTCCTTCAGCGGCTTGTGGAAAACGGTGATACGGTGCTTGTAATTGAACATAACCTGGATGTGATCAAAACAGCCGATTATATTATTGACTTAGGACCTGAAGGCGGCGATAAAGGCGGTACGATCGTGGCTACCGGAACGCCTGAAGAAGTGGCTGAGGTGGAACAATCGTATACTGGAAAATATTTAAAGAAAATTTTAAAACGCGACCAGGAGCGTATAAAACAAAAAATAGCTGAACACGAACATGCGACTTCTTAATCAAAACAGCGGAAGGGTGCTCCCTTCCGCTGTTTTGATACTGGTATAGATAACTAGACGGATAAAAGGTAATATAAAGATGTAAACGCTTTAATTTCCTTCGGCTGATAAAAAAAGGGGGATGTTAGATGCGAGTCGTAAAAGTAGCCAACTATGAGGAAATGAGTCAAAAAGCTGCGGATTGTATCATCCGTCAAGTGAAAGAAAAACCTGATTCGGTTCTCGGGCTGGCCACGGGTGGAACAGTGACTGGAACGTATCAATTATTGGCAAAAGACCATCAGAAGAACGGAACGAGTTACCGACAGATTTTAACGGTTAATTTGGATGAATATATTGGAATAAGCCCTGAACACGAGCAAAGCTACCATTTTTATATGAAAAAAAGGCTGTTTGATCATGTCCAAATTCCGCCTGAAAACACCTATTTGCCTGATGGACAAGCGGAAGATCTTGAAGAAGAATGCAAAAGGTATGACAAGCGGATCGAAAGTCTTGGCGGCATTGATCTGCAGCTTCTTGGCATCGGTGTGAATGGCCATATCGGTTTTAACGAACCGGGTACGCCTTTTGATTCCAAAACCCATATTGTTGAACTGTCGGAATCGACCCGAAAGGCTAATGCGAGATTTTTCAACACCCTTGAGGAAGTTCCGAAGAAAGCTATTACGATGGGAATAGAAACGATCATGAAGAGTAAGAAGATTTTACTGTTAGCTTCCGGATTGAAAAAAGCGCCTATTATTCGCAAACTTTTTCATGAGGGAATAACGGAAGAGATTCCTGCTTCTGTTTTAAAAAAACATGAGAATGTGGTGCTGATTGCGGATGAAGAAGCGCTTTCTCTTGTTGATCCTGTATGGGTGGAGACGGAGGCTTAAACAGTTTTAAATAACTTATAAAAAGTTATAAAATTTTTATTGACTTTATAATTTTTCATGCTATATTTAATTTAAGGAGGAATATAGCATGAGATATTATAGCATTCATGAATTTTCCAAATTAATCAATCGAACGCCACAAACTTTAAGAAATTGGGACAAAAGTGGAAAATTAAAACCACATCATACTGGCTCAAACGGCTATAGATATTATTCTCACGATCAACTTAAAGAGGTACTTGGTATTAAAGAAACCAGTCAAAAAGTGGTTGGTTATTGCAGAGTTTCTTCTAATAAACAAAAAGATGATTTGCAAAGACAAGTTGAAAATATGAAAAAATATTTAGAATCGTTAAATGTTGAATATGAAATCATTCAAGACATTGGTAGTGGGATTAATTACAAGAAAAAAGGTTTGCGTCAACTAATCAAAATGATAAATAACAAAGAAGTAGATAAAATAGTAGTATTCCATAAAGATAGGCTTCTTAGATTTGGTTTTGAATTGGTTGAGTATATGGCAAACCTTAATGGGTGTGAGATTGAAGTTTTAGATAGCACTGAAAAAACAGATGAACAAGAACTTGTAGAAGATTTAATACAGATTGTTACAGTATTTAGTTGTAGATTACAAGGAAAACGTGCTAATAAAACTAGAAAGTTAGTAGATGAATTAATTGAGGAAAATGAGGAGTTGCTAAATGATAAAGTCAATAAAAGTGATGTTGAAACCAAATAATAAGCAAAAAACTAAATTATTTCTATATGCGAATACAGCTAGATTTGCTTATAATTGGACAATTGCAAAGCAACAAGAAAATTATCAAAATGGTGGTAAATTCATCAATGATTCAACTTTGAGAAAACAGTTTACTCAAATGAAAAATCTTGATGAATTTAATTGGCTGAATAATGTAAGTAATAATGTAACGAAACAAGCTATTAAAGATGCTTGTGATGCTTACAAACGATTTTTTAAAGGACTATCAAAATATCCAAAATTTAAGAGTAAAAAGAAATCTACACCCAGTTTTTATCAAGACAATGTGAAAATTAAATTCACAAAAACACATGTAAAAGTAGAAGGATTTGCTTCAAGTAAGAAGTCGAATAAACAAAAGATAAATTGGATTCGATTAGCAGAAAAAGGACGTATTCCATTTGGTGAAAATGTTAAGTATATGAATCCTCGATTTACATTTGATGGTTTGAATTGGTGGGTATCTGTTGGGATAGAAACAGATAGTGGTTATTCTCCTTCAAAAACAGAAGGAATAGGTATTGACTTAGGAATAAAAGATTTAGCTGTTTGTTCTGATGGTAAAGTTTATGGAAATATTAATAAAACAAAAAGAATTAGGCAATTAGAAAAGAAAAAGCGCAGGTTGCAACGTAAAATTTCAAGAAAACTGTAGTTGAGCAATTTTAATTACAATAATTACCATGTAAAAGAGACAAACAGGGTACCCCTTATGCCACGTGGAGCTGTTTTTTCACGGTATCAATGGGAATATTTTGTTTCGCTGCACGGTAAATGAACTCCACGAGGCTATGTCCTTTTCTCTTGCGCAGAAGATCGAGCCCATCAGAAAAATCGCTGTTCGACTCGAACATGCTGTACACGTAAGCAAGCTGCACCAAGATCCAGTAGCGTTTCACCGCCCGACGTCCGCGAACGCGGTATCCATCGAGTTTCAGCTGGTCTTTCGCTTGACGGAAAAAACATTCGATCGACCAACGCTGGGCATAGTAGCGCAAGATCTCTTCATCGCTTAGATCCCGGTCGGTGCTCAAGACGCAGTGAAGATGTTCCGATGTCATCGGCTGATCGGCTTTCCAAGCGAGCAGCACCACGGCATCATCGAGACCTTTGAGAGAGCCTTCGTAGCGATAAACCCGATAACGCTCTTCTCCCACCGTGACGAGGTGAGTGTCTTTCGGTTCGATGTAGCGGGCAAACTCCCTCACCTGAACCGCAATGCCTTTTGGATAAAGAAGCCGATTGGCCTTGAGCATTGCGATTACGTGGAATCCCTTTTTCAGACAAGCTTCCACGAGCGTTTGCGATGGATACCAAGAGTCCATCAGCACATAAACAGGACGGTGTACATCCAAAGAAGAAAGCATCTCGATCGCGAGTTCCCCCTTGCTTTTCCCAGCCGCCTTGTCGTAGAGGCGGAACGCAAAGGGAAAAGCCTGGGTCATCGTATGAACCATGAGCCAAACGAGAGAATGTCCCCAGATCGACTTTTTCTCTGTGTGAGAATAGTGCCAATCACACCCTTGAATGGCGTGCGTTGCCTGTGACGAAGGCTTGGTTTTTTGGCAAATCGTATCATCGATCGAAACAAAAAGGGGTTGATTCTCCTGTTTGGCGATGCGTTCGACACGACGAAGCATCCACTGTTGAAGTTTGCGAAGCAGCGTCTCTTCATCCCAAGGGCTTTTCGTGAAAAAATGGCTGAGTGTCGTGCGGTGGTTCGGATGAAAGCTCCAATGATGAAGATCGGTCAATGTTCCCGCAAATCCTTTGGTGGTCAGCGCATCCACGATATGAACGAGATGCTTCATGACAGGTTTTGAAAAATAAAGTGCCAACCCCAACATCGTGAAAAACTTGTGGAT
Source organism: Bacillus sp. FSL W8-0102 (assembly GCF_038007225.1). Classification (NCBI taxonomy): domain Bacteria; kingdom Bacillati; phylum Bacillota; class Bacilli; order Caryophanales; family Bacillaceae; genus Bacillus; species Bacillus sp. FSL W8-0102. The sequence goes on from NZ_JBBOWT010000001.1 coordinate 444,036, forward strand.
TCCTTGATGATGTGCTAATCTATTCATGAGACATGAACCTCCTTGTGAATAGTTTTGGTGACACATCTATTCTAATCAAGGAATCGGGTTCATGTCTCTTTTTTTGTTTGGTTGTAAATTTATGTTAGCGAATTTGCTCATCTATAGAAGAAAATATGAAAAAGGAAGGGAGGGAAACCGTTACAGGAAAACCAACAACATTATAAAAAGTGAAAAGCAACTTTTAAAAGTTTCACGAAGACTAACGAATATTCGTCATAACTACATACATCAAATCACTTCTGAAATCGTAAACAGAAAACCAATGTTTATTGTTTTAGAAGATTTGAATGTAAAAGGTATGATGAAAAATAAACATTTAGCTGAATCTGTTCAACAACAATGTTTCCATGAATTTAGAAGACAAATTGAATACAAGTCGAATTGGAATAATATTCGCTTCATTTTGGCTGATAGATGGTTTCCAAGTTCTAAGTTGTGTTCTTGTTGCGGAAAAGTTAAAAAAGACTTGAAGTTATCTGATAGAATTTTTGAGTGCGAATGTGGAAATATTATTGATCGAGATTATCAAGCGTCTATTAATCTTAAAATATATGGTGAAAATGTTTTAGAATCTGCATCTTAACAATGCAAGTTAATACAGATATGTACCGATTCGTTAGTCGGGAATTTACGACTTTGGAGTGTTACACCAAATGCAAGTAGCGATCTGTTTAATAGATAGACGTGAAAGCAGACACGATGAAGAAGTAATGAAACATAAAAGTTGTAGGAAATTATAACTTTTTATAAGTTTTCTGTAACGGACAAAAAGTCGTACTGCGGAAACAAGGACCAATTCAGCGGGGAGATGCTCTTTTCTTAGAAATTCAATAGCATTCGCCAAGAATCGAAACCCCTATGGGACGATGAAAAATCGTTCCGTAGGGGTTTTCTTTTTCCTTGAGTACATATGGGAAAGATGACCGCTTTGCAAAACTCATATTGACTTGAGATTGAGTGTTGAATACGGCGCAGCACGAAAGTTAGTTGATCCATTTTTTGAAAAATTTAAACGGTTGAGCGTTCAACGAGTGTATAAGACATTTCCTTTTGAGAAATACGGGTGCCATCGCATGCCTGGCGAAACAAACTTCTTCCCATTTCTGAAAGCGGGATGTCGATCGTAGTCATATTCATCAAATAGGAAATGGGTTGATTATTAAAACCGATGATCGCTAATTGTTCAGGAACAGAAATGCCTTTTTGTTGGCATTGAAGAAGCGCACCTGCAGCTACTTCGTCGCTGGTGATCACTAAAGCAGACGGAGGCTCCGACATTTTTGAAATGCGTTCTATGATATCCACTCCGTCCTCAAGAACGAGGCAGTGGTCAAAGACATAATCCTTTTTATATGGTTCGTTGATGTTTTTTAAAAAATCACGGTAAGCGCGAAGTCTTTGGTGACTGTTCGTTCCGGAAGTTCTCCCGATGCTGATGCCAATTTTTCGGTGGCCTTTTTGGTGCAGAAAATCGAGTGCTGCTTGAAAACATTGATAATGATGAATAAAAGTGCAAGAAATAGGTTTTTTTCGAGCGTCTTCGCATAAAACGATTGTCCCGTATTGTTGATATTCTTCAATCCATTCCCAGCTTCCCGCCCGCGAACAAATAATCAAGGCGTCAATTTGCTTATATTTCAACATTTTGAGCGCTTCCAGTTCCCGTGGGGGTTCATAATTGGTTTGGAACAAGACTAGCTGATGATTTTGAGTGATTGCCTCATCTGCAATCCCCTCCATCAACTGTCCGAAGTAAGGGTGATTCAAAAACGGAACAGCCACTCCAATCAAATTCGTCTTGCCTTTGCTTAAATGCACGGCATTGATATTCCGATGATAATGGGATTTTTTAATGGCTTCGAGCACGGCAGCCCTTTTTGCTTCGCTTACATAGGGATGGTGGTTCAGAACACGGGAAACCGTTGTGACGGAAACACCCGCCATTTTGGCTATATCTCTGATATTGGTCATGAATCAATGCTCCTCCCTCCGTAAAATCGCTCTTGCTTTGAAACGCGTTTCATCCATTAACGTTATAGATGAAAGGGGAGATGTAGAAATGGGTTTGTTATCATTGATCATGATGTGTGGTTCTATTCTTATTTTAACATCCATTGCAGTCAAGGTAGGCGAGAATAACGGATACAGAGAAGAGAAAAATGAAAAAGATCCATTTAGTTATTTGTTTCGTGTGTATGAGAAAGAAAAAAACGATGATTGAAAAGAATATTTTCGATTAAAGCCGTTTAGTTTCGTTTTGACGCCATTTTTCCCAAACGCTCTTATTCCATATGAAACTTGTTTTGTTCTTTTTTCGTATGCATAATGAAAGATGTGGGGACTGTGATCATTGTGGAATCCAATCATCGAAAGTCGGATAAAAACGCTTTTTCGTTGAATAATAATAGTAATGAGCAAATTAATGAGGAAAGAAGGGTTTACGAGTGAAAAGATTATTTCGTTCCCGCATAGACCGCAAGTTGGCGGGAGTGCTTGGCGGAATTGCCCAAATGTTGGGAGTCGACTCCACCATTATTCGGGTTTTGTTTATTATCTTGTTGTTTCCAACAGGCTTTTTTCCATTAGCGATTACTTATTTGCTATTGATGTTTGTCATGCCTAATGAAGAGGATGTTTATAGATGAGATGGCTGTTAGGCATTGTCATCAATGCGGTTTTATTTGTGGCTTTGGCTGGTTGGTTTCAGGGGTTTCACGTTTCCGGCTTTGGAGCGGCATTTGTGGCCAGCCTCATTCTTTCCATATTGAATATGTTAGTCCGACCGATCTTGATTATTTTGACATTACCGATTACGATCTTGACACTTGGTCTTTTTTTAATTGTGATCAACGCCATGACGCTGTTATTAACCGATGCGATTATGGGAGATGCTTTTGATGTATCCGGTTTTGGTTTGGCGCTCCTTGTTGTCATCATTATGTCCATTTTCAATTTAGTGGTTCAACGGGTACTGTTTGAGAAAGACTAAAAAAGCGTGCTGAAAAAGCCGTTTTGCTTTTCCAGCACGCTTTTTGGGATTCGATTAATTAAATGTCCGTTTTACGGGACAAGAAAAAGCGATATTTACTGTTCGTAGGCGATTTCCCCTCGACATAAAGTCATTTGTACTTCGTATTGTGGATTGAATACGACGATATCGGCATCTTTCCCAACGGCAAGACTGCCTTTGCGATCAAATACTTTCAGTTCTTTTGCCGGATTCGTCGAAGCTAATCGAACGGCTTGGAAAAGCGAAAGCTTCGTAAAGCGAATGATATTTTGAATGGAGTCTTTCATTTTTAAAATGCTTCCGGCTAACGTGCCGTCTTCCAAAACGGCTTTTCCGTCTCGAACAATCACATCTTGCCCGCCTAAATCGTAGCGTCCGTTTTTAAGACATTTGGCTCGCATCGAATCCGTAATTAAGACGATTTTTTCTTCTCCTTTCATACGGACCGCTAAGTCGATCATTTCTGGACGGACGTGGACTCCATCTGCGATAAGCTCCGCTGTTAGCTGATCCAGAAGAAGGGCAGCGCCGGCAGTCCCCGGTTCACGATGGTGCATTCCTTTCATAGTGTTAAATAGATGGGTGACATGGCTTGCTCCAGCTTCTGCTGCCTTCACAACCTCTTCGTATGAAGCATCCGTATGGCCGATGGAAGCAATCACATCATGATCGACCAAGTAGGAAATGAGTTCAGAAGCATTTTCGATTTCGGGAGCCAGTGTCACTAGCTTGATGGCGTTGTCCGCAAGATCTTGCCATTTTTGAAATTGGTCAATACTTGGTTTTAAAATGTATTTTTTGGGTTGAGCGCCGTTATGCTTTTCATTGATAAAGGGGCCTTCTAGGTGGATGCCGAGTACTTCTGCTTTTCCGGGAATGTTATGTTTTTTTCTGTATTCGGCGACATTCCGGATGGCTTTTTCAATGTTTTCCGGGCTTTGTGTGATCGTGGTAGCCAGAAAGCTGGTCGTTCCTTCTTTTGGAAGGGCAGAAGCCATCGTCGTTATAGCCTCCGGAGTGGCATCCATTGTATCAGCACCGTTGGCACCGTGAATATGGACATCAATAAACCCTGGCGAAAGAAAGGACTCATGATGCAAATCGATCACTTTTTCTCCGGGAGAGGATATATATTCCGTCATCTTTCCGATACACGTAATTTTTCCGTTTTCAATGGTTAAAAATCCGTCTTGGAGAATGTCGTGTTCCAATAAGATGTTTGCTTGAATAAAGGTAAGTTTGTTTTCCATAGCAATCGCCTTTCTATTACTTAAAGTAATATTGAGATGGACTTGATGGATTCTCTTTATTTTTATTTTAGCTGCTTTTTAAATGGGATGTTTTTTATGATCGTAATGAGATTCAATCCTTTATCTTTAAGGTCATTAAGACAACAGAAATTTTTTATTAAAATGGTCAATTCTTATGGATGTAAAGAGAATTCATGTATCCGTATTTAATCATAACACGAAGAAAGCTTATTTTCACACCGTCCTCAGTGTCTCTTCATTTATGAATGTAAAGTATGCCCCGATAGACGTTTCTTCACTTTTTCTAAAATGAATTGGTAAACGGAAATCATTCTGTTGACGATGGGTTCAAAAAATCCGGAGCATTTTGAAACCACAGCGGCGACTATCACGGATACGATCATACTTCCCACTACATCAAATGGATAATGGTGACCTACCCAAACACGCGAAAGTCCTGTTAAAAAGGCAAATATGATCATAGGTATGCCCAATCGACGATGTCGAATCCACATGGCAATGGAGATGGCAAATGCCCCCGTTGCATGATCGCTCGGAAAAGAAGCGTCCGCTGCATGAGGAACAAGAAGATGAACATGATGGGTCACAAACGGACGCGGTTCATAATAAACCAATGTAATCAGATAATTTCCAAGCAAGGCTAAGATTCCCGTTCCTCCGGCGTAGAGCACACTTTTTTTATACGTGGTGTTCCCTATCATCCAAATGGCTAATAATACGATGGCATATACAAAAAGGGCATCGTTCGTGAAGAATATCATCACATCATCTAGTATCCGATTATGTCCTGAAAGACCATGGATTTTTTGAAATAATTCGTAGTTCATAAAAAATCCCTCTCCTCTATTCTAAAGTTGGTGGATCTTGTTTACATATATCTTTTTTCCATATGTTTTTATATAAGAAGCGTACGATCAAAGCCAGCGCTATGAACAAAGCAGCATATCCTACAGGTCGAATATAAGCTTGAGCCATTTCCCAATGTTTCCCCAGCTTGAATCCAATAAGAGTCAACCCAATGTTCCAAGGTACGCAGCCAAGGAAAGTAAAGAAAATAAATTTTTGAACGTCCATTTTCGTGATGCCGGCGGGTAAGGAGATAAACGTACGAATAAACGGCATCATTCTTCCAAACAACGTTGCCCAACTCCCGTATTTTTGGAACCAATAATCCGCTTGTTCTAAGTGTTTATATTGAAAGAGAATATATTTTCCATATTGGATAATAAATCGACGTCCTCCGTATTTCCCTGCCCAATACGCGAAAATAGACCCCGCCAAGTTTCCTAAAACCCCTGCTATTATGACTAGCCAGAAGTGTAAAGTGCCTTTAGCGGCCAGGAATCCTCCAAATAGCATAATGACTTCGCTTGGCAGAGGAATGCACATGCTTTCGATCATCATAGCGATAAAAATTCCCCAATGTCCCAGCGTGGAAATCAGCTCAGTCGCTGTATTTTCTAAAATCAGAGTCAGCTGATGCAGCATGATAAGCCTCCTTTAAAGAATCATTCACAGAACAAATGACCGTATGCTGCCGTAAAAAGTTCGATTTTGATCGTTTTGGATAAACATCATGAGGTGATTGTGGTCATTAACGATGTTTTTGAAAAATTTTTGCAGTTTTTTTCAATCGGTGGAAAAGGATGCGGAGGGGAATAGACCAAAATGTCAGAAGGCTAATCATTTGTGTTCAAAAGGAGTGGTCTATACCATTGAAGGTAGTAGAGCATCTAAGCTGTTTGAGCAGTTTAGTTCCGAAAGAAAACGTGCTACAATAAAGTGAAACTTCCATCCGTGGTAGACGGATGGTTAGTTGAACCAATCGGGCATATAGGGGCAGTTATACCCGACTGAGATTCCATCTCATCATCCAATCCCAGAAAAGGGGATTTACTGCCCCTTCATGCGGGATAAAGTGAAACTTCCATCCGTGGTAGACGGATGGTTAGTTGAACTAATCGGGCATATAGGGGCAGTTGTCCCCAATGAAAATTCCATCTTACCATCCAATCCCAGAAAAGGGGATTTACTGCCCCTTCATGCGGGATAAAGTGAAACTTCCATCCGTGGCACACGGATGGTTAGTTGAACTAATCGGGCATATAGGGGCAGTTATACCCGACCGAGATTCCATCTCATCATCCAAACTCGAAATTTTAGGGATGTACTGCCCCTTCATGCGGGATAAAGTGAAACTTCCATCCGTGGTACACGGATGGTTAGTAGAACCAATCGGGCATATAGGGGCAGTTGTCCCCAATCGAGATTTTATCTTACCATTCAATCTTGGGGAGGGTGACTTACTGCCCCTTCATGCGGGATAAAGTGAAACTTCCATCCGTGGTACACGGATGGTTAGTAGAACCAATCGGGCATATAGGGGCAGTTATACCCGACCGAGATTCCATCTCATCATCCAAACTCGAAATTTTAGGGATGTACTGCCCCTTCATGCGGGATAAAGTGAAACTTCCATCCGTGGCACACGGATGGTTAGTAGAACCAATCGGGCATTTAGGGGCAGTTGTCCCCAATGAAAATTCCATCTTACCATCCAATCCCAGAAAAGGGGATTTACTGCCCCTTCATGCGGGATAAAGTGAAACTTCCATCCGTGGTAGACGGATGGCTAGTAGAATCGGGCATTCTACGATGATCCGTTGACTGGTCGAAATCGGCTGTAAGGAGGATGCAATATGGCAAAAGTTCGGGCTAAAGACATTTTGGATGAATTTCATCTTGAATTAATCAGCGGTGAAGAAGGAATCCACCGGCCGATTACTACAAGCGATATTTCACGGCCGGGATTAGAGATGGCCGGGTACTTCAACTATTATCCAGCTGAACGCGTTCAATTGCTGGGCATGACAGAATTGTCTTTTTTCCAAAGATTAGACGATGATGCAAGACGAATTCGAATGGAAAAACTGTGTGCGGATGTCACACCGGCGATTATCATCTCCCGCAATCTTGATGTTCCTCCGGAATTGATTGAAGCTTCTGAACGATATGCTGTTCCGGTGATGCGCTCAAAAATGAAAACGACGCGCCTGTCCAGCAGATTAACCAACTTTTTGGAAAGCAGGCTGGCGCCTACGACGGCTGTACATGGAGTGCTGGTGGACGTTTATGGTGTGGGAGTGTTAATTACAGGACAGAGCGGTGTAGGGAAAAGTGAAACGGCATTAGAATTGGTGAAGCGGGGACATCGTCTCGTGGCAGATGACTGCGTGGAAATTCGCCAGGAAGATATGGATACTCTTGTCGGAAGTTCCCCGGAATTAATTGAACATTTGCTGGAAATCCGCGGTTTAGGGATTATCAATGTGATGACTTTATTTGGGGCCGGAGCGGTCCGCAGCTTCAAACGGATCTCTTTAAATATTCATTTGGAAACGTGGGATGCGGCGAAAGATTATGACCGTTTAGGGCTTGAAGAAGATAAATTAAAAATTATTGATACGGAAATTACCAAGATCACGCTGCCGGTTCGGCCGGGAAGAAACCTTGCTGTTATTATCGAAGTCGCAGCGATGAATTTCCGGCTCAAACGGATGGGAGTTAATGCCGCCAAAGATTTTACGGAAAAACTTGCCAGCGTGATCAGTGAACATGAAAACTTGCCGGAAGACGGAAATTTTGGAGGCTATTAATGGAGAAAATAGCGGCAAAGGAGTGAGTATATGCATTACCCTTTAAATCCGATTGCATTCCATTTGGGGCCTATTGGGGTGCACTGGTATGGGATCATTATCGGAACGGGCATTATTCTTGGATTAAATTTGGCCATGAGAGAATCGAAAAGGCTTGGCATGAATAAAGATTTATTTGCTGATTTGCTGATTTGGGCGATCCCGATCGCCATTCTTTGTGCCCGCATTTACTATGTTCTTTTTGAATGGAGCTATTATTCGGCTCATCCCGATGAGATCATCCAAATTTGGAATGGCGGGATCGCCATTCATGGAGCGTTAATCGGAGCGATTCTGACGGCCGTTGTTTTTGCACGCAAACGAAATGTATCCTTTTGGAAACTGGCTGATATCGCCGCACCCAGCATTATTCTGGGCCAGGCAATCGGACGCTGGGGAAACTTTATGAATCAGGAAGCGCATGGGGGAGAAGTGACAAGATCGTTTTTGGAGAGCCTTCATCTGCCCGATTTTATTATTAACCAGATGTACATTGATGGAGCCTATTATCATCCGACGTTTTTATATGAATCGATTTGGGATATCCTCGGATTTGTCGTGTTATTGCTGCTCCGCAAGCTGAATCCGCGGAGAGGGGAAATCTTTCTGTCTTATTTAATCTGGTATTCAATTGGCCGCTTGTTTATCGAAGGGCTCCGGACAGACAGTTTAATGTTGACGCAACATCTGCGTATGGCTCAAGTGGTATCGTTTGTACTAATCGTCCTCGGCATCGTCCTGATTTTCGTTAGAAGAAAGCTTGGATATGCGAAGAGCCGATATAATGAGAAGGAGTCATGATGCAGGCACAATGATGATCCGGTCTAAAACATGGGGGGAATGATGGCTTTAGAGTCATCAGGGAGAAAAAATTGAATAGATTCCAAATATCTCTTTTACATATAAGCCACAAGAGTGATAGGAACGAACAAAGGGGAGATGAAAGGATGCTTCTTACACTTAAAACGGGGTTATGGACGGGATTGAAAACAGCGTGGACGCTTGGGAAAATTATTTTTCCGGTCACGCTGATTGTGACGATGCTTCAATATACCCCGATTTTGCCGTGGGTGATTCATATCGTGAGCCCTGTCATGAAAATGTTCGGTTTATCCGGAGATGCCGCGATTCCGATCGTGATTGGGAATTTTTTGGGATTGTATGCCGGGATCGGAGGAATTCTGTCGCTGGATTTAACCGTGAAAGAAGTGTTTATTATTGCCATTATGCTTTCTTTTGCCCACAATTTGATTGTAGAGTCCAGCGTGGCGGTTAAAGTGGGCGTGAAAATTTGGGTGATGATAACGGCCCGACTCGGCCTTGCGTTCATTTCAGGAGTGGTCGTCAATTTGTTGTGGCAAGGTGGAAGCGAAAAGGCGCACTATGGCATGATGCCTCATCAAGAAGAAGTTCATGGTGCAATGGCGATTTTGATGCAAGGCTTGGAAAAAGCGGGTTATGGCATTGTTCAATTGGTTGTCATTGTCATTCCCCTTATGATCGTGATTCAAATTTTAAAGGACTTAAAGTGGATAGATGTTTTCTCCAATTGGGTGTCGCCAATTACGAAAGCGCTTGGCATGAACGCGAATACTTCTATGACTTTGGCAGCTGGTCTCGTTTTTGGGCTGGCCTATGGGTCGGGAGTGATGATCCAGGCTGTCAAAGAAGATGGCGTAAGCAAAAAAGATGCGACGTTGGCGTTCCTTTTTCTTGTTGCTTGCCATGCAGTCATTGAGGATACATTGGTCTTTTTGCCGCTGGGCATTCCTGTGCAATATTTGCTTTTCATCCGTTTAATCACAGCGGTGCTGCTGACGCTTTTCGTTTCGTTTGTGTGGAAACGAGTTGAAACTGCCGGAAGAAAGGAAGCTGCTTAATGACGAAAAACATTACTACTCTATTATTTGATTTGGACGGAACACTCATTAACACGAATGAGCTCATTGTTTCCTCCTTTCTTCATACGCTCAATTATTATTATCCAAACCAATATGAACGTGAAGATGTATATCCTTTTCTTGGCCCGCCCCTTGCCGAAACGTTTGAAAAAATTAATCCTGAAAAGGCGCAGGAAATGATTCTTCGCTATCGGAAGTTTAACGTTGAAAACCATGATTTGCTGGTTACCGAATTTGAAGGTGTTTATGAGACCATTCGAACGTTAAAAGAACATGGGTTCAAATTAGCGATTGTTTCCACCAAAATGAGAGACCTCATTATAAGAGGATTAAAGCTGGCAAGGCTTGAGTCTTTTTTTGATACGATCGTTTCTTTGGATGACGTGAATCACGCCAAACCTCATCCGGAACCTCTGTTAAAAGCGCTGGAAACGCTCCGTTCCAAACCGGAGGAAGCCATTATGATCGGCGACAATTACCATGATATCGAGGGCGGAAAAAATGCCGGTACGCTTACTGCAGGGGTGTCCTGGTCCATTAAAGGAAAAGAACATCTGTTGTCTTATCATCCGGATTATATGCTGGATTCCATATACGATATTCTTGCCATTGTCGGAGTGGACCCATCATGAGGAGAACGAAGCGGTACGAAATAAAAGGCCCGAATTCTCTTTGGAATGTGTATCAAACGGTTTCGTTTTGGAAGGTATTCAAAAATACGGCCGTTATCGAAATCGGGCGCTTCGTTCCGTTTTTGCCGTTTAAAAATTGGCTGTACCGCACGTTCTTGGGCATGAAAATTGGGAAAAACGCTGCTCTTGCTTATAAAGTCATGCCCGATATTATGTTTCCCGAGTTCATCTCTGTGGGGGATTCCACGATTATCGGATATAATACCACCATTTTAGCTCACGAATATTTAATTGAGGAATACCGTCTCGGCGAGGTCCGGATTGGAAACCGCGTAATGATTGGCGCGAATTCGACGATCCTGCCGGGAGTGACGATTGGCGATGGGGCCGTCGTTTCCGCCGGTACTCTTGTCCACCGCGATGTCCCGGCCGGCGCTTTTGTCGGCGGAAACCCAATGAGGATTATTTACACAAAAGAAGAAATGCAGCTTAGACAGAAAAATGAATGATGATCAAGATGCAAGGCATGACCGGATTTCCCTCTGCCCTGCACTTTGCGGGGCGATATTTTCTTTGCTTGTTGAGAAAGAGGAGAACTCTCTCCCTTTTTATATATGTCTGAATTTTTGGTCAATAAAGTCAAATCATCGTGAAAGAAACCGATATAGCAACGATGGACTGAGCTACTACTGTTCCATCAAAAAGTTTCTTTTGCCATCCGTTAAAAAGGAAGGAGAGTGAAGCGAAATGGCTAATATTTTAGGATTGGCGGCTATTTTATTTTCAACAGTTGCCGCTGTTTTTTGGTTCCGTTCAAAGAAGACAGAAAAATAATCATCATCTTGATCAATAGATTCGAAAAGACCTATTCTCCCGCTGCTTCTAGAACAATTAGCCAGCATATTGAGTGTTCTGAAAGCCGCACCGCGGAATCTGCGTTATTTTCTTCTAACGAAGTGAAGCCATAAGAAAGATTGACACATAGTCGATCAAACTTATTCCGCTCTTTCTTATCCGCATCCTGTTTTCGTGATCGGTTTCCACTTCCGCATCTTTCCTGCTGTCATTGAACCATTCGCTTTGAGAAAATGGCATGATTTTTTGTTCTTATATGATTTCCGGAAGAATTTGCGAAAAGTCTTGACTCAAATACAAGAGGGGAGTAAACTACATATAACTTCACTTTGTTAGCATATTAGCGAACTAAAGGATTTCGGAAATTTTAATCACAGGTGATCTTGTTTATGTCCAAACTTTTTATGTTTGAAAAACCGATTGGAATGAGGGATACGCTTCCTCATATATACGAAACAAAGAAAAAAATAAAAGATCAAATTGGCCGAGAATTTAAACAGGCCGGCTATCAATTTATTGAAACTCCTGCTTTGGAATATTATGAAACGGTCGGTACGGCTTCGGCCATTTTGGATCAACAGCTTTTTAAATTGCTGGATCAACAAGGACACACGCTTGTTCTGAGGCCGGATATGACCACGCCGATCGCACGGATGGCGGCATCGAAACTTTTAAAAGAACAGATTCCGATTCGCCTTGCTTATTGTGCCAATGTTTACAGGGCACAGCAGCGCGAAGGGGGGAGGGCGGCCGAATTCGAACAGATCGGCATTGAAAACATTGGCGATCCGACCATCAGCGCAGATGGGGAAATCATTGCTCTGCTTGTTTCTTCTTTGAAAAAAACAGGTTTGAAGCATTTTCAAATTTCGATCGGCCATATCGGTTTTGTACGGAATTTGTTTCAGCAAATTCTCGGAACAGAAGAAAGAGCAAGCGTTTTGCAAAGCTATTTATATGAAAAAAATTATGTTGGCTATAAAGAACACGTAAAGCAACTCTCGCTTTCGTCTATTGACAAACAGCGTTTGCTAAACATTTTAAATATGAGAGGAACTGAAAATGTCCTTCAAGAGGCCATTTCCCTCACGGAAGACGGGAAAGGACAGGGAGCAATTGATGAGCTTAAACAGCTTTGGCTTGTATTGAAGGATCATGGAGTGGAATCGTTTGTCAAATTTGATCTTTCGCTTGTGAGCCATATGAGCTATTACACGGGAATTCTGTTTGAAATATATGCGGAAGGTGTAGGATATCCTATCGGAAATGGCGGGCGGTACAACAATCTATTAGAAAAATTCGGATTCCCGACAAGCGCTACTGGTTTTGGAATCCGGCTCGATTTCCTTTTGGAAGCTATTGGAGAGCTGTCCGAGGAAGAGCCGATGCAATGCGTTTTGTTCAGCAAAGAACGGCGCAAGGAAGCGATTGATTTTGCTAAATCCCTTCAAGAGAAAGGGGAAAGAACGGTGCTTCAAGACATTTCCGGCGTTCAAGATGTGGATCGTTTTACCGTCAAATTCAGTAAAGTTCATTTTTATATCGGGACGCCGAAAACGGAGGTGGAAGAATGAACGATACGCCATTAATCATTGCCATGCCGAAGGGGCGGATTTTTCATGAAGCAGCGGAGCTTTTGAGAAAGGCAGGCTATCAGCTTCCTCCGGAATTTGATGAATCGAGGAAGTTAATTGTCGATGTCTCGGAGGAGAATCTGCAGTTTATTTTGGCTAAGCCGATGGACGTCCCTACCTATGTGGAGCATGGTGTGGCTGACTTGGGGATTGCCGGCAAAGACGTCATGTTGGAAGAAGAACGAGATGTCTATGAGTTGTTGGATTTAAAAATCAGCCCTTGCTATCTTGCCGTTGCCGGTCTTCCCGATACGAAAATGAACGAGGTTGCTCCCAAAATTGCCACGAAATATCCGAACGTGGCATCCAGCTACTTCCGCGAACAAGGAGAGCAAGTGGAAATCATCAAACTAAATGGTTCGATCGAACTGGCACCGATTGTCGGGTTAGCCGATCGAATTGTTGATATCGTCTCGACAGGACGAACGTTAAAAGAAAACGGTTTGGTAGAGTATGAGCATATCGTGGATGTTACTTCACGGCTGATCGTGAATCCAGTCAGCTATCGTATAAAAGACGCGGCGATTGAACAAATAGTCGACCGCTTGAATCGGGTGATTTCAGAGAAAGTGGTGTGATCGATATGAGAATACAAAAGGTGACAGATGATATATCTATTCAGCGATCTGTAGACAACGGAACCGAAGAACAACGAAAGATCGTTTTAGAGATTTTGGAATCCGTCCGCCGAGAAGGGGATCGGGCTCTTCTTGCTTATACGGAAACATTCGACGGAATCAAACTCGATCGGATGCGAGTGTCCGAAGAAGAGATCCATGAAGCGATCCAAAGTTTTGATCCAAAATTGCTGAAAGTATTGGAGGAAGCGGCAAAGAACATCCGCCGTTTTCACGAAAAACAACGAAGAGAAACTTGGATTACTCAAGATGAGAACGGGACCATTCTTGGTCAGAAGTTTACACCGCTCGATTCCGTTGGTGTATACGTCCCGGGGGGAACAGCGGCCTATCCGTCGTCTGTTCTCATGAACGTGCTGCCAGCTAAAGTAGCCGGCGTAAAAAGAATTGTGATGGTGTCTCCTCCCGATCAAAACGGCAAGCTTCCTGCGGGCGTTCTGGCTGCTGCCCATATAGCCGGCGTGGAGGAAATATGGAAGGTAGGGGGAGCCCAAGCGATCGCAGCTCTTGCTTATGGAACTGAATCGATCCAACCTGTTGATAAAATTGTCGGACCGGGAAATATTTATGTCGCTCTCGCCAAAAGAGAAGTGTTTGGCAAGGTGGATATTGATATGATTGCTGGGCCGAGTGAAATTGCCGTGCTGGCAGATGACACAGCCTTGCCTCATGAAGTGGCCGCTGATCTTTTATCGCAAGCCGAACATGATCCGAGAGCAACCAGTGTTCTGGTAACGACATCCCGGACGCTTGCGGAAGAAACCGCACATGAAGTGGAAAAACAGCTGGAACAGCTCCCGAGAAAAGAAATTGCAAAACAATCGATTGATGAATATGGAGTCATTTATCTTGCTCCCACCATGGAAAAAGCGATTGAAGTGGTGAATCAAATTGCGCCAGAGCATTTGGAAATTGTCGCTAGGAATGCGCTCGAATTGGTTCCGATGATCCGCCATGCCGGAGCTATTTTTGTCGGAAGATTCAGTTCAGAGCCTGTTGGCGACTATTTTGCAGGTCCGAATCATGTCTTGCCGACTAATGGGACGGCTCGTTTTTCCAGTCCTTTAAATGTGGATGAGTTTATAAAGAAGTCGAGCATTATTTATTACAGTGAAACGTCCTTCCGGCAAAATGCAGAAAAAATTGCTGCTTTTGCTCGCCTTGAAGGATTGGAGGCTCATGCCCGCGCAATAGAATCCAGGCTGAAAAAACCGGTTAGACCTGAGTGAGGGGGAGACAAATGGAAATCAGACGATATGCAGAAATCAGCCGCAAGACGAACGAAACCGATATCCAATTAGCCTTTGACATTGACGGAGAGGGAAGGGCCGATCTTGATACAAATGTTCCGTTTTTGACTCACATGCTTGATTTATTCACAAAACACGGCCAATTCAATTTAACCGTCAAAGCAAAGGGCGATATTGAAATAGATGACCACCATACAACAGAAGACATCGGCATTTGTCTTGGCAGCGCCTTGAGAGAAGCGCTTGGCGACAAGAAAGGGATCAAACGCTACGGAAACGCTTTTGTTCCAATGGACGAAGCGCTTGCTCAAGTGGTGGTCGATTTAAGCAATCGCCCTCATTTTGAAATGCGCGGAGAACTTCCGAGCAGTCGGGTTGGAACATTTGATACGGAGCTGGTGCATGAATTTTTATGGAAATTCGCATTGGAAGCACGGATGAATTTGCATGTGATCCTCCATTATGGGGCGAATACCCATCATATGATCGAAGCCGTTTTTAAAGCGCTGGGAAGAGCGCTTGATGAAGCGACCATGTTGGATCCCCGTGTAAAAGGAATTCCTTCAACGAAAGGGGTTTTGTAGAGCATGATCGGAGTGATTGATTATGGAATGGGGAATCTTTTCAGTGTTTCAAAAGCGTTGGAGCGTTTAGAGGCCCCTTACATACTTTCTTCTAAAGAAAGTGAACTGGAAAAAACGGATGGACTTATTTTGCCCGGGGTGGGGGCGTTTAAAGATGCGATGAAACGTCTGCGAGAAACAGGGCTCGCTTCCTTTTTGCAAGATTATACGAAAACCGGCCGGCCGCTGCTTGGCATTTGCCTTGGCATGCAGCTGCTTTTTGAAGAAAGCGAGGAAAACGGTCTGGAAGAGGGGCTTGGCTTGTTAAAAGGAAGGGTGACACGCATTCCTTCCGACAATGGAAAAGAAACTTTTAAAATTCCGCATATGGGCTGGAACAGGCTCAGCTTTCATCAAGCGTCTCCGATTACAAACGGCGTGGAGGAAGGGTTCGTTTATTTTGTCCATTCTTACTATGCCAGCAGCATAGAGGAAGATGCGCTGATCGCTAGTGCGGATTATAATGTTCAAATTCCGGCCATTGTGGCAAAAGAAAATATTTATGGCATGCAGTTTCATCCGGAAAAGAGCGGCAAGACGGGCATGGGACTTTTAAAAAACTTTACGGAAATGATGGAAAGGTCGGGTGCTGAGCAATGAGTTTCACCATCTATCCAGCCATTGATATGAGAGGGGGCAAATGCGTTCGCCTTCTTCAAGGAGATTATGACAAAGAAACCGTTTATGGTGATTCTCCTTTCGAGATGGCGAAGAAATTTGTCGATCAAGGAGCGGCATGGATCCATATGGTCGATCTGGATGGCGCCAAAGATGGAATGCGAATCAATGACCGCTATGTTCTGGAAGCGGCTCAAAAGCTTCCGGCGAAAGTGCAAGTTGGCGGCGGCATCCGTTCGGAACGAGATGTGATCCATTATTTAGAAAACGGAGTGGATCGGGTGATCATTGGCAGTATGGCCGTTTCGAATCCGGATTTGGTTCTTGAACTGATTCGAACATATGGATCCAAAATTGCTGTTGGCCTCGACGCAAAAGATGGATATGTGGCCGTTCACGGCTGGCTGGAAACTTCCCAAATCAAAGCAGTCGAATTGGGAAAACGGCTGGCAGAAGGCGGGGTAGAAACGTTTATTTTTACGGATATTGCGACGGATGGCATGCTGTCCGGCCCCAATATAGAAGCAGCGGTGGAATTGGCGAAAGCAACAGGTAAACAAGTCATTGCTTCCGGCGGAGTCCGTTCCCTCTCTGATTTGCAAGCTTTAAAGGCTTATGAGAATGAAGGCGTGTCCGGTGCGATTGTCGGCAAAGCCATTTATACCGGACAATTTTCACTGCGGGAAGCGCTGGAAGAGGTGGAAAGATGATCACAAAACGGATTATTCCTTGTTTGGATGTAAAAGATGGAAGAGTGGTGAAGGGCATTCAATTTGTTCAGCTTCGCGATGCAGGCGATCCGGTTGAGCTGGCACGTGTTTATGATGAACAAGGTGCCGATGAACTGGTTTTTTTAGATATTTCCGCTTCCCATGAGGGCAGGAAGACGATGGTTGATGTTGTCAAAGCCGTCGCCTCCGAACTGGCTATTCCTTTTACCGTTGGCGGCGGGATCCATTCACTGGATGATATGAAAAAGATTTTGCGTGCGGGTGCCGATAAAGTTTCTTTAAACACGGCTGCTGTCAACCATCCTTCCCTTATTACCGAAGGAGCAGAATATTTTGGATCACAATGCATTGTCGTGGCCATCGATGCCAAATATGACGCAGAACTAGGTTCTTGGCGGGTGTATACGCATGGAGGAAGAAAAGCTACTGAAAAAGAAGTCGTCTCTTGGGCTAAAGAAGCAGTAGAAAGAGGAGCCGGCGAAATTTTGTTAACAAGCATGGATTCGGATGGTGAAAAGAAAGGGTACGACGTTGCCTTAACGAAAGCGGTTAGTGAAGCTGTCACGGTACCGGTCATTGCTTCGGGAGGTGCCGGGAAAAAAGAAGATTTCTTGGAAATACTGACGGAGGGAAAAGCAGACGCTGCCCTTGCCGCCTCGATTTTCCATTATAAAGAAACAAGCGTGCAGGAAGTAAAACACTTTTTGCAACTCCAAGGAGTGGATATCAGATGACAGAATTTTCAATAGATCAACTTGTTTTTGATGAAAAAGGATTAATTCCGGCAATCGTTCAAGATGTGAATACAAAAGAAGTGCTCACGTTGGCTTACATGAATAAACAATCTCTGCAAAAAACGTTGGAAACGGGAGAAACTTGGTTTTACAGCCGTTCCCGCCAAAAACTATGGCACAAAGGCGAAACGAGCGGAAATACCCAAAAAGTAGTGAAAATGAAATGGGATTGCGACCGGGATGCTGTGCTCGTTGTGGTAGAACCGAACGGTCCTGCATGCCATAACGGCACGGATAGTTGTTTTGTGGACGAGTTTTACGGCGAAGAAAATCAGATCGCTTCTTATGCTATTTTGTCTGAATTGGAACAAGTGATTGCAAAACGGGATGAAGAACGTCCGGAAGGAGCCTATACCACCTATTTATTTGAAAAGGGCGTCGATAAAATTTTAAAGAAAGTCGGGGAAGAAGCGTCTGAAGTCATCATTGCCGCTAAAAACCGCAGCCATGAAGAATTGCGCTGGGAAGCAGCTGATTTGATTTATCACCTTCTTGTGCTGCTTCGAGAACAGCGATTGCCGCTTCAAGACGTCTTGGCTGTTTTGGAAAAAAGACACGAAGAAAAATCAAGAAAAAATAATGAAAATAAGTGAACTGTAGTTGAGCAATTTTCATTACAATAATTACCATGTAAAAAGAGACAAACGGAGTACCCCTTATGCCACATGAAGCTGTTTTTTAACGACATCAATGGGAATATCTTGTTTCGCTGCATCGTAAATAAACTCCACGAGGCTATGTCCTTTCTTCTTTCGAAGGAAGTCAAGCCCGGTAGAGAAATCGCTGTTGGATTCGACCATACTGTACACATAAGCGAGTTGCACCAAGATCCAATACCGTTTCACCGCCCGACGCCCGCGAACGCGGTACCCATCGAGCTTCAGCTGGTCTTTCGCTTGTCGAAAAAAGCATTCGATCGACCAACGCTGGGCATAGTAGCGCAAGATCTCTTCATCGCTTAGCTCCCGGTCGGTGCTCAAGACGCAGTGAAGATGTTCAGGTGTCATCGGCTGATCGGCTTTCCAAGCCAACAACACAACGGCATCATCGAGACCTTTCAGCGCTCCCTCGTAGCGATACACGCGATAACGCTCTTCTCCCACCGTGACGAGATGGGTGTCGTTCGGTTCGATATAGCGGGCAAACTGTTTGGCTTGGATGGCGATGCCTTTTGGATAAAGAACCCGATTCGTCTTGAGCATCGCAATGACGTGGAATCCTTTTTTCAGGCAGGCTTCCACGAGTGTTTTCGATGGGTACCAAGAGTCCATGAGCACATAAACGGGTCGACTCACATCCAACGAAGAAAGCATCTCGATCGCGAGTTCCCCTTTGCTTTTCCCCGCCGTCTTGTCGTAGAGGCGAAAGGCAAAAGGAAACGCTTGGGTCATCGTATGAACCATGAGCCAAACGAGAGAATGTCCCCAGATCGACTTTTTCTCTGCGTGAGAATAGTGCCAATCACACCCTTGAATGGCGTGTGTTGCCCGTGACGAGGGCTTCGTTTTTTGGCAAATCGTATCATCGATCGAAACAAAAATGGGTTGATTCTCTCGTTTCGAGCTGCGTTCGACACGATGAAGCACCCACTGCTGGAGTTTGCGAAGCAACGTCTCTTCTTCCCATGGGCTTTTCGTGAAAAAATGGCTGAGTGTCGTGCGATGGTTCGGATGAAAACTCCCGTGATGTAGATCGGTCAGTGTTCCCGAAAAGCCCTTTGTAATCATCGCATCCACGATATGAACGAGATGCTTCATGACAGGTTTTGAGAAATAAAGTGCCAACCCCAACATCGTCAAAAACTTGTGGATTCCTAGGTGATGTGCTAATCTATTCATGAGACATGAACCCCCTTGTGAGTAGTTGTGGCACATCTATTCTAACCAAGGAATCGGGTTCATGTCTTCTTTTTTGTTTGGTTGTAAATTTATGTTAGCGAATTTGCTCATCTACAGTAAGTGAACATAAGCTGGCCGAGGGGCCGGCTTATTTTGCGCTGTTTCTTTCCGAAAAGATCAAAAAGACTTTTGCCAGCTAAAAGTGCAAGTAAGCATTTAAAAACAGGCTTTTAATATTACGGATCGCCATATTTCGTCAGAGTTTGATATATGATATACTACTGTAGTTAATTAAGTACGTTTTGGAGGACATTTATGAGAAAAGGCTCAAATATAGAAGATGAGAAAGGGAAAATCCTTTCCTTCATCCCTACCGGTGAATATTACTTTAAAAAAGGATTAAAGGCATATAGACAAAGAAATTTAAATAAAGCAAAAAAATATTTTTCACGAGCATTTGAGTTGGAGCCTCTAGAACCTGTGATAGCCTGCCAATTGGCAATTGTGGAAACGGAACTGGGCAATTACGAAGAGTCTAATCGGTTGCTCATCATGATAGCGAATGATTTGGATCCGTTTATGAATGAAGTTCATTATTTTCTGGCAAATAACTATGCCCATATGGGGATGTTTCAAGAAGCGTTCAAACATGTGAATGAATATTTGCAAAAAGATCCTGACGGGGAATTCAGCGAGGATGCCGAAGATTTGCTGGAAGTGATTCAAATGGATGCGGAAGAAGCAGAAGACGTACTCATTGTTCAAGATGAGCTGATATCGCTGCAGGAAGAAGCGCGCAATTTATTGGAAGCCGGACAATTTGAAGCGGCGATTGAAGTGTTAAACAAAATCATTGACAACTATCCGGAATTTTGGGCAGCGTATAATAATCTTTCTTTGGCCTATTATTATTTAGGAAAAACGGATAAAGCGTTTGAAGTGATTGACAACGTATTGGAGAAAAGCCCTGGCAACCTTCACGCGCTTTGCAACACCGCTGTGTTTATGTACTATGGGAGAAATGAAGAAGAACTGCAGAAGATCATAGCTACTCTTCAAAAAGTGCGGCCAATCCTGATGGAGCATCAATACAAATTAGGTACGACTTTTGCGTTAGTGGGACGGTACGAAGAGTCGTATTTTTGGCTGAAAAACCTTTATAAAAAAGGGTTTGATGGGGATGTGAATTTTTATTACTGGCTTTCGTATGCCGCTCATCACACCGGCCATCACAAAACGGCCCGTGCGGCTTGGGAACAAGTGCTGCAGATGGCGCCGGAAAAAGACGGTTTGGAGCCTTGGAATGAAGAAGATTTTCATTTTCATCAAGGGATAGAAAACGTACCATCTTCCATCATCAAAAGATTAAACAGCGAATATATAGAAGAACGGCTTTTTGGCATGTTTTTGCTTTCATTACGGGAGGATAAAAAAGCCATCACGGCGGATCCAAGCTTTTGTGATATTGAAAATTTAACCTTTCAAGAAAAAATTTATTTAGCTAAAGTGCTGGACATGGAATTGAAACCGATGGATGCAAGCCCCGCCATTGAAATAGGACATGGAACAGCGCAAATATTGTATGAACGTTTCCGGCCGATAGGAATCGAACAAATCGGTGTTTATTTGCTATGGTTTTCTTTTTTTGCCTCCATTCTTACAAAACGCCCAAGACTGCAAAAAAAAGAGGCGTATGCTGCAGCGATTGAATATATTTGGAAAAAACTGCGGCATCAAAAAGCGTCTCAAAAAGAAGTGGCTGAAATTTATCATATCTCTCCCGCCACTTTGCGTCGATACATTCAAGCCATCAAAAAAGAAATCTCCGGTATAAGCATATAGTTGGACGCAATTTCTTTTGTCTTATAGGATAGAGATAGCAGGAGATAATAAAGCAAAGATGTATGCTTCAATAGTAAATTTGAATTACTTGCTTATCAGTCTCTGTAAACGCGAGAGCACGATTTGACTCTCAGTCTCGAATAAACGTCTTTCGGAACAAAAAATATGTACAAATGAGAAAAGGGAGTGTCTTACGTGGCGGAAGAGAAAATTTACGATGTCATTATTATTGGCGCCGGCCCGGCAGGAATGACAGCTGCTGTGTATGCCTCGAGAGCCAATATGTCTACGTTGATGATTGAAAGAGGCGTTCCGGGCGGTCAGATGACGAATACGGAAGAAATAGAAAATTATCCTGGATATGACAGCATTTTAGGACCTGAATTATCCAACAAAATGTTCGAACACGCCAAAAAATTTGGTGCAGAATACGCTTATGGCGATATTAAACAAATTATTGACGGCGAAGAATATAAAACGGTAGACGCCGGTACGAAACAATATAAGGCTCGGTCCATCATTATTGCGACAGGAGCACAGTTTAAGAAATTAGGGGTTCCCGGTGAATCGGAATTTGGCGGACGCGGCGTTTCCTACTGTGCGGTTTGCGATGGCGCCTTTTTCAAAGGAAGAGAACTGGTTGTGGTCGGCGGTGGAGACTCCGCTGTGGAAGAAGGCGTTTATTTAACTCGCTTTGCCAGCAAAGTAACCATTGTCCATCGTCGCGACAAGCTGCGCGCTCAAAAAATTCTCCAACAACGCGCTTTTGAAAACGAAAAAATTGACTTTATTTGGAATCACACCGTTAAAGAAATTCATGGAAAAGACGGCAAAGTGAACGCTGTAACATTGGTCAATACCATAACGGGTGAAGAAAAAGAATTCAAAACGGACGGAGTCTTTGTTTATATCGGAATGGTTCCGTTGACAAAGCCGTTTGAAAACTTGAATATTACCAATGAAGCCGGATATATTGTAACGAATGAACTAATGGAAACAAGCGTTCCTGGGGTGTTTGCCGCAGGAGATGTCCGTGAAAAGAATCTACGCCAAATTGTCACGGCAACCGGAGATGGAAGCATCGCTGCTCAAAGCGCCCAACGCTATGTGGAAGAATTAAAAGAAAAATTGGGCGTGAAATAATAAGGGAATATTTGTTAATCTTCATAAAAGCTTAATTATGTTGTAATCAATCTGCAACAATGATGCTGTATAGTAAAGGCAGATGAAATTCCCCTCTTTTTTAAAAGAATCCCTTTTTGAAACACAGGTGTTGCTGCCTGTGTTTTTTTCTTAGAAAAAATATCGGTTTTGCATTTGAATTGAGTACCTGCCTTCGTTCATAGTATAATAAAAAGAATAAGGTGGAACTTAGTTGACCGCATATAGGGGCAGTTGCTCCAGGCTTAGGACTTATAGTCTTCCAGTCAAGAGTGCCCCTTAGTGCGGGATAAAGTGAAACTTCCATCAGCGGTGCTTCACGACCCCTGATGGTTAGTAGAACCAATCGGGCACATAGGGGCAGTTGTCCCCAAGTTTACAGCTTTTCGTTTCCTTCAAAACAAGAGAAGGACTTACTGCCCCTTGGTGCGGGGAAAAGATAACAGAAAAACGGTTTTCAGCGGCCATTGAGGTGAGAACATGCAACGAGTAACAAATTGCCTATTAATAAAAGATGAAAAAGTGCTGCTTCTGCAAAAACCGCGCAGAGGATGGTGGGTGGCTCCCGGTGGAAAAATGGAATCAGGCGAATCCATTAAAGAAGCGGTCATCCGTGAATTTCGGGAAGAGACCGGCATCTACCTTCGAAATCCGAATGTAAAAGGGATCTTTACCATTCTGATAAAAGAAGGAGAAAAAATCACTTCAGAATGGATGTTGTTTACTTTTTTCGCTACAGAAAGCGAGGGATTATCCCTTAAGACATCCGAAGAAGGAAACCTTGCCTGGCATCCGATTGACTCCATTCATACGCTGCCGATGGCGGAAGGGGACCGGCATATTTTGGATTATATGATTCACGGAAAAGGAATGATTTACGGAACCTTTACATACACGCCTGATTTTCAACTGTTATCCTATCGTTTAGATCCAAGTTAAATGAAGGGGGTTCCATGATGAGCTCACAGTCAAAAACAACGGATATCCAATTAGTCGTTATTACTGGAATGTCGGGGGCGGGAAAAACAGTTGCCATCCAAAGTTTCGAAGATCTTGGCTATTATTGTGTAGATAATCTTCCGCCTACACTATTGCCGAAATTTTTGGAACTCATGAAAGACACTGGGCATAAAATAAACAAAGCTGCTATTGTTATGGATCTAAGGGGCAGAGACTTTTTTGAACATTTGTTTAAAGCGTTGGATGACATGGCAGAGATTGATTGGGTCAGCCCGCAAATCTTGTTTTTAGATGCCGATGATTCTGTTCTTGTGCGCCGTTATAAAGAAACGCGTCGATCGCACCCGCTGGCTCCTTCGGGACTGCCTCTTGAAGGTATTCAGCAGGAAAGAAAGCTGTTGGAAGATTTGAAGGGTCGTGCCCAGCTGATTTACAATACTTCCCACATGAAACCGAAAGACTTGCGGGATAAGATCATAACAGAATTTTCCGCGAATAAACAGTCGATCTTTACTGTGAATGTCATGTCATTTGGATTTAAACACGGAATTCCTATTGATGCGGATCTGGTGTTTGACGTTCGATTTTTGCCAAATCCGTATTACATTGACCATATGCGAAAAAAAACAGGCATGGATGATGAAGTGTATCATTATGTGCTCAAATGGAGCGATACACAAAAATTTTTAGGAAAAGTAACCGATTTGCTTGCTTTTATGCTTCCTCATTACAAGAGGGAAGGAAAACGTCAGGTGGTTATTGCCATAGGATGTACCGGAGGGCAGCATCGTTCGGTTGCACTGGCTGAATATATCGGCCATTATTTTGAAAAAGACTACCAAACACGCATCAGCCATCGCGATATTAAAAAAGAAAGGAAAGGACAACATGAATCCTGCTTCTGATAAGAAAGTGGTTGTCATCGGCGGTGGAACGGGCCTTCCTGTTTTGCTGCGCGGGTTGAAAAAATATCCTATTGATTTGTCAGCCATTGTGACCGTAGCGGATGATGGCGGGAGCTCCGGAAGATTAAGAAATGATTTGTCCATTCCGCCTCCCGGAGATATCCGCAACGTGTTGGCTGCCCTGTCTGAGGTGGAACCGCTGATTGAACAACTTTTTCAGCATCGGTTCACGACTTCGAATGAACTGTGTGGGCATTCTCTTGGAAATTTGATGATTGCCGCGTTAACTTCGATTAAGGGGGACTTTGTGCGGGCGGTTCAAGAAATGAGCCGTGTCTTAAATGTGCGCGGAAAAGTACTTCCGGCGGCCAATGAAAGTGTAGTATTGCATGCAGTGATGGACGATGGGACCATCGTTTCAGGAGAATCAAAAATTCCATATTCCGGAAAAAGGATACGGAGAGTATTTTTAACTCCGGATAATGTGGCACCGCTTCCAGAAACGATTACGGCTATTCGGGAAGCTGATTTAATTGTTGTCGGTCCAGGAAGTTTGTACACAAGCATTCTTCCTAATTTGCTGGTATCGGAAATCGGGCGGGAGGTATCCCGGGCGAAAGCGCATAAAGTGTATATATGCAATTTGATGACTCAGGCAGGGGAAACGCTTGATTATACGGCAAGCGACCACGTAAAGGCGATCCACCGCCATTTGAATCAGCCTTGTATTGATACGATTTTAGTCAATAAAACACCAATACCGGAAGAAATTCAAAAAAGGTATGAAAAAGAACTGGCCAAGCCTGTTATATTTGACCCGGATGAGCTTCGGGCTCTTGGTTTGAATATTCTTTATGAAGAAATCGTCTCTGTGAAGGATGGAATCATTCGACATGACACCGATCGAGTTGCTCAAATATTATACTCGTTATTGGTGAAAATAACTGAAAACGGATCTGAGCTAAGCAGACGATAGTCTCAGAATGGGAGGTGGCGGGGATGTCGTTTGCTTCGGAAACAAAAAAGGAGCTGACCACTTTGGAAGTAAAGGAATGCTGTGCTCGTGCCGAACTTTCGGCGCTCATTCGAATGAACGGGGCACTTTCCTTTTCCAATCGGCTTTTGGTTGTCAACGTTCAGACTGAAAATGCAGCCATCGCCCGACGAATTTACGTTCTGATTAAAAAATTGTACGATGTGCCGGTCGAATTGCTTGTTCGTAAAAAAATGCGGCTTAAGAAGAACAATGTTTATATCGTCCGCTTAAAAGAAAAAGCGAAGCAAATTTTAGAGGACTTGTATATACTCGGGGAAAATTTTTCGTTTATTCATGACATTTCCCCGAAATTGATAAAAAAGAAGTGCTGTCGTCGGTCGTACTTGCGAGGAGCGTTTTTAGCGGGTGGGTCTGTGAATAATCCGGAAACATCTTCTTATCATTTAGAAATTTTTTCCCTTTATAAAGAGCATAATGATTCATTGTGTGAAGTAATGAACACCTTTTATCTCAACAGCAAAACGCTGGAAAGAAAAAAAGGATATATCACCTATTTAAAGGAAGCCGAGAAAATTGCTGAATTTCTCAATATTGTCGGCGCCCATCAAGCGTTGCTCCGCTTTGAAGATGTCCGCATTATGCGCGATATGCGCAACTCGGTGAATCGTCTTGTTAACTGTGAAACAGCGAATTTAAATAAGACGATTGGCGCAGCGCTAAGGCAAGTGGAGAACATTCGTTATATCCAAGAAACCGTTGGATTGGACATTTTACCGGAAAAATTAAGAGAAATCGCTGAGCTTCGAGTGGAACACCAAGATGTAACGTTGAAAGAGTTAGGTGAATTGGTATCCGGAGGGAAAATCAGTAAATCCGGCATTAATCACCGCCTAAGAAAAATTGATGAGATCGCTGAAAAATTGCGGGCCGGCGAAACCATTACGAAAAAACATCAAGCATGAAAAAAGCCGGTGCGGCTGGCAAAACCGAGCAAAATGTTTGCGGCTCCTTAGCCAACCGATGTGTGATGACACGGGTGGCGAAGGGCCGCAGTTGAATCATAAAAAAAGGGGTTGTGGAAAATGATTCAAAAGATGGTGGAAGTTAAGCTGAAAACGGGATTGCAATCACGGCCTGCTGCTTTATTTGTACAAGAGGCAAACCGGTTTTCATCGGAAATTTATGTAGAAAAAGACGAAAAAAGAGTGAATGCCAAAAGTATCATGGGAATTATGAGTTTGGCAGTCGGAACGGGTACGAAGATCCGGTTAATCGCTGATGGTCATGATGAAGACAAAGCATTGGAAGCGTTAACGGAATTTCTTGAAAATGAAGATTAACAAAACAGGCTGATACTTTTGATGAAGTATCAGCCTGTTATATTTGGCGTTCTGGGCTTGATGGTGAGGGAACCGAACCAAATTAGTCTTATCCGCCTTAACCACTGGACTCTCTCTATTCCTGATGTTAGGAAAAGACAATCCATCGAACGAGGCGATTCTCCGCTCGATGGGAGTAAACGAAATTATTTGCTGATATCGTTTCGGCTAATGATATGGTCAATTAAGCCATATTCTTTGGCGCGTTGAGCCGTCATAAAGTTGTCGCGGTCTGTGTCTTTTTCAATGACTTCGAGCGGCTGGCCAGTGCGTTCTGATAAAATTTTGTTTAATTTATCTTTTAAGAACAAAATGCGTTTAGCGGCAATTTCAATTTCGGTTGCTTGACCTTGTGCGCCGCCAAGCGGTTGATGGATCATCACTTCGGCATTTGGAAGAGCATAACGTTTTCCTTTCGTTCCTGCTGCAAGCAAGAATGCTCCCATGGAAGCGGCCATCCCGATACAAATAGTTTGGACATCTGGTTTAATAAATTGCATTGTATCATAAATCGCCATTCCGGCTGTAATGCTTCCGCCGGGACTGTTAATGTAAATGGAGATGTCTTTTTCCGGATTTTCTGCTTCAAGGAATAAAAGCTGAGCTACAATAGAGTTTGCGACAGTGTCGTCGATCGCGCTGCCCAACATAATAATACGGTCTTTCAACAAACGTGAGTAAATATCGTACGCCCGTTCCCCGCGGTTGGTTTGTTCAATGACTGTAGGAATTAGGTTCATACCAACTTTCCTCCTTTTTCAAATTTCTTCATAAAATTTCTAGCGAAGAGAAACTTATGTAATGTAATCATACAATGAAGGTCAATAAAGGTCAAACATAAAAGCTTATAAAAAATAATTTTTTTGTACACATCGAACATTGTACCCATGTCCGTTCGAATTTAAACTTTTAAAATCCGCCGGAAGACAAAGTTTTTTCCATAAAACTCTTGCATTATGATTGTTTTTTCATTATAATTTAAAACCGTACTGATTCATTATATGCCCTCGTAGTGTAACGGATAACACGCAAGATTCCGGTTCTTGAAATGTGGGTTCGATTCCTGCCGAGGGCGTTCCAAGTATCCGACTGGTTCGGATTGAATTTCTTTAATCCCTTGATACGACTGCATTTGCGGTCGCTTTTTCTTTTTCGAGAATCCGAAAGAATCCTATAGATTTTGAAAAAATTTTGCACGAATTTTGCACGGCTATTTTGCATCACGGTAAATCTCCTCCATCGCTAAATCAACTTGTCGGGCGCTTCTATAAGACGGTGTTTCAGCGAAAATGAATTCGTGGGAACACCGTTTTTTGTGCTTGATTTTAGCTGATTTATTAGTTGCCTTAAATGTACAGGAATTTTGAGAGTTATCTGGAAGCGCAGGTTTATTTTAAACTCAAAAATTTCGGTCAAATGAAGTTGACGTTTTTATATAATTGAGCATTTTGCATATTTTTTGACCCAAGAGCCATAAGGATTTCAAAGACACAAAAAAGGACTTCACCCCTAAAATGTAGAATTTTTGAAGTGACGAAACCACAAAAATTCAAAAGGAGGAAGTCACTTTGTATATTCTACAAGAAAGTCTATTTTCCTTTGAAGAATTGCAAATTTTAGAGTCAAAAGAGAAATTACCGATCTTTTTTAGTGCTCTAGATTTGCGTCCTTATGCTAAACAATTGAAAAGTTCTTCACCCCAAGGGGCTGAAGGACATTCCAAAGAAGGGATATTAAGGGCTCTTATCGCTGCCCCATTAGAAGGTATTGATACTTTTACTTCTCTTCACAATCGATTGAAAAATGACCTGCGTTTTCGTTACCAATGTGGTTTAGATATTAGCAGGCCTGCACCATCCATCTCTACTCTTAGCCGAGTATTTTCTTCACTAACCAAAACTGGACTTGTGAAAAGAATCTTTCAAGATCTCGTCCAGTTAGCTCAAGAGGAAGGAGTAATTGATGGAAAACATCAGGCTATCGACAGTGCCGCCATTGATGCTTACGAAAAGAAGCAGCCTAAGAAGCGAAGTGAACAAACAGGCAACGCCAATTGGGGGGCAAAGTTTGATTCCTTCGGTAATAAAATGACTTGGTTTGGCTATAAGATGCATCTTTCCGTTGACACCAAAAGTGAATTACCAATGGCGATTGAAGTAACCCCTGCTCATATCAACGATGGGGATGTCGCACCACAATTAATTGAACAAGTAAAGAGTTGTACAAACTCTAAAATTGATTTCCTGATAATGGATGGTGGGTACGACCAGCTTAAAAACTACGAATCCGCCAAGAACATTGGGGCTCAAGCTATTATTCCACTCAATTTGCGTAATGAAAAGGAGCCTCCCGAAGGAATTGCCTCCAATGGAACCCCACGCTGTTCGATGGGGTACGAAATGACTTATTGGGGAGCCAATAAGGATCAGCTCAAATTCAGATGTCCACACGCAACCGGAAAAGTGGATTGCCCATTAGGAATGGCAGCCTGTTCATCCTCCAACTATGGAATGGTAGTAAAAATTAACGTGAATAAGGATCTTCGCCGGTACTCTAATCCACACCGCGATTCCAAACGTTGGAAAGAACTTTACAATGAGCGAACCAGTGTAGAACGGTGCAATTCAAGAATGAAAAGTGATCTTACAGCGAACTCCCTGCATGTGTGGGGAATCGATAAAGTAAAAACTCATATTTACTTGAACGCCATCGTATTACTGGTTTCAGCTCTCGCAATGGCAAAAGAGAGTAAAAAGCAACAAACCGCTTAAAAAATTTTTAAAGCGAAAAATTCTGCAAGTACGCCCAAAAAAGGACAAACAGAATATTTGTAAACCAAAGATACAAAATACCCCAATTTATTTGGGTTTCTTTTAAAACTCTTTTTAATAAAAATCTAATTTTGCAAAACTCTCAATTAAAATAAGGACAATAATAATTCAGAATATTTGAAAATTAAGGGTGGTTTTATGCGGGTTTGTATTTACTTAAAGGGAACCGAGCCAGAGCTTTCATTTACTTCGGAGGAACATATTTTTCCTGCTGGAATAGGAGGTATTCAAAAGCTCCCTCAAGGTTACGTGAGTCATGAATGTAATAACGCTTTTTCAGCATTAGAATTGGAGTTCATGCGAAACTCATTAATAGCTTTTCCACGACAATTTTATGGACCGGGAAAAAGAGGAAATTTATCACCTAAAAAAGCAACCAAGTCAAACGTAACACGTGTGAGTAGTCGAGATGCCCCCGATTTAATAGAATTAGGATATATCAGTTTAGGACGGCCATATGTTATTCCACAATTGAAGATTGATATAAATGGAACCGTTCATTTTATTTCAGATCGCTCATTTGGCGAGTATAAAAAACAGTTCAAAGATTTTGTGAAAAAGTTACCGAAATTTGATTATAAGTATATACTTCATGAGGACGAAAGATTCGGAAAAGGTGATTTTATTATTGGGTACCATGATGGAAAATGGCATGTAGCTTTAAGTAATAAGGCCCTCATTTCAGAAATAGATGGTTTTATTGAAAAGATCCTATCCCAAAAAGTATTTGAAAATGGGACTCCTCAATATGCTACTGTACAACCGAAGGTTCATCAAACTATACAGATGGATGACCGATATTTCAGGACTTGTGCAAAGATTGTTTTCAATTACTTAGCATTTACAAAAGGGCAAGAATTTGTTTTGAATGAACGTTTTGATCCGTTACGTGACTGGATAGTAAATGGAGGAGAAAATGAGTTCGCTACTTTATTAGCAAGAGAAAATAATAGATTCGAAATGTTTTCGCCTATACCATTTCCTGAACTGTCCCATAGATTAATAATAACGAAAATAGGTACTACATTAATTGGGTATATTAGTTTTTACGGAGCCAGTTTTGAAACTGTCATCAAATTGTGTACTAATTTCGAGGATTCATTTGAATTGGAAGGTTATATCTGTGATTGGCAAAAAAGAAAGGAATATTCATTAAATGATTTTTTAAATGCGTTGCATGATAAGAACGAATCTAATTTAATGTGAAAATAAAAAGCACAGTCACTCTATTTGAGCAGCTGTGCTTTTTTCTATTTCTTGAACGCCTATTTTGGTTCGATAAGCCTCTTTCTTACATGCTTTGGATCAATATTTTAATGGCTATTTGCTTCGGTTTTTCACATATTTAAATCGGTTTATTTTGATTTATTCACTGCCAAAAATCATAGTATATGCCCATTGAGGAGTAACTCTATCTTCAACTAAATGAATTCCCTTAGTGATTCATATGTATTAAACGATATTTTTTTATTTGTATGTTTTTTGAAACCATTCTAATACGGAGAAAAGCCTGCTACTATGATAGTGTCAAATAAAAACAACTTGGCTTTTTTCTTTTTTGTACAATTACAGACATAACTAAAGAAACTGAAGAGGAAATTTGGAAGGAGAAGAAAAATGAGTAGGAGAGAGTTCGATGAAGCCGGAAAAGGTTGGCGAAATAAACGAAATCGTCATAAATATATTGAATTTATCTGTGAGTCCCAATACGCCAATTTTCGTAGGTGAGACAAACCTGAAACATATGAGAAATGAACATCCGGAGGACTTTAAGAAGTACGGAGACAAATTAACTGAAATACTGAACTCGCCTGATTATGTTGCTAAACATCCCAAAAAAGATTCAATTGAATATATAAAAACCCGTGGTGCTAGTTGAGTGTCAGCGCTCAACCAG
The DNA here is from genome assembly GCF_038007225.1 of Bacillus sp. FSL W8-0102. Taxonomy (NCBI): domain Bacteria; kingdom Bacillati; phylum Bacillota; class Bacilli; order Caryophanales; family Bacillaceae; genus Bacillus; species Bacillus sp. FSL W8-0102. The sequence continues at coordinate 475,540 of NZ_JBBOWT010000001.1, forward strand.
CCCTAGTGTGACCAAGGAATAAGCCAACAAGATGCCATCGAGTGCCACTTCAAACCTGGCAATGGAATTCGCTCGAATGTCGGTGATCCGGTATTGGTCTACGAGAATCGAAAACACCGTCTCGATGACTTTGCGTTTTTTCCTGATCCATTCTTCCCATGCCTTGGATGGGCCGTGCTTTTGATTGTGTCGAGACGGTGTCCAGAACGCGGCTTGGTGTTCTTCGTACAGCTTTTCTCGAAGAGCGTGGCTGATGTACCCTTTGTCCCCAAAGTTGTAGGGATGAGGGATTTGAGTCATCACCGTTTCAGCGGCTTTGACGTCGTGGCAGGACGCTTCCGTCACGACATAGCCCATGGCCAGCCCTTGATTGGTCACTTGAAGATGCAGCTTGAAACCGTAGTACCATTGCTTTTTGGAAGCACAATACCCCATATCCGCGATCCCTCGAAACCGCTTGACGCGCTGCATTCTTGCGGGATGGCACAACGGAAGAGGCAAGCTGTCGACGACCGCATAAGCATGGTGTTGGCCACGTTTCGCCAGCTCATGACGGATCCATTTGATGGCGAAACCAAGCGCTCGGCAGCGGCGGTTGTATCGGGAGCGTTCAAGAAACGAGCCGTTTGTGAACAAATTTCCCGTGACAAAACGATGCCAGGCTCGTTCGGAAGAAAAGCCCAGCAGCTTCCCCAAAAGGTGAACCGCCATGACCACTTCGTCTTCTTGCTTGACCAAGTGACGGTTGCGGCGATGAAGATACATTTGAATCAACGACAGTTGGGCAGAAACAAAACAGAAAATAGCGGCATATTGTTTTTGAAGTTTGGCTGGATCTGTAGTAAAATGAAAGTGCTCTTGCATGGGGGATCTCTCCTTTCGAATGTTGGGTGACACTTTCATTCTACTGGAGATCCGCCAGCAAGGGCTATTTTTATGCTTGTCTGAGTTTTATCTAGCACCACGGGTATATAAAAGTATTTTATGATGAGGATAAAGATGATCATGTTTTAGTCGCTGTCAGGGCAAGCAATAGAGGGATGTATTATGCTCGTACGCTGTTTATTATGGGAGATGAAAAAATCCAAAAGTATAAGAAAAAGGGAGCATTAAAACAAATAAGAAAGCCATAGCTTTGTCGGCTATGGCTCCGCAGGCAAGGATTTTAGGCGGGGTGGCACTCCCGCATCTCCACCAAGGGCGATGGCTGCCTGTTCCATCCTCAGAAAATCCTTGCATTATTAACATATGTCATTCTTTATAGTTAGTATACCGTATGATCATTTTTTTGGCAACTTGTCCCCCTTTTAGTGTGAGTCAAGTTTTTTGTGGAATTTTTCTTTTCGAAAGAAGAACACTTTTTTGTAAATCGTTACAATTGTTTTTATGATTCTTCAACATAGAAAGGTCGCCTCTTTCTACAAAAATGGTGGTTTATAAAAGTAAGAAAGGGAACCTCTTTCTTGATTTTGTTTTTTCCAACCCCGAAACATTTTACTTTTCGAAAAAAGCACTGCCGCGTGGTTATTTGATCTAAAGATGTGTTTTATGGTGATTTTTAATACCAAGCCCGTTCTGTAATCGGAATGCTAAACAGACGCCGTTAATTTATTTAAGCGCTCTTTTAACGATTCACGCCATGATTTGGCTAATTCTTGAACCTCTAATACTTTTTTTATCCCTTCTGCGTCTCTCTGTCTGTGGAAATAAACTTCGTTGGCAAAAAGAATAGAAACTTGTTGCGGATGGCGTTGAATCAATTCGATCTTTGAATGGTGTCTAACAGTGCCTTCTTTTAGAACCCGACAAAGATAACCGGTATAGCCCGTTTCTACCATTCTCTTAAGTAGACCTTGTATGTTCGTTCTTCTGGTTATAGTGCTGCATGGAATTCTCCCTTGCGTGATTTGTATGACCGCTTCTCCTAACTGATAAATATCTCCTATACAAACATCTTGCTCTAACATGTTGGCCACGGTAAGATTTTCTCCGAACGCAGAAGGAGGCAATGAAGTATCAAATTCTTTCTCCCACAACTGATAATGTTCATACGGATAGATACAGACGGCACGGTCGGGGCCTCCGTGGTATTTTAGGTTGGCCACTCCATCTCCGCGAAAACCTTCTTTGGTAAGAAAAGCTTCTTCTGTTTTGTTCTTGCATATCCCGGTTTTCATTTCCTTCTGATTGCCGTATTGCATCGTTTTGGGAAGTCCTATAGCAAAGTGGATGATTTCAATGTTACGATCCTTCATATGACGTATATCCCTGCTTTCTGTAGATTTTTCTTTAAAATGATCTTAACATTTGAAATATTAAAAAATCCAGAGGGTGATTTGTTTTGATGCCGGGATATCCCTTTCATTCATTTTATAACGCAATTCCCGACATGGAATGATGAATTCGGCAAGATCAGTTTTAAGTTAAGTCTTTTCAAGATTCTTTTTCGCCAAAAGAATATGAAAGAAAGATTTATACGATAAAACAAAACCAATTCTCATAGAAAAACTGAAAAAAAGGTGCTTGCTGAAATTTTATCTATAGATGAACTTAAACAGATAGCGGCAATGGTCCGATTGAAAAAAAGGATTAAATGGAATTTATCACCATGAAAGAAAGATAATTTTGTACTATAGATGAGCAAATTCGCTAACATAAATTTACAACCAAACAAAAAAAGAGACATGAACCCGATTCCTTGATTAGAATAGATGTGTCACCAAAACTATTCACAAGGAGGTTCATGTCTCATGAATAGATTAGCACATCATCAAGGAATCCACAAGTTTTTCACGATGTTGGGGTTGGCACTTTATTTTTCAAAACCTGTCATGAAGCATCTCGTTCATATCGTGGATGCGCTGACCACCAAAGGATTTGCGGGAACATTGACCGATCTTCATCATTGGAGCTTTCATCCGAACCACCGCACGACACTCAGCCATTTTTTCACGAAAAGCCCTTGGGATGAAGAGACGCTGCTTCGCAAACTTCAACAGTGGATGCTTCGTCGTGTCGAACGCATCGCCAAACAGGAGAATCAACCCCTTTTTGTTTCGATCGATGATACGATTTGCCAAAAAACCAAGCCTTCGTCACAGGCAACGCACGCCATTCAAGGGTGTGATTGGCACTATTCTCACACAGAGAAAAAGTCGATCTGGGGACATTCTCTCGTTTGGCTCATGGTTCATACGATGACCCAGGCTTTTCCCTTTGCGTTCCGCCTCTACGACAAGGCGGCTGGGAAAAGCAAGGGGGAACTCGCGATCGAGATGCTTTCTTCTTTGGATGTACACCGTCCTGTTTATGTGCTGATGGACTCTTGGTATCCATCGCAAACGCTCGTGGAAGCTTGTCTGAAAAAGGGATTCCACGTAATCGCAATGCTCAAGGCCAATCGGCTTCTTTATCCAAAAGGCATTGCGGTTCAGGTGAGGGAGTTTGCCCGCTACATCGAACCGAAAGACACTCACCTCGTCACGGTGGGAGAAGAGCGTTATCGGGTTTATCGCTACGAAGGCTCTCTCAAAGGTCTCGATGATGCCGTGGTGCTGCTCGCTTGGAAAGCCGATCAGCCGATGACATCGGAACATCTTCACTGCGTCTTGAGCACCGACCGGGATCTAAGCGATGAAGAGATCTTGCGCTACTATGCCCAGCGTTGGTCGATCGAATGTTTTTTCCGTCAAGCGAAAGACCAGCTGAAACTCGATGGATACCGCGTTCGCGGACGTCGGGCGGTGAAACGCTACTGGATCTTGGTGCAGCTTGCTTACGTGTACAGCATGTTCGAGTCGAACAGCGATTTTTCTGATGGGCTCGATCTTCTGCGCAAGAGAAAAGGACATAGCCTCGTGGAGTTCATTTACCGTGCAGCGAAACAAAATATTCCCATTGATACCGTGAAAAAACAGCTCCACGTGGCATAAGGGGTACCCTGTTTGTCTCTTTTACATGGTAATTATTGTAATTAAAATTGCTCAACTACAGTTTGTATAATAAAAGTAGTGAAATTTTTCTGGATTTAAGGAGGCATATAAATTGAAGAAAAAGAATTTTGCAGGTGCTTTGGCATTTGCGGCTTTGCTGGCAGGTGCTATCCCTGCTTTTGCTGCTGACAGCGACTTTCGAGATGTCCCGAAAAGTTCCTTTGCTTATTCAGCTATTATGGAACTAGCAGAACGCGGCGTTGTCTCCGGTTATTCTGATGGCACATTTCATCCGAATGAAACGGTAACAAGAGGACAATTTGCCGGCATGATTGCCAGAGCTTTCAATCTGCCAAATGGGAGCAGCCATTTTAAGGACGTTCCAAAATCGAAGGCTCTTTATGATGAAATTAGTCGTGCTGCAAGCGCGGGAATTGTAAAGGGAACAGGTGGTAAATTTAATCCTGATCTTCCTGTGACACGAGCCGATATGGCTGTCATGTTAGATCGGGCGATGAATCTGAAAGGGAACTTCAAGGAAAAGGAAAATTTGAAGTTTAAGGACAAAATTCCACCTTACGCTTTGGAATCTGTTAAACGGATGGTTCATTACGGAATCATTAAAGGAAAAACCAACGGTACCTTTGCACCAAGCGAGAAAGCTGATCGTGCTTCTTCAAGTGTTTTAGTGAGCCGAGTGCTGCAAGTCTTAGAAAAAAATGGAACGAAACCAAGTAATCCAGGAAGTCCATCAACACCGTCGCCGACGAATCCAACCAAACCGAGCAATCCGACAGGTCCATCTACACCAACAAATCCAACTGAACCAAGCGATCCAACAGGTCCATCTACACCGTCGAATCCTTCGGATAAAGTGCCTGATTATGTCAATATGTCATTGGCTCAACTTCATGAAAAATATGGAGACTGGACGTTGGTTCGGAGAATTGATGGTATCGTGCCCGGTGGTGGGATTGTAACAGATGATTTGCTGAAAAATTACTACAACGAATTACATCAATCCCAAGACGCATATAAGAGCCTTCCGAATCCTGAAGATTATCTTAAAGAACAAATTGAATATTTGATGCCTGAAAAGACCCTTATAAGCGCTCATTATCCAAATTATGAAATTATTTCATTCAACGGTAAGGCTTATAAGGATTCAGAAATTTATAATTCACCTTATCCTGAAGGACATCCAGTTTTGTTAACTATGCCTTCTCAACCGACAGAACCTAATCAGTATTGGATCGACTTGCATATTCCATATACTCAATTTGGTGTATATGGGCATGATAAGGTGACAGTGGGTCAAGTTCAACCAACCTATACAAAGTCCGGTGTGGTGATGGTGGATATCAAAGGTTTGTTTGCCCAAGTTCCAACTGTCACGGTGTCCAATGATGGAAAAACCGTTCAATATAATGGCACAACGATCAAACTCACACCGGGAAGCAATGAAATTCAAGTAAATGGAGAAACCAAAACATTGTCCGTCAATGTGGAAGCAAAAAACGGAACCGTTTATGTTCCAGCAAGAGAGTTCGCTAAGGAATTAGGATGGTATACTCGTTCAATTCCTCGCTATAAACGATTGGATTTTTCCACTTACCCGTTACCGCAATTTGAAGGATTAACGGAATAAAATGTAATCAAAAAACTTCCGTGAAGTGAAACGAAAATGAAGGAAAAAATTTTTGGGAGTTTTGTTACATATGGCGATGATCGTATTTTATTTTCCCGATCGATTGGAATTACATTCGGTCTGCAGGTGTTATTTAGTTTGATGATAGGACGGGGTGGGGCAAAAGGTTTTTTTGCGATTTGGGCAGCTGGATGGATAGGCTTTTTTGGTCCACCCGTTTTTCTGTTGATAGGGAAGGGAGCGATCTAGGCTGAATATTGTCGAAAAAATGGATTTTTTGAAAAAATAGTTCATTTCCGATGGATATCTTTATAAAATAATAAATGAAAGCGCTTTTAAAACATGAATCGTGAATGATCATATATTGTAAAACAACAATAAGGAGGAGGGAGAGACATGAGTATGCAATTGAAAAGCGGGCTTTGGCTCCAGCAAACGCAGAAGCTGGCGATGACTCAAGAACTGTCGCAAGCGATTGAACTGCTTCAATACTCCTCGCAAGAATTGGCGGAATATTTAGAAGAAAAAACGATGGAAAATCCGTTTATTCAGATAGAGACTCCGCCGCTGGAATATTTCGATAGATGGAGAAGCCGCAAGCAGACGAAAAGGATTCATGACGATAAAAATTGGATTGAACAAATTGCCGATCATTCTTATCAGCTTGCGGATTATTTGCGTTTGCAGCTGTCCGGAATTAAAGTGTCAAAAACGATTCAGAGAGTGCTCGATTTTTTGCTGCTGAACTTAGATGACAACGGTTATTTAACCATCTGTCCGGAAGAAGCGGCTGCTTTGCTGAAAACATCGGTGGACGAAGTACAAACAGCTGTTTCGATTATTCAAGAACTGGAGCCGGCCGGTGTCGGTGCATACCATCTCCAGCATTGCCTGCTTCTGCAAATGGATAAAGATACAAATGCGCCTCCGTTAGCAAAACAAATAATCCGCTTCCACTTTCATGAATTTGCAGAGAAAAAGTGGAAAGGGTTATCCAAAACATTAAAAGTGGAATTGTCCGACATTCAAAAAGCCTCAGATTATATTCAAACGTTAAATCCTCGTCCTGGAGCGGCTTTTCAATCGAGCCGGTCAAATGAATATATTATCCCTGATATGTCCGTGTCGATGCACGGGGAGAAAATAGAATTGAAATTTTTGGATGAGACAATGCCTAAAATTGTCTTTCAAAAAGAATACTTTCAAGAAGTCTCCAACAATCATGACCAAGAGTTGAAAATGTTTTTAAAAGAAAAATTCCAAGATTATCAATGGCTGCTGAAAAGCTTGGAGCAGCGGAGAGAAACCATTCAAAAAGTTGGATTGAAAATAGTGGAAAAACAGCGGGATTTCTTTTTGAAAGGGCCGCAAAATTTAACTTCCTTGACAATGAAGGAAATTGCGGAAGAACTCGGAATTCATGAATCAACCGTCAGCAGGGCGGTAAGGGGAAAGTATATGCAAACTCCTTATGGTACGTTGGAACTTCGCTATTTTTTCACTAACGCCGTACCTGCCCGAGACAACGCCGAGGCAATATCCAGCCGACGGGTGAAAGGGTTGATCGAAAACATGATAGCGCAGGAAGATAAAAAACACCCGCTTTCCGACCAAGAAATATGTGATCGACTTAAGATGGAAGGAATCATGATTTCAAGAAGAACAGTCGCTAAATATCGAGATCAACTGCATATCCCTTCGTCATCCAAAAGAAAGCGATATGAGTCATAACGATCGTTCGTCCGGGTGACTGAATCGAAAAAACAAATACGGATTGGTTCGCAGCTTTAATATTGAAAAGAAAAATCATGATTTTTCAATGTATGTTTCTCGATGACAAGGGATTGTCGGATCGGAATGTCTCGTGCAATGAACCGGTTGACGAAAGAGTGAACGATGAAGAAAGCGGATTAAATGGCAAGGGAGGTTGCCTATGATGGTTGGTGGAACCAATTGGGATGAAACAGGAGGAACGACCGTGAAACATATAGTGCTTTATACAAAGAAAGATTGCCCATTATGTTTGGAAGCAAAAATGAATTTGATGCTTGTCGGCGAATTAGTGCCATTGAAAATAGAAGAACGGGATATTGAAGAGAAGGATGAATGGATGGAAAAGTACGGCATGATGATTCCCATTGTTGAATACGACGGTGAAATGATCCAGTACGGACGTGTTGATTACCCCACGTTGTTGGGACGGCTTAAATAAAAAATATTTCAATATTGTTAACGAAATAGGAAGGGTTTGTAAAATCGTGTTCTTCATCGTTGATTTCTTCCATTATCCTTGCTACAATAAAATCGCAAGCAGGGATCATTTTTTTACAGCAGGTGGGACATAATAAGTCTATGCGGGACTAAAAATGTCCAACTGAATAAAGGAGTCAAAGCATGAATGAGTACATTTCTTGAAGTTCAAAAAAAGCTAGTACCAGACCTGCTGCAAATCATGCAAAAACGTTATGAAATTTTAAGATCCATTTGGCTGTCCGGCCCTGTAGGAAGGCGTACTTTGGCCCAAGCAGTCGGCTTGACGGAGAGGGTGCTTCGCAGCGAAGTTGAATTTTTGAAAAATCAGCATCTGATTGAGATTCGCTCCACCGGAATGGTGATTACCGACGAAGGGAAAACCATTTTGCGTGAAATTGAAGACATGATGCGGGAAATTTCGGGAATTAACCAAATGGAGAACAAAATTAAGGAATATTTTCAAATCCAAGCTGTATTTATTGTGCCCGGCAACAGCGATACTTCTCCTTGGGTAAAACAAGAAATGGGGCGTGCATGTGCCCGAAGTATCAAAAAACGATTATTGGGAGAAAATATCATTGCCGTAACAGGTGGAACTACGATGGCGGCTGTTGCTGAAACACTGACACCCGATTTTTCCAATAAAAAAATCATGTTTGTCCCTGCTCGCGGAGGTATTGGCGAAGATGTATCCAATCAAGCCAATTATATTTGCGCCAAAATGGCGAAGAATACGGGCCAAAAATACCGGGTTTTCTATGCACCGGACCAAGTCAGCCAACAAGTGTATGCTTCATTGATGAAGGAAAAACCGATTAAGGAAATTTTGACGTTGATATCATCCGCCAATATGGTTCTCCACGGCATCGGTGATGCTATGGTTATGGCAAAACGCAGAAATACGAGCCCGGCGGAGATGGAAAAACTCGTCAAAGCAAAGGCAGTCGCAGAAGCTTTTGGCTACTACTTTGATGAAGAAGGAAAAGTAGTACATAAAGTTTCCACTATCGGTTTGCAGCTGTCAGACTTATCAAAGGCCAAAGATGTCATTGCGGTAGCTGGCGGCGCTTCTAAAGGTAAAGCGATTTTCGCTTATTTGAAAAGCGCGCCTAAATCAACGGTGCTCATTACAGATGAAGCAGCAGCAAAAATGCTTTTAAAAGGGATTTAACCCTTTTTAAAGGATAAATTTTACCATCATCCTGAAACTATGAAGGAGGAATTTTTAAAATGGCAGTAAAAGTTGGAATTAATGGTTTTGGTCGTATTGGACGCAATGTTTTTCGTGCAGCATTAAATAACCCAAATGTGGATATTGTTGCAATCAACGATTTAACAGATGCCAATATGTTGGCGCATCTTTTAAAATATGACTCTGTTCATGGCACTCTTGATGCTGAAGTAGGCGTTGACGGAGATTCTTTAGTAGTAAACGGAAAACGCATTAAAGTTGTGGCAGAACGCGAACCTGCTAATCTTCCTTGGGGAGAACTTGGTGTAGAAGTAGTAGTAGAATCTACTGGCCGTTTCACAAAACGTGCAGATGCAGCAAAACATTTAGAAGCAGGAGCTAAAAAAGTGGTTATTTCCGCACCTGCAAAAGAAGAAGATATTACGATCGTTATGGGTGTTAACCAAGATAAATATGATCCTGCAAAACATCATGTTATTTCGAACGCTTCTTGTACAACAAACTGCTTAGCTCCATTTGCAAAAGTGTTAAATGACAAATTCGGCATTCGCCGCGGTATGATGACAACTGTTCACTCTTACACTAATGACCAACAAATTTTAGACTTGCCGCATAAAGACTATCGTCGTGCTCGTGCAGCTGCTCAATCTATCATTCCGACTACGACTGGAGCTGCAAAAGCTGTTGCGCTTGTATTGCCTGAATTAAAAGGAAAATTAAACGGTATGGCTATGCGCGTGCCTACTCCAAACGTTTCCGTTGTAGACTTAGTTGCGGAACTTGACAAAGAAGTAACAGTAGAAGAAGTGAACGCTGTATTAAAAGAAGCAGCAGAAGGAGAATTAAAAGGCATCCTTGCTTACACAGAAGAACCGCTTGTTTCCCGCGACTTTAACGGAACAACTGAATCTTCTACTATCGATGCTCTTTCCACAATGGTTATCGAAGGAAACCTTGTGAAAGTTGTTTCTTGGTATGATAACGAATTCGGTTATTCTAACCGCGTAGTAGACCTTGTGGACTACATCGCTCAAAAAGGTCTTTAACATTATTTCCGAAAGAAGTCTCCCACTTCAAGCGTGTGAAGGGCGATAGCCCAACGATAAGTGGGGAGATGAATTTCGGTTGGCGATAGCCAACTAATAGGATAGAATATAGCTAGAACGGACACCTTCGGAACGAAGGGAAGCGTAAAGGGTTCTTGTGTGTGGCTTACCGTTCAGCGAACACGCACAAGTTGCTTGAAGCCCCCGCCTCTAAGCGAAGCGTAGGTGGTGGGTAGTTCACTATAAACTGAAGAATATTGGAAATTGAAATCCTAACATCTATAATAAGAGTGGGATGAAAGGGGGAGTGGGGGATTCATCCCCCCTCCCCGTTTTCATGGAAAATCTTGGCTGGAAAATCTTCGAAAACCAAGGAGGCCTTTTGCTATGAATAAAAAAACGATTAAAGACGTGGATGTAAAAGGAAAACGAGTTTTTTGCCGCGTTGATTTCAACGTTCCGATGAAAGACGGAAACGTAACGGATGATACGAGAATTCGTGCTGCACTCCCAACGATCCAATATTTATCCGAAAACGGGGCAAAAGTGATCCTTGCTAGCCATCTTGGACGCCCGAAAGGACAAGTGGTGGAAGAAATGCGCCTGACGCCAGTGGCAAAACGCCTTTCCGAGCTTCTTCATAAAGATGTTCGTAAAACGAATGAATCTTATGGCGATGAAGTGAAAGCAGAAATCGCGAAAATGGAAGACGGCGACATTCTCCTCCTTGAAAATGTTCGTTTCCATCCCGGCGAAGAAAAAAATGATCCTGAACTGGCAAAAGCGTTTGCTGAATTAGCAGATATTTATGTGAATGACGCTTTTGGAGCTGCCCATCGCGCTCATGCTTCAACTGAAGGGATCGCAAAATATTTGCCGGCCGTGGCAGGATTTTTGATGGAAAAAGAATTAGAAGCTCTCGGCAATGCGCTTTCTAATCCGGATCGTCCATTTACGGCCATTATCGGCGGAGCAAAGGTAAAAGATAAAATCGGCGTCATCGACAACCTTTTGGATAAAGTCGATAACTTAATCATCGGCGGCGGTCTTGCTTACACGTTCGTTAAAGCAAAAGGCTATGAAGTGGGCAAGTCGTTGCTTGAAGAAGATAAAATTGAACTGGCAAAAGACTTTATGAAAAAAGCCGAAGAAAAAGGCGTTAACTTCTATATGCCAATCGATGTTGTCGTGGCAGACGACTTTTCTGAAACTGCCAATACAAAAGTAGTCAGCATTGAGGAAATTCCTTCTGATTGGGAAGCTTTAGACATTGGACCGGAAACAAGCAAAAAATATCGTGAAGTCGTTTTAAATTCCAAATTGGTGATTTGGAACGGACCAATGGGTGTATTCGAAATGGATAAGTTTGCGGAAGGAACAAAAGCTGTTGCGCAAGCTCTTGCTGATGCCGAAAATACTTTTACCATTATCGGCGGCGGTGATTCAGCGGCAGCAGTGGAAAAATTCCATTTAGCTGATAAAATGGATCACGTCTCGACAGGCGGAGGCGCCTCTCTGGAATTTATGGAAGGAAAACAACTTCCTGGCGTTGTCGCTCTTAACGATAAGTAATGGAAGTCGCAAAAGAAAGGAGAGGCAAAAACCATGCGAAAACCCATTATTGCGGGAAACTGGAAAATGAATAAAACGCTCACGGAAGCTCTTCAATTTGCCAACGAAGTAAAAGGTTCCGTACCTGGCGAAGACAAAGTGGACAGCGTCATTTGTTCACCGGCGCTTTTTCTGGATCAATTGATTAAAACGGTCCAAGGAACACCGGTCAAAATCGGCGCTCAAAACATGCATTTCGAAGAATCTGGCGCTTTTACCGGTGAAATCAGTCCGAAAGCGTTGGAAGAATTGGGTGTACAATATGTCATTATTGGTCACTCAGAACGTCGGGAAATGTTTAATGAAACAGATGAATCTGTCAATAAAAAAGCGTTGGCAGCATTCCGTCACCATTTAATCCCGATCATTTGTGTAGGGGAAACCTTGGAACAAAGAGAAAGCGGACAAACAAAAGAATTAGTTGGCGATCAAGTCCGCAAAGCGTTGCAAGGTTTAACAGAAGAGCAAGTGAAACAAACCGTTATTGCGTATGAACCTATTTGGGCGATTGGAACGGGCAAATCTTCCACAGCAGAAGATGCCAACGAAGTTTGCGCTCACATTCGCCAAGTAGTCGCTGAACAATTTTCAAAAGAAGCGGCGGAAGCAATCCGCATCCAATACGGCGGAAGCGTAAAACCAGGAAACATTGCAGAGTTTATGAAACAACCGGACATTGACGGTGCATTAGTCGGAGGCGCAAGCCTTGATCCAAAATCTTTCTTACAATTACTGGAGGCAGGCAGTCATGAGTAAAGCACCAGTTGCATTAATCATCTTGGATGGTTTTGGTCTAAGGGATGAAGTGAAAGGAAATGCCGTAGCACAAGCGAAAAAACCGAATTTTGACCGCTACTGGAACAAATATCCGCATGCGACATTGAGAGCAAGCGGGGAAGCGGTTGGTTTGCCTGACGGGCAAATGGGAAATTCGGAAGTAGGCCATTTGAATATTGGAGCTGGTCGGATTGTCTATCAAAGCTTAACGAGAGTGAATATTGCGATTCGCGAAGGGGAATTTGACCGCAATGAAACATTCCTTGGAGCGATGAACCATGTGAAAAAACATGGAACAAGCCTTCACTTGTTCGGCCTTTTATCCGACGGCGGGGTCCACAGCCATATTGACCATATGTTTGCCTTGCTGAGACTCGCTGCGAAAGAAGGCGTGAAAAAAGTATATATACATGCTTTCTTAGATGGTCGTGATGTTGGCCAAAAAACAGCGAAAAAGTATATTGAACAAACGCTCGAAAAAATCAAAGAATATGGAGTCGGCGAAATCGCAACGATTTCCGGACGCTATTATTCCATGGACCGCGATAAACGCTGGGACCGTGTGAAAAAATCGTATGATGCGATGGTTTACGGCGAAGGTCCAAAATATAAAGATCCGTTTGAATTAGTGGATGATTCCTATGCAAACGGCATTTATGACGAATTTGTCATTCCGTCTGTGATGGTGAAAGAAAACGGAGAACCGGTTGCGACGATCCAAGACAACGATGCCGTTATTTTCTACAACTTCAGACCGGATAGAGCGATTCAAATTTCCAATGCTTTCACAAACGAAGATTTCCGTGAATTCGATCGCGGTCCGAAAGCACCGAAGAATCTCTATTTCGTATGTTTAACTCACTTCAGCGAAACGGTAAAAGGATATGTGGCCTTCCAACCGACGAACTTGGATAACACGATCGGGGAAGTTCTATCGCAAAACGGTTTAAAACAACTGCGTATTGCTGAAACGGAAAAATATCCGCACGTTACTTTCTTTATGAGCGGCGGAAGAGAAGAAAAATTCCCAGGAGAAGAACGGATTTTAATCAATTCTCCAAAAGTGGCCACTTACGATCTTAAGCCGGAAATGAGCGCTTATGAAGTGGCTGATGCGCTTGTGAAAGAAATCGAGGCAGACAAATTTGATGCTATTATCCTAAACTTTGCCAACCCTGATATGGTTGGACACTCCGGTAAACTAGAGCCGACCATTAAAGCGGTGGAAGCAGTTGACGAATGTTTAGGACGCGTAGTTGACCTTATTTTAGAAAAAGGCGGCGTCGCTATTATTACGGCTGACCACGGAAATGCGGACGAAGTCGTAACGCTTGACGGCAAGCCGATGACGACCCATACAACGAATCCTGTACCGGTCATCGTGACAAAAGAAGGATTGGAATTGCGCGATGGCGGTATTTTAGGCGATTTGGCGCCAACCATGCTCGATCTTTTAGGAATAAAACAGCCTAAAGAAATGACAGGTCAATCGATTATTAAACATTAATATTTAGAAATTAAATAAAAAGGAGAGATTCACATGACAGTCATTACAAAAGTTTATGCTCGTGAAGTATTAGATTCCCGCGGTAATCCAACAGTAGAAGTAGAAGTTTATACGGAATCTGGTGCATTTGGACGTGCGCTTGTTCCATCCGGCGCTTCCACTGGTGAATACGAAGCTGTGGAGCTGCGCGATGGTGATAAAACACGCTATCAAGGAAAAGGGGTATTGACGGCGGTTAAAAATGTAAACGAAATTATCGCCCCTGAATTGATCGGCCACGATGTAACAGACCAAGTCGGAATTGACAAATTGTTAATTGAACTGGACGGAACAGAAAATAAAGGAAAATTAGGCGCTAATGCCATCCTTGGCGTTTCCTTGGCGGTTGCTCGTGCAGCAGCTGATTTTCTAGATGTTCCGCTTTATCAATATCTTGGCGGCTTCAACGCAAAACAATTGCCAGTTCCTATGATGAACATTTTAAATGGCGGTGCCCATGCGGACAACAACGTGGACATTCAAGAATTCATGATCATGCCGGTTGGTGCATCCAACTTCCGTGAAGCATTGCGCATGGGAGCGGAAATTTTCCACAATCTGAAATCCGTGTTGAAAGAAAAAGGCTACAATACAGCAGTTGGAGACGAAGGTGGTTTTGCACCAAACTTAAAATCCAATGAAGAAGCTCTGCAAACCATTATTGAAGCAATCGAAAGAGCGGGTTACAAACCAGGCGAAGAAGTGAAATTGGCAATGGACGTTGCTTCTTCTGAACTTTACAGCGATGAAGACGGAAAATACCATCTGGATGGCGAAGGCGTAGCGAAAACATCCGAAGAAATGGTAGACTGGTATGAAGAATTGATTTCTAAATACCCAATCATTTCGATCGAAGACGGTTTGGATGAAAACGATTGGGAAGGCCATAAAATGCTGACAGAACGCCTTGGCAAAAAAGTACAATTAGTAGGTGACGACTTGTTCGTTACAAACACGAAAAAATTAGCACAAGGTATCGAAAAAGGTGTCGGCAACGCCATCTTAATTAAAGTAAACCAAATCGGTACTTTAACGGAAACATTTGATGCAATCGAAATGGCAAAACGCGCAGGATACACAGCTGTTGTGTCTCACCGCTCTGGTGAAACAGAAGACAGCACAATCGCTGATATTGCCGTGGCTACAAATGCCGGCCAAATTAAAACGGGAGCACCGTCCCGCACTGACCGCGTAGCGAAATACAACCAATTGCTTCGCATCGAAGACAAATTGGGAGATACTGCTCAATACCTTGGCTTGAAGGCATTCTATAATCTGAAACACTAATCCTTCATCCATTTTCAAAAGGCTGACTCATCACGGTTGACCCGTTCAATGAGTCAGCCTTTTTCATGATTCTTATTTGTCTTCTTCCTGACCCTTGTGGTAAAATAAAACTAATCGTTTGTTCGTTGTTATGGAGGGGAATCATGCACACATTTTTAACCATCGCACTAGTAGTCGTTTCCATCGCGCTCATCGTGGTCGTTTTACTGCAATCGGGAAAAAGCGCCGGCCTTTCCGGAGCCATTACCGGCGGGGCAGAACAGCTTTTTGGAAAGCAGAAAATGCGCGGTGTTGATTTGGTTTTGCATCGCATTACGGTTGTATTGTCCATTTTGTTTTTCGCGATTACCATTGCGATCGCTTATCTTGGATGGTAACGGCAGCGAGACGCTGTGGAAATGAACGGTTGTCTGCAGCTAACTGATCTTAAGAACGATATAACATTGCGAATTTTCCGGCCTGACCATTCGTGGTTAGGCTTTTCTCTTGAAAAGCTCATCCATTCGCTTCTCATGATGATCGCCAACATCGGCGCTGGCTTGCGCCATTTTGTGGACTAGGGTGTCAACATGTGGATCATGAGAGAGAGTTTGAACTAGAGAGGACTCTTGAGAAGGCGGATTGATGAGAGGAAAAGAACTTTTTTCAGCGGCAGTAAAACATTTGGATTCATGAAGAAAGGAGAAGTCATCATGAAAATTAAATGGCCGGAGCCATTTTTCTTTGAAGCGGGGCCGAGAGCGGTATTATTGCTGCATGGTTTTACCGGAAATTCATCGGATGTGCGCATGCTGGGGAGATTTTTGGAGAAAAAGGGGTATACCAGTCATGCTCCTCATTATAAAGGCCATGGAGTGCCTCCGGAAGAGCTGGTGAAAACAGGGCCATCAGACTGGTGGAAGGATGTTGTAAAAGCCTATGATTTTTTGAAAAGCAAAGGCTATGAAGAAATTGCCGTTGCCGGCCTGTCGCTCGGCGGTGTATTTTCTTTGAAATTAGGTTACACTGTACCTGTGAAGGGAATCATTCCCATGTGTGCACCTATGTATATTAAAAGCGAAGAAGTTATGTACAAGGGAGTTGTGGAATACGCCCGCAACTATAAAAAATTGGAAGGGAAATCGGAGGAGCAAATTGAAAAAGAAATAGAAGCCTTTAAGGAAACTCCTATGAATACATTAAAAGAGCTTCAAAATCTTATAGCCGATGTCCGGGAAAATGTGGATAACGTATATGCCCCAACGTTTGTTGTTCAAGCAAGACATGATGAAATGATCAACACGGATTCGGCCAATATTATTTACAATGAAATCCAATCTCCGGTGAAACACATAAAATGGTATGAACATTCCACTCATGTCATTACACTAGGAAAAGAAAAAGAGCAGCTTCACGAAGATTTTTATCAATTTTTAGAAAGTCTTGATTGGCAAGTATGAATTCCGTCGGGGCTTTAAGTCCTAAGGAGGGATGAAAATGGATCCAACCATTCAAGAGCATGTGGACAGGCTGTTGACCTATATGAAAGAAGACGCCTACAAGCCGCTCACTGTCCAAGAACTTGAAAAAGCATTTGAAATTGAGGATTCATCAGAGTTTAAAGATTTTGTCAAAGCGCTTGTCTACATGGAAGAGCAAGGGCTTGTCGTTCGAACAAGAAGCAACCGCTATGGAGTTCCGGAAAAAATGAATTTAATCCGTGGAAAGCTGTCCGGTCATCCGAAGGGATTCGCCTTTTTGATCCCGGAAGAACCGGGAATGGATGATATTTTTATCCCTCCCGGCGACACAAACGGAGCGGTGAACGGAGACAAAGTGCTTGTCCGAGTTTCCAATCAAAAATCAGGAACGCGCAGAGAAGGAGCCGTTGTCCGAATTTTGGAGAGAGGCGTCAAGGATCTGGTCGGTACGTACTCGGACAGCAAATATTTCGGGTTTGTGATTCCGGATGACCGTAAGTTTTCCAGTGATATTTTTATCCCGAAAACAGCCAATATGGGGGCAGTGGACGGTCATAAAGTGGTGGTCCGGATCACTTCTTATCCGGAAGGAAGAAAAAGCGCCGAAGGAGAAATTATTCAGATTATCGGCCATAAAAACGATCCGGGAGTGGATATTTTATCGGTTATTCATCAGTTTGGACTTCCGGAAGGCTTTCCGGATGAAGTATTGGCTCAGGCCAATGAAACACCCGACACCATTGACGAATCGGAAATTCGAAACAGAAGGGACCTGCGGAACGAACTGATCGTGACGATTGATGGACCGGATGCCAAAGACTTGGATGATGCCGTCACTGTCACAAAATTGGACAATGGACACTACAAATTAGGCGTTCATATAGCGGATGTCAGCTACTACGTGAAAGAAGGCTCTCCTATTGACCGGGAAGCGTTTGAGCGGGGGACAAGCGTATATTTGGTTGACCGAGTGATTCCGATGATCCCGCATCGGCTGTCCAACGGAATCTGTTCTTTAAATCCGAAAGTGGACCGCCTTACTCTCTCATGTGAAATGGAAATCAATGAACAAGGAGAAGTGGTCAGCCACGAAATTTTCGAAAGCGTCATCCGCACAACGGAACGAATGACTTATGAGGATGTCAATGCCATTCTCGTTGACAAAGATGAAGAATTGCGGAAACGGTATGAACCTCTTGTTCCTATGTTTGAACGAATGGCCGAATTGGCCGAAATTCTCCGTAATAAACGAATGAAGCGAGGAGCCATCGACTTTGATTTTAAAGAGTCGAAAGTGATTGTCGATGAAAACGGCAAACCGGTAGATGTCGTACTGCGCGAACGTTCCGTTGCGGAGCGGCTGATCGAAGAATTTATGTTGGCAGCCAATGAAACGGTGGCGGAACATTTTCATTGGCTCGATGTTCCGTTTATTTACCGGATTCATGAAGATCCGAAAGAAGACAAACTGCAGCGATTCTTCGAATTTATTACGAATTTCGGTCTGGTAGTCAAAGGAACGGCCAATTCCGTTCATCCGCGGGCGTTGCAGGAAATCATTGAAGCCGTGCAAGGAAAGCCGGAAGAAATGGTCGTATCGACTGTGATGCTTCGCTCCATGCAGCAGGCAAAATATTATCCGGAAAGTCTGGGACACTTTGGTTTGTCTACCGATTTTTACACCCATTTTACTTCTCCGATACGTCGGTATCCGGATTTAATTGTTCACCGGCTTATCCGCACTTATTTAATCGAAGGGAAAATGGACGAAGCGACACGAGCGAAATGGGGAGCGCGGCTTCCGGAAATCGCTGAGCATTCTTCCGAGAGAGAAAGACGGGCGGTAGATGCCGAAAGAGCGACTGACGAAATTAAAAAAGCGGAATTTATGGAAGATAAAATCGGCCAAGAATTTGACGGCATTATTAGTTCCGTTACGAACTTTGGCATATTTGTTGAACTGCCGAATACCATTGAAGGTCTTGTCCATGTTTCGTATATGACCGATGATTATTATCACTACGATGAACGCCATTATGCGATGATCGGCGAAAGGACTGGAAATGTGTATCGGATCGGCGATGAAATTACGGTCCGCGTCATCAATGTCAATAAAGAGGAACATTCGGTCGATTTTGAAATCGTCGGCATGAAAAACGTTAAGAAGCGAAAAACGACGGAAGCACCGAAAGTGGTGAAAGTGCGTTCCAAAAAAGGAAAACAAAAAGGACCACAGCTGAATGTGGAGGAAGAATGGTCAACGCGGCCGCCCAAAAAAAAGAAAAAGAAATTTTACGAGAATGTCGCAAAGCCAAAAAGCAAAAGGCGAAAACGAAAATAAAGGCAGACTGACAAGAATTTAGTCAGAGAATGAGATAAGTTTTTTTGATGATGGAGAGGTCGGATCTTTCCTGATAGCCTTTTGGACAAAAGATCAAGAAACCAGCAAGGGGGGAATCATATGCCAAAAGGGGAAGGAAAAGTTGTCGCACAAAATAAGAAAGCTAGGCACGATTACTTTATTGAAGAAACGTATGAAGCGGGCATCGTGCTGCAAGGAACGGAAATTAAATCGATCCGCGCTGGTCGTGTCAATTTAAAAGATTCATTTGCCCGCGTCCAAAAGGGCGAGGTTTTTCTTCACAATATGCATATCAGCCCATATGAACATGGAAACCGCTATAATCATGACCCGCTTCGTACTCGAAAGCTTTTGCTGCATAAAAAAGAAATTCTGAAATTAATCGGGAAAACAAAAGAACAAGGCTATTCGCTTGTTCCGTTAAAATTATATATAAAAAATGGCTATGCCAAAATTCTTCTCGGTCTGGCCAAAGGGAAGAAAAAATGGGATAAACGCGAAGACTTGAAAAAGAAAGAAGCAAAACGAGAAATTGAGCGTGCGTTTAAAGCTCGTCAGCAGTTTTAATATTCTTTTGAACTTCCAGACGGTGAAACTCGTTTCGTCATCCAACATACAGGGCTGCTGTAAAAGTAGAATTAATACTTTTAACGCGATCTTTGGATGCAGTCCTCGGGAAAAAGCCTCCACTTCGATAAGTAAAGAAGTGGGGTGTCGTACCACACGTTGGAAAGTTGGAAGTTCATCCCGGTTGAATTATGCGCTCGATATGATATAATAATCCTTGCAAGAGCCAGTTGAAACAAGCATTAAGCTCGATATTCCTAGAGCTTCCGAAACATTCTCTTTATTATAAGGGGACGTTACGGATTCGACAGGGGTAATCAGAGCTTAAGCTGCGAGTCGGAGGGATCGTCTCCGTCATCAACGTCAACTTAAATATAACTGGCAAACAAAACAATTACGCTTTAGCTGCTTAATTGCGCTAAAGGCTCCTCCTTCCATCGCCCATGTGGAAGTCGAGGGGTTCATCTGAAGTGGGCTACGCCGGATTCCGCCGCCTGAGGATGAAGGAAGAGACCAATCAGGCTAGCTCATCCGAAGCCCGTCGACAGGCCGACGATAGAGCGAAACACAATATGTCGACTACACTCGTAGACGCTTAAGTGGTGATACCTTTGGACGTGGGTTCGACTCCCACCGTCTCCATTTTAAGTATCCGATAACATGCGAATAAAACTTGCGAAATCCTGATACGACCGCATTTGCGGTCGTTTTTCATTTTTCCGAGATTCCGAAAGAATCCTGTAGAATTCGAAAAAATTTTGCATTGATTTTGCACTGCTATTTTTATTTGAAATCGTAAGGCTCTTTCATCGTTCGGTCAACTTGTCGAGACTTTTTCTGCTTATTTTTACCTAACTTGCTTCATAAGCAGGCTGGCTTTTGTCGACAAACTAAATAACCGCAACACTATCAGTTGCGGTTGTTCGCGGAAGATTCTGAGGCTGATTTGAAGTTACACAGGTTTTTATAAAAAACCTGAAATCAAAATATTTAGTGGCAAATACTCTCTGTTTCTCATCTACAAAGAGATCTCAAGTGGTGATCCACAATCGATTCAACCATTTCTGGCGTTAAATGATTCGGCTGCATAATGATGTGTATCGCTAAACCGTCAATAAGCGCATAAAAACGCTCCACTTCTAAATCTACATTTAAGTTTGGTAGTGCAAGTTCAAGTTTTAACAACGTTTCAATGATTAGTTTAATTGCGGAACGAAACTCGTGGTATACTTGATTGCTTAATGGCTGAAGTTCAGGCTCCCATAATGCCTTTTGGGTAAAAGTAAACCACACCTCCATTTCTTTTTTTGTTTCTTCTTCCAGCGGCAAAACTTCATGTATTAGACGTTTTATCCCTTCAAGAGGTGGACAAGAAAAATCGATTCCTTCAATTCGTTTTTTCACTCGCTCGGAAACGAGCCTCATCGAAAAAGCCAACAGTTCTGACTGGCTGGAAAAATAATGTCGTAAGGAACCTACAGAAACTCCAGCCTCTTTCGCAATATTGCGGACGGTTGCTTTTTCAATTCCCTCCCTCGTAATGATTCTCCATGTCGCTTCCGCAATTTTTTTCCTTTGTTTATCATGATCAACTATTTTTGGCATGAATATATTATATCATGATTGTTTTTTTGATACATGTGTGCTAAATTGGTTTTAATACAACTGTATTAAAAAGGGGATATTTATATGATTGCTTGGCTCATTATTGCCAGTGAAATTTTGTTTTGGCTATTTATTTTTGCGGGTTTATTCGCAAGATATGTTCTGAAATGGAAAAGAATTGGAATAATATTATTGTTTTGCACACCGCTTATTGACCTTTTTTTATTGATGGCTACTATTATTGATTTGAAAAATGGGGAAACAGCTCATTTTGTTCACGCGTTGTCAGCAGTTTATATCGGCGTCTCCGTTGCATTTGGCAGACGCATGATTCAATGGGCTGATGAACACTTTTCCTACCGATTTGCCGGGGGGACTCGTCCCAAAAAAGCACCTCGATTCGGAAAAGAACATGCCAGGTACGAACGACAAGGCTGGTATCGGCATTTGCTTGCATGGACAATCGGGAATGGATTAATCCTTTTCATGGTTTTGCTCGTCAACGACTTTGACAAAACAAAAGAGCTATTAATCGCAGCAACCCGATGGTCTGTTATTCTTATCATCGATTTTTTGTGGAGCTTTAGTTATACATTATGGCCCCGCGGGGCAAAAAGGTAAAAAGCAGCTTACTGAATAAGTAGCTGTTTTTTGCTCCGAGGGGAATGACTGCCTTGCTTTAATCGCTGCGCAAGCGCTTCGCATAAGAAAAAGCGGAAAATTATCTAAAAATATTTATAATTTTTGATAGGTTTGATATAACAAAAGGTAGAAAGGAGGAAAAAGGTGGATAATTTTTTAGTCCGGATGCTTGGCAACAGCATATAGGGTATTTCCCGCTTTTCACTAAAACAATTGAGCATCTCCACCATGAAATATGAAAAATAAAATTTCATCAACTGATTTTTTGATGCTTCTTTTATTTATGATGTGGTTTTCCAATATGAACTTTAATCATATGTCGATTACGACATGGATGGTTGTCATAACCTTATTGATCTGGTTTATTCTATTTATCATTAAGCTATGCATACCAAAAGTAAAAGAGAATTGATGTCGGACTATCATTTTACAAACAAAAAAGAAATAGAGAAGTTTGTATTGATCACGTATTAACGACGTCGCAAGCCATAAAAATACCGGGGATTACAAAATCACGCAGGAGCCAGCTTATTTCACGAGGAAAGATAGCTTGTTTTTAAGGCAGATATTGAAAACCAGATAGGCTAAGAAAAAAATATTGTCCGTATGAAAGGGAATAAAAACCAATAAGGGTTATTTTATAGCCAAATGCTTTTCTCCCATAAATCTGTTCATCGTGAACCTCTAAACTATGCTGTTTCCACTTATCAATGACAACTAGAATCATATTTTGAAATACATGGAGATATGATTATATGAACAGGTTATAAAAGGGAGAGGCTTCATGGCGGATTTTGAAAAAGCGGCGAAATTTGAACATGGATTTTGGCTTCAGGTATTGGGAGATCATGCTCGATTTATACACGATTCACTCGGTCCTCAAGAACAACGGGAAATCGATTTGGCCCGTTATTTTATTCAAACGTTTGATTACCTTCTCGCAAGGGTTCAAGTTGATGACTTAGCGGCATTAAGCAACAAGGCGGAAGAAGAGGGCAATAAACTAAGAGAGTTTAAGCTCCGTTTAATCGAACGTCATTTGGTCAGAAAGATTCAAATAGGATTAAGTCCATCCTTTTTGAATCATATGGTCAATGAATTAGAGGAGTATTTACGGATTTTAGACTATTTAAAAAAAGGAGCAGTTCCTCCTATCTTTCATGAACTTCACCACCACTTAATCTGGATTTTAGATGCGGCCGGTCATGCCGGAGCCATTTCAGATAACATGGATAGAATCGAAAAGAAAATCAAAGAGAAAAGCGATGATTTTACAAAAGACTTCGAAGCATTTTATTTAAAAGCGGTAGAAATGACAGGATTTCTGAGAACCAATCTTTCCTCTTTCCCCGCATTAGAGAGGCTTCATCATGATGTTTCCCTTGAAATGAAGCTCTTTATGAACTTTCTGAATGAAATAGAAGAGCTGGGATTAAGTAAGCAAGCTTTGGGTACTTTTGCCCCTCTAATGGCGGATCATATGATGAGAGAAGAGTGCTATTATTTAACAAGAATAGCGAGAAGTCCCCTTCCTCTTTAGGT
The DNA here is from genome assembly GCF_038007225.1 of Bacillus sp. FSL W8-0102. Lineage (NCBI taxonomy): Bacteria > Bacillati > Bacillota > Bacilli > Caryophanales > Bacillaceae > Bacillus > Bacillus sp. FSL W8-0102. The sequence continues at coordinate 499,010 of NZ_JBBOWT010000001.1, forward strand.
GGGGGATGAAGTGTGAGTAAAATGTTTGTGGGAGAAATTCTTAGAATTCCCCGATGAGGGGGTTGGGAACGTAGGTTCGCAATCCCCCTCATCGGGGCCACCAAGCAAAGCGCGGTAGGATCCCAAGCAGGAAACATGAAAAAAGGACTCTCTCCCTGGTAAGATGATCATTGTTCACACCATCAAACAGGAGGAGAGAGTCCTATGAATATTCAACAACATCTTACCACAAATTCGTTGTCATGGAAAGAGATCGAACTTGATTTGTTTCGAGCCTTGCAAAACGCCTTCGCCGAACTGTTTACGGCTTTGTTGGAGGACATCGACCGACAATTGGCGGAAACCCGGGACAAGCGCCGGTACCACTTGAAAGACAAACGACGCATCACGATTCAAACCCTGTTTGGCGAAGTTACCTTTGAGCGGAACTACTATTTAGACCGGGAACAAAACCGTTACACGTTTTTGCTTGATTCCTTTTTAGCGTTTGATGGATCGCAGTCAATCAGCCCTTGTCTAGAAGAAACAGCGGTGGGATTGGCGGTGGAGTGCTCTTCTTATCGCAAAGCGGCTCGTACGCTTGCCCAGATGGTCGGGTATCCGGTGATGAGCCATGAGGCGATCCGCCAGTTGGTGCTCGAAGCTGAAGCTCCGCTGCACTGCCCGGTCAACCAGCGATATGGACGGGTGCTGTTTGTGGAGGCCGATGGACTGTTTGTTTCTCGCCAAGGGAAGGGAAAACGGGCCAAGGAAGACAAGATCCTAACCGTTCACGAAGGGTGGAAGCGCAACGGCTCACGGATCGAATTTGTCAATCAGCGCCATTACGTCCATGAGGGCAAGGGGGAGGTGTGGGAAGGCTTCGAGGAATTTTTGATGAACGAATATGCCTATGATCCGTGTCGGGATCTTCTTGTCATCAACGGGGACGGCGCTCCATGGATTACCGCGTGCCGGGAGTATTTCAAGGGACGGGTCTGCTTCCAATTGGATCGATTCCACGTGGCGCGTGAGTTGCGCCAATGCCTCTCGGGCCATCCACGGTGGCAGGCGATTCGGCAAAAGCTGGCGAAGCAGGATGAAGAGAAGCTGCTTGTGGAACTGAACAGCGCCCTCGGCACGCTGGGGGACGAAGCGAAAGAACAACAGCTGGCTGCCTTGATCCACCGGATCGAATCGATGCCGGGATGCATCCGTGATTACCGGGAATGGCTGAAGGAGCAAGGAGTGGACACAACGGGCATGTATCCGATGGGGAGGGCTGAAAGCGTGATGAGCCAGCTGGCGTATCGGGTGAAATACCGCCGCAGTTGGACAGACAAGGGACTCAGGGCGTTTTTCAAGGCAATGATTGCCCGGATGGATGGGATTCGTCTTTTCGGACATCGTTTAGGAGAAGAATCGTCGCATCCGGCGGAGGAAACGGCATCTACCAAACAGACGATCGTGAACAAGGCGAAACAACGCATCCGCCGTCTTCTTCCAGAGGTAACGCGGAATAACGTGCCATATTTACAGCAATCGTCCGGGACTCCGATCTATCATGCCCTGTCTGAATTCAAGGGATGGTAAAAAAAGGTATACATATTCGTCTGTCATGGCAAGGGATGAGAGTCCGAAAGCGCTTACGGATGAAATTCAAAAAAATGGTTCGCTAACCTATGACTTACACCTGTTTTTTAGCGAACCAAAAAAGTTCCCACAAAATCTTGACTGACTCCAATACTAGAATGTAAATATAAAATAGCAATTTGAAGTTGGATAACGAAGATAGCTGCCCAAGCAATCGCATTAGCAACTTTTGATTCTTCTACTGAAGTTTTTCTTTCCCAATGCCATTTTCTTTTATCTCCTAAAGTAATAGGAAGTAATAAAAAGGTTAATACACTAATAACTTGATCTCCACCATCTAGTGTTGTCATTGAGTTTTGGATACTAAATGCAATCCACCAATGTATTATCCCTGTGATTCTTGGTCTCCACCCTGACGCTACCAGTAGTAATAAGAAAATCACAATAATTTTAACGGTTGGTAAGAACTCTACAGGTAAAATACAAAATGCACTTATACGACTAATGCCAGTGGAGCAAAATGGATATTCTTCAATCCCTGCCACGGGTTTGAATAGTGTACTCACTTCATTAAACATAAGAGTCATAATAGAGGAAAGTGCTAAAATGGTTCTTGCTAAACCATAAACATTGGTAAATGGAGATCCAAGGTTATTTAGTTGGTTTACAGTTGATTCCTTTATGTTTTGGAACATTTTAATTCTACCTTCACCATTTTCATAGTTTTATAATTTCTTTCTATACTAGAACTCCAAGACCATGGCATTGGTTCCTTGATTGTAATAATATGTACTCCGCAAAGGGTTGGTTCAGGTGTTTTGTTTATAATTTCAATTGGCTTAACATCCTCTATCTCTTTAATACAATATTTTATATCATATTTTGAACATTCTTTAAATTCAGACACTTGTATTTCTTGTAGAAACATCCCAATTTCTGTTCCTTGTGCTCTACCTTCTCTACTAATCCCAAATAGGTTTGAAACTCTCATATTTGGCCATTTTACTGACTTTTCTCCATCTAAAGAATAGACATCCAAGTATTCATCTCTAGGACTTTTGCTGAAGAACCCCCATCCTTGTGGCATTATTTGCGAAATCACAAGTTTATAATCACTTTTTATATTAATAGGATTTGGTGGTAAGGCAGCAATAATAGAAAGTACAAAAATCGATAACAAGATAAACAGAGTAATATAGAAAGACATTACAGTATTATTCTTAATTTCCTGATTCATGACCTTATTAAAATTCCCCCTATCTTTCTTTATATTTGTTACTCAACTTTCGCAGTGAAAAATTTATGAATAATCCTTGATTTGATAGGTTTCTTTAGGTATCTCATATTCACTTGACACTGAAAAAATTCGTCTAAAAAACAAAAAGACACCTCTTTCTTTTGGTAAACTATTGGTGACCAAACCAAAAACCAAAGAAAGAAAGGTGTCACCATTATGATAACGAAAAAAGAGTATTTTGCGCAATTACCAAAAGAAATAAAAGACGGATTTTCTGAATTACAAATTGGTAATCATTTAAGAAAAGCAGGAATTATCAAGGCTTGTGGTTATTCTTGTTTATCGATTTTTCAACTATTATTTCTTCTTGTTTTTCAATACAGAAACTGGTACCACGCCTTACAAAGCAAAAAGGCTGCCGATTTACCAGGAAAAGATACCATTTATCGTTTTTTGAACTCGTCTACGTATAACTGGAGAACCTTTTTACTATCTCTGAGCTCCGAAGTGATTCGTCGTGTGAAACAAACGATTTCGAAGCGCCGTGTTACCGTGTTTATTGTAGACGATTCGATTTATTCTCGTAACCGTAGTAAATCGGTTGAGCTTCTAGCTAAAGTATTCGATCATTCCACTCGTCAGTTTGTCAATGGTTTTCAACTATTAACGCTCGGATGGTCCGATGGCTTTACATTTGTACCTATCGATTTCGCTCTTTTGAGTTCAGCGAACCAAAAGAATCGCTTGAACGAAATCCATTCGTCCATTGATAAACGAACCACAGGCTACAAACGACGGCTCGAGGCATTGGAAGCAAAACCAAACATGGTGTTGAAATTAGTAGAACATGCATTGGATAAAGGAATTTTCGCTGATTATGTGCTCATGGATACATGGTTTACTCATGCCCCGTTGGTGGAGAAGATTCACTCCAAAGGCCTTTTTGTCATTGGTATGGTCAAACAGCTGAAACAACGGTATCTTTTCAACGGAGAACGTTTAACCTTGGAACAACTGTATCGAAAAGCGAAACGAGACATTGGCAAAAAAGAAACACTCGGCTCGATTCACGCAACCCTTCATACGGGTTTACCAGTGAAAATCGTGTTTGTGCGGAATCGAAACAACCAAAGTGAATGGCTGGCCATTTTGAGTACAGATACCACGCTGTCTAATGAAGAAATCGTTCGAATCTATGGGATGCGTTGGGACATTGAAACCTTTTTTAAATTCAGTAAATCGTTTTTACATTTAGCCAAAGAGTTTCAAGGTCGTTCCTATGACATGATGATTAGCCATACTACCATTGTCTTCACTCGGTATATCTTGATTGCTTGGCAACTTCGGAAAGAAGAGGATCCGAAGACCATGGGCAACTTATTCTTGTTTCTATGTGACGAAGTAAAGGAGATGGACTTTAAAACGGCTTTACTACAATTGATTTCTCTTTTCCAAACTTTGGCTGAAGCTAAGGTTTATTTGAGTATGGACATTTTTCAGTGTCAACTGTCCAATTGGATTACTTCTTTACCTCGTTATATCAAGGACTGTCTTCATATTTCTGTATGCGAAAGTTGAGTTTGTTACTTAAATGTTTTTAATATCACAAGTTTCTTCTGAGCAATTGCCTATTGGTACAATTTTTCTTGTGCTTGCTATATAATTATAAACATAATGACCGAATCCGAAATAACTTGATAATTTAATTGGAATGTAAAAGATGGTCAGCAAGGGAATTCTAGCGATGATTGAAGCAATTGCATCAATTCCAGTTGCAATCTTTCCATTATTAATATTTATACAATGCATTTCTTTTTCTAATTTCTGTATGGGAATGTTTATTATTCTTGAATCATCACGTATGGTTTGGAATTCAATAAGACGTAACCAATTAAGACGTTGTATATTTTCTTTCATACTCACACAGAGAGGACACCAACTATCATAAAGGACAATAATTTTAGACATAATTAATTCACCTTATTTCATATTTTGTATTCATTTAAAAATAGACTCTAATTAAAGTGAAAAACGTTAAAAGCACAATGATTCCAATTAATATCCATGAAGACCAGTCACCCAGATATTCCATTAGAAAAGGGAAAATTATTATAATAATCCCAAGAGTAATCGAATATATTCCCATCACTCTTGCTAATTTATTCTTATCTCCTTTATATTGTTTTTCATCATACCCGGCAATTAATTTCAATTTCTTTTTTCTCCAAATAAGCCAACCAACAAGAATGAATAATAAACCAGTAATAATACAAATAACAATAGCAGTAGAGAAATCTGTATTTAAGGACATATTTCACCTCCGTAATAAATGGACATTTTTGGAATGATTTTTCCGAATGTTTAATTATAAACTCAGCTTTCGCAGTCCAAAATCTTGTTTAAATGCTTGATGTAAATGGTTTTGGGAAGTACAAAATTATCATTTGACATTTTTTAAAACATAAAGAAAGACACCTATTCTTTTGGTAAAATATTGGTGACGAAACCAAATCCAAAAGAAAGGTGTCACCACTATGATAACGAATAAAGACTACTTTGCGCAATTACCAAAAGAAATTAAACAAGGATTTTCCGAATTAAATATTGGATATCATTTAAGAAAAGCGAATATTACGAAACTTTCCGGGTATTCTTGTCTTACTGTTTTCAAACGGATTTTTCTTTTAGTCTTCCAATATAAGAACTGGTTTCGTGCTTTTATGAGTAAACGATCTCAGGATCTGCCCGGAAAGGATACAGTCTATCGCTTTTTAAATACACCAACCTATCATTGGAGAAAGTTTCTGCTTTCATTAAGCAGTGAAATGATCCGTCTGCTTCAACCATTAACTTCAAAAGATCGTGTCACAGCTTTTGTGATTGATGATTCTGTCTTTTCAAGAAACCGTAGTAAGTCGGTTGAACTGTTGGCTAAGGTTTTTGATCACTCTACCCATCAGTACTTGAAAGGGTTTCAAATGCTTACCCTTGGCTGGACCGATAGTTTTACTTTTATTCCCGTTGATTTTGCTCTTCTAAGTTCACCGAAAAAGGAAAATCGCCTGCAAGAAATCAATACCAATATTGATAAACGAACATCTGGCTATAAGCGTCGCCAGGAAGCTCTGAAATCAAAACCGGACGTGGCTTCAGCTTTACTTGATCATGCGCTTGAAAAAGGGATTATAGCTGACTATGTTCTCATGGATTCCTGGTTTACACAAGCGCCTTTAATTGAGAAGATTACGAACAAAGGGTTATTTGTCATTGGCTTGGTGAAGCAATTAAAGCAGCGATACGTTTACAATGGTGAACGTTTCACACTGAATCAACTTTACAAATTGGCAAAACCTCACATGGGTAAAAAAGACATTCGCGGATCCGTTTATGCTACTTTAGACAATGGAATTCCAGTAAAAATTCTATTTGTACGAAACCGTAATAAACGGAGCGAATGGCTTGCCATTCTCAGCACAGATACAACATTAGAAAATGAAGAGATCATTCGTATTTACGGCATGCGTTGGGACATTGAAGTCTTCTTCAAATGCAATAAATCCCTTTTAAATTTAGAGAAAGAATTCCAGGGACGTTCCTACGACATGTTAATTAGCCATACAACCATTGTTTTTACACGATATATTCTCATTGCTTGGCAAATGCGAAAAGAGGAGGATCCTAAGACGATTGGCAACCTTTTTTACATCCTTTGCGAAGATGTAAAAGACATAGATTTTATTACTGCCCTTCAATCACTTATTGACCTTTTCCAAACTTTGGCGGAAGCCGAGGTTTCTTTGAACATGGACATCTTTAAAAATCAAATGAATAAATGGTTGGCCACTATACCTAATTATATCAAGCAATGCTTAAATATTTCTGTGTGCGAAAGTTGAGTTAGTTATAAAATGATAATTTAAGAGTTTTCTTCTCATATTTCTCATTAAGCTTCAAGATGTTGACGAAAGACTTCAGTAATATCTTCTTTTTTACTAGAGCTTCAACGATATCTGTTGTAAAATTATTCAATGGAAGACCTTCTTTTTTTGAATTGGTGTGGTAACTTAATTCTACAAGAAAAGGTCTTCCTTTTTATTTAGACAAAATATTTTAAGCTCTCGCCTATAGTGTTTATATAGATGAAACAGTATAGAGAAATACAAATAGAAGGAGACTTTTAAAATGAAAACAGATAAAATAAAAAATTCAAATAGCATTGCTAAAGGCATACTTATTACCAGTATTTTATTACTGCTTGTCATGGCTTTATTAAATGCAAAGGGAGTTTACGTGCAAATAGCCACGCCACCTAACGGAATCAGTCATAAAACTTTATCTACTTTACTAATAATTGCAATGGTCATTTCATTAGTTTATTTATTAAAAGATAAAGTAACTAGAGGAATTGTTATTGGAATAGGGGCATTTTTTATTTTAATAAATAGATTGCCGGAGTTATTAACAGGTGTAGAATATACGACTTTTTCTTCTCCTGATAATGAGCATAAATTTGTAGTCATTGAAAAAGGCATTGGTCAACTCTACCAATTATCGGATTCAGGGTTATTTATGACTTATTTAGCAGACATTCATACTGACGATGGATATAAGCCATTCTCCAATGGAGCCTATAAATTAATATGGATTTCAGATGATAGATTAATAATACATTATGCTTTTGATTATATGGATGAGAATAATTATGATAACTATAGAAAAATTTCTGTTCAATATAAACGAGACTAGATTTTCTGAGCTAAAATGAAAAGGTTAATCTTAAGAATCGATTAACCTTTTAATTGATTTTATATTTTCATACCATTAAGGATTACTCTTCGTTGGTTTTTTGAATTAGAATATCTTTAAAAGCCTTTGCAACTTCTTTACCTTGTTCTTCTGTATAATAGGGAGTATTAAAGGCATTCTTAAAGAGTGATCTCATCTCAAAGATACCCAGTTCATTAGATGTTAATAAGTAAGTACTTTGAGCTTGTACTATATTTGGATCCCCTGAAAATCTATTTTCAAAATACAGACTAAATCTCACCTTATATCTATCTTCAAAGTAATATCTTAATAGGTCGTTTATTGGTTGTGGAATATTAATAAGCATATTACCAATGTTAAAAGCATCTACATCTGCAATAAAATCTGTTAGTGAAAATTTAGAAACACCTTCATTCGGATTTCCTATCAGATATAATGCCGCATCATAAGCTGAATTATAGCCTTCAATAGTCGCGGCCCCTCCAGCAGCATCAATTAAATCTCCTGCCCAACCAGCAAAATCTACAACTGCCTGATTGCCAGTTCCATAATGCAATACACTATTAAGTGTAGCCGCTAGATGAGGAACATCAATCGGTATCTTATATTTTGGATCATAAATTTCATAAATGTAAGGATTTTTTAATTGTTCGTTAACTTCATTGATAAAATCTGTATCTATAGAACCAGCTGTCATATCCCATAAGAAACCGTCAAATCTCTCTCTTCTTAGATATTGGCATACAAGTTTATTAGCTTGCGTCACATCGTTACCAGAATAATTTAAGGCAATAGTGTAAATTTGATCAATTTGATCAAAGAACCCGTGATTAGGAATATCTGGACCAATAGGATATTCTATTGAAGGATCGACGATACTTTCTCCATTATATCTGCCTGATTTTATATTGTTATCAATTTCGATATATCCATCACCGGAACCAACAGTAATAGTTGAAATTTGATCAAATGCCCAGTTGCTTGGTAAAGGATATCCTAGATTTCCACTATATCCAGTAGACATACCACTTACAAAACTAGTCGTTGCTAATCCTCGTTTTGAGACCTCAATACAAACAGCTCTGGGGCCATATACCCCAATTTTATATAATTTGCCCAAATTAATCATCCGTTCATTTACACCCGTAAAATAAGGTATCACATTCTCAGTTATTTGGTAGCCAAGGACATCAAAATCAACGGCAAAATAAATAGTAGTATCTTTCAGAAAACCATATTCTCTAGCTGCCTTATATGCTGCATCTGCGTCTAGTCTGCCTTGTTCTCTAGTAAAATACTCTAAGTAATTCCCTCTTGTTTGATAGATTGGAAAAACTGTAAATCCAGCGTTAAAAATATTATCTAACTCTCCAGGCTTAATCTTTTTGTCCAAACCTCCTGAAACGTTTACGAGATAACGACCAATTGTTTGATATCCTGCATCTTTTAATGCTTGAGCCCTAGCAGGTGTCACTTCTGTTATACAATCACATGCTGTACCTTTACGTGTAGGATCTCCTTTACTTTGCAATAAGGAAAGCCAAGTCTGTTTACCTGCAATACCATCAGCAGGTAACATTACGAATTGCTGAAAATTGGTTACTGCATTTTTAACTGTAGTGCCATATTGACCATCAAAGGCTCCCGGATCAAAATTGTTTACATATAAAGCATATTGAAGTAGTTTTATAAAGTTTGTTTTAGTACTTCCGACATTCAAAGTTGGTAAGAGACTTGTTGTTGTAGGACCAACACTACCAGTTTGTTGCTCTGGCGGAATACCTTCCTCTGTTTGAATCCCATAGATTAATGCTTTATTAGTAGCTCTTTGGTAATGACCATCAGCAGGTTGAACACCTGAAGTTGTATAGTATTTGTAATTAAGATCACGCTGCATTTCCCTGATTCTTGGGTCTCCACCATGAGTGAGAACATAAGCATCCATTGTTAAAAACGCTTTAAATACGTAAGCATATACTTTTCCATCACGAATAGGGAGTCCAGCATCGGTTTGCAGTTTTATTACAGCAGCCTTTGTACCTTCACCAAACGTACCTGTGAAACCGGTTGGATTGTATCCTTTACAATACATAGCACCTTGCAGAATTCTAACAATATTTTGTCCTTTTTCATCTGTAGGAACACTCCCCTTTTCCATTTCTCCCCAAGCTTTATAAGCAGCTTCTGTTCCTGGGCCAAAGTTATTAGATGGAGTTGTAATTCCTAATTCAATTTGTAAAGCTCTTGTCAAGGAATACATCGTGGACCAACTAGTCTGTCCAGTTTCAGGTGCTAGAACGTAACCGGGTTTTCCTCCGTAAACAAGGTTTACCCACTGCTGAACTTTTAACACCATTTCATCCATCAAACATTTCTCCTTTCTTTTGTCTTACATACTTATCCTAATGGATAATAAAAAGATAAAACTCCCAAAAAAAGCTATGAAAAGTTTGATAAAATTCCCTTTTGAATGATTTTGTATCCAAAAAGGATTTCTCGTGAAATAAACCAGAAATAGATAACAAAAAAGGAAGAATAAATATGTGGACAGATGATGATTTAGAATACGACGTAAAATGCACTAAGTTTCTATCAGGTGCAGGATGTTTAATTTGAGGATCTATTCTTCTTGTGATTATTATTGTTTCGGCTGTTTCATTATATACAAAGGTATTAGATAAACTTGAAACAGGGGATAAGGAACTTGTTATTAGCAAACCTCCTAATCAAAAACATATCATTAAAGTGATAGAAAAAGGACGTGGCTTTCATTTCGTTGACCCAACTGTTGTGATTTCGTATAAAAAATATAAAATCCAATGTGAAATCAATAATGATATAAAAGATCTAACCCCTTCTGATATTTCAATAAGTTGGAAAAATAACGAAGAAGCAACGATTCTGCTATTTGGTGAGAAACAATCCCCAGAGGTTTTTGAATTTAAAGTTCCAAACAAAGTGTCAAAGTCTAATCCATTTCAAGTTGTTCAAAGAAAATTAGGGTTTATCCCTTTTCAAAAAAGCGAATCTCCCAACCATGTCAATGTCGTAGAATTAAGAAGGAACACCTACTCAAAAGGAATGATGCATTCCTGTAATGAGGAAATTTGAGGTTTGATAAAAAAAAGTCCCCTTGGTATAGTACAGGGTGTCAATGCGCGTTGACCCCGAATTTCAATAAACCAAGGAGGACTCAAAATGAATTATACACAAAATCAAAAAATCTCTCAAATCACACCATCAACTTGAAAGTTATATAGCCATTTTTTTATCATAAATTTTTTCATCCATATTGTATAATATATAATTAATTACAATAAGATAGCTTTCAGTCTATGGATAAGGCGGTGTATAGCAGATGGAATTGCTGCAACTGAAGTATTTTCAAACCGTTGCACGTCTCGAACACATGTCGAAAGCGGCAGAGGAACTGAACATTGCCCAACCTTCCCTTAGCAAGACGATTGCCAGATTGGAAGAAGATCTTGGCGTTCCGCTGTTCGATCGGCAAAACCGTCAAATTAAACTAAATCGATACGGAAAAATATTTTTGGGACGGGTTGAAAGAGCCTTTATGGAATTAAAGGAAGGAAAAAGAGAAATTTTAGAGTTGGCAGAGCGAAATCAACATAAGATCAGCTTGGCTGTATCCATTCCAAGAGTCCTTCCTGATTTATTAGGTTCTTTTTTAAAAAAATATCCTCAAGTCCATTTTCAACAATTTGTCCATTCGACATCGTCCATGAAACGTCATCTGAAAAACGGGGAAATCGATTTTTGTATTTCTTCGGTTCCCATTGAAGACCCTGAAATCATTTGGCAGCCCCTTTTCACGGAAGAAATTTTTTTGATTGTTCCGCCTGGACATCGGCTGGAAGGACGAGAAACGATTTATCTTGATGAAGTCAAGGACGAATCTTTTATCAGTATGCATACGGGATATGAAATCCGTAACTTAACCGATGAATTTTGCAGAAAAGCAGGTTTTATGCCGCATATTGCTTTTGAAGGGGACGAGCCGGGAGTTATAGGAGATTTAGTGAAACAAGGATTGGGGGTTGCCTTTATTCCGGCCATCTATTGGATTCATCAAAAGAAACCTACTTTGAATCGATTACGAATCTTAGAACCAACATGCCAACGAACGATTGGTTTAGGCTGGTCCAAAAGACGCTATTTTTCGGAAACAGCTCGTCAGTTTCACCAATTTATCTTCGAGTATTTCTCGAACATTTCTTCACAACTGAAAGAGATGCCATAGTGTCAAAATGAATGTTCAAGGACCGTTACTGCCAAAAGCATATTTGATAGTAAAAATCAACGGACTTGCTGGTGATGGCTAGTCGATCTCAATGGAAGAAAGAATCAAAAGACTAAATCAGTACCTAATGGGTTAGTGCGGATACTTTTCACTAGCTGACACTCCTACTGTCTTTAAGAATCTTGATAAATGGATAAGAAGAAGGCTCCGAATGATGATCTGGAAACAGTGGAAGAAGCCGAAAACGAAAATAAAGAAACTTATACAACTCGGAGTTCAACCATTTAAAGCATATGAATGGGGAAATTCGAGGAAATCATATTGGAGAATCTCTAAAAGTCCCATATTACACAAAACCCTTGGCAACTCTTATTGGAGTAGCCAAGGGCTGAAAAGCCTGTACAGTAAATATGGCGAAAAGCGTCATTAATTTGATTGAACCGCCGTATACCGAACGGTACGTACGGTGATGTGAGAGGACGGAGGTTCACCACCTCCTACTACTTGATTTATGAACGCCTCCCCATTTTCTTCAAATCCTCTGAAGGTGAAGCTGTCAAACGATTTTCCATATGAGGATCTACTCACCCGATATGACTCTATTGCAAGAAAACATGGAAATCATCATGAATGCTTAGTAAGTTCCAGGTGTAAGGTTCTCCTAATTTATAAATGAGCATTTTGCAAAATTAGATTTTTTGGATAAAAGTATAAAAAATAAAGCACTCGACAAATAGCTACCAGCATGTTATTTTACAAAATATTACAATAATCTTGTTTTCGGGCATACCTACAGAATTTTTCACATTGAATTTTTTTAAGCGGCTTTCTTCCCTTTATTTTCCTTTGCCATCGCTAGCGCTGAAACAAGTAATACAATAGCGTTCAGGTAAATATGGGTCTTTACTTTTTCAATTCCCCATACATGTAGGGAGTTCGCCGTAAGGTAGCTTTTCATTCTTGAATTACAGCGTTCTACACTTGTCCTCTCGTTGTAAAGCTCTTTCCAACGTTTTGTATCACGGTGCGGATTGGAATATCGGCGCACATCCTTTTTGATGTCGACTTTTACCACCATTCCATAGTTGGAAGATGAACAGGCTGCCATTCCTAATGGGCAATCCACTTTGCCGGTTGCGTGAGGACATCTGAACTTGAGCTGGTCCTTATCAGCTCCCCAATAAGTCATTTCATAACCCATGGAACAACGCGGAGTTCCATTGGAAGAAATCCCTTCAGGAGGCTCTTTTTCGTTGCGCAAATTGAGCGGGATAATGGCTTGCGCTCCAATGTTTTTGGCTGATTCATAGTTTTTTAGTTGGTCATATCCGCCATCCATGATCAGAAATTCAATTTTGGATTTGGTACGCTCTGCCACTTGCTCTATTAATTCTGGTGCGACTTCTCCATCGTTCACATGGGCAGGGGTTACTTTTATGGCCATTGGCAGTTCGCTTGCGGTATCGACTGAAAGATGCATCTTATAGCCAAACCAGGTAATTTTATTGCCGAAGGAATCATATTTTGCGCCCCAATTGGCATTACCCGTTTGTTCACTACGCTTTTTGGGCTGTTTCTTTTCATAGGCATCAATGGCGGCACTGTCGATGGCCTGGTGGCTGCCGTCAATTATTCCTTCCTCCTGAGCTAACTGTACCAAGTCAAGGAAGATCTTTTCAGCCAGCTTTTTTTTGGTAAGTGCCGCAAAAACCCGGCTGAGAGTGGAGATAGACGGTGCGGGGCGATCAATCGATAAACCGCATTGATAACGGAAACGAAGGTCTTTATCCAATCGATGATGAAGGGCGGTAAAGGTGTCGATGCCTTCGAGTGGGGCAGCGATGAGAGCCCTTAGAATCCCTTCTCTGGAATGACCGTCAGCCCCTCGGGGTGAAGAACTTCTCAACTGTTTAGCATAAGGGCGTAAATCAAGCGAGCTAAAAAAGATAGGTAATTTCTCTTTTGACTCTAATTTTTGCAGTTCTTCAAAGGAAAATAGGCTTTCTTGTAGAATATACAAAGTGACTTCCTCCTTTTGAATTTTTGTGCTTTCGTCACTTCAAAAATTCTACATTTTAGGGGTGAAGTCCTTTTTTGTGTCTTTGAAATCCTTATGGCTCTTGGGTCAAAAAATATGCAAAATGCTCAAATAAAAATGAAAACCAACATAACAAAGATATATGACTAAAACAGTGAAAAATCCTTGTTCAATTGCACCGCCGGTACGAATGCCAAAAGGTATACCAATTTCGATGTTTAAAGGCCATAAAAACTTAACTCCTTGTTTTGTGAGCATATCCAAGACCATATGACTGAACATTCCCATCAAGATACCCAATTCAATATCTTTAGGCCAGGAAGTTTGTTGGAATAAGAAGAATGCTAAAACTAAAAACAAAAGACTATGAGTAAAGGAGCGATGACCGAATACCGTGCTGATGATGTTGTCAATCAACGGCACCTTTCGGCCAATTAATGAACCGGTGTGATCAATATCCGGTATTAAAGCACCAAGAGCTAAACTACCAAAAAAAAGAGCTTCATGGCCAACGGCTCCTCCCAAGTTTAAATATAGAGCGCCTGCTGCTAAGCTCCCAACAATATGTGTTTTACCTTCCATTTTTCTCCCCTATTCTTTTAAACTATTTCCATAACTTAGTATGAATTAGCTTTTAAATGAAATCAACCAGGCTGATGTCTTCCTTCATCAAGGAGTCAACATGCCAACAAACCATTGGTTTAGGTTGGTCCAAAACCAAAAGACGATACTTTTCGGAAACAGCTCGTCAGTTTCATCAATTTATCTTCGAGTATTTCTCGAACATTTCTTCACGACTGAAAGAGATGCCGTAGTGCCAAAAGAAATGGCCGAGATCCCGTTTTGTCGAATAAAAAAACAGACTTGCCAAGTGTGGCGGGTCTGTTTTTCGTTCGTTGATCATGATGAATGATGATTCCATTGATCGAACAACAGAGCGTGATTTTGAACTCATATTCAACGTGTTCAATTGGAGACAAAAAGAGACACCGGTCTCGTTTTGTCTTTTTTGTGTTTGCGAGAATTGCTCGATGCTTCATGTTGACGCTGATGATTTTTGGCACGCTTTTTGCAGTAAGAAAGGGTGAAGAAACAAGAATGAAGGAGGTTCAAAAAGATGAATGTGATTCAAGGCAAAGGAGTTGCTTTAACTCGGGAAAAAGCCAAATGGATGTATCAAAAAATGCTGGAAATTCGTGTATTTGAAGATAAGGTTCATGAAATCTTTGCACAAGGGAAATTACCCGGTTTTGTTCATTTGTATGCAGGCGAAGAAGCGATAGCGGTTGGGGTGTGTGCGCACTTAAGTGATAAAGATACGATTACAAGTACGCATCGCGGGCACGGCCACTGTATTGCCAAAGGCTGCGACTTGGATGGAATGATGGCGGAGCTTTTTGGAAAGATCACTGGGTTGTGCAAAGGGAAAGGCGGTTCCATGCACATTGCCGACTTAGATAAAGGAATGCTGGGGGCGAATGGAATTGTAGGGGGAGGTTATCCTCTTGCTTGCGGGGCTGCCTTAACAGCGAAGTATAAAAAGACGGAAGATGTAAGCGTTTGCTTCTTTGGCGACGGGGCCAATAATCAAGGAACTTTTCACGAAGGACTTAATTTAGCATCTATTTGGAAGCTGCCGGTTGTTTTTGTAGCAGAAAATAACGGGTATGGAGAAGCGACGCCGTTTGAATATGCTTCAAGCTGTAAACAAATTGTCGATCGTGCCATCGGCTACAACATGCCTGCCGTTCGCGTCGATGGGAAAGATGTGTTGGCTGTTTATCAAGCAGCGGAGGAAGCCATTCAAAGAGCACGCAACGGAGAAGGTCCAACGCTAATCGAATGCGTGACTTATCGAAATTACGGCCACTTTGAAGGAGATGCCCAAAAATACAAAACAGAGGAAGAGAAGAGAGAACACCTTCAAGAGCGGGATGCCATCGTTCTATTCAGAAAACATTTACTTAGTCAACAACTATTGTCAGAAAAAGAATTAGTGGAAATGGAAGAATCTGTAGAACAGGCGATAGAAAAGGCGGTTGAATTTGCAGAAAACAGCCCGTATCCGGAAGCATCAGAGCTGTTAAAAGACGTGTATGTATCTTATTAAAAGAATGATAGGAGGCGGTATAGATGGTGAGAAAGATCAGTATGTCGAGTGCGATTAATGAAGCATTGAAGCTAGCGATGCGAAAAGATGAAAATGTCATTCTGTTAGGAGAAGACGTGGCTGGCGGTGCGGCTGTTGACCACTTGCAAGATGATGAAGCATGGGGCGGTGTATTAGGGGTAACGAAAGGATTGGTTCAAGAATTTGGCCGGGAGCGGATTTTGGATACTCCGATATCCGAAGCGGGATACGTAGGGGCAGCCATGGCCGCAGCGGCTACAGGATTAAGACCGATCGCTGAATTAATGTTTAATGACTTTATCGGAAGTTGTTTGGATCAAGTGCTGAATCAAGGGGCCAAATTCCGGTATATGTTTGGAGGAAAGGCGAAGGTGCCGGTTACGATTCGAACTACGCATGGAGCAGGCTTTCGGGCGGCGGCTCAGCATTCTCAAAGCTTATATGCACTATTCACCAGCATTCCCGGCATTAAAGTCGTGGTTCCGTCCACGCCATATGATGCGAAAGGCTTGCTGCTTGCTTCTATTGAAGACGATGATCCGGTGATCTATTTTGAGGACAAGACATTGTATAACACGACCGGGGATGTTCCGGAAGGGTATTACACCATTCCATTAGGAAAGGCAGACATTAAACGGACAGGAAGCGACCTCACGATTGTCGCGATTGGAAAACAAGTTCATACAGCGTTAGCGGCAGCGGAAGAATTGGCGAAAAAAGGATTGGAAGTGGAAGTGGTCGATCCGCGAAGCTTATCTCCGCTGGATGAAGACACGATTCTTTCTTCCGTGGCGAAAACCAATCGTCTTGTGATCATTGATGAAGCGAATCCAAGATGCAACGTGGCCACCGATATCGCTGCATTAATTGCCGATAAAGGGTTCGATACGTTGGATGCACCGATTAAACGGATTACGGCACCGCATACACCTGTGCCATTCTCTCCTCCGCTGGAAGACCTTTATCTTCCGACACCGGAAAAAGTAATAGAAGTGGTATCAGAATTAATAGGGGATCCGTCGCTTCTAAACGTGTAATCAAGCAAAAGAGAAAGGAGAGATAGAAAATGGCCGTAGAAGTGGTTATGCCGAAATTAGGAATGTCCATGAAAGAAGGGACCGTTTCCGTTTGGAACAAGCAAGCAGGCGATCCCGTCAAAAAGGGAGAGCTGATTGCCAGCATCAATTCAGAGAAAATTGAAATGGAACTCGAGTCTCCCGCAGATGGCACCATTTTAGATATTGTCGTACCGGAAGGAGAAGGAGTTCCTCCCGGAACCGTGATCTGCTATATCGGCGATGCGAATGAAAGCATCTCCAAAATCGAAAGAAACGTAGAAACAGCACAGACAGAAGTCGCTGCCACGGCAACAAAAGTAAAAGAATCACAGCCTTCCGTTCAAACAGCAGCAAAAGAGAAAATCAAAATTTCTCCTGTCGCCAGAAAAATGGCTGAAGCCGCCAACTTAGATATTCGGACCATTCAAGGGACCGGACCAGGGGGAAGAATCACGAAAGAGGATGTTCAAAAAGCGATTGCAAACTCTTCTTCCGTGGAATCTCCGTCTACAAAGGAGCAAAAACCGGCTGAAACCATTACTCATAACATCGAGCCGACTAAGAAAGTTCCGGTTGCCGGCATGCGAAAAATCATCGCAGAGCGGATGCAAGGCAGCTTGCAAAACAGCGCCCAATTAACGTTAAACATGAAAGTGGATGTCACCGATTTGATCGCTTTGCAAAAACAATTAACCGAAACGGCACAAACCCATTATGAAACAAAGCTTACCGTGACGGACTTTGTGGCCCGTGCAGTTGTTCTTTCTCTTCAACAGCATAAAGAGATGAACAGCGCTTATATCAACGACCAAATTCATTTATTTGATTCAATTCATCTTGGAATGGCCGTCGCTTTGGATAAGGGATTGGTTGTCCCTGTGATTCGCAATGCAGAAAACCAATCGTTGATTCAATTAGCCCAAAATATCAAATCGCTGGCCAAGCGAGCACGCCAAGGACAGCTGAGCCATGAAGAGATGAAAGGATCCACGTTTACCATCAGCAATTTGGGTGCTTACGGAATTGAACATTTCACGCCGATTTTAAACCCGCCTGAAGCAGGAATTCTTGGGGTAGGAGCGACTTATGACACACCTGTCTATATAGGAGATAAACTGGAGAGAAGAACGATCTTGCCGCTTAGCCTTACATTCGATCATCGTGTGTTGGACGGAGCACCGGCCGCGGCCTTTCTCCGGACGCTGAAACAATATTTAGAAGAGCCATTTACCGTGCTTTTATAGAAAGAAGGTGGAGTCCATGACCACATTAGCCATTATTGGAGGTGGACCTGCAGGATATGTGGCGGCGATTACGGCCGCCCAGCAGGGACAACAAGTCATTTTGATTGAGCAAGGACCTCTAGGAGGAACTTGTTTAAACGAAGGCTGCATGCCGACGAAATCTTTGTTGGAAAGTGCTGAAGTCTATGAGAAAGTCCGACATGCCGAAGACTTTGGAATCAGCCTTTCATCCGCTCAAGTAGGAGTGAATTGGAACCAAGTTCAGCAGAGGAAAAACCGAATTGTTCAAACGCTTGTTCAAGGGATTGGCTATTTAATGAAGAAAAATAGAATCCAAGTCAAAAACGGCACCGCTTCTTTTCTCACGGCCAATCGTTTACGCGTGGAGAATGAAAGCGGACAAGAAATCGTGGAAGCGGATCGCTTCATTATTGCTTCAGGATCGGAGCCGATCAGTCTGCCGTTCGCCCCTTTTGATGGGGAGTGGGTCATTCACAGCGGGCAAGCCATGTCTCTTCCGGCGATTCCTTCTTCGCTTTTGATTATTGGCGGAGGAGTGATCGGATGCGAGTTTGCCAGTATTTATAGCCGCTTGGGAACGAAAGTCACCATCGTCGAGATGGCCGAGCAGCTTCTGCCGGGGGAAGATGAAGATATCGCTTCTATTTTGCAGGAGCAATTGGAAAAGGACGGAGTGACCATCTATACTTCTACTTCTTTAAAAGATTTGAATGCGGATAAAAAGAAAGCGATCATTGAAAACCGGGAAGGAATTCGTGAACTAAGCGCGGATTATGTTTTAGTCTCCATTGGCAGAAAGCCAAGAACCGCGAATTTAGGACTGGAGGATATCGGAATCGAATTTTCCAAACGAGGCATCGCAGTTAATGAACAGATGCAGACAAATATTCCTCATATTTATGCTTGCGGCGACGTCATTGGAGGAATTCAGCTCGCTCATGTAGCGTTTCACGAAGGGACCATCGCGGCGCTGCATTCCGGAGGACAAGAGGTGAAAGCAAACTATCGAGCGATTCCTCGCTGCATCTATACATCACCTGAAATTGCCGGAGTCGGACTGACAGAAAAACAAGCAAGAGAGCAATATGGAGATATCCGAGTTGGAGAGTTTCCTTTCACGGCCAATGGCAAAGCGCTCATACTCAACGAGCCGATCGGAAAAGTAAAAGTGATCGTGGAACCGCAATATCACGAAATAGTGGGAGTTTCGATTGTAGGTCCACGTGCGACAGAATTGATAGGACAAGGAACCGTCATGCTGCACGCTGAGATGACGGTGGACATTATGGAGGATTTAGTAGAGGCCCATCCTACTTTGTCTGAAGCCATTCATGAAGCTTTGCTCAGTGCCGTGGGCCATGCGGTGCATGTATAGAGGGATTTCTCAAAACTTGCAAATATATCTGTTTATTCAAGGTTCAGCGAAAACGTCCATGAACAGGAGATCATGTGGTACCGTGCCATGACGAAAATGGAGTTCTCTCATCCTACTATTTGGGAGGAAAGAAAAATGGATAAACCCATTTTTACGGAAGTATTGCAGATTGGCATCGTTGTGGATGATTTAGATGCTTATATGAAAAGGTATCACGATGATTACGGTATAGGGCCTTGGCTAGTCTATGATTTTAACAAAGAAACTGTAAGGAATATGACGATCCGTGGTGAAAAAGTCGATTACTCTATGAAAATCGCATTATGTGATGCGCATAATGTCCAATGGGAGCTCATTGAGCCCACCGATGACCGCAGCGTGTATGAGGAATTTTTGAAACAGCATGGCCCCGGTTTGCACCATGTTGCATTAGGAACGGAAAATCATGATGATGTAGTGAAAACGATGGCGGCAAGGGGAAATGAGGTGATTCAAAGCGGGATCTTCCATAAAATCGGGTACACATACTTAAATACAACGAAAGACCTTGGCTTTATCGCGGAAATTTACCATATACCGGAAGGGTTTGAGCTCCCCGCTCCGTTGCGAACTTATCCTCCGCAATCGTAAGGTGGCTTATGACGGTTTTGTCTAAATGGTCATTCTCTGTTTAGAAGAGAACAAGATGAGAAAGTTGCGGTCGGGCTGCCCGTTCTCTTATGTTTTGCAGGATGGGCGGCATTTTAAGAACTTCTCAATCAATAAGGA
The DNA here is from genome assembly GCF_038007225.1 of Bacillus sp. FSL W8-0102. Classification (NCBI taxonomy): domain Bacteria; kingdom Bacillati; phylum Bacillota; class Bacilli; order Caryophanales; family Bacillaceae; genus Bacillus; species Bacillus sp. FSL W8-0102. The sequence continues at coordinate 519,482 of NZ_JBBOWT010000001.1, forward strand.
GGGAACAATATTGAGCAGCTCTCCCAAAATCGCACTTGTCACCGGAGCGGGCCGAGGCATAGGTCGAGCGATTGCTTTACGTCTTGCCCGTGATGGATTCCACGTCGTCATCAACGATATTCATTTGGAAAACGCCCAATCGGTGGTGGATGAAATAAAGGAACTGGGCAGAGAAAGTTTTGCCGTTCAAGCGGATGTAAGCAAAAGAGACGAAGTGTTTCAAATGGTGGACCAAGCAGTCAAACATTTCGGACAACTGGACGTCATGGTTTCCAATGCCGGCATTGCCCAAGTTAAGCCGTTGCTGGAAGTAACAGAAGAGGATATGAATAAAATCGTTCAAATCAATGTGTTTGGCGTTCTCTATTGCCTGCAAGCGGCAGCCGAACAAATGAAAAAGCAAAAAAGAGGGAAAATCATTCATGCGGCCAGCATTGCGAGCTATAAAGGATTCAGCCTTCTTGGCGCCTATTCGGCCACGAAATTTGCCGTTCGAGGCTTGACACAAGCCGCTGCTCAGGAATTGGCGCCATTTGGGATCACCGTGAACGCCTACTGTCCCGGAATTGTCGACACTCAAATGTGGGACTTGATTGATGAAAAAATGGCGCATTATATGAATCTTAAAAAAGGAGAAGCTTTTCGGCAGTTTTCGGATGGCATCACTCTTGGACGGCCTGAAACACCGGAGGATGTCGCAAAGTTTGTTTCCTACCTTGCATCGGAGGACTCCGATTATATGACCGGCCAATCCGTCATGATCGATGGGGGTGTGATTTTTTCCTGAATGATTGGAATAAAAGCATTTTCCGAAAAAGCAGTTCAAAAAGGGGACATGAAGATGTTGGTTCATGTCTTCTTTCTGCATGGAGATTTATGTTGAAAGCGCTTAAGTTTTCCTCTATAATAATTTCGAATACTCCGAATAAACAAAAATTTCTCTTCGAAACCTTTCCTTTTTCTGTTTCCTCATGTCGGTCTTTGCCAAAAGTATGGATTCTGTTTATGATCAATATTTCCAAATTAAGGAGGATATTATGTTTACAACAACCTGTAACTGGATTACATGGAAGCGTTTTGTAAACGAAGGAGTGCTGGATTCGTCTCGCTTAAACAAAAGAGTCATCGAATCTTGGTATCGTTGCAAGAACAATGACGTCAATCCATATTTGAGTAAAGGCCAACATGTTTTATCCAATGATTTGCTTGCCGCTCAAAAAGAAAAAAACTCCTTGCTCCTCGATATTGCTTTGCCTCATTTGAATCGAATGAAACAAGCTATGAAAGAATTGGAAATGATCGCTTTAATCATTGATCCGGATGGATATGTATTGTCGGTGGCGGGAAATCAAAAAATCCTTCACGATGCGCGAAAAATTAATTTTATGGAAGGCGCCCGCTGGACAGAGAAAGAAGTCGGAACGAATGCGATCGGAACAGCCTTAGAAATTGAAGAAGCGGTGATGATAAACGGCACCGAACATTATTCCGTCGCTTCCCATAATTGGACTTGTTCGGCTGCTCCGATTCGAAACGATGACGGCGCATTAATCGGCATCATCGATGTTTCATGTCCGGTTGATCGTGCCCATCCTTTTATGTTGGGGATGGTAGCGTCTGTTTCTCATGCGATCGAACGGGAAATCAGCATACGTACTCATAAAAATGAGATCGAACTTGTCCATAGGAGCGTGGATTTCATGGATTCTCATCAACCCGTCATCGTGTGCAACGAGAAAAAAATCGTCGTGGCCGCAAGTAAACCGGTTCGTCAAAAAATACCTCACTGGGCCGACAAGAAGGTCAATGAAATATTAAAATACGGATTTCGGATTCAAAAAGAAACCCCTGTCTTTTCCAATCAGCATAAAGGCTTCATCGGAACATGCGTTTATTTATCAGAACGAGCTGTCCAAAAATCCGATTCCGTTCCCATTGCTGCTTTTTCCACTCAACCGTTTGTGTTTCAAGGAGAGACTGGTACAAGCAAAGCGTTTCAAAACACATTAGAGGAAGTGAAGCGTGTCGCACCGACGGACGCAAGTGTTTATATATTAGGGGAAACGGGAACCGGAAAAGAATTGGTGGCTCGAGCGATTCATGAAAATAGCCCGCGGAAAAACGGTCCTTTTATTGCGATCAATTGCGGGGCGATTCCAAGAGAGCTGATGGAAAGTGAACTGTTCGGTTATGTGGAAGGAGCTTTTACAGGAGCTAAGCGCCAAGGATATAAAGGAAAATTCGAGCAAGCCAATAACGGCACGATTTTTCTCGATGAGATCGGTGAAATTCCGCCGTCTATGCAAGTGGCGCTCTTACGGGTTTTGCAAGAACGCAAAGTAACCCCCGTTGGAGGGACGAAAGAAATTTCTTTAAATATTCGCATCATTACCGCTACTCACCGAGATCTTCTCCAACTAGTCGAAGAAGGATCCTTTCGCAAAGATTTATATTATCGCCTTCATGTGTTTCCGATTCATGTTCCGCCGCTCCGGGAACGAAAAGAAGACATTCCGCACTTAATTCGATACTATTGCGAAAAACACAACTGGAATACCGAATGGCCGGATGAAGTATTGGAGCGAATGATGGACTACCATTGGCCGGGGAACATACGGGAACTGTTCAACGTATTAGAACGATTGCAAATTTTATTCCCATATGGAATAACGGATTCATCCCAAGTTTTGAACCTGTTAGACTCATTCGATATCCATCAGCGATTCACCGCTTCACCTTCGAAAGAACCTGACCAAGAAAGAATTGAAGAATCCACTTCCTTGACATTCCGCGAAAAAATTCAAAAAGACTTAATGATCGAGGCGTTGCGAAAAACGAAAGGAAACGTATCTTTAGCAGCCAAATTGCTCGACATCCCAAGAAGCACCTTTTACAAACGAATTCGGAAATTTGGTTTATAAGTCCTTTATCAAGGAACATGTCAAAAGGTTCCTTTTTTCTTTGGATAAAAAAGCAGAAATAAGGTGAGAAATACCGTCTTACTTAATTTCTAAAAAGCATAGAAAATAGAGAAGGTGCTCTATTCAAAAGGTAGCTTTTCAAAACGAAAGCAAAGAAAAAAGACTTACTAGCAGTCTAGTATGACATTCACTCCATATATTTCGGAAACAACACACGGATTGTTATAAGAGTTTGGCCATATAATATTCGTCAACATACTCCCCATTCACAAGAAGGGAGTCTTTCTTTATTCCTTCTTTTTCAAACCCCATTTTGCTGTATAAAGAGATCGCAGCCCGGTTGTTCGTCATCACGGTTAACTCTAAACGGTGAATGTGATGTTCTCTAGCCCACTTTTCTAATGCCAAAAATAATCGGGTGCCGACGCCTTTCCCCCAGGCGGAAGCGCGTGGGAATGGCATAAATACAGAGCCTAATAAGTTTCGGCAGGAGACATTTTTCTGACACCGCATGTCGCTTTATGTTGGCCTTATTCGGCAGCTGCCGAAGCCCTCCCAATTCCGCTTTCAGTGTCTCCAACAGTTTTTTTCGCTCTTGTCTTGACGTTCCGCTTCTTTTGGACTGTACACAATACATAGCGCTGACACGTCTTGCTATCTCCAGTGGTGATCTCTTTGACATATAAATTTTCCCAAACTTGGTGGTACTGGCTACGACAGCTCATCGCTTCTTCCGTGATGTCCTTCCCGGACCGCATTTTTCCACACACGATATAATGCCCGTCCAGATTTTAACCTGAATCCGTGATGAATTGAAATCGACTTTGATTTTGTTGTAATTTTGATGGATTGATAATCCATAAAACCCTTTTTATGCTTATGACCTATGTCATCTCTATTTCCGAAAATGGAACCAATCTCTTTTTTAGGTATACGAACCAAAAAAATAGACAAAAAAGCACAGGGAGTGACGTTGGACATTAGTGCCCGAACATTCGTTCGTTATCTTGCCTCTCTCCATTTCTGATAGACGTTCAGTAGGGGCTCGCTATAGCCACTCCTTCGCGTCAGTTTCATCCAGATCTGTCGTGATCGACGGACGAGTCGCCCTGCCATCGTGATCACCGTCTGAATAATCGTCTTGATGCGGCGGCGTTTCACTTTGTGGTGCAACGGATGTCTCGGATCGCTTAATAGATCTTGTCCAATCAGACGAAGAAGATTGTAAACGAAGGCTCCCATGACCAACACGAGCGCATTCGTTTTCATCTTCCCAGATGGAAGCCGCTCTAAATCTAAGTCGCTCTTCAGTTCGCTATGAAACTGTTCGCATGTCGCATGGTCATGATACAACGCGAGCACATCGCTCATTCGAACATGCTCGTATCCTTTGAGCCGCACCCAATAGCTTTCCACTTCATAATCAGGAACGAGCATCAGCTGTCCATTGCGTTCCATCGTCCGTTCCGTCACTTGGGTGACTTGAACGTACGTATACGTGTTTCCATCGATCGCTGCCTTCTGTGGAAGGCATAGCTCATAGGTTTGTACTCCTTCGCTTTGTCCATCATCGACACGTTTGCCCTTTTGCGAAGCGATCTGGAACCAAAGCGCTTTCGATTCTCGGCGTAAGTTTCGCTTGATGACAAAGTCCACGTCTTCCTTTAGGCATACGTGCACATTCGCTTCTGCATCGTTTCCTGCATCCATGCGAACAAGCAGACGAGATGAAGTCAGTTGACGAGCTCGACGGATAGCGGTGACTAAAAACGAGGGCATGTTGTCTTGCACATGTTGTTTCCCTGGACGCAACTCGGCATGAACGAGATACCCTTCCTTCCCTGCATACGCAAACAACGGTGTAAAACCGTCAAATCCTTTATACGTTCGACTGACTCCTTCTTTTTTCGTATCGGAGTTGTCAAATGGGGAACCATCTATATCAAGGGGAAGCCATGTCGTCTTTCCTTTGGTCCAACAAGGGGACAAAGTGGCATGTCGTTGAATCAACAGACGTATGGACTCCTCCCAAAGAATCGTTTCGGTCATCGGAAGACAAGCGAGCTGATCGAGTCGTTGTCGCAAGGTTGGAGAGGAAGGCACGTGCTGAATCCCCATCGATGCCGAAAAGATATCGTCCTGACGATACGCTTCGATATGATCGAAATCCGTTTTTCCTGTGGCAAGCAAGCCAATCATCGAGCGAATGACATCGCTATGGGAAATGTGCACTTCTCGACGAACCGTTGGAAGCCGAAGTGCGTTTACCCGTTTATCCAGTTTCGTTCGATGGAGTAAGTAGCCAACGAGAGCAAGCCCAGCACTTGGGGTAATCGCTTCATCTGTCAATACAAACCGAATCGGGAAATCTTTCATCACATCACCTACTTGATGAAGAATCGTCAACGTCGTTTTCCCTTATCGTATCAACGGTTTGCGACCATTGTAAAGATGTTTTGTCACGGATTCAGGTTTAAGTTTTGCTGACTACAAATTCCACTCATAAATCGCTTTTCAATTTACTTTGTTATCAGAATCCAATATAAAGAGATCACAGATGAATTGATCTAGGGAGCGATTGTGTTACGACGAACGAAAACATATGTGATCAACAGCAAAAGGGTGTAATGTATAGTGTATGCTTGCAAAGCTGTCTTGTTTGATTTTCATGTCATGTGGAGAAAATGGGTAGTGGACAATGTTTAAAGGAATAGAAATCATTATACAGTTTATATTATGATGGTGTTAAATGGACGATATTTATTGGAGTGATGATGGTGAAACTGGCATTCACTAATATTGGTATGGTGGAAAAGGCGGAAATTGAGTTAAATGGCTTAGTATGCATTGCGGGCGAAAATGATACTGGAAAAAGCACCGTTGGAAAATTGTTATTTTCGATTGTCTATGCACTTAATCATTTTGAGGAAATGTTTGAGCAAGATCGCACCCATTATTTATTAAATCAAGCAGAACTGTTTTATTTCAGGCTTCGCCGCTTAATTCGTTTATCTGACGAAGATCGTTTGTTTTTTGGAGTGGAATTTCAACATGAATTATCGCATTGGCTTAATTCTGGTGAAAATGTGACGGAGAAATTAACAGCAACAATTGAGAAGCGTCTATTGAAATTAGAACATTTGCACTTAGATGAAGAAGGAAAGAACCTATTAGCGGATATGCTTACGGAAGTTATTGACTTTTTGAATGTTGCCCGTGATGAGGAAAAAATAAAGCAAGAAGCAGTGGAAATGGTGATGAGAAGCGAATTTCAAAAATCCATTTCACGTCTTAACAATGAAAACGCTGAATCGCTTGTTTCGATTACGGAAAATCATCAAGAAATTCTTCGCCTGGCTTTAAAAAACAATCGTTTGACGGAATTTAAGTCGGGAGATCCTCTCTACTATAAGGATGTTATTTATATTGAATCGCCATTTGTATTTTACTTTATCGATTTGCTGCAACGATTTATGGCTAGACGCCTAATGCAAAGAACAAATCGGGACCAAAGCATTCCATATCATTTAAAAGATTTATTTGAAAAGTTGAAATCGAAAAATCCGCAAATGTTTTCGATGTCAGAACATATTGCGAAAGATGCAAGTGAAAATTCACTATATCATTCTCAACTTGAGAGCTTAATGGGCGGGAAAATGTATTATAAAGAGATGGAAGATGAATTTGTTTTTCAACGGTCAGGCGGGCAGGAAGAAAAGTTTGCATTAATCAATACAGCCACAGGAATTAAAGCGCTGGGAATTTTCCAATTGTTGTTGCAGTCGGGATGGTTGACGAAGAGAACGCTTCTTATCATTGATGAACCTGAAGTTCACTTGCATCCTAGCTGGCAAATAGAGTATGCGCGAATTTTGGTCGAGCTAGCCAAAAGTGAAGGGGTCCATATATTAGTAAATTCCCATAGTCCATATTTTATCGAAGCTCTTAAAGTTTATAGTGACCAAAAGGGGCTTGAAGAGGATATGAAATTTTATCATGCCCAAAAAATTAGCACGTCTTCATCTGTCATTCGAGATGTTACAAATCAGCTCGAGGAAGTTTTTCATCTATTAACAGAACCTTTTCACCAATTAGAAGAGGAGACATTGCGGGATGATGAAGATAGATGAGTTAAAAGCGCTATTGCAAAACAAATACAGTGAATTTTTTCAATCCATCGAGGATATCAGCAGGGATGATCAAAATAATGAAAGTCTTTGTTCTTCCCCCTTTGTTTGCTTATCTTTTGATAAAGTTATTCAAGATTTAGCAAGTAAAAAGGGGGAAGATGCATTAAAATCCCCCGACCTTCTTCATATTCAAGACAATCAATTGTTTTTTGTGGAATTTAAGAATGGCAAAATTGATCAAAAAGAGCGGCAAAGCCTTAGATTGAAGGCAATCGAGGGACCTTTCATAGGTCTATATGAAATGATAAAAGAACATGATCCTTCTATATCATTTCATGACATCGTCAAAATAGATAAAGTATATTATGTTGTGTACAATGCGGAAAAAAATCCTCAGAAACGAACAGCGGGGTTGCAAAGACATTTGGAATGACAACAAATCCGTTTTTCCTTAAAAAAATATAAAGGTACTTTTATGAAGGATGTAAAAACAATATGCGCAACCGTATTTTTAGAATCGGTTGTTTCAAATTGGGAATAGGGATAGGTGTCTGTTACCACCCAGATTTTGTCGAGATTTATAGAATGAGAGAAAGGAAAGTTTGTCACTGTCGGAAGTGACCGTCTCTTTTTTTGAATAGAATTTACAATGGAAATATTCTAGAATCTTAATAGCAACTACATAAGCAGGGCCATAAAATGTAGTCGCACTCTACATGAGTGCGTGGATTGAAATCATTAGGGAAATTTTCCAACTACACATTATCCACGTCGCACTCTACATGAGTGCGTGGATTGAAATCTCAGGAGTTTTGGTTGTGTAGATGGTTTCGCCCGTCGCACTCTACATGAGTGCGTGGATTGAAATCCTGCAAAATTGTCCGTTTTGATTAGATTTTTGGTCGCACTCTACATGAGTGCGTGGATTGAAATACATCGAACAAAGAAAAGCAAAAATCGATCTGACGTCGCACTCTACATGAGTGCGTGGATTGAAATATCACCACTCCCAAATTTCCAATTTTCCAATCTCGTCGCACTCTAAACGAGTGCATCGATGATGGCTGTGCCAGCCCAACAATAGAACGATCTTTATTCATACAAAAAATCTGATGTCTTGAATGGAGAGACAATCAGATTTTTAAATCGTTTTAATCAAAAAGATCATTGAATTTTCATCGCTTTTCTGAAGTCGATATCAGAAGGGATCTCTCCGGATTCCATTAAGTCTTTTAAAGTTAACAATTTTAAAGTGATATCCGAACTATAGACTACGTCGGCAGAATATCCTTTATATACTTTGAAAGGTACATTGCGAATGACATAATGATTTTGATCCGTTTCCCACGAAATATCTTTTACCAATTTTGCTTCAGGAGCCATATGAAAACCTCCCTACATATTTGAGGTATTTTTTACTGTCATTATACTCCCCGCGTTCCATTTGTATACCGGTTTCAAAATGGGGGTCTGACCCCATCTGTTATTTAAAGCGATAAAGGATTAAGGTAACGAAAGAATCAAGGGATGGTGGTGTGATTTTGGGGGGATTTGTTCTCACCTCGCTTGGAATTTTAAATTCATAGATTTACGACAGAAGCTGTCTGGGCGTCTGTCTTTTTTGTTTTTAAGACTGTTGATATTTTTTTCAGGGATTGGTCTAAGCATAATAGGATGCATGGGCATGACAGCCTTCTTATTTGCAAAGTCTTCCGCATAGCCTTTGCTTTCATGCCCGTCAGGTTTCTTGGAAAGTGGAAATAAATCAAATGCAAACGGTCTTAAAAACGCCTTTACGCAAAAAAGTGACGATCCTCAACATGGTTGAAAAACCATTCGATTCGTAATATTTGAGACGCACAAAATATGCCTTCATCTATTAGACAAAATTCAAATGTTCGAAAAATATTCCGGATTTCGCAACAATTGTTCGAGTTCATTGCCGGGTAATGGACGACTGAAAAGATAGCCTTGGCCGATAGGACAAGAGTGTTTTGTTAGAAACTGCAGCTGTTCTTTCATTTCAATCCCCTCAGCAATGACGTTTAATCCCAGGTGAGAGGCCATGGTAAGAATCGTTTTGACAATCACCCCGTCATCTTGAAAAAGTTCTTCTATAAAAGAACGGTCAATTTTTAGTGTGTCAATGGTGAAGCGTCTCAAGCTTGCGAGTGAAGAGTACCCTGTTCCAAAGTCATCAATAGAAAGGGAAACTCCTAAAGATTTTAGTTTTTCTAATAAAGGAATGGCACTTTTAGGATCTTGCATCATACTCTCCGTAATTTCGAGTTCAATGTATTTTGGATCAAGTTTGCCTTCTTTTATAATTCTTTGGAGAGAATCCATAAATCGATTGGATTCAAATAAAAATGGCGACAAATTCACAGCTACATAAATAGGGGGAAGCCCTTTTTCGTGCCATTTTGCGATTTGTTCGCAAGCCGTTTTCAAAACCCATTCGGTAATCGGGACAATCAAGCCTGTTTCTTCCGCTAAAGGAATAAATTCCGAAGGGGGGATGATTCCCTCTGTAGGGTGATTCCAGCGAATGAGTGCCTCCACTCCTACCATTTTTCGCTTTTGCAAATCGACAAGCGGCTGATAATATAGAAGGAACTCTTCCTTTTGAATGGCTTGTCTTAAAGCCGTTTCCATTTTCATATTTTTGGATAAGACTTCATGGGTTTCGCTAGTGAAAAATTGAATAGAATTGTTTCCTTTTTCTTTTGCTCGATACATGGCAAAATCCGCTTTTTTAACTAATGTTTCAATATCTTGCCCGTCTTGAGGTGAAAGACTGACGCCGAAGCTGGCACTAAAAGAATAGGATTCCTTATGAAATAAAAAAGGTTTTTTTAATAGTACTTTCACCTTTCGAATGATGTCCATTACCTCGGATATGTCTTTATTTTTGACGACAATCGAAAATTGATCTCCCTCAAAACGATAAACGTTGCCAATCCCTTTTAAATGAATGGCCAGTCGCTTGGATATTGATTTGAGAAAGCGATCCCCCACCGAATGGCCTAGTGTATCCGTAATGTATTTAAAACGATCAATATCGAAGAAGATCAAGGCCATTTGGTCCGTTTTCTTTTTTTGGTTTAACCATGCACCTACTTCTTCGTTGAAGTAATGACGATTTGGGAGGCCGGTCAGACTGTCGTGATAGGCGTTAAACAGTAATTGTTCCTCTAATTTTTTTAAGTCTGTTATATCTTGGCGTATGGAAATGTATTGATAAGGTTTTCCTTCTTCATTTAAAAAAGGTACAATAGTGGTTTTTACCCAGTAGTATGTCCCGTCTTTCGCTTTATTTTTAATATCGCCTGTCCAAATATCCCCTTTTCCAATGGTTTTCCACATATTCTTAAAAAAGCTTTTTGAATGGTATCCTGAATTAAGAATCCGGTGATCTCGTCCGATTAATTCTTCTCGACTGTATTTCGAGATGTCGCAGAATTTCTGATTGGCATAAGTGATTTTTCCGGTATGATCTGTAATCGCAACAATAGTAGATTGATCCAAAGCATACTTAATGTCTAATAATTCTTTGATGCTGTCAGGTGACAGGCTTTGAAAAGCTTTCACGTTATTATTGGTTGAATCCATAAAATCCCTCTCTAATTCATTACTGTAGATGAGCATTTTTATTAACAATGATTACCATACGAAAAAGAGACAAACGGGGTACCCCTTATGCCACGTGGAGCTGTTTTTTCACGGCATCAATGGGAATATTTTGTTTTGCTGCACGATAAATGAACTCCACGAGGCTATGTCCTTTTCTCTTGCGCAGGAGATCGAGCCCATCCGAAACATCACTGTTCGACTCGAACATGCTGTACACATACGCAAGTTGCACCAAGATCCAATACCGTTTCACCGCCCGACGCCCGCGAACGCGGTATCCATCGAGTTTCAGCTGGTCTTTCGCTTGACGGAAAAAACATTCGATCGACCAACGCTCGGCATAGTAGCACAAGATGTCTTCATCGCTTAGCTCGCGATCGGTGCTCAAGACGCAATGAAGATGTTTCGGTGTCATCGGCTGATCGGCTTTCCATGCGAGCAGCACCACGGCATCCTTGAGACCGTTCAGAGCACCTTCGTAGCGATACACCCGATAACGCTCTTTTCCCACCGTGACGAGGCGGGTATCCCGTGGCTCCATAGATTTGGCAAATTCCTTTGCTTGAATGGCCGTCCCTTTTGGATAGAGAATCCGATTCGTCTTGAGCATCGCGATGACGTGGAACCCTTTTTTCAAGCAGGCTCCCACGAGGGTTTTCGATGGATACCAAGAGTCCATGAGCACATAAACGGGTCGACTCACATCCAACGAAGAAAGCATCTCGATCGCGAGTTCCCCTTTGCTTTTCCCCGCCGTCTTGTCGTAGAGGCGAAAGGCAAAAGGAAACGCTTGGGTCATCGTATGAACCATGAGCCAAACGAGAGAATGTCCCCAGATCGACTTTTTCTCTGCGTGAGAATAGTGCCAATCACACCCTTGAATGGCGTGTGTTGCCCGTGACGAGGGCTTCGTTTTTTGGCAAATCGTATCATCGATCGAAACAAAAATGGGTTGATTCTCTCGTTTCGAGCTGCGTTCGACACGATGAAGCACCCACTGCTGGAGTTTGCGAAGCAACGTCTCTTCTTCCCATGGGCTTTTCGTGAAAAAATGGCTGAGTGTCGTGCGATGGTTCGGATGAAAACTCCCGTGATGTAGATCGGTCAGTGTTCCCGAAAAGCCCTTTGTAATCATCGCATCCACGATATGAACGAGATGCTTCATGACAGGTTTTGAGAAATAAAGTGCCAACCCCAACATCGTCAAAAACTTGTGGATTCCTAGGTGATGTGCTAATCTATTCATGAGACATGAACCCCCTTGTGAGTAGTTGTGGCACATCTATTCTAACCAAGGAATCGGGTTCATGTCTTCTTTTTTGTTTGGTTGTAAATTTATGTTAGCGAATTTGCTCATCTACAGTTCATTAAATTAGTTTTTTGTGACTTTGGTATGATTTTTTATTGGCTAAGTGAATTTTCATAAGCCTTAACCCTTGTATCAAGGAGTTTCATCGTAAAAAAAGAAGTATCCCCCATGTCTTGTATAACGGTAATTGGTGCAAAAACCTAAGAAAACTGGAGCGATACTTCCTATGCTATTATACAATAATATAGTATATTTTGGCATTCAAGAATTATGTGAAAGGCAATCTGTCCACGCGTTTGATGTATTGAACGAATTTTTGCCGGCGCATCAAATGAGCTGCGAACCGAATATGTGATGATTGACCTAATTCTTTAAGTCTATGTTTTTTAAAATGAAAAGATGAATTTAATCCGGAATCATTTTTCAAAAATTTCTAATAGAAAAAATAGACAAAAGTTTGTTGATCCTTTATAATCCCTATGGGAAAAGTACGGCAAGAATAAAAATCACTCTCGAGAGTTGGTGATAAATGTTGTATAAATTTAACTTCCCTCCGAAAGAAGTCCCCTACTTCTAAATGTGAAGGCGCTGAAGCACCAGTGAAGTGGGAGATGAATGTCGGCTAGGCGTAGGTGTGAGTAAAATGTTTGTGGGAGAAATTCTTAGAATTCCCCGATGAGGGGGTTGGGAACGTAGGTTCGCAATCCCCCTCATCGGGGCCACCAAGCGAAGCGCGGTAGGATCCCAAGCAGGAAACATGAAAAAAGGACTCTCTCCCTGGTAAGATGATCATTGCCAAACCATCAAACAGGAGGAGAGAGTCCCATGAATATTCAACAACATCTTACCACAAATTCGTTGTCATGGAAAGAGATCGAACTTGATTTGTTTCGAGCCTTGCAAAACGCCTTCGCCGAACTGTTTACGGCTTTGTTGGAGGACATCGACCGACAATTGGCGGAAACCCGGGACAAGCGCCGGTACCACTTGAAAGACAAACGACGCATCACGATTCAAACCCTGTTTGGCGAAGTTACCTTTGAGCGGAACTACTATTTAGACCGGGAACAAAACCGTTACACGTTTTTGCTTGATTCCTTTTTAGCGTTTGATGGATCGCAGTCAATCAGCCCTTGTCTAGAAGAAACAGCGGTGGGATTGGCGGTGGAGTGCTCTTCTTATCGCAAAGCGGCTCGTACGCTTGCCCAGATGGTCGGGTATCCGGTGATGAGCCATGAGGCGATCCGCCAGTTGGTGCTCGAAGCTGAAGCTCCGCTGCACTGCCCGGTCAACCAGCGATATGGACGGGTGCTGTTTGTGGAGGCCGATGGACTGTTTGTTTCTCGCCAAGGGAAGGGAAAACGGGCCAAGGAAGACAAGATCCTAACCGTTCACGAAGGGTGGAAGCGCAACGGCTCACGGATCGAATTTGTCAATCAGCGCCATTACGTCCATGAGGGCAAGGGGGAGGTGTGGGAAGGCTTCGAGGAATTTTTGATAAATGAATATGCCTATGATCCGTGTCGGGATCTTCTTGTCATCAACGGGGACGGCGCTCCATGGATTACCGCGTGCCGGGAGTATTTCAAGGGACGGGTCTGCTTCCAATTGGATCGATTCCACGTGGCGCGTGAGTTGCGCCAATGCCTCTCGGGCCATCCACGGTGGCAGGCGATTCGGCAAAAGCTGGCGAAGCAGGATGAAGAGAAGCTGCTTGTGGAACTGAACAGCGCCCTCGGCACGCTGGGGGACGAAGCGAAAGAACAACAGCTGGCTGCCTTGATCCACCGGATCGAATCGATGCCGGGATGCATCCGTGATTACCGGGAATGGCTGAAGGAGCAAGGAGTGGACACAACGGGCATGTATCCGATGGGGAGGGCTGAAAGCGTGATGAGCCAGTTGGCGTATCGGGTGAAATACCGCCGCAGTTGGACAGACAAGGGACTTAGGGCGTTTTTCAAGGCAATGATTGCCCGGATGGATGGGATTCGTCTTTTCGGACGTCGTTTAGGAGAAGAATCGTCGCATCCGGCGGAGGAAACGGTGTCGACGGCATCCACCAAACAGACGATCGTGAACAAGGCGAAACAACGCGTCCGCCGTCTTTGGCCGGAGATCACGCGGAATAACGTGCCATATTTACAGCAATCGTCCGGGACACCGATCTATCATGCCCTGTCTGAACTCAAGGGATGGTAAAAAAAGGTATACATATCGGTCTGTCATGGCAAGGGATGAGAGTCCGAAAGCGCTTACGGATGATATTTAAAAAAATGGTTCGCTAACCTATGACTTACACCTGTTTTTTAGCGAACCAAAAAAGTTCCCACAAAGTCTTGACTGACTCTAGGCGTAGCCTAAAGTTGTCTCTTTTTTGTATTACGATATAATCAGTATTTATATAATGAAAGACTGTTATATCAACGGAATTAGATAATAATAATCATTCGGTATTCCTTTTTATTATCATCTTGTTCTGGTCGTAAAATATCGCAGACAAGTGATTAATGATCCCATATCTGACTATGCAAAAGATATGTTTATTCGACTTGGTGAACATTACAATATTTCCTTGGGCGAATGGAATCACGATCTTGACCATGTGCATATTTTGTTCAAGGCACACCCGAATAGTGAACTATCAAAGTTCATCAATGCCTATAAAAGTGCAAGTTCTAAGACTTATCAAAAAGCATTATCCACAAGTGAAAAGAAAACTTTGGAAAGAGTATTTTTGGTCAAGAAGCTTTTGCTTACTTACAACAGGTGGTGCGCCCATTGAAGTGATAAAGCAGTATATAGAAAATCAAGGGAGGAAGTGAGGTGATTCGATACGGCAAACAAAGCATATAAATTTCGTCTGTACCCAACACAAGAACAAGAGCAACTTCTTACAAAAACCTTCGGTTGCGTTCGTTTCGTCTACAACAAAATGTTGGCTGAACGAATGGAAACATATGAACCATTCAAGGACGACAAAGAAGCCTTGAAAAAGCAAAAAAAATTCCCGACTCCTGCAAAGTACAAAAAGGAATTTCCATGGCTCAAAGAAGTAGACAGCCTTGCGTTGGCAAACGCTCAACTGAATTTGCAGAAGGCATACCAAAACTTCTTCTCTGGTCGTGCTGAATTTCCGAAGTTCAAAAGCCGAAAGGCGAGACAGTCCTACACAACCAACGTGGTCAACGGAAACATTATGCTTTTGGATGGTTATATCAAATTACCGAAACTGAAACTTGTAAAAATCAAACAACATCGAGAAATTCCGTCACATCCTATCATCAAGTCTTGTACGGTTTCTCGAACAAAAACAGGAAAATACTATGTTTCTATTCTCACTGAATACGAACATCAACCTGTACAAAAAGAAGTACAAGCTGTTGTTGGCTTAGATTTTTCCATGAACGGTTTATTTGTCGATAGTGAAGAAGGTAAGACAGCCAATTACCCTCGTTTCTATCGCCAAGCCTTGGGAAAATTAGCGAAAGAACAGCACGTTCTATCACGCAGAAAGAAAGGTTCTAATCGTTGGCACAAGCAACGACTAAAAGTGGCGAAGCTACATGAAAGAATTGCGAACCAACGAAAAGACTTTCTACATAAGGAATCGCACAAATTAGCGAAACTATATGATTGCGTGGTTATCGAAGACCTCAACATGAAGGGAATGTCCCAAGCACTCAATTTCGGCAAAAGCGTTGCTGATCATGCATGGGGCATGTTCACGAAATTTCTCCAATACAAGTTAGAGGAGCAAGGGAAAAAGCTTATCAAAATAGATAAGTGGTTTCCATCATCCAAAACTTGTTCATGTTGCGGTCAAGTAAAGGAGTCTCTATCTCTTTCTGAGCGCATATTCCATTGTGATTGTGGTTTTGTAGCAGATAGAGATTGGAATGCTTCTATCAATATCAAGCGTGAAGGATTGCGACTGTTGGCATTAGCATCATCATAAATAGAGCATGGAACAGGCTCGATAGCTAAGTAAATTTCGTACCGTTAGGTGCGATTACCTTAGAAGCCCCCAACTCTAAGCGAAGCGTAGGTGGCGGGTAGTTCACAGGAAGGATCGTGGCATCCTCTTTAGTTCTTCTTTTACTCATTTTCATTCGAACAGCCGTATGGATGAAAATAGGGCGAGTTCCTCATCTCATTCCAATCCCCGGCATCATCGCTTTAATCATTGCATGGTTGTTAGGAAGAAAATATGATGAAACCTTTTTCCTTTCAATGAAAGATCCTTTGACGGGATTGAATAATAGAAGATACGTTCATTTTATATTTCCGAAATTCATAAAAACAGCACAACGCAAAAAGAAAAAACTGGTTGTTTTTGTATATGATGTTGATGAATTTAAACAAATCAATGATCATTATGGTCATGAATACGGTGATCAAATACTCCTATCGGTTTCAAAAGTTTTGGAGAGTGATATAACAAAGCATGATGTCATTGCCCGTTGGGGAGGAGATGAATTTCTTGGCCTTTCCCTTTTTTCTGACCTTCATGAAATCAAAGCAAGAATAGATTCCCTTCAGTCG
This sequence comes from Bacillus sp. FSL W8-0102, assembly GCF_038007225.1. Taxonomy (NCBI): domain Bacteria; kingdom Bacillati; phylum Bacillota; class Bacilli; order Caryophanales; family Bacillaceae; genus Bacillus; species Bacillus sp. FSL W8-0102. The sequence continues at coordinate 536,020 of NZ_JBBOWT010000001.1, forward strand.
AAACTCAAGGAACTGGCCAAAAGTTTTGAAAAAAAGATTTCCGTTTCTGTTGGATATGCCGTTTACGGAGAAGATGGAAAACGATTGCACGATTTAATTGAAAAAGCGGATCAAAACATGTACAGAAACAAACACTCCAGGAAAACAGTGTAAGTATATAAGGAGAGCTTGGCACATTTTGAAATCGTTAGGAAGATCAATATTTTGGACGGACTGCAACAGGCGAGAAAGAAGGGGACATACGTGACTTTGATAGCTGCTACCGACTTAGAGCATGTCTTAAAAAGATTATCATTCGCTTAGGAAGAAATCATTTTACGTAGAAAAAGGTACTGAATGCAAAGGCGGTCTCGACCTACAAACAAAAATCTGATTGTCGCTGCTTTCCAGACAATCAGAGTTTGAACAGTTCTGATAAAAAGGATCATTGAATTTTTATCGCTTTCCTAAGTCAATATCAGAAGGAATCTTAAAATCAATAAATAATGATCAACGAAACGGTTTATTAAATTAGAGGTGTTTGAGAAGCGGTTTGATCGGACCCTTCTGTTTCATTTTTTGCTGTTACAGATATTTGCAGGGGTGTCATATTATAAGCTGGTTCTTGATGAAAACTTAAATCTAGACCCATTAATTCTTCTTTTTCACCAACACGTAATACTGTAAGTAGGCTAATGACTTTCAGAATGATAAAAGTTCCAACTGTAGCCATAATGACAGCAGTTGTTACACCTGTCGCTTGATGGAGAAGTTGCGTAGGATTTCCGTACAGTAACCCATTATTTCCAGCCGGGTTTACTTCTTTCGTTGAAAATATACCAGTCGCGATTGCCCCCCAAATGCCAGCCATACCATGTACTCCGAAAGCGTCCAGCGTATCATCGTATTTTAATTGGGCTTTTAGAAAATTTATGCTGAAATAGCAAACAGGTGCGGCAATAATCCCAATGATTAAAGCGGAAGGAATGGTTACATACCCAGCAGCTGGTGTAATAGCCACTAATCCAGCAATACCTCCAGTAGCGGTTCCAATCAGGGTTGGGCGTTTACGCAGAATCCATTCGATGATGAGCCAGCATACCCCAGCAGCAGCTCCGCTTACATGGGTTGTTGCAAAAGCAAGCGAGGTCGTTGCTCCAGAAGCAAGGGCACTACCCGCGTTAAATCCAAACCAACCGATCCATAGGCAAGCAGCTCCAATGAGGAAAAATACAATATTGTGAGGCCGATTTTCATGGAGATATCCTTGTCTAGGTCCAATGATTAAGGCGGCCACTAAAGCACTCACACCGGATAAAATGTGGACAACTGTTCCTCCAGCAAAATCAAGTTCTCCCATTTGAAATAACCAACCGCCGCCCCATACCCAGTGGGCCATTGGAGCATAAACGAATGTCGGCCATAAGACACAAAAGATTACCCATGCCGAAAAAGAAATTCGTCCAGCAATTGCTCCTGAAATGATGGCGACCGTGATGGCTGCATATGCTATTTGTAAAAGCGCAAATATATAATGCGGTATGGTCAAGGAACCTAATGCAGCGGAGCCATCAACACCACTAAAGCCAAGGTGATTCAGTCCTCCGATTAGTCCGTTGATGTCTGTACCGTAACTTAAACTATAGCCCCATAGAACCCATACAACTGTGACGATTAATAGACTGACAAAGCTGTGCATCATGGTTGATACAACATTTCTTTCACTAACTAACCCTCCATAAAAAAGAGCGAGACCAGGTACGTGCATAAAAAACACGAGAGCTGTTGCAAGAATAATCCATGTTGTATCTCCAGTGTCTATTTTCGGGACTTTTTCGGCAGCAAACACATTCAATGGAAAAGTCATGAAGCATCCTAGTATCAAGATGGTTAATGAACTTCTTTTTTTAAGTAAGGAAAACATATAATCCCCCTTTGAAAAATCAGTGGTATTTAATAAATAAAGGGTGCAATTCCATCAGGCTGAATTCGATTAATGGTCCATTTTCATATGGGTATGATGTTCTTGCAAATTCATCGTACTTTTATTTTCTTTGTGGTGAATATCGAAAATGGTTGCGATCCCTATGATTAGGCAAGGTATCAATATAGTTGTGAAAAAGGGATTGAGTTGAAATTCGATTGTTTGAAAAATTTCTTTTTTTCTGATTTCTATATGAATCATCATCACAATAAAATAAATCGTTAGCAAATATATGATATCCATTGTGACAATCATTAAAGTTGTATGATTAACCGGAATCATTTCTCCTAGCATCGCTCCCATTGTACTACCCATGAGGCTGGAAGAAAAAAGTCCTTCAAAACAAGCTAGTAAACCAAATGGATAACTAATGGTGATGCAAATAAGAAAGCTTAATAGAATGGATCCAATGGTAGAAAAAGCCAGCTGTCCTTGTAATAAAATGCCTAAGAATAAGCCAATAGAAAAACTGCTGGCCATCTCTAAAGCCATAGAGATACTTTTTCCAACCATTGCGCTTATCAATTTACTATGGGGATAAACTTTTATGCGATAATAAATGGTATAGAACATAATTATAAGTAAACTACTGGCAATTAACATATTCCACCTCCAATTACTGTTAGAAAAAGGAATTCCAACTCTTTTTACGATCTTAATGGTGACTACAAGAAGAATCTGTATGAAAATGACAAGTAGAGTCATGTTTTGGTATCGGACGTGGCAAGTCAAGAGCTGGATTACGGTCAAAGAATCCTACTGGCTTTAATTGAAAACTTATATAAGCAGTTGGCATGATAGGCCAATCCTCTGTACGAGGGATATGGTGATGGCCCATTGTATACCACACTACGATATCTTCGTTTTCAATATTCCGATTTGCTTCGATATATTTCGTAAGTCCATCTCTACCCTTGTTTTGGTTAGGATATTTACCGCTGGCATACATTTCATCTGGATTGAATTTCGTCACGTGTAAATGATGTTTAATAAAACCGGCTCTTTGAATTAAGCTAGAGTCGTCGTAAGCGAAAGGAAGACAGTTTTCCCCGGTCATCAGTTTATATCCTACCGGTTGTCCGATGGCATTTAAGGAATTGGGGTTGATTATTTTCCATGTTCGTGCAGATGTGAGATCAATATTTCGCTTGGCTTCTTGTTCAGTTTGAAATGTTTTCGTTTCGGTATAGAAAGCATTGTGATATTTATTTTCTGGGCTTCTTTTTTCAGGTACTGTATTGACTTCTACAACTGAGTTATTAATGCCATCAATTTGTGTGTCGAGTCTAAAGTTAAAGAAATGTTGATGGTAAGGAGCGTTCAACTGAGGTGCAACGATCGTTCCGTATTTCGGAATCTCGTCCTTATCTAATGCCCCTGTATTTAACATACCGGTTAACTTCACTTCCATTTCAAGTGTTCCATCTTGATAGAATGACCAAAAGAAACCGTAATCATAGTTTGCAACTGTGGCGAAAAATGAAATAACAAGTCGTCTTGAACGACGAACTTCTACATCGTTATTTCTCCAATCTGTATGTTTCCAAGCGACTCCGTAATCTTCTTCATGAAGGCAAATGGCATTCGGAATAATTTTGACATTTCCTTTGCTATCGGTGAGGACAGCGTCAAAATAACGGATTTCTCCTAGACAGTCGCAACCTAACATTAGAGAGTTTGCTAATTGTCCAATACCATATTCTCCAGCGTCAAAAGCATTTTGACGGTTATGCATGTCACTTGCTTCTCCATATGGGACTACCATTTCCGATAAAGCAGCACGATAAAGGATTGGGCGAATTTTTCCTTTATCTTCATATCCTACAGTGTGAAGGACAAGTCCTTCTCTTGGAGTAAAACTGAAGCGGAAATCCCATTTTTGCCATCGAATATGGTGTCCGTCAATTTTGAAACTAGGCCCTTTTGGCTGTGAGATTTCGAGTGGTTTTAAGTCTTCTCGTAATTTAATAGAATCCGAGGTTTCAGGTGTATAATTGCCATCTAACGGGGGGAGGGGTTTGACACCATAATCCTCTATTCTTATGACTTCCATCTTGTTCAGATCCACTACAGCTACCAGTCCGCTAAGTGGGAAAGCATAGCCATTATCGTTTGGATTTTTTTTGACCCATGCTAAAGCTCTTGCAATTCTTTTTCCTTCATCTTCTTCTACACCAAAATAGCCGGCGGACCAGGGATCAATCATTACTAAACTGGGATCTGTCACACCACGTTTTAACAATGCAGCTTGATATTCAGGATTTCTCTTGACTACTTTTTCACATTCCTCAAATTCATCTAGCATAAAGCATGGCTGAACATCAGGAATGTATTCCCAGGACATCACTTTTTCATTTGAAATGGAAACAACTGCTTCAAACGTTTTTTCTGTTGCATTATTTAAAATAATGATGAAGGCTTCACGATTGATTGCATCCCCGTCATTGTAATTCAATACAACATCTTTTGGGGGTTCTTGTAATACCACTTGTACAAAACGGACGGAAGTGTTTAAATTTTTTTCTTTTCGTAAAATCGATACTGCTTTAGCAATTTCTTCCGGTGTTAAGGGTTCGAGTGGGTGATTAACCTTTTGTACTTTTGTCTGTTCCATGCTTATTTTTTCCTCCTTCTGCACAGATTATGAAAAATAATAGATACATTGCGAGTATGAACTTACGAACCTGCACTTGAGTGCAAGCTTACAAGATATTTACAAGCGATACGTCCCAGACAAACTGGTAAATGTAAGATTTATTTACGTTCTTTCAACTCCTTTCTTATACAATTTGATTATAATTTTTTAATACATCGAATTTATTGTAAAAAACGAAATTTTTTAATGATTATGTCACAATTTGTTTCTGATTATGTTATTATTTGTTACAAATATAAGTGAATTTGCTTGAAAGGGTGATGAATTTTGATCCATTTTTCTAATGTATCAGCAAAAATGTACTTTCCTTTTCAGCCGGAAATTCAGCAAAGTACTATCGGTTACCAAGAACTAAAACAGATTGGCGGGCAATTTTGTGATGATATTGCGTTGTATTATCAATTTAAAACAAAAAAGGAAACTCCGACTTTTCTTTCGCTAATTCCCGATGGTTGCTTTGATATACTGTTTTGTTGCAGCCCAAAAAAGCCTAAGGTATTTCTTTGGACAAGTCCGTATTTTCGACGGAAACAGCCGAAATTTGAAATAGATTGTGAGTATTTTGGAGTAAGATTCTTTCCTGAACAAACCATTATTTTATTGGAATATTCTATGAGAGAGTTGTTAGACAAGCAGATTCCATTATTGGATGTGCTTGCCGCAGATGCATCCATTGCGGACGCTATTTCAGAAGGGAAATCATTTTTAGAAAGGATTGCATTATTTGAAAAATTTTTGAAGGTCATTTCCTTAGATATGAACAATGATCAAAAAATTGTTGCGTATGCGATTCAAAAAATTTATGATTCTAAAGGCACTTTAAATATGAAACAACTGGCAAGATATATCGGTTATTCAGAACAATATATAAGAAAACAGTTTGAAGCATATATTGGATTTTCACCAAAGCAATTTTGCCAAATTGTTCAATTTCAAAATTCCCTAGATATGTTTATACGCACAGAAAACTTGAATCTATTAGACATCATTTATAAAAATGGATACTATGACCAATCACATTTTATAAAAGCTTTTAAAAAGTTCGTACGTTTGACACCGAAACAGTACAAAGAAAATTTTTTGAATTTTCCGTAATTATATCGTTCTTGATGATTTCTTTCATTTTGTAAAAACAAGAATTTCAATTGTAGAAGAATTCAAATGCTTCGATTGGAGGGATTAGGGTGCATGTTAGTAGACATGATGTAGATCTTTTGGATAAACTAAATCTTCTCTCCCGAAATAACAGTATGCTTTGATTATTCAGATCCTGGCACGAATAATATTCTGAAAATTATAAAAATATTGACCATTAGCTTCTGTATTATGTATAATGTATACATAATACAGAAAATTTATATTATTACATTATTTTTTGGATAGGATGATGAGTTTATGGAAGGAATGAAATTAAAACCGATTAAAGAGAAGACAACACAAGATATGGTTTATAAACAAGTTATGGAAGCGATTTTAAGTGGTGGTATCAGTAATGAAGAAATTTTTACGGAAGTTCAATTGGCAGAAAGTTTAAATACATCAAGAACACCTGTAAGGGGAGCTATACAAGATTTAGTGAAGGAAGGTCTACTTGTTTCTATTCCAAGAAAAGGATTAACTGTAAGAAAGATAACACCGGAAGAACAAGAAGAAATCTTTTTGCTTAGAAGTTGGATAGAAGATAAGGCTGTTAAAAAAATCATAAAAAATAATATCTCTACGGAACAACTAATATTCCTTAAAGACATTATTCGAGAGCAAGAAGAAGCAATGAAAAAGGATGATAATATTAAATTCATTCATTTAGACCAAGAATTTCATCTTTCTTTAACAAGATTGGCCAACTATAAATTAATGGAACAAGTTTTGAATAATCTGCATAATCTTACTCAACTAATGGGGTTAAAGGCTGTCAGTCGAAAAGGTAGGATGAAGGATGTATTAATGGAACATCAACAAATTATTAAAGCAATAGAGATGAAAGATTCAACGTTAGCGTCTAAGTTTGTTTTGGAACATATTAGAAAAACGAAGGAAGCATTAAGTTATTAGGGATAATTGACAATAGGGGTGATTCATAAAAAAACAGAGTGAAATGAAGAATGATGTTATGATTACAATTTTTAAGCATCGGATAAGTTTAACCACAAAAATATAATATTTATTCTAAATGTGACGATGTTAAATTCAAAATGAAAGATTATGTAGAAACTCATTTTCTGGATCAAAAAACAGGTAGCGTATTTTTTGAATGAACCAGATAAATCAAGAGAAATTCTAACAGGATAGCGAGCAGAGAGTACTAGATCAATTGGAATTGAGGCTCTTTTTTGATTTAATAGACCGAAAATTCTGACTATTACAAAGGGATCTATTTGTAATCACTTTCTGGTACCTCTCTAATTTGCGTTAACAGAATTCTTAACAATACTAACTCTGAAAAATGACAAAATTTTTGTATAACAGATCTAATTAAAAAGTAAAAAGGGGTGATCGTCATGAAAGTGGCTTCTATTCAAGTTGAAATTAGAGATAATGAAACAAAAGAAGAGAGGATCAAACGAGTTGGGCAGCAGTTAGATGATCTTGAAAATTTTGACCTTATTATTCTTCCTGAAATTTGGGCAACGGGTTATTTTTCTTTTGACAACTATATTAAAGAAGCTGAATCTATCAATGGTCCGTATGTACAATATTTTTCCGAAAAAGCAAGAAAACTGGGTGCATACATTCATGCGGGAAGTTTTGTCGAGAAGGAAGACAATAAATATTATAACACAAGCATTTTATTTAACAGAGAAGGAAAACTTATTGGGAAAAGTAGAAAAATTCACTTATTTCAATACGGTTCAGCAGAAGGGGAAATATTAACACGAGGGGAAAAACCAATTGTGATTCAAACAGAATTTGGAAAAGTCGGACTTTCAACATGCTATGATTTACGCTTTCCTGAGTTGTATCGTTCACTTGTTGATCAAGGTGCCATAATTTTTCTTGTCACATCTGCTTGGCCACATCAAAGATTAGAACATTGGAAATTATTTAATGTCACTCGAGCACTTGAAAATCAGTGCTTCTTGATTTCTAGTAATTGTGCAGGAACCACTAGAAATGTTCTGATGGGTGGGCATAGCCAAATCGTTGATCCTTGGGGGACAGTAGTTGCTTCCGCAGGAGAATTTGAAACAATAGTTAAAACTGAAATTAATCTTGAGCAAATTGATTATATTCGCGAGACATTCCCACAACTGAAACATCGAGTGTTATAACATGACTTAATATATGATTATTAAAGCTTATCCAACAATAAAAGAGGTTTTTGCAAATTTGCTCTGAAAGCTTAGACACAAGGGAAACAATAGGTGAAATAGGATTAAAGAGTTGATATTTCAATAAAAGGGTTAGTTTTTCAAAAATGTGATTGGGGGATGGTTATAATGTATAAATTAGCTGATGATACAGTTTATGTTGATAGAATAAAGCAACAAAAAATTGCTGGTTTTTCAAGTGTACTTGGGTCAACGATTGAATGGTATGATTTTTTTCTTTATGGAACAATGGCTGCACTCATATTTCCAAATTTGTTTTTTCCTCAACAAGATCCATATGTTGCAACTCTTTTAACCTTTTCAACATATGCAATTGGTTATATCGCAAGACCGATAGGAGCGGTTTTGTTCGGACATTTTGGAGATAAAATTGGTAGAAAGGTTTCTTTAATAACAACTTTAATAGCCATGGGTGCAGTGACGATGATTATAGGTTTATTACCAGGATATGAAAAAATAGGTTTGCTTTCCGCCGTTTTAATAACAATATTGAGATTCATACAAGGAATTGCTATCGGAGGAGAGTGGCCAGGGTCCGTTCTTATTTCCATGGAATGGGGAACAAACAAAAATAGAGGTTTTATGGCTACTTTGCCTCAAATTGGAGTGCCATTAGGGTTGATATTAGGAACAGCTGTAACATCTTTTTTTATTAAAATTTCAGGTGATCATTTTGAAACATGGGGTTGGAGAGTACCTTTTGTTTTAAGCGTCGTTTTAGTTCTTATAGGATTAATAATTAGATTAAATTTATTGGAAACTCCTTCATTTCAAAAAGTTCTTGATGAAGGAGATCTGCCGAAGCTTCCTATTGTTTCGATTTTTAAAGATTATCCTAAACAAATGTTGGCAGCGGTTTTTTCGAATATTAGTAGCGACATTGCATTTGGAGTATTTGCATTTTATACGACAACTTATGGAATAACATATTTAAAGTTGGATAAATCCATTTTTGTGAATGCAACTCTTATAGGTGCAATCGTTGCTGTGTTTACAATCTTTATAACTGGATATTTTAGCAATAAAATAAATCCCAAAAAAATATTAGGGTATGGTAATATACTGCTTATTTTGTGGGCTTTACCATATTTCTATTTACTTAATACGAAAAGTACAGGACTAATTATATTAGCAGTAATAATAGCATTTGTCATCCACTCTTTAATGTGGGCGCCTTTGGCTCCAGTTATTGCTGCCAGTTTTCCTGCACATCTTAGATACAGTGGATCAGCTGTATCGTTTATGTTAAGAAGTGTAATTGGAGGAGGATTTGCTCCATTAATTTCAACATATCTTCTTAATAAATTTCACAGTGGCTATGCTATTAGTGTCTATATTATTATAGCGGCAGTCATAGCACTATTTGCTTTAAAACATGTAAATCTTAAATATCAAATGGAAGACGAATAAATTTCTTTAATGTATTCAATACAACGTTTATGTGAGAGATTAATAACAAAAACAGATAATCATTAATTTGAATTTTTAGACAAGGAGCGATGAAATGAGCCGCAATGAATTTATAGTAAAGATTGGTTCGAAAGAAAAAAAGCTGACTATTAATACATGTTATTGTATTGGATATTCAGGGAGAAACAAAGAACAAATTATAAATCATATTGAGGAGTTAACGGCTTTAGGTGTACCCAAGCCAAATGAAATTCCTGCACTTTATCCAATGAGAAAAAGTGGTATCACTCAAGAAACTATAATAGACGTTTTGGGAAACAAGACAACAGGAGAAGTAGAAATAGTATTGATTTTTGGAGATTTAGAAGGCGAAGTTTATGTAACAGTAGGAAGTGACCATACGGATAGAGCATTGGAGACAGTAGATATTAATAAATCCAAATTGGTATGTGATAAACCATTTGCAAAAACAGTTTGGCCATTGCAAGACGTGATGAATCACTGGGACGATTTAGAATTAGAAACTTATATTAAAGAGGAGAAAGATTGGGAACTATACCAAAAAAGTTCAGTACAATCAATAATTTCACTTGACGATATTCTCACTTTTTTGAAAAACAAAAATGTAAAACTTCAAAACTCCATAATTTTTTGTGGTACAGTTCCTTTGATAAATGGTTTCAAATATTCGAAAAATTATCTAATGAAAATAGTTGATCCTATCTTAGAAAAAACTATTTCATTAGAATACTACACAAATACATTATAGATAATTAGTAGAAAATTGTAAAATTTAAACAACAAACGACATTTAAAAATTTAGATTAAAGTCCTTTATAAAAATTTCCTTCATCAGATATAAGCCCAGTAGCTTTGCTTTAGAGGGGTCTTATTCACCAACTGTTATTCTTGAACTTTTCCGAAATTTAATAGCATATAAAAGAAGAAGGGGATTTTTTTGTGAATGAAAGTAGGCGCTTCAATTTTATAGTTGGTCGCTATTTATAATTAGAGATGAATCAAATGACTGGACCTAATCAAGAGATGCTCATGCCCATAAGAAAAATAACAGCCTCTTGCCTTTTCGGCAGAGGCTGTTATGGCTTTTATTTGTCCGCCGGGAAGACAATGCCTGTTTGTTTCCGGGCTTTTTCTATAATTTCGATGGTAGTAAGTGAGTGTTGATGCGAATTGATCTCCGATTGTTGTTTGCCGTTTTGAATTAATTCGATAAATTCTTTTGCTTCGTAGTACATAGGATGATGGTCTTGAGTTTCGGTAATGTCTTCGATGCGTCCGTCGCGATAGCGAATTTCGACTTTTTGCGGCGTATGGATCGCATCGATGATAATGCTTCCTTCTTCTCCTTGAATTTCGGCAGGGATATAGGAATTCGAAATTTTGGAGTACTGAACCACCGCGTCCATTTCTCCATAGTCGAGAATGACGCTTCCTTCTCCATCCACACCCGTTTCCAGTTTAACACTGTTGGCTTTTACATTAAGAGGTTTCCCGAATAATACTACCATTGGATACAGGCAATAAACGCCAAGGTCCATTAAAGATCCGTTGGAAAATTTGGGGTTAAAGGCGTTTAGCACCGTTCCTTGCTTGTATGCGTCATAGCGCGATGAATATTGGCAATAGCTGGCGAAATAGCGGCGTATTTTTCCGATTTTATGTATATGTTTGCGAATGGCTTGGAAATTAGGGAGTAGTGTTGTTTTCATCGCTTCCATTAGGACGACATTGTTTTGTTGGGCTGCTTCGATCATAGCTTGCACTTCTTTTGTATTGGAGGCCATTGGTTTTTCGCATATAACGTGTTTGCCGTGGTTCATCAGCAAAATGGCTTGTTCGGCGTGAAAGGAATTAGGGCTTGCAATATAAACAGCATCAATTTCATCGCTTTTTGCCATTTCTTCTAAGTTGGTAAAGGTCAGTTCAGCACCTACTTTTGCCGCAAATTCTTTTGCTTTCTCTTCAGTCCGCGAATACACTGCTTTTAATGAAAAATCCGGTACTTCTTTGGCCGCTTTAATAAATTCCTCAGTAATCCAGTTCGTTCCAATGATCGCAAATTTTATCATCGTTTGTCACTCCTTCATGGCAAGAACATGCTACCAGCATTGTACCATATTTTAAGGGGCCTGACCCCTTTAAGCCATTAAAGGGGTCAGGCCCCATTTGGTATATTGATATAAGTATCCTATTTTTCTGGGAAATTGATTTATGAGGAATGCGCAGATGAAATGATGAACAATAGCGTTGACGAGCTTAATTAGTGTGATATAATTCAGAATAATAAATTATATTGGAATTATCATAATATTATTTTTGGATCGCTTGTTTGATTCTGCACTGCAAAGCTCTTTGTTAGAACGTTGGAATGATAGAATGTCAAATTTCTGGAGAAAGAAGGGGTAAGATGGTACTCATTGGTGTTGCTTTGATCATTGTTGGCTTTTTGTTTCGGATCAATCCGTTGGTTGTCGTAACGGTTTCGGGATTGGTCACTGGGTTGATAGCTGGTATTCCCTTTAAGGATCTCATCGCTCAATTTGGTGAAGCGTTCACGACGAACCGTTATATGTCGATTTTAATCATTACTCTTCCGGTTATCGGTCTTATGGAACGAAGCGGTTTGCAAAAACAATCGGCTTTGCTTGTTTCGAAAATAAAAGCGATCACCGCTGGTAGATTGATCAACATTTACTTTTTGATCAGGGAAATAGGGGCGGCGCTAGGATTGAATAGTATCGGTGGACATCCACAAACTGTTCGTCCCCTCATTGCGCCAATGGCGGAAGGAGCTGCGGAAGCCAAATACGGGAAGCTACCTAAAGAGGAAAGGGAAAATATCCGTGCACATACGGCCGCTGCCGACAACATTGGATTGTTTTTCGGTGAAGATATTTTTGTTGCTGTCGGAGGAATTTTATTAATGAAAGGCTTCTTTGACCAAAATCATGTTGTGAGTGACCCAGTGTTGATGGCACTATGGGGGATTCCCACTGCGGTTGGTGTCTTCATCATCCATTCCATTCGACTATATTTATTCGACAGACGTTTGGAGCGACGTCTTGGGCAAAAGAAACCTGAAAACAAGGAAGTGAAATCTTCATGATACTGTCTCTTGAATACCTCTATGTTTTGATGGGAGTCATCGGTTTGTGCTGTTCTATCTACACTTTTTTGGATAAAAAAAATACAAAACGAATCACTTCGGGGTTGTTTTATTTTATCTATGCTGTGACTTTGTTGCTGGGAAAAGTGATCCCGCCGTTTTACATAGGCTTGCTCGTCATTCTGATGGTACTTATCGTAGGTTTCGGAGGTTTAGAAAAAGGAAAATATGACAGCACAAGCGAAGAGGAACGCGAAGCGAAACGCAAGCGGCTCGGCAATTGGCTGTTTTTACCGGCGTTGCTTATTCCATTTTTAACCGTTATTTTTTCAAAAGCACTGGCGGGTATCAAAATCGGCGAACTCTTTCTATTTGATCCATCCAATCCGACATTGGTTGGTTTAGGCGTTGCTTGTGTCATCGCTATGATGGTTGCTCTGGCACTTACAAAGAGTACTCCAAAGACAGCCATCAAGGAATCCCGCCGTTTGCTGGAGGCAATTGGCTGGGCTGTCGTGTTGCCTCAATTTTTAGCGACGCTTGGCACGATTTTCGATAAAGCTGGCGTCGGCAATGTGGTGGCCGATATTGTCAAACATATGATTCCATCTAATTCATTATTTTGGAGTGTCGTGGTGTTATGTGTTGGAATGGCGTTCTTTACCATGATCATGGGAAATGCGTTTGCGGCCTTTCCGGTCATGGCCGGAGGAATCATCATTCCGATCCTGATTCAGCAGTTCGGAGCGGATCCAAACCAAATTGCCGCCATTTCCATGTTTGCCGGTTATTGCGGAACGTTGATGACACCTATGGCTGCCAATTTTAATATTGTTCCCGCAGCTTTATTAGACTTGAAAGATAAATATCATGTCATTCGGGTGCAAGTACCAACAGCGTTGTTGACGCTTTTGCTCAATATTGTGCTGATGTATTGCCTGGCTAGATGGCAAATGTAGCTTTGGGATATGAAAATGTTGTGCACATGTGTAGATGATATGGCCAATGGAGCGTCCGTTTGAAACAAAATGATAGGGAATATTGTTGTGAGATTCATAGGTTTCGAGAGGAAGAGCATCGGAGGGAATAGTATGGAGAAAAAAGTTTTAATGACCGGTTTTGATGCTTTTGAAGGTGAGCGTTTGAATCCGGCTTTGGAAACAGTCAAAATTTTAAATGGTTACCAGGAAAAAGGGGTTCACATTGTTGCTGTAGAAATCCCAACGGTCTTTCGAGCCTCGATCAAAAAGCTGGAAGAAGCGATTAAAGAGGAGAAGCCAGATGTTGTGATCTGCGTTGGGCAGGGAGGAGGTCGAACACACATTACACCAGAGCGGGTAGCCATTAATGTGGATGATGCCAGAATTCCCGATAATGAAGGCAATCAGCCTATTGATGAGGCGATTGTAAAGAATGGTCCGGTTGCCTATTGGTCGACGCTGCCGATCAAACGCATGGTGAAGAATCTACGAGAAAGCGGTATCCCTGCAGAGGTATCTAACTCAGCCGGAACGTTTGTCTGTAATCATTTGTTTTACGGCTTAATGCATTATTTGCATGACAATGCTCCGGATGTGCGCGGAGGATTTATTCACATCCCTTATTTGCCGGAGCAGACTGTCAATAAACATGCGCCAAGCATGGCACTTGAAACGATCGTTAAAGGTTTAAAAATCGCTGCCATCACTGCTGCACTCGAGCCAGCTGACATAAAAGAAATCGGTGGGGCGATTCATTAAAAAATAGGAGATGGATATTTCTAGTGATTTTTGAAAGCAGCAGTTCCACTCATTAAGAAAAAGATGAAAGGGATATCAAATGAATTTTCCAATTTTTGGCCCTGTCCAATTATCCGGATAGGGCCTCTTTTATAAAATATGTCGATCGTTTCTGTTCCTTAGTTCATCCTTATTTAAAAAAAATTTATGTATTTTTAAATGAATCGAGGGAAGCATTTAGTTCTTTGGCTAATACATATAATGATTTGGCTTCATCTGCAACTTCGTTTATTGTTGTATCTTGTTCATCAGTGATAGAAGCGACTTCTTGCATGCTGCTTGAAATTTGTTGGGCGATGCTGGCGATGTTGGACATGCTTTCTACCATTTCGCTCATTTTTTGTTCCATAATTTCCGCTGCGGTAGACATGGATTTTGATTCTGAAGAGGCTTGTTCCACAACGGATATTAGATCATCAAAAGATTGCTTTGTGGAATGCATCATATCTATTCCTTCTTTTAAAATGCTGGAGTTATTCGTAATAGCGCTGGTGACATTTTCCGTATCGTTGCGGATGATTTCGGTTAATTGTTTAATTTCTTCTGAAGCTTGTTTGGATTGTTCTGCTAGATTTTTCACTTCTTGTGCAACGACTGCGAAACCTTTTCCTTCGTCTCCGGCTCGAGCGGCTTCGATGGATGCATTTAATGATAATAAATGTGTTTGTGAAGCGATGGTTTGAATGACTTTGACGAATTGATCGATATGTTTCGTTTTATGGTCAAGTGTATAAATTTTTTCTGTTGTTTCAAGAAACGTTGCTTGTACTTCTTCTAGTTTTTTCACTGTTTGATTGATGAATTGAAGCCCTACTTTCGATTTTTCATTGGCGATCATGGCTACGTTGTCGACTTTTTTTATCGCTGAAGCGACTTGCTTTACTCGATGAGACGTTTCATGAATCGCTTCGGTGCTTTTTAATGAATATTGAGATTGGCGTTCCATTGCATCGACGACTTCTTTCATTGCCTTTGTGACGATGTCCGATGTTGCTTTTGAATGATTCGAAGAGTCTCTCAATTTGTTAGAGGACGATTCAATTTGCAAAGTAGTGTGATCGACTTGCTGGATGAGAAATCTTAAATTGCTGACCATTTGATGAAATCCATTAGACAGTGTCGTGATTTCTCGCGATACGGAATGAATATGTATAGGTGTATCTAAGTCTCCGCCGGCCACTTGGTCAAATGCTCGTTTTAGCAACGTAATAGGCTTTACAATGGAGCGAATGGTCATAAAGCCGATAAAGCTGGCTACTAAAATCATAGTGATTGTGAATCCCAACATCATTCTTTGCTGGTGGGTGATCGGCTTGATATAGTCTTGATCTTTAACGGCAATGACAAAAGTTGCATTATCCAGCTCGATTAATGGTGATAAAGCCATCGTATAGCCATGAAGATGTTCAATGCCTGTTTTTTGTTTCAAAATTTGATTGATTTCATTTTTAGTGAGGGGGATTTTTTCTTTTAAATTCGTATCCGCTAATCCTTTGATTTCTTTATCTTTTGTGATTTGAAATTGGATGGGGATTAAGTTTTGTTCTTTAAACATTCTTTGATTGAGCTGCACGGCATAGCGCAGTTCGCGGTTAAAGTCTTCTCTCGTCGTAGAGGCTTTTAACATGACCACCTTTTCCGACATCACTTCTGCAGATAAAGATAGCTGCTGCTCCATTGATTGGATGGCGAGCTTTTTATTTTTTTCAACATTCACATAGGCGATCAGCAAAGAGGATAAAGCGATCACTGTAATGATAGGCACAAGCAATATGGTGAGCAGCCGAAACTTTTTTTGATTTTTCTCTTTTCTCATTTTGATACCCCTATAAATGTAATATTTTACTCTCATTTAACCAAACCAATGTAAAGATAATATAAATTTTTCATAAAGCATTCGTTAAAAAAAGGGGCCTGACCCCGTTAATGATTTAAATCGATAATGTGATAAATCGATAAATCTATTAATCATAAAGCAAGGAATCGATAAATATATAAAGCAATGGTGATAAAGCGGTAGTGATCATGCGAGATGATTAATTGGTTTAGGGATGACTTTTGTCAAATGAGGGGTGTGTTTTATTTAAGGTTGGTAGGAGGTGAGGATAAACTATTGGCATGTAAATAGGGCTTGTAAGCAGTGGTGTCTTCGTTCAAAATGAGAATGATTATAGGAAAAGAAACAGGTGATTTTAATGAAGCATAAATGGTTTTGGTGGGGGTTCGTGCTCATTTGGTGTGGGGTCATTTTTTCTTTTAGTCAATTTTCTATGTTTACAGGTGCAAATACGGCGAAAGTCATTCATCACATCGCTCAGTATTTTGGATTGGAGGGGACGAACGATCATCGAGATAGCGGCGTCTTTTCGTGGAATTTTATCATCCGCAAATTTGCGCATCTTTCAGCTTTTGGTTTTTTGGCTTTTCTTGTGTGGAAAGCGGTATTTCCGAATCGGTTTTCTTATATAGGAGCATGGTGTTTTACCGTATTGTATGCGGCATCGGATGAGTGGCATCAATCGTTTCGACCGGGACGGACGGCTTTATTTTCTGATGTGCTGATTGATGCAGCCGGAGCATTCATCGTTTTATTGTTTATCCGTTTTTATATACGGAGGCGTCATTAAAATAAATTCAGAGGGTTCCATTCATTCAAGCGGAGTATAAAGCATATAAAAATACTGGAAGCGAAAACCGCAGTCCAGTATCGAAAAGGGAACTAGTATGGAGTAAAAATAAGAGAGAACATATAAAGAGCTTACATAAAACTGTGTTTTTTAGCGGTACGAAAATCTGAATTTTAGATTCTTTTGATTTTCAAGAGAAATGAACAGGTTTGGTCCACTGTGATACAGAGAAGAAAAAGGAACCTAGTTTGCTAACCGTCTATTTGAAGGTAACGTGTATACGTACCTTCTTTTTTATTCTAACAATCTCTCCTTTGAATCAGAGAGTATCAAAGAAAATGGCTGATGATTTTTTGAAAAATGGTGGATTTCTTCAAAAGATAATAGACGGTTAATACGCCGAACGAATCAATCAGTAGATCATATAAACGGCCGTCTCGTCCGAAAAAAAGCTGCAAGATTTCGGTGGTGAACGCAAAAGCTACCGAAATCAAGATGGACTGCTTATGATCTTTCAGCCAGATATACAGAAGGACATCCATGATGGCAAAGCCGGTAAAGTGTCCAAGTTTTATCCAAAACCAATGGGGGTGAATCAGCTGGATATCATAAAAGTTAAAGAATTGTAAAAAATCGGGGGACGAATGCCATTCAAATTTAATGGTTTGAAATCGCAGCAACGCTTCCAAATTTTCGGTCCATGTATGGATGCCTAAGAACAATCCCCATAAGATGACCGCAAAGAATTTCAATGATTCTTGCCGGTGGTACCTTTCTTCTTTTTTTAGACTGGATATTCCGTTTTCTGTTTTGTTCATTGCTAAGCTCCTAGCGACTGGTTTTATTTCCCTATTATATCATATGAAAATAATGACTGGTGAGAGGCTATTGGACCAAGCCGTCAAGAAAAGAATGTAACTGCTCTGTTTCATCCGATGAACAAAGAGGAAGGATCTAATGAGAGCACTGTGTTAAACTTTCAACAGTGTAAAGAGATTCTTTTTTATCCGAACACCTATGGTTTCGGCAGCTATGGACTTCGTCATTCTGGCTTTCTGGATTTTGATTGATTAAAGATAGGGGCCTGCCGTTTATCAAAGTATAATTAGGATATGAGAGAAGAAGGAGGAATAACTGCGCTTTGTGGATAGATATTCTTATAGCTTGTGATTTGTTTTCTGAAGATTCATAATTATATTATATTTGGTTCAGGAGGTATGGAAATGACAAATCAATATACAAATGTACGTGTTGCGGTTGTACAAGCGGCTTCTGTGATCATGGATCGGGATGCTACTACGGAAAAAGCGATTTCGTTGATTCAGGAGGCTGCGGAAAAAGGAGCTGGCATCGTAGTGTTTCCGGAAGCTTTCATTCCGGCGTATCCAAGAGGACTGACTTTTGGAACGAGCGTTGGCGGCCGTTCACCGGAAGGACGAAAAGATTGGCTTCGTTACTGGGAAAATTCCGTACCTGTGCCCAGTGAAACGACAGAACGGTTGGGAGAAGCGGCTCGTAAGGCAGGAGTGTATCTTGTGATCGGCGTTATTGAAAGAGATCATGAATTTAGTAGAGGAACTTTATACTGCACGGTTTTATTTTTCGGACCGGACGGCTCTTTGCTTGGAAAACACCGGAAGTTAAAACCGACTGCCTCTGAACGAATTATTTGGGGAGAGGGGGACGGAAGCACGCTGCCGGTAATTGATACGCCTTATGGAAGAATGGGCGCATTAATTTGTTGGGAAAATTATATGCCGTTGGCGAGAACGGCCATGTATGCAAAAGGAGTTCAAATTTATATTGCTCCGACAGCGGATGCGAGAGAACTGTGGCAGTCTACGATTCGTCATATTGCCGCTGAAGGAAGGTGTTTTGTGTTATCTTGCAATCAGTATGTGACGAAGGATATGTACCCGACGGATTTAGCGTGCTATGAAGAGCTGGAGTCTTCGCCACATGAAATGTGCATCGGCGGAAGCGCCATTGTCGGACCGCTTGGAAACTATATTCATGAACCTGTCTATGGAAAAGAAGATATTTTAATCGCCGATCTTGATTTGCGTGAGATCGCCTATAGTCAATTTGATTTTGATGTCGTTGGGCATTACTCAAGACCGGACGTATTCCAGCTTTTGGTGAATGAAGAGAAGAAAGACAGCGTTAAGTGGATAGGATCTAATCATTTCTGATGAAATAGCAATGAAAGATTTTGCATATGAGGAATTCAAGCACCTTTTTCTTGCGACTAAAAAGGGGGCTTATTCCGCATGAAAATATCTTTTCGGTCATGTTCTTTCAAAAACCGCTTTGGTATGCCACTTGCATATTGAGGGAAAATGATAAAAACGGTGAAGTTTGGAGGTGAAACAATCGATGGAATAGGAACAACCGAGAAGATCTCGCGGAAAAAGATTCGTATGGAGAAAATAGAGTTTTCGACTGTGATCTTCGGGAATGGAAGTCAGCTAATGACGTAGAATTTAGTAAAGAACTTTTCGTAATGGTTGGTGAGACGACAAAGGCGAAAGCCGATGAGAAAGAGGAAATGGGTATGACCGACATTATTGGAAACAGGACCATTCCGCAATTACTAAAGGAAATGGCCACTCTTTATCCAAAGAAAACGTTTGTTGTGTTTGAGGATCAACAAGAGCAGACCAGCTCGCTTACTTATGAAGAGTTTCTCGATAAAGTCCGTCGTCTGGCCCGTGCTTTGCAGCAGTATGGCATTCAAAAAGGAGATAAAGTACTTCTTCACCTGCCCAATGGAATCGACTTTATGATTTCTTGGTTTTCGGTCACTTCCATCGGAGCGGTGATGGTTCCCACCAATGTTTTATCGACAGCTGAAGAAATGGCTTATTTGCTCGAACATTCCGAAACGAAACTGGTGATTACGGAAAAAGAGTATGTCCACAAGTTTACGAGATTCCGAGATCGATTGAACGGCTTGTTTTTGGCAAGTAGTGATGAGGACGACTACGGTGTAAGCCTTCAAAACATCATCCATGAAACAGAACCACTGACTGCCTTTCCTCGTTTATCGAGCGATGACATTGCTTCCATTTTATATACGTCAGGTACGACATCCAAACCGAAAGGGGTTTTGCTTACTCATGCCAATTATATCTACGTGGGAGAAATCATGTCCAAAACGCTGAGGATGTCCCCGGATGACCGCGTGTTCATCGTATTGCCGATGTTCCACGGGAATGGGCAATATTACTTAGCGATGCCGGCATTGACGGTTGGAGCCAGTATCGCGATAGCAGAACGATTCAGCGCCTCCCGCTACTTTCAACAAGCGAAACGATTGCGGGCAACGGTCGGATCGTTGTTTGCCGCCCCTTTAAAAATGATTTTAAAGAAGCCTTATCGGTCTGCGGATGCTGAACATTCATTGCGGCTGATTATTTTCGCACAGTCTATCACAAGGGAACAACTCCGTGAGTTTGAACAACGATACCGTGTATCTTTGCGGCAATTATACGGGATGACGGAAACCGTCGGCACCCCGCTCATTAATCCGTTGGACGGCTATTACAATAACAGCAGCATGGGACGACCGACGATTGTTATCGAGTCAAGCTGGTCGACGAAAACGGTCATGAAGTAAAAGACGGCGAAGCGGGGCAAATCATCGTGAACGGAATTCCGGGGAGGACCATCATGAAAGGCTATTTTCATAATGAAGAGACGACAAGCAGCACCATAAAAGACGGATGGCTCTATACCGGCGATGTCGCACGGAAAGATCCCAACGATGGATTTTTTTACTTCGTGGATCGTCAAAAAGATATGATCAGGCGTGCCGGTGAAAATGTAGCAGCCGGTGAAGTGGAAGAGGTGATTAATCAATGTGAAGGTGTTTTTGAAAGCGCTGTTATTGGCGTTCCTGACGAAATAAGAGATGAAGCCATCCATGCTTTCGTGATTGCAAAAGATGGATACGATCTTTCCGAGCAAGAAATAATCGATGTCTGTAAACAAAAGCTTGCCAAATTCAAAGTTCCGGAAGTCATTCATTTTGTCGACGAGTTTCCGAGAACCTCCGTCGGTAAAATTCAGAAACATGAGTTGAAAAAATTCCTCTACGAGAAAGGGGCTGCAAAACGCAAGTAGTCAAAAGTTTTATTTTCTAGTATTCACACTAGGGGTGAATGGCAGGATGCCATTTTTTCCGCAGGTCCCATTTGGCGATGGTGCAATAATGGACAGTATTCTTTAGCCTTATTAAAATCAGCTTCACTAGTTGAATAGGAATCAAAGAAGAGAGAGCAAGAGGCCAGGAAAATGGATCGGCTCTCTTTTTCTTTTGATCAAACGCAAAAACGGAGAAGAGGTTGGGGCAGTGATAGAAATAGATTTTCTATGGTGATGACAAATTCACGATAAAAATGACAAATATTCGATCAATCTTGCCGAAATTTTGGCACAAAAACGAAGAGAAGGATGGAGGGGAGTGATTTTTTCAGTTGGCACGTTTTTTGCATGACTATGGGTGAAACAAATTGAAAGGGGAGAGGGGAAAATGAAAGCGGCTGTTGTGAATTCATTTAAACAAAAATTAGAAATTAAAGATGTGGAGAAACCAACATTAGAGTATGGGGAAGTGCTTGTGAAAATTGAAGCGTGCGGTGTATGTCATACGGATCTTCATGCGGCTCACGGAGACTGGCCGGTAAAGCCGAAGCTTCCTTTGATACCGGGGCATGAAGGAGTAGGGATTGTGGTAGAAGTCGGTGAAGGAGTTCGATCGATCAAAGTGGGAGATCGCGTCGGCATTCCTTGGCTTTATTCTGCATGTGGGGAATGTGAATATTGTTTAACCGGACAAGAAACTCTGTGTCCTCATCAATTGAACGGCGGATATTCTGTAGACGGCGGTTATGCGGAGTATTGTAAAGCTCCTGCTGACTATGTGGCAAAAATTCCGGAACATTTGGATCCTGTGGAAGTGGCGCCGATTTTATGTGCGGGAGTGACGACGTATAAAGCGTTAAAGGTTTCCAACGCGAAACCAGGGGAATGGGTTGCGATATACGGTATCGGAGGATTAGGCCACATTGCGCTGCAATATGCAAAAGCGATGGGATTGAATGTTGTAGCTGTGGATATTAGCGATGAAAAATCGGCATTGGCTAAAAAGTTAGGGGCCGATATTGCGATCAATGGATTAAAAGAAGATCCGGTCGAAACGATTCGGGAAAAATTAGGCGGAGTGCATGCGGCCGTCAGCGTGGCAGTCAACCGAAAAGCGTTTGAACAAGCTTACCAATCCGTAAAACGAGGCGGTACTCTTGTCGTCGTTGGATTGCCAAATGATGAATTGCCGATTCCGATTTTTGATACTGTTTTAAACGGAGTAACGGTAAGAGGTTCGATTGTCGGAACAAGAAAAGATATGCAAGAAGCTTTAGATTTCGCTGCACGCGGAAAAGTTCGCCCCATTGTCGAAACGGCACCGTTAGAGGATATTAATGAAGTATTTGAGAAAATGGAAAAAGGGCAAATTAACGGACGGATCGTATTAAAAATTGGGGAAGCCAACTAATTTGTCATCTTCTGAATGGCAGGGAGCGAGTACATACCACGGATCGCTCCCTGCGTGATAAAAGGGAAGGACCACGGCGGAAGACGCCGTTAGACGTGTTACCGATCTGTTCAAAAGCGTGCCTGAAAGAACTTGTGAAATCTTATACAACGCTGGACCTTTATATGAATCTATTGAACAGAATGAACTCCTTTTTCTTTTAATAAATAGCGAAGTTTTCGAACCGAGATATTCAGTTGTTCTGCCGCTTTTTTTCGATTTCCGACAGTTTGTTTTAATGTTTTCATGACGAAAGATCGACCAATTTGCCTTTCTAATTCTTTTACTAACGATAGCACCTGTTCCAAATCCACTTCACGGTTGTTTTTCCATAGTTCCAGAATATAGCTTGTCCATTCGTTTAAATATGCTTCAAGGTCGGCCTCGTCATCATGATCCTTTTTTTCAATCAATAATTCGATCTGCGGCGAATCGTTTGTCATTTTCATTTTTTCCGGCAAATAATTCGGAGTAATGATCGTGGTTTCGCCTTCTGCCAATGTGACCGCTCTTTTGATCACATTCAGAAGTTCACGAATATTTCCCGGCCAATGATATTGTTTCATTTGTTCGATGGTATCTTCAGAAAAAGTAAGATGGGTTTGTAATTTTTGTAAGAAGAACTCTATGAGAAGGGGAAGATCTTCTATCCTTTTTCTCAACGGAGGCAAGGATAATTTGACCACGTCTAAACGATACAATAAGTCTTCGCGAAATGTTTTTTCGGTTACCGCTTGAGCCAGATTGACATGGGAAGCAGCGAGGATTCGGGTATTGGTCCTGCGTATCGTTTCCCCTCCTACTCGAAAATACTCTCCTGTTTCTAGCACCCGCAAAAGTTTTACTTGAGTCGAAAGAGAAGCCTCTCCAATTTCGTCCAGAAATAAAGTGCCTTTGTTCGCAATTTCAAAAATTCCTTTTTTCTCTTTTACGGCTCCTGTGAAGGCTCCTTTTTCATGTCCAAACAATTCGCTTTCCAGAAGGGTTTCTGAAATCGCTCCGCAGTTGATTCCGATAAATGGTTGGTCAGAACGCATGCTGGCGCTGTGGATAAAATGCGCTAACACTTCTTTTCCGGTTCCGGTTTCTCCTTCAATCAGCACGTTGACATTTTTCTTGGCAATTTTGTAGGCTAGCTTCACTAAATCATTCATTTCTTTGTTTTTTCCTATTATAAAGCCTAGCGATTCTGACAGCTCGTACATATCGTGATCAGACGATGTGGACCGGGTGTTCAATAATTCTTCTATTAACGTTTCCAATTGGTCAAGATCGTCAAACGGTTTCTCGATATAATCACTGGCTCCGTTTTTAATCGCTTCGATCGCTGTTTTCACCGTACTGTAGCCGGTCATGATAATCACTTGGCAAGACGGGGTCGTTTTTTTCATCTGTTTTAATAAATTTAAACCGTTGGCATCAGGCAATTTTACATCGATGAAAGCCAAATCAAATGCTTGTTCTTGGAGGAGACGTCGAAAATCTTTCCCGTTGTATCCAATCTTTACGTGAAATCCTTTTTCCTCAAGAAAATGCAAAAAGAATGTACCGACTTCCGTTTCATCGTCAATAACAAGAATATTGGCCATATCTTCCAACCCCCGAATGATCTTTTTAATGTTTGGCAGGCAGCTTTAAAAGGAATTGGCTTCCTTTTCCGAGTTCACTTTTTACCTCAATTGTTCCACCGTGAGCTTCTGCGATCCCTAAACTGACGGAAAGACCAAGTCCTGTTCCTTTTCCGGGCCGTTTTGTCGTAAAAAATGGATTGAAAATTTCTTGTAAATGCTGTTTGCTTATTCCTTTGCCGTTATCTGCGACCGAAAGAAGAACCCATTGTTTCCCTTTTACTTTGACCGTCGATGTGCGGATCTTAATCACTTTTTTCGGCACATCGGTCTCTTCTAAAGCATCCTTTGCATTGATTAACAGATTTAAAATGATTTGTCCGATTTGTTGTGCGTTTCCTTCAACAGTGCCAATGGAGTCATCCAGCGTTTTTTGGATCAGGATATTTTGTTTGCGAATCTGGTAACCGACTAATCCTAATACTTGCTCGACTGCTTCATTGATGGAACAATCTTCAAACCTATATTCATCTTGTCTTGAGAACGTCAATAAATTTTGAATAATGGTTTTACATCGTTTACCGCATGTAAAAATATCGGTCAACAGTTGATAGGAGCGATTTTCTTTTGATACCGATCTTAATAATAGTTGGGCGTTTCCTAAGATGGCGGTTAATGGGTTGTTAAGCTCGTGGGCAATTCCTGCCGCCATTTCGCCAATGGCCGCAAGCTTCCCTGATTGGACTAATTGAGCCTCAATCCGGGATTTTTCTGTGATGTCATTGATATAAACAATGATGGCATACATGTTTTGGCTTTCATTAAATATCGGGTAGGAATGGAGTTCACATACACGCTGTTGAATATGAATTTGCCTGTGAACGGGTTTTTTCGTTTGAAGACTTTCCAATATCGGGCTGTCATGAATATCCATGGATAATAGCGAATGGATGTTTTCGTTCGTTTTTTTCTGCGAAGGCAATGAAAAGAATTCTTGTGCCGAGTCATTATAATTCAGAATATTTCCGTGTAAGTCAACGACCAGTATCATTTCGGAAACAGCCCGGAACGTTTCTTCCCATTCTTTTTTACTCGTGAGCACTTCTTGATAAAGCTGGGCATTTTCTATACAAACAGCTAATTGATCACCCAGTTGTTGAAAAAAGGAAAGATCATCTTTCTCATATTGGAGGGTGCTTTTGCTTCCGACGCTTAAAAGACCAATGATTTTTTCTTTACTCGTTAAGGGAATTAATAAAACACTTTGAATTCCTAATGATTCGTACACTTTGTTTTCAATAAAAGAATCCTTTTTATTCCGGACTTGGTAAAAAGTCATTTGCAGGGATTGAATGACGTTCCAATAGAGCGAGTTTTCCTTCGGCAGAGAAAAACCGATCGGGAAATATAAGGACTGCGCCGGGTAAGCATTGCTTATCATTAATTCTTGATGTTTATATAAAGATAAGCTGATTCTTTCGCACGGGAAAATTTGATTTAATTTATCAAAAAGGTTTTTCATTAATTCATCCATGGACATATCGATATTAAAACTTTTGGTCACATCGTTTATGATTTCTAACTGCGTATTTTTCTTTTTTAATTCTGTGACCATTTTTTTTAATTCAGTATAATAACTTTTTTTGGAAGACTGGACCCCCGTTAAGAGACTCATCATTTTCTTCTGATCGTGTATCTTCATGAGTCACCAAGCCTTTCTGAATAATTCTTCAATATCCTCAATGGTTATGTCTCTCGGGTTTGTGATCATGCAGGCGTCATTTAAGGCAATTTGACTCATTTCTTGTATCGTTTCTTTTTCTATCCCCATTTCCGACAATTTTTGAGGAGCTCCGATATCAATGGCTAATTCTTTAACATAATCAATGGCTTTTTTTCCAGCTTCCATATAGGTGAGGCCACGGATGTCGATCCCTAGAAAAGAAGCAATATCGGCAAATTTCTTCGGATTGGCGATCAAATTGTATTCCATCACATGGGGCAACAGAACGGAATTGACATCGCCGTGATGCACCGGAAACCGCCCGCCGATGGCATGGGACATCGCATGTACAGCTCCCAAAATAGCGTTGGAAAAAGAGAGGCCCGCTTGTAAACTGGCCATCGCCATATTGGTTTTCGCTTCCATATTGAGTTTGGATGCAACCGAAGGGCGCAAATATTGGGCCACTAACGTAATGGCATTTTTCGCTTGAACATCTGTTAAAGGTGTCGATGCTAAACTGACATACGCTTCAATTCCGTGGGATAAGACGTCTAAACCGGTGGAAGCTGTCAAATGGGCGTTTTTTGTTGTTAATGTTTCAGGATCGACAATCGCAATATCCGGAACGAGAGATTTCGATACGATGGTCATCTTTTTTTGTCCTTTTGTATCTAATATGATCGAAAACTGCGATACTTCTGAACCGGAACCGGCCGTTGTAGGAACCATCACTTGTGGGGGGAGGGGTTTTTGGATTTTATCGACTCCTTCATAATCGTGAA
This sequence comes from Bacillus sp. FSL W8-0102, assembly GCF_038007225.1. Classification (NCBI taxonomy): domain Bacteria; kingdom Bacillati; phylum Bacillota; class Bacilli; order Caryophanales; family Bacillaceae; genus Bacillus; species Bacillus sp. FSL W8-0102. The sequence continues at coordinate 562,582 of NZ_JBBOWT010000001.1, forward strand.
TATGACCGCCGTTGGCGACAAGGATCGCAATCGCTTTTGCTACATCGATGGAACTTCCCCCGCCTATTCCGATAACGGCGTCGCATTCATTATCGACATACAGGGCAGCGCCATTTTCAACTTCCTTATCTTTTGGATTCACCGTGACATCATAAAATGTGGAGTATTTCAGCCCGGCTTGTTTGCAGCTCTTTATCACAACTTCCAGCCAACCGGCTTCCATGACACCCGGATCACTGACAATGAATACGTTTGTGGCGCCAAGCCTAAGACAGCTTTCGCCGACTTGATGAATGGAATGATTTCCAAAAATCACTTCCGGCATGACAAATTTATGTATCATCATTCTAAATCCCCCAATGTACGGCTTATACTTTTCCTTTGATTGGGCTAAAATTCATTTCTTTTAAGTCCAACTTGTCTTGTTGGATACGGACGGAGAATAAGAAGATGGTTCAAAATGAAACGAAGAAGGGATTTTCACAAAATGGGAAGAATAGATTTCTTGATGTAAAAAAGGATATTAAAAGATTCGAATGCTTGTACATTTGAAAAAGAGGTTATTCGTTAGTGAATCTTATACACTCGTCATGTTTAATAAAGAGAAGCAGCGGCATGGTCAACTGCTTCTCTTTATTTCATGACAACGAAAGAAAACAAATCATTGGATGATTGAAAGATTCAGAACTTTTCCATCCACGTAGAAAAGAATTGTACGTGGCAGGGGATGAATCGATCAATCGTCCGGTAAAGGCTGTTCATCCGGAAGAACCGTTTTGGCAATGGTTTGATCGAGTTCTTCAAAATCATAATAATGAATTGTTTCATACAATTCTTTTCGCGTTTGCATATTGTCCAGTTCGCTTTTTTGCGTGCCGGTTTCGAGAATGGTTTGGAAAACCCGCTCATAGGCCTTTGCTGCCACGCGAAGCGAAGTAACAGGATAAATGACCATCGCATAGCCGAAAGACGCAAATTCTTCAGCCGTATAATAAGGTGTACGCCCAAACTCTGTCATATTGGCAAGAAGCGGGACCGAAACGGCTTGCTTCATCTTCAAAAACTCTTCTTTCTTTGTAAGAGCTTCCGGAAAAATGGCATCTGCTCCTGCTTCTACATATCGCTGCGCCCGTTCGATCGCTCGATCGAGTCCTTCCACGGCATAAGCGTCCGTTCGCGCGATGATCACAAGAGACGGTGCCACTTGTTTAATGGCCTGAATTTTTTGCATCATTTCCTCAGCGGATACAAGTTTTTTTCCATTTAAATGACCGCATTTTTTAGGAAGCTCCTGATCTTCGATTTGAACGGCCGCCACGCGAGCTTCGACCATTTCACGAGCCGTTCGGGCTACATTGAGGACACCGCCAAATCCGGTATCAATGTCTACGAGAACAGGCAGATTGGCTGCTCGAACGAGTTCACGGGCACGACGAGCCACTTCTTCAGATGTCACGATGCCCAGATCAGGCAGCCCTTGGCTTGCCGTAAAGGCTCCGCCGGATAAATAAAGGGCTTGAAATCCGACCTTTCTGGCTATAAGGGCTGCCATTCCATCGTGTGTCCCGGGAATTTGCAAAATGTCAGGAGCGTTCATTAAAGTTCGAAACCGTTCTGCCAACTCTTCTTGTGTTGATTCGTGTTCAACAACCCAAACCATAAAACCACCTTCTTTCAATGATTAAGACCATTCGTTTGTTTGAATTCATATCCATTGCTTGCAATTAGTTAGTATGAAATAACAAATCACCCTCCACGGTGTTTCATTTGAAGCGGGAGTTTTATGACACCATGAAGGCCATATTCAAATCACCATTTTGGTTCGGGAGGTGTCTTGAGTTTCGAAAAGCCTGATTCATCTTCTGCTTTCATTTTGGGGATGAAAGCAGGAGACTCCTTTTGAAACGTGTTAAAGGACGAATAGATCGACGAATTCATGAACATTCATTGTTTCAAGGCGTTCTTGATCCGTAGAAACTTCCAGAATACGATTGATTTGTTTGTCTGTGAACCGAGTTTCCAGGTTGTTTTCGTATTTTTTCAATAGTTTCGGTATGGCTTCTTCTCTGCGGAAGCGGTGGCCGATTGGGTATTCCCGAACGACTTGGCGCGTTTCCGTTCCGTCTTTAAAGCGAATTTGAACAGCGTTCGCGATGGAACGTTTTTCCGGATCGAGATAGTCTTTGCTGTATTGTTTGTTTTCCACGACGGTCATTTTTTCACGAAGTGCATCGATTCTTGGGTCTGATGCGATTTCGTCTTCATAATGATCAGCCGTTAAGTCGCCGTAAATGAGACCGACAGCAGTGATATACTGGATGCAGTGATCGCGATCGGCCGGATTGTGAAGCGGTCCGGTTTTATCGATAATACGGATGGCGGATTCATGTGTCGTAATCGTCACTTCTTCAATCTCGTCTAAACGATCTTTTACTTCAGGATGAAGTTCAATCGCGCATTCAACAGCAGTTTGAGCATGGAATTCTGCAGGGTAAGAAATTTTAAACAGTACGTTTTCCATGACATACGATTCAAATGGGCGAGCAAGCTTCAATTTTTGTCCACGGAACAGCACATCTTCAAATCCCCAGTTTGGAGCGGACAGAGCCGTTGGATAGCCCATTTCTCCTTTTAAGGACATCAGCGCCAGGCGAACGGCCCGGCTTGTTGCATCACCGGCAGCCCATGACTTGCGTGAACCCGTATTAGGAGCATGACGATATGTACGTAAGCTCGAATTATCGATCCAGGCATTGGACAGAGCGTTAATGATTTCTTCCTTTTTTCCTCCAAGAAGTTTTGTTACAACAGCGGTTGAAGCGACTTTGACAAATAAAACATGGTCGAGACCAACGCGGTTCAGACTGTTTTCAAGAGCGAGCACTCCTTGAATTTCATGGGCTTTGATCATGGCTTCCAGCACGGCGCGCATTTTTAACGGTTCTTTTCCTTGGGCAACGTTCGAGCGGCTGATGTAATCAGCAACTGCTAAAATACCGCCTAGGTTGTCGGAAGGATGTCCCCATTCTGCTGCAAGCCATGTGTCATTATAATCAAGCCAGCGAATCATACAGCCAATGTTAAACGCACCTTGTACCGGATCCAACACGTATGATGTCCCCGGAACACGAGATCCGTTTGGAACAATCGTACCTGGAACGATAGGCCCCAAAAGTTTGGTGCATTCCGGGTAGCGAAGAGCAAGAATTCCGCAGCCGAGCGTGTCGATGAGCACATAGCGAGCGGTTTCGAAAGCCTCATTGCTTTTAATTTCTTTATCCAATACATAATCCGCAATTTCATTGAGCAAAGGATCCACTTGTTGTTTTTCATTATTTTTTACTAAAACTTCACCCATCAGCCTCTTCCTTTCTAAAGTAAAATGATATAATTAAAGGAGAGGAATTTCTGCCCAAATTCCTCTACTGGTGAGCGTATAAATCTGTTTAGGATCAGTTCGTTTGCAGATGGCGCTCGCCGACATACTTGACGCGTGGCCGGAACAGACGGTTGTTGTTATGCTGTTCGATTACATGAGCACATAGCCCCGCTGTTCGGGCAGCAAAGAAAATAGGTGTGTAAAGTTCAATCGGAATATTCAGCATGTAATAGACGGGAGCGGCATAATAGTCCAGATTAGGATACAGACCTTTTTCTTCCCGCATAATTTTTTCGCCCGCTTCACACATTTCCAACAGACGCGTATCTCCGCGTGCCTCGCTTAATGATTGAAGCGCTTTTTTCATCAACAATGCCCGTGGATCCATTTTTTTCATGTAGACCCGGTGGCCAAATCCCATAATCCGCTCTTTATTCGCTAATTTACGATGGAGAAGATTCTCATAGTTTTCTTTCGTTCCGGCTTCTTCCAGCATATACATAACGGCTTCGTTGGCTCCGCCGTGAAGGTGCCCTTTTAAAGAGGAAACGGCTCCTGTCAGTGCGCCATATAAATCAGAATATGTGGAAGAGATGACTCTGGCTGTAAAAGTGGAATTCGGCATTTCATGTTCGATATAGGCTACGAGCGAGCGATCAAAAATTTTCGCTTCCAGTTCCGTCGGTTTTTTTCCTGTGAGAATGTAAAGGAAATTCGCCGTGTAGGAAAGCTCCGGATCGCTTGGAACTACTTGTTGATTGTTCATTAATCGATAACTGCTTGCGACAATGGTCGGTATTTGGCCAAGCAGCTTGATCGTTTTTTGTTTATTGGCCGATTCGCTTCGATCGTCGATAAGAGAATCAAAGCCGGATAAAACCGAGATGCCGGTTCTAAGAGCATCCATTGGGTGCGTCGTTTTAGGGAGGCGCGACAATATTTCAATCAGCTCTTTTGGAAGATCGCTGTTTGATTTAATTTCCGATTCAAAACGAGCTCTTTCTTGATCAGAAGGAAGCTTTTCTTCAATTAATAAATAAGCAACATCAAGATACGTCTTGTTTTCTGCCAACTCGATCAAGTCATACCCGCGCACAACAATCTCTTCATTTTCCACATCAAGAAATGAAATTCCGGTTTCAGCAGCAATAATGCCTTCTAATCCAGGACGAAATTCCAAATTATTTCCCTCCTTCAGAATATTTTGTATTCTAGGGTCCTCTCATCTCTGGGTAGTGTGATGGATTTGCTCATCTGCAATTTTTTTATTAGTTTATGCCTTGCATCATCGGATGTGACAGTGTGAATCTTTGCTGACAAATACAAACAAGCTCACATGAATATGAACTGATATTGCGAAGAAAGAGTTAGTTTTCGCAGTGTCAAGATTTAATCCTAGCTTATTAAACGCTTTCAAAAAGTCGGTTTAAAAAATTTCTCTTAAAGAAAAGATTTTCTAATCTAATAGAATTCCGGTCTAATAGAAAAAAGATTCCTTTTTAAAAAGTTGAAATCCCTATGGGACTTCTTGAAAATTCCTATTGATCTCTGCTCTTAGCACCTCCTATTTTTATAGTTTCGGCCGTTTCCGATCAGGCAGATTTGCTGATGATGCCACGATGCCGGTTTTTATAGAAGCGGATCGTCGGATTTTTTGCCGCTTCCACGATTGATGATCATCATACCTGATATATAACACATCGTTTCTTTTTCATTTATACTATATCACATTTTTAAAAATAAAACAAAAAATTATAAATTTTCTTTTATTTTATAATGGAAATATCAGTTGATACAACCTATTTAACTCCGTTTTTAGAATAAAAATGCGTGCTTCTTCTTATCATTCTTCCTCTAAAGAGAAAAAAGGGGAAAGGGAGGGAAGGAGGATCGCTTCATTATAAGAATAAAATATGAAAACTATTCTACAAAAAGAGACCGCAAATCGTTCCAAGAACCATTTACGGTCTCTAAAAGTTCGAGAGAGGAAACTCTATTCTAAATTAGCATGTCTTCCAAACATCGTATTGGAATCCAATCCTTTTTTCTCCATGACTCTCAAGATGATGGCGTCATAAAACAATAACAATGTTTGTTCGAAAAGCGACCCCATTGGTTGTATGGTTTTGTAATCGTTATCCGATTGATCTTTTGGTGATCCGGGTAACTTTACAGTAATATCCGCCAGTTGACCAATGGTCGATTCGGGGAAAATGGTGGCTGCTGCTATGCTTCCGCCGATTTTTTTGGCTTTTTCTGCCATGGAAACTAGGCTTTTCGTTTCTCCCGAACCCGATCCAATAATTAAAAGGTCTTCTTTTTCATAGTTGGGAGTGACGGTTTCGCCTATGACATAGGCATCTAATCCCATGTGCATCATTCGCATGGCAAAAGATTTCGCCATAAATCCTGATCGGCCGGCGCCGGCTACGAAAATTTTCTTGGATTCGAGAATTTTATCTACCAATTTTTCTGCTTCTTCATCCGAAATGAGATCAACCGTACGACTTAACTCTTTTAAGATTTCACCTAAATATTGAGTCGTCTTCATAGGCCTCAACCTTGTTGTAACATTTCTTTCATTTTAGCTGCTACAGCTTTTTTATCTTTTTGTCCAGCGATACCGCCGCCGACAATGACAAGATCTGGTTGTGCTTTAATAGCTTCTGGCAGTGTTTCTAATTTGATACCGCCGGCAATAGCTGTTTTTGCATTTTTAACGACAGCTTTAATTTTCTTAAGATCTTCAAAAGAGTTTTTACCTACTGCTTGAAGATCGTAGCCGGTATGAACGCAAATGTAATCTACGCCCATAGCATCGATTTCTTTTGCGCGTTCTTCTAAATTTTTTACGGCGATCATGTCAACAAGGACTTGTTTGCCTTGTTTTTTCGCTTCTTCTACAGCGCCCTTGATGGTTAAATCTTCAGCAGCTGCAAGAACGGTCACGATATCGGCGCCGGCTTCGGATGCTTTCATCACTTCATATGCAGCGGCATCCATTGTTTTTAAATCAGCTAATACTCTTAGATTTGGGAATGCTTCTTTCATTTGTTTAACGGCTTCAAGCCCCCAAATTTTTACAACCGGAGTACCGATTTCGACAATATCAATATATTCCTCAACTTCCTTTACTATTTCTATTGCTTCTGGAATGTCAACTAAATCTAATGCTAATTGTAATTCCATTCTTTTTTCACTCCTTTGATTTATTGATGATTTACACTTTTGTAATATACCCAACGGGTCACTTTTTCTTGACCGGATTATTTGATCCCCGGCTACAGTCGTAAGTATACATCGTATTGTATTTAATTAGAAGTACGCACTTTATTTTTACATAGTGTCGAAAAGTATACCGTGTGCTATAATACATGTTGGAGGTGATTAGAATGACGCGTATGCGCGAAAAAACGTTTAATTGTGAAAAAGAATTAACGCTCGCAGTCATCGGCGGAAAGTGGAAAATGCTGATTTTATGGCATTTAGGCAGAGAGGGAACTAAGCGATTTAGCGAACTAAAAGCTCTTATGCCCGGCATTACACAAAGAATGCTGGTGAACCAATTGCGTGAGCTGGAAGAAGACCTTATCGTTCATCGCGAAGTTTATCCTGTTGTTCCGCCGAAAGTAGAATACTCTTTGACAGAGTATGGAAAGAGCTTGATGCCGATTCTTGAGTCCATGTATCAATGGGGAAAAAATTATATGGAAACGGTTCTTGGCCAACATCCAGAAACAACAGAAACAAAAGAGGTCGTTAATAAATAAAGTTCATTCTAAAACAGAATGAAAAAAATATAGATATGAAAAAGCCACGGGCAACAACTTTTCTTGTAAAGGTTGTTGTTCGTGGCCTTTTTTTGTTTAGAAATGTTCCTTTCGAAAATCGGGCTTCATACTTTAAAAGCTGCTGGCTTTGGAATCCATTTGGGTCTTATAAATTACCTTTTATAAAGATGAGTAGGTATTTTTATTTTCACTATATATTGTTTTTGTAACTATATGATTAAAAAGTGCGTACTTACAAATTTGATCGATACGTATTATACTTACCATTGCTGAAACAATGAAGCATGCATGAAAGCATGTTCTTTCTATCTCTAAGGCGTTGGAAGGCAGAATTTATTTTGAATAGGCATCGTTTGAATATGAAAGAGAAAACTAACTCGTACACATTCTCACGAAAGTTTAGATGTCGGATGTGAGAGAAATGACCGGAATGGAAAAAAGATCCAATTTATCAGAGGTTTGGTTTTGCTATCTGGTCAAGTATGGAAAAAATGAAATCGCCTGTTTTCAAAGCAAGGGGATCCAACGTTTTAGAGTCTGTTTGATCAGGAGGGATGATAAATGAATTCTATGAGCTTGGTCTTGTTTGGAGCGTCAGGGGATTTAGCGAAAAGAAAAATATTCCCTGCTTTATATAATTTATTTCTCGATCAAAAAATGCCAGATTCCTTTTCCGTCATTGGTGTTGGTCGAAGAGATTGGATGGATGAATATTTTCAAGCGCTGGTGGAGGATTCAATCAAAACATTTTCTAGACGTCCCGTTATGGATGATTCCCGAAAGAAAGAGTTTTTGAATGCCTTCCGCTACTGCAGTTTGGATGTAACCGATGCAGAAGGGTTTAATGTTTTGCTCGAACTGGTTCAACGGCGTGAGAAAGAATTGAATATTCCTGAAAATCGATTGTTTTATCTTTCTGTTGCGCCAACCTTTTTTGACGTGATTGCGAAAAATATCCAACAAAGTGGATTAGGGTCCACGAAAGGGTGGAAACGCCTCATTGTTGAAAAGCCGTTTGGACATGATTTGAAATCGGCCCAAGAGTTGAATGAAAAATTAAGCCGATTTTTTGAAGAAGAAGAAATTTATCGGATTGACCACTATCTTGGCAAATCGATGGTCCAAAATCTGGAAGCGTTGAAATTTGCCAATCCGGCGCTGCAAGCGCTATGGAACCATCAACATATTGCCAATGTCCAAATTACGGCCAGCGAAACGGTGGGAGTGGAAGAAAGAGCCGGCTATTATGATCAAGCGGGCGCGATTCGAGACATGGTTCAAAATCACATGATGCAGTTGGTGATGATGACGGCCATGCAGCTGCCCAACCGCTTTAACGCCGAAGACATCCGCAAGGAGAAAAGAAAAGTCTTGGAAAATCTTCGTCCATTGCGGAAAGAAGACGTCCGCCAACATGTCGTTCGCGGACAATATGGACCGGGGGAAATTCAAGGGGAACCCGTTGTAGGGTATACAGAAGAGCCGGGCATTCCTCCTTCTTCCACGAACGATACGTTTGTGGCGGCACGATTGTGGATTGACAACGATGCTTGGCGAGGAGTCCCTTTTTATATCCGTACGGGAAAAAGAATGAAGGAAAAATCGACCCGCATTGTCCTGGAATTTAAACATTCGCATACGGTTGAATCTCAACAAGCGAAGCCAAACTTATTAGTGATTCATGTCAATCCGGTGGAAGGCGTCTCGTTCCAACTCAATCGGAAAAATCCGGCCCACCGCGATCAAATCGAACCGGTCCAAGTCGATTTTTCGGCGAATCAGAAGGATGTACCCGAAGCGTATGAACTGTTGCTGTTCGATGCTTTGATGGGAGACTCGACGTTCTTCGCTCATTGGAAAGAAGTAGAGTTGTCTTGGAAATGGGTTCAACCGATTTTAGAAGCCTTTGAAGAAAATCTGGTTCCTCTCCATTCCTATCCTTCCGGTTCCATGGGGCCGGAGGCCTCTCAACAATTATTGGCAGAGGACGGATTTCGTTGGTGGTAAAACCAATAGGCGGGGGGTTCCCCGCATGATGGAAAAAGAATCAGAAACTACGATTGGAAAACAAGTGAAGGAGGGTATTTAGATGAAAATTGGATTAATCGGTTTAGGAAAAATGGGGCTGAATTTAGGCCAAAACTTAATCGACCATCGCCACGAAGTGGTGGCGTATGACGTCAATCCCCAGGCGGTGGAAGAAATCCAAAAATATGGCGCTCAAGGAACTTCCAGCTTACAAGAATTGGTGGACTCGTTGGAAAAGCCAAGAATTGTCTGGATCATGGTGCCGCATGGTGTGGTGGATTCCGTCCTCGGCGACCTGAAGCCGCTTTTGGAAAAAGACGATATTGTGATCGAAGCGGGGAATTCCCACTATAAAGAGTCGATTCGCCGCTACAACGAGTTCAAAGAAGCAGGCATCCGCTTCATGGATGCCGGTACTTCCGGAGGCATGGAAGGAGCTCGCCATGGGGCTTGTTATATGGTAGGGGGAGATCCCGAAGCTTGGAACATCGTGGAACCGATTTTCCGGGATACCGCTGTGGAAAACGGCTATTTATATGCCGGCAAACCGGGCAGCGGTCACTTCTTGAAAATGGTCCACAACGGCATTGAATACGGGATGATGGCCGCCATTGGAGAAGGATTTGAAGTGTTGGAGAAAAGCGACTTTGATTTTGACTATGAAAAAGTCGCGAGAGTATGGAACAATGGGTCCGTCATTCGTTCCTGGCTGATGGAATTAACCGAACGCGCCTTCTCGAAAGATGCGAAATTAGACGGCATCAAAGGCGTGATGCACTCTTCCGGTGAAGGAAAATGGACGGTGGAAACGGCTCTGGATTTACAAACGGCCACACCGGTTATCGCCCTGTCCTTATTGATGAGATATCGTTCGCTCGAAAACGATACCTTTACAGGAAAAGTCGTCGCCGCTTTGCGCAATGAATTTGGCGGACATGCGGTGGAAAAAGCAAGCGGGAAATAAAGAACCATGATAAAGGAAAGATTTTAACATCTGACCTGATCAATGGAGAACCATTTCAAGAAAAGGGGAGTAGGCTATGTCCATTTCTTTTGATTACTCAAATGCATTATCCTTTATGAAACAAAGCGAAATCGAAAATCTCAGCGAATTTGTCAAAGTCGCTCATACGATGATTCATGAAAAGAAGGGACCCGGCTCTGATTTTCTGGGCTGGGTGGACTTGCCGTTCCGGTATGATCGGGACGAATTTGCGCGCATCAAACAAGCGGCGGAGAGAATTCGAAGCCACTCGGATGCTTTGGTGGTCATCGGCATCGGAGGCTCTTACTTGGGAGCAAGGGCAGCGATTGAAGCGTTGTCCCATAGCTTCCATAACCAAATGAACGATCAGACTCAAATTTATTTTGCCGGCTACAATATCAGTTCGACTTATATGGCTCATTTACTGGAGTTGTTGGAAGGAAAAGACATCTCCGTCAACGTGATTTCGAAATCCGGAACTACGACCGAACCGGCGATTGCTTTCCGAATTTTCCGGGACTACATGGAGAAAAAATACGGAAAAGAAGAAGCGAAAAAACGGATTTTCGTCACCACCGACAAGGAAAAAGGCGCCTTGAAAAAATTGGCCGATCAAGAAGGATATGAAACTTTTGTCATTCCGGACGATGTCGGGGGAAGATATTCGGTTTTAACCGCTGTCGGTCTCTTGCCGATCGCCGTAGCCGGACTGAACATTGATCAAATGATGGAAGGAGCCGCTGCGGCTGCACGCAAATACAATCATCCGGATCTTTTAACCAATGAAAGCTATCAATATGCCGCGGTGCGAAACATTCTGTACCGGAAAGGAAAGGCCATCGAATTGCTGGTGAATTATGAACCTTCCCTTCATTATGTATCCGAATGGTGGAAACAGCTGTTTGGAGAAAGCGAAGGAAAAGATCAAAAAGCGCTTTTCCCGGCATCGGTTGATTTTTCCACGGACTTGCATTCCATGGGTCAATACGTTCAAGAAGGCCGTCGCCTTCTGATCGAAACGGTCTTGCAAGTGAAGAAACCGCGAATAGAAGTCACCATCCAAGAAGATCCGGAAAATATCGATGGATTAAACTTCTTGGCCGGTAAAACGATGGATGAAGTGAATAAAAAAGCGTTCCAAGGGACTTTATTGGCCCATGTCGACGGGGAAGTACCGAACCTGGTAGTGGAACTGGACGAAATGAATGAATTCACTTTCGGAGAAATGGTGTACTTCTTTGAAAAAGCTTGTGCCATCAGCGGACACTTGCTGGGGGTGAACCCATTCGATCAACCGGGAGTGGAAGCCTATAAAAAGAATATGTTTGCGCTGCTTGGAAAACCGGGATTTGAAGCAGAAAGAGAAGCGCTGATGAAACGGTTGTCCAAATAATTTATTGAGTGAAATAGACAATCTTGTTGATAAAAGTGCAGGAAACAAGAGAGGGAGCGAAGTCAAATCGCTCCCTCTCTTTTACTTTTTTCGATAATCTATTTTGAGATTGGAAAATTTTAGCTGGTGGCCATCACTGAACGGCAGAAAATAGTTCAATCCAATTATTGTTGTAATTTTGGCAATAAAGAGAATATTGTATTATGATAAAAGCACAGCGACTGGAGTGAATGGAATGATATGGAGACTAAAAACACATTTTTGTATTTGCTGAAAGAAAACAAAGAATTTAAAAAATTGTTTTATGGATCTCTTCATAAAAATCTTGGTCCAGGTGGTATTTATCTATGGCATATAAATCACCCGTGTTGTATACGAGATGATCGTCCGCCATGAAAGAAGACAGTCCAAAACTAGAAAATACAATCGCTTTAGGCAGCGATGAAACCGTTGTCGGCGCAATCTGCCGCACGTCCTGAAATGCTTCTTTCAGCTGCGGCACCACCGTTGAAACCCTCTCATCCATCTTCGGCCAGTCGGCCGGATATGTAATCTGATAACCTTTATAAACGAGCCGGTTGCCCTGACCCTTGATCAGCGTGACCGCTTGCGCCTCGCCGCTGTAAACCGACCCCCGCTTCGGCAAATTGCAAAACAGCACATCGCCATCCACTTTCAAGGTAAAAGCATGTTTTTCTCTCGGCAAAAATTGGTCCGTGAATTCGTCCCACCATATCCGTTCCTTTGTTCCGTAAATGGTAAACTCATATATTTTATACATTTGTGACGCCCTCTTTTTCGGATACCACGCTTTATCGGCGAGAAGAACCGTTCGTCCGTTCGTATAAGGGATGAAGCTTGTATCCACGATGTCATACCGAAACGTGAGAGATGTCGTGCCTTCAGGCAAATAAACAGTAACAATATCTCCCTCTCTTGCAAACTTGACTCGTTTATGATTTGCTTGAATCCATTTGATTGGATAAGCATGGTACAATTGAAACGTCGGCTTTGTTGTGTCCATACGGGAAAACATCACATGCACAGTGGCCTGTTTTTCTTTCAATGAAATGGAGTAAGATTGAATATCATACCGCAAATCTGTCTTGACGTCTCTGTTCATCTTTCGATAGTCATTGATCTCCGTTGTTTGATCCGCTCGAGTAAACGCTTTTGTGTTTGACTGCAAAGAACTATAAGCTGTCAAGACAATAAGGAACGGGAGCATAAGCAGCACTTTCATGACAACATTCCGTTCTCTCGTTGTAAGCGTCCAACGAAGCGACAACATCAAAATCATTCCAAAAAGGACGAGAAACCATGTGAGCAGCTTCCACTCATTTCCCCGATCCACCTCAAAACCAATATAGGAGTCATATACAGATTGGACACCGTGGTTTCCGATAAAAAGCAGCGATTTCCAGTCATTCGCATGAACTGTTTCAAAGAAATCAATAAATAGTTCCGTCGTCATACTGCCGGTTACAATCCACACGACTAACATCACAAAAAAGCTGCTCTTTTTTGTCCCAAGAAGCATCGCCACCATCAAGCCATACATTATGCTGAGCGACAACGGAGCGAACATATATACGATTAAAAAACGAAACAGTGACAAATAAAAATCCGAAGGCTCAATTCCTACAACAAAATAAACAATGGAAAAAATGCCATAGGCAACAACCGCCATAACTCCTTGGCATAAAACATGAACGGCAAACATCGCGCTCATTTTCTCCAACATAATGCGATAGCCATCCGTAAAAAACGACTGGACGCCATAAAGAAGTTCCTTTGAATGGAGAAGATAGAAAAAAACGATGTAAAAGATCGATACCATTTGCACAAGCATGAAAACTTCATGTGGCAGTTGTCCATACGCTTCCATATCATATGGATCTGAAAAGAACAAAATGAGCCTGCTGATTAGCAAAATGAAAAACAATACACTTGCCCCAATATATAGCTTACTTTTAAATATTTGTTTGATATAAAAAATAAATAGACGCTTCCATCGCACTTCATTTCACCCGTTTCCCTAAAAGGTGCCTCAAAAAGATCAGAAATCTCCACAAAAAATAAAGATTGGTGGGATTGAATAGCCGCGATGATATGGATTTCATCGATATTTACTGCATGTGTTATGCTGTATCCTTATGCATAACTTTGAGTGTTTACTTTAGTTTTGCAACACCATCCATATTTAATTAGATCAACTTTTCTACTCAATGCTATTCTCCACCTTTTGGTACTGAAAAAAATTACCTGTCTTTATCCCGTAATTTATCAAGCCCGCCAACCTTACTTTCAATCTATCAAATAAAAAAGAAAAAAACATCCGTATTTTCCGCAAAGTTGATTGCAGAAAATGCGGATGTTTAAGGATATCCATGAGATTGAACAATCGGTGGCAGCATCTTAGTGTACATCGAGCATCACAAAGAAAAGTTTTTCAGTGCTAAGGAATGTGATTGAGAAGCAACAGGCAACGGAATCTTGATCTGTTAGACATCCGTTTTAGGGAAAGTTTTTACCGCATTTCCTCTCCCTTGTTCTTCAATAATCTTGAAACAGCACAAACATCTCTATATGGCTATTGAGGTTTCCTGTCTGCTCTCTGAATGAAAACAACTGTTGTAAACATAAGCACGATAACCGTTATCGACAAAATCACAAATTTCCTTAATAAAAACGGATCCCAAACGGGCGGCTGGAATAAAAAGATGTGCGGCCACGGCATAAATTCCCCTAACGTTACCACTTCTAAAACCGTATAAATGATAATATTTTATCGAGCCATAAAAAAGCAGCAAACTAATACCAAATTTGTTCTCAGGTGCTTTGGTATTAGTTTGCGAATAATGAGGCTATAATAGTTATCTCTTACTACCGCTTCGCCAGATTGGAAGTCAGTCCCTCTTTCCCATTTCAACAGAAAATTTATCCTTTTCCCTATGGTAGGAATTACTTCACTTTTTCAAGTTTAAAGTGGTTGATTCTGTAAACTTCATCACAAAGAATATCAATATCCTCTTGATTATGGCTGGTAAGCAAAATAGTTCTCCCTTCTTGCTTGAATTTTCGGAGTAAATTGCGGATATTTTCAACGCTTTCAGCATCCAAAGCATTAAATGGTTCATCTAAAATAAGTGTTTGTTGATCTTCCATAATGGCTTGAGCAAGGGCAAGCTTTTGTTTCATTCCAAGCGAGTAATGTTTTACCTTTTGTGTCGATTCTGGATTTAATCCAACCATCTTCATCGTTTTCTTTATTTTGTCATCATTAATTTTGTTTCTAATTAGGGCTAATGCTTTTAAATTATCAAACCCTGTCTTTTCCGCTATATATCCAGGCCGATCAATGATAATCCCAAAATTATTCGGAAACCGTTTATTGGTACCCAATTCTTCCCCATCCACGATCACACTACCGTGATCAGGAAATATAAATCCGCATATTAGTTTGAATAATACTGACTTGCCAGAACCGTTAGGACCAATAATTCCATAAATTTTCCCCTTTTCTACTGTAAAATTCATATTTTCAAAAATCGTTACCCCTTTAAAAGATTTACTGACTTGATTCAGTTGTATATGTGGCAACTTCCTCACTCCCCTTTTTATAAATCAATGTCTTTTTTATGAAAAATATACAACACAAAAATTATTCCTAAAATATTCCATAAAGATAGAACCACACTTATACGATAAATAGAGTGATCGCTTAATATATAGCCAATACTATTCAATCCAGATGGAATGATTAACCAATTATTAAGACCTGGAAACATAAAGATCGAAAGTATACAAATAGCCAATAGACTATAAAAAATTTCTTTGCTTAGCCAAGAAATAATAAACACAAATAACACATAGAAGAAAACTTGTAGATAACCATTGACAAAAAAATGATAAAATACCTTGAATATCGTAATAGAGTTATCAACAGAAATATAGAAATCAAAAGAAAAACGTTTCAAAGAAGAGAGCAATAACGAAAATAATGCCAATATTAACAAATAGAATGCAATATATATCATTATTTTGCGATACCATTCCCAAAACCACTTACTTATAGAGCGATAACGCAAAAGCTTATAATAACCAATTTCCGACAATTCCCTTTGTAAATACAATTGTATTAAATAGATAAAACCAAAATATATAACCCAATAAGACAAAAATGACTTTAAACTAAATGTTTGGTTTGAACCGCCTATAAACATGAAAATAAATTGATCCCAAATGGTTTTTCCTAACTTTTCTCGCATACCGGACCATAATGCTATGACAATCAGTGCAAAAAAAATGATATAGCCCCAGTTATATCGCAATTTACTAAATATTTTCGTATTTAAATCTATTCGATTTACACTCCATACAATCAACGTCGCCAATCCTATTACAATTGCGAACGGTCCCCATATATTACCGAACTGTGCAGCCCCCGAATGTAAAATGAGGTAATTGCACAAATTGAATAAATAAGCATGACTAGGAAGAAGTTTAAATGACACTCCACTATATACCCATATGAAAACCGCAATGAATATGACAATACCTTTTCTTTGTGATTTTACATAAATGATGGCTAGAATAAAGTGGATACAAATCAAACTTAGAATGAGTAACGAAAGATGTAATAACAATGCTAAAAAGGGTGTATCTATAAATTTTTGCAATATTTGCGTTTCACTTAGAGAACCATCAAGCTTACTAAACGGGCTCCAACCAGCAAAAGAAGGAGCGCCGATTAATAAAAGCCCACTCACTGCTCCCCAAACTATCGTTGCTATACTGAGGCTTTGAACAAATTTATTTAATGTTTGATACACCCAACTTCGATAAGAACCTAATCGTATAAGAATCGTGTACTCAAAATCAGATATGATAATCGAAATAGAACGGTATAGTAAAACAGGTAAAATAAAATACAAAATAAGATAAATATCACTAAGAAAGCTATGCAACAAGTCCCACTTGTTCAACGATAATTTTGTTTGAACTGAAAAATAATATATTTGTTCTTTGCTTCTTGATCCATATATGTAAATAATCATTCCAAAGATAATCCATTTGAATGTAAATAGTTCGTCGATGAAATCTTTCCATTTACTTCTTAATATCCTAGCCATAGTGTTTGTGTAGATTCTCCTTTAAATAAAATCCTAATATGATAATGACAATACATAATATTGTAAATGGGACGAATACCGTCCACAAAGGTTGTTGTGAGATACTAAAAGGAAAAATAGTATAAGTGGGTGAAAATTGCTCATATCCAAGAATTTGCGTAATAAAATTGCCTAACAAATAATACATAAATGGAATGGAAAGCGCAACAAAAGGTTTCTCTAAGATCATAACTAGCAATAATCCCATTGTCGCATACATCATTCCATTCAGTCCTACCCATAGCGAGTAAATAATTCCATATGGCAATGTTCCAAGAAAAAGCAATTGCTCAAACGTCGTATAAGGAATAGGATTACCATCTGCAGGATATAAATGAACGATGTCCAAAACAGGTTCAATATACATAGAAAATATAAAAGGGACGAATACCATCAAAAAGGCTATCAAAAAAGATAGAATCGCATTGACTACTAATTTGCTAAATAAGTAAGTAGCCAAAGGGATACGAATACGCACATACGGAATAAAATGGTTTTTTTGTTCACCAACGAAGTAAATCGCATACACAAGAACCACTATGATAGGAAAAAGCAGCGGAACAAAATTAGAATTTAATCGTAGAAAAAGATCTAATTGCCTATAATAAACATAATTCTCTTTAATCAATAAAAATTGAATGGTGGGAAGAACCAATATCAATGCCGCCCAAATCACACATTGACGCCAGGTGACGGCTCTCATCAATTCTACTTTCACCTGATGACTTAACATTTTTGACATCCTTTCCTGCTCTTAGTTTTAGTTTTGAAGAGAATGGACCGGCCGAATGGCTCGGTCCATTCTCATTGTGAATTAATTGCTTCTCCACTCTCCCTTTACCCTTACGTCTACCAATTGAGTAAGATCCGAGCTGAACTCAACTCGGGCATCCTTACCTGATTTGATCGAATTAGGCAATTTGAATGGCCCCCCAACGGTTGCGATACGAACCCAAGGCCCAGTTCCCCCGCTATAAGAATGCGCTCTTGCATCCAATGCTTTTCCAAGTATAGATACTTTCAAATTAGCTGATGCACCGGTAGTAGATTTGGTTTGTTGAGGAGTAAACGCATTACCGTTTAACTTTGGGACAATTACGTCATACCCGCCATACGTTGTACCAGCCTGAGCCAAGCCTCCTGCCGCGAGAAGCCCTGCTGCTAAGGTAAGTACTGCGAATTTCTTTTTCATTTTTTAACATTCCTACTCGTAATTTTAGATGATAACCGGCCGGCTTCGCCCCCATTATATCAAAATAAACCTGAAAATACCTATATTTTTTAGAAAATGATGACAAAAGTTGTAATATAGTGTAAAATTTTGATAAAAATATTGGTTGGAGGTAGGTATTATAAACCAAAACTTATGGAATGTTCTTCAAACACTACTAGGGAAAGATTCCATCGGAACAACGGAACTTGCGTTAGCAAGGGAGAGTTTAAGTCCAGAAGTCTTCTCAGCATTGGTAGAGTATCTGCAAGATGGATTGAAGGCGAAAGGAAATCCGTGGGTGTAAGGTTGAATGAATATTGTCGGAAGAAGCGAGATAAAGACTTTTTTGCAAAATCACTTGTCCACTAACTGTGTGTTAGAACAAGAGATCATTCAATATATATAAATCCAGTTTGAAATTCCGACATGTTTAATCAACCTGCATCCTTGTCTATACTGCTCCTAAATGAGTAAATCAAAGGAGCGGAAGAAGAATGAGGAAAAAAGGATTACAAATTACAAACGATCATGGTTGGACGATCGAACGTCTTCAAGAACAGGAGCGCAAAATGAAAAAGGCGAACATGGCAAAACGAATTGCAGTCATTCGTCTGATTATGCAAGGCTATTTGGGGATCCAAGTCGCTGAGCTCTTGAATCTCCACCGTGAGACCGTTTCGATTTACGTGCAAAAGTTTACTCAAGGTGGGATGGATGCGTTATTAGAACGTCGATACGCCCCGGGCAGAAAGCCGTATCTATCTCCAGAAGAAGAACAGGAATTAAAAAAAATGCTGGAAGAAAGCACTCCTGCCGATGAAGGATACGGCATTGAAACGGGCTGGAATACCCGGATTATTCAACATGTGTTAGAAGAGAAATTTTCTGTCACCATGTCCCGTGGCGGTATTGGTGATATGCTTCATCGATGGGGATTTCGCTATACACGCCCTACGTATACCCTCAAACGGGCCAATCCACAAAAACAAAAAGAGTTTCAACAGGAGATGGAACTCATAAAAAAAACTTGTCCGACAACATGGTCATAATCTATGAAGATGAAAGCCATATTCGGGATTACCAAACTCTACGGGCCACATGGAATGTTAAAGGGCGTCAAAAACAAATCCCTACGTATGGACATCACGCAACCGTTAGCTTATTAGGCGGTGTGAATATCAAAACGGGGGAATTTCACTGTATGGAAACCAATCCATGCAATGTACAGGCTTTTCTGCAATTTCTTCAATACACATTGGACCAGTATCCGGATAAACATGTCGTGATGGTCTTGGATAACACAAAAATTCATCGTGCCAAAATTCTTCAGCCTTTTCTACATGAGCACGAAGAACGGTTGACTTTGATATTCTTACCTCCGTATTCACCGAATTTAAATTTGGTCGAACGGATTTGGGGATGGCTGAAAGAGAGCGTGATTGCCAATGTATTTCACAAGGATCGCAACGATATCATTCAAGCCATTACTCGGTTTGTCAACTACATCCACGAACGTCCGGAGGAAGTGCTGCAGCGCTTAGGGTGTGCAGGATGACTGAGAAGTTAACTCTTCATGTTGCATGTATATAGAAAGGATCTCTCCTAAAATTTTTGGGGGGGTTTTAGGAATGCTTTGTATCTTCATTAGCTTGATATGGTTATACATGTATTACTTTCATAAATTGAACGAAGATCAGAATTTGAATCAGTCTGCGAGTTCCCGTTGATATCGTTTGGCCATTTTCGTTTAATCTCATCTTTACAAGTAAAGAATAAATTCCCACTTGACACATAGGATTAATTAAATTAATATAATCTCAAATAATATGCCGACTAGACAACTAGAGGCTTTCAATTCAAACAATACTTTGAATTGAAAGCCTCTTTTTTTAATGTTTGATGAAAAAATTTTATTTTTAGAAAGGACGTGAGATATAAAATATATTCGGATTTTTAAGAAAAATAGATTCATAAAATGGAAGAGTTGTTAAAGGCATATAAGGAGAAAAGCTATTTTTCGCAGCAAATGTCGAAAGGCAGTGAAAAGAATGTATGCAGTTGTTTGTTCGGAAACTGAAATCCTTACTGGATTCAAAAGCAAACATATCATCCTGATATTTTCATCCTTGGCTGGCGGGGGAAGGTCCCGTGAAATTTCATAACTTCGATCGATTCCGGCATTTCTCTTCAACCCCCAATGGATGATAAGCGAAAAAACATTGGCTATGAATCGAGGAATATCCGATCACTAGTGATTACCCTGATAGAAATGTTAGATCAAAAGAACGCAAACAGTTAGGAGGAAATCTAATGACAAAAAAAAGAATGTATTTAAATGCTTTTGATATGAATTGTGCAGGACACCAATCTCCGGGTTTATGGACGCATCCGAAAGATAAATCTTCCACCTACAAAGATGCGGAATATTGGACACATTTAGCCAAGGTATTAGAAAGAGGACGATTTGATGCGATCTTTCTGGCAGATGTTTTAGGGACTTATGATGTTTACCAAGGATCGCGTGATCCGGCGGTACGTCAAGGGGCACAGGTTCCTGTTAATGATCCGGCGTTTGTTGTTCCTATCATGGCTCAAGTGACCAAACATTTAGGCTTTGGACTAACAGTATCCACAACTTACGAACATCCTTACATTTTCGCCAGACGTATGTCCACTTTGGATCATTTGACAAAAGGGCGCATCGGCTGGAATATTGTGACCTCTTATTTAAACAGTGCCGCTGTTAATATCGGATTGGATCAACAAATCAGCCATGACGAACGCTATGAAATCGCGGATGAATATATGGAAGTGGTTTATAAACTTTGGGAAGGCAGCTGGGAGGATGATGCAGTCGTATTGGACGTAGAAAACAAGCTTTATACCGATCCTGAGAAAGTACATGATATTCGACATGAGGGAAAATATTATAAGGTGCCGGGAGCACACTTATGTGAACCTTCACCGCAAAGGACGCCGGTCATTTTTCAAGCCGGAGCTTCCAAAAGAGGCCGCCAATTTGCGGCCAAACATGCTGAACTTGTGTTTATCAGCGTTCCAACCGAACAAATTGGTAAAACATATGTGGAAGCATTGCGTGAAGAAGCGAAAAATGCCGGCCGCAATCCGGAGGAAATCAAAATTCTTTCTTTATTTACTCCGATTATTGGACGTACACAAGAAGAAGCAGAAGCGAAGTTTCGTGAGTATCAAAGCCATGTCAGTTATGAAGGCGGATTGGCATTGTTGGGCGGATGGACTGGTGTAGATTTTTCCGGATATGCCCCGGATGACAAAATTGAATACGTTAAAAACGATGCGATACATTCAGCGATCGAGACATTTACAAAAATTGATCCAACGAAACAATGGACGGTCAGAGAAGTCGCTGAATTTGTAGGAATAGGAGGAATGGGAAAAGTTGCGGTTGGAACTCCTGAAAAAATCGCGGATGAGATGGAACGATGGATGGAAGAGACAGGAGTTGACGGCTTTAATATCGCTTATGCGGTGACACCGGGTACGTTTGAAGAATTTGTAGATGATGTAATTCCGATTTTACAAGATCGAGGTCTTGTGCGGAAGGAATATGAGGAAGGCACTTTCCGGAAAAACTTATTTGGATACGACCATTTGCCGGACCATCACCCGGGACGCCAGTATCGAAATCGTTTTTCTTTTCAAAGGAGTACATAAGGATTGTTTCACCAAAACTATTAGAGGGAGCGCAATCACTCCCTCTATAAAGAATATGCTTTATAATGGAAATTAATTCAGCGGCTAAAACCTCGACCCAAAAGATAACGAAAGGGGCTCGATTCAATAGACTATGGACAGACGTTTGATCCTCTTTTTAATCTTCTGTTAAAGCAGGGAAATGAGGAAGGATGTATTCGCCTAGTTCTTCAATGACTTCTTCAACCGGGCGTCGTCCATATTTCAAATTGATGATGATATGATTGACTCCCACGTCGTTTAGTGCTTGCAAAAATTCAATCAGGAAGTTGCGTCCAATTCTAAATCCAAGATGGATCGGGATAGGTACATGATTTGGATCCTCTGTCAAATCAATATAAAGAGATTGAGTAAATGGCTTAAATTCATCTGTTAGAGAACGCCAATTTTTAATCAGTTCCGCTTGGTAATGAAGTGGTCGCGGATAATAAATCCATCCATCGCTGTTTGCTGCAATCCATTCAGGAGATTGAGAACTATGACCGGTTACCATCACCGGAATGGAGGATAAATTCGGTTTTGGTAAAAGGTCTCCGTTCATTAGGTCAACCCGGGAAGTATGAATTCTAGGGAAATTTTTTGCCCATACTTCTCTCATGACCGCAATAGATTCTTGGAATAATGTACCGCGATCATTTGCATCTACCGAAAAAGCCGGAAATTCAATAGGGCGGTCGCCTGTTGCCACACCGAGAATGAGTCGTTCACCGGAAAGCTTATCAACAGAAGCTGCCGCTTTTGCTACGTGGAGCGGATGGCGCAATGTTAAAATAATGCTTGCGGTTCCAAGGGCAATTTTCTCTGTATGGGCGGCTATAAATCCAAGATAAGTAAATGGATCATACATTTGTCCCACGTCGCCGAAATTAGGATCGCGTAAAGGAACGTCTCTGGCAAATACGGCGGCAAATTTTAGTTCTTCTGCTCTTTTGGCTAGTTTTATTTGCTTTTCTATATTCATTTCAGGGACGTCGCTCATATAGGATTCAATAGGGAAGAACAGCCCGAGAGTGAGTTTGTTCTCTTGATACATCCGTTTATATCCTCTATGATTTTGAAATTTTTCCATCATTAGACCTCAATACCTTTCTGTGTATTAGATAGAATATAATCATCATTTGATGAAGGATTGATGCTTCATTCGATCACTCATCCATGCCGATTGTCGGCTAAGGCGAGTGATCGTTCTGTCTATTCCAAGCCTCATATTGTTCCAAAGAATATTTTTAAATTATCCATTTTGGTTGCTTTTCATTATGAATCATAAAGCGTGCCATGGATCAGCGAATATTAAGCGACGATAGAGTCAGAAGCATCTTCTTTTCTCACCTTATCGATAATTCCGCTGCCAAGACAAACATCATTGTCATAAAATACGACGACTTGTCCCGGTGTCACCGCTTTTATTGGTTGTTCATATTCCACTAAAGCGGTTTTGTCCGGACGAACATGCACTTTTACTTTTTGGTCTTGTTGGCGATATCTGAATTTGGCCGTACAAGAAAATGATCGTGGACTGTCATCCCCGCTGATAAAGTGTACATCGGAAACGATGGCAGCATTTGAAAAGAGGGCCGGATGGTCTTTTCCTTGAGCGACGATTAACGTATTGTTATTTAAATCTTTATCTACGACAAACCAAGGTTCGCCGTTGCCTTTTGCTCCGATTCCGAGTCCTCTTCTTTGTCCGATCGTATAGTACATTAATCCTTCATGTCGTCCCAGCACTTCTCCATTGATCGAGCGAATGACTCCCGGTTGTGCAGGAAGAAAATTCTTTAAAAAGCTTTTGAAGTTTCTTTCTCCGATAAAACAAATACCGGTGCTATCTTTTTTATTGGCAGTAAAAAGGTTTAATTCATTAGCGATTTTTCGCACTTCATCTTTCGTTAACTCTCCGAGCGGGAATAGAACTTTTGATAATTGTTCTTTCGTTAATTGACTCAAAAAATAGCTTTGGTCTTTTTTTGAATCTTTTCCTCTCAATAAATTGATTTCGCCGTTTTCTCTATTGACTCTGGCATAATGTCCCGTCGCGATGTAATCTGCATCTAAAGACAGAGCAAAGTCTATAAAGGCTTTAAATTTGATTTCCGCATTACACAAAACATCTGGATTTGGGGTTCTTCCTAATTTCAGTTCTTCCAAAAAATAAGTGAAGACTCGATCCCAGTATTCTTTTTCAAAATTGACACTGTAGTAAGGGATTCCTAGTTGATTCGAAACTTTTTTTACATCTTCATAGTCTTCCGTTGCTGTGCAGACACCATCATCATTTTTGTCATCCCAATTCTTCATAAAAACGCCTATAACTTCATATCCTTCTTTTTTAAGAAGGTAGGCAGCAACGGAAGAATCGACTCCTCCTGACATTCCTACAACGACTCTTTTCTTTCGACTCATGATTACCACCTTAACTGAAATATTTTTTGTTACAGTTTTCGTTAAAAAAAAATTATCTTTTATTAATTTCTTTTATAATATCTTGTATCGTAATCCCCTTTAAATAATTCATCAGATGTTTCTCGGCATCGTCAAAAATATTGATCAGTATGGAAGACAAATTTTTTCCTACAATACAGTTTTCATTTGCTTCGGGACATTTTGGTACCAGTGTGCCTTCGCTCGTAAGCATAAAGATTTTGTCTAATGTAATATTTTCTGCTTTTTCTTTTAAAGAAAATCCTCCTTTTGCTCCTTCTTTTGATAAGATAATCCCTTCTTTTCGAAGCAAACTTAAAATTTTTCTTAATCGCGCAGGATGAACAGTTACGCTGTGGGCAAGGTCTTCGCTCGTTACAATCTGTTCAGATCTTGTGGCCAAATAAGTAACGCAGTGGACTGCAATAGAAAAATCACTATTCAATCGTATTACCTTCTTCCTAAATGTAATAATAAATATTACAGTTAACTATGTCAACCTATTAATTTTCATCGAGTCAGTCAAGACTTTGTGGGAACTTTTTTGGTTCGCTAAAAAACAGGTGTAAGTCATAGGTTAGCGAACCATTTTTTTAAATATCATCCGTAAGCGCTTTCGGACTCTCATCCCTTGCCATGACAGACCGATATGTATACCTTTTTTTACCATCCCTTGAGTTCAGACAGGGCATGATAGATCGGTGTCCCGGACGATTGCTGTAAATATGGCACGTTATTCCGCGTGATCTCCGGCCAAAGACGGCGGACGCGTTGTTTCGCCTTGTTCACGATCGTCTGTTTGGTGGATGCCGTCGACACCGTTTCCTCCGCCGGATGCGACGATTCTTCTCCTAAACGATGTCCGAAAAGACGAATCCCATCCATCCGGGCAATCATTGCCTTGAAAAACGCCCTAAGTCCCTTGTCTGTCCAACTGCGGCGGTATTTCACCCGATACGCCAACTGGCTCATCACGCTTTCAGCCCTCCCCATCGGATACATGCCCGTTGTGTCCACTCCTTGCTCCTTCAGCCATTCCCGGTAATCACGGATGCATCCCGGCATCGATTCGATCCGGTGGATCAAGGCAGCCAGCTGTTGTTCTTTCGCTTCGTCCCCCAGCGTGCCGAGGGCGCTGTTCAGTTCCACAAGCAGCTTCTCTTCATCCTGCTTCGCCAGCTTTTGCCGAATCGCCTGCCACCGTGGATGGCCCGAGAGGCATTGGCGCAACTCACGCGCCACGTGGAATCGATCCAATTGGAAGCAGACCCGTCCTTTGAAATACTCCCGGCACGCGGTAATCCATGGAGCGCCGTCCCCGTTGATGACAAGAAGATCCCGACACGGATCATAGGCATATTCGTTCATCAAAAATTCCTCGAAGCCTTCCCACACCTCCCCCTTGCCCTCATGGACGTAATGGCGCTGATTGACAAATTCGATCCGTGAGCCGTTGCGCTTCCACCCTTCGTGAACGGTTAGGATCTTGTCTTCCTTGGCCCGTTTTCCCTTCCCTTGGCGAGAAACAAACAGTCCATCGGCCTCCACAAACAGCACCCGTCCATATCGCTGGTTGACCGGGCAGTGCAGCGGAGCTTCAGCTTCGAGCACCAACTGGCGGATCGCCTCATGGCTCATCACCGGATACCCGACCATCTGGGCAAGCGTATGAGCCGCTTTGCGATAGGAAGAGCACTCCACCGCCAATCCCACCGCTGTTTCTTCTAGACAAGGGCTGATTGACTGCGATCCATCAAACGCTAAAAAGGAATCAAGCAAAAACGTGTAACGGTTTTGTTCTCGGTCTAAATAGTAGTTTCGCTCAAAGGTAACTTCGCCAAACAAGGTTTGAATCGTGGTGCGTCGTTTGTCTTTCAAGTGGTACCGGCGCTTGTCCCGGGTTTCCGCCAATTGTCGGTCGATGTCCTCCAACAGAGCCGTAAACAGCTCGGTGAAGGCGTTTTGCAAGGCTCGAAACAAATCAAGTTCGATCTCTTTCCATGTCAACGAATTTGTGGTAAGATGTTGTTGAATATTCATAGGACTCTCTCCTCCTGTTTGATGGTTTGGCAATGATCATCTTACCAGGGAGAGAGTCCTTTTTTCATGTTTCCTGCTTGGGATCCTACCGCGCTTCGCTTGGTGGCCCCGATGAGGGGGATTGCGAACCTACGTTCCCAACCCCCTCATCGGGGAATTCTAAGAATTTCTCCCACAAACATTTTACTCACACATTTTCATCCTTATCGTTGAAACGGTAAAATGGTAAACTTTTAAGATTAAAGTGATGAATCATGATGGTATTGATCTTGCAGATTGTTAAGAATAGATGATCCATTGAGCACCCACATTCATTTTATTAAATCCATCGTACGAGAGCAAGGACGTATCATGTATTAGCATACGGAGCACCGAGAAAAAGAGATATCATCTTACCATGATGTGGAATGTTTGAAGAATTAAGATATAAAAGAAAATTCCTGAATGCCGTGTATGATCTACAAATATACTGTATAAGAAACCATTTGATTTGAGGATGGGGAATCGATTCGTACGACCATAATGAACACTGGCTCTTTAAATGACCAACAGAGAAAAAACGGACAGGTGATGTCTAATTATTTCCATCTATCTGCCTACACTCCATTCACCACAGTCATAAGAGCCGTCCATCATTTTTCCATATCATCATTGTGTTTGGAAAATTCGGTAATAGATTCCAATCACAATCCAAAGGTGTGGTCATATGTCTTTTTCACCAAAAGCGATGATTCGCTTTAATAAAAAAACAAAAGAGTTTCACCTTCAAGGAAAAGATTTCAGCTACATTATCAAAATTTTGAAAAACAACCAGCTAGGGCAACTATATTTCGGAAAAAAAATACGCGATCGAAAGTCTTTTTCCCATCTATATTCAATTCGACCAAGGCCCTTGGTTGCCTGTGTGTATGAGGGGGATTCGTTTTCCCTTGATACTTTAAAACAAGAGTATCCTTCTTATGGTACGACTGATTTTCGTGAGCCCGCGTTTCAAATTCTTCAGGAAAATGGAAGCCGTATTACGAATTTTGAATATCAACATCATAAAATTTATAAAGGAAAGCCGAAATTAGAGGGGCTGCCGGCAACGTATGTGGAAAAAGGCGAAGAGGCGATTACGCTTGAAATTTCGTTGTACGATAAACTGATCGACACCGAAATTCAATTGCTTTACACAGTTTTTAGCGAGTGGAACGCCTTGGCCCGAAGTGCGAGAGTGGTCAATCATGGCCAGCAAGATTTATACTTGACCAGAATAATGAGCGCCAGCATCGATTTCTTCGACTCACAATTTGAAATGGTTCACCTCTCCGGATCATGGGGGAGGGAGAGATATGTGAAAATGAGAAAATTACAACCTGGCATTCAGAGTATTTCGAGCACACGAGGGGCGAGCAGTTCCCAGCACAACCCCTTTATCGCATTGAAAAGACCGGATGCCACAGAACATCAGGGGGAAGTATATGGGTTTAGCCTCGTCTACAGCGGAAATTTTTTGGCACAGGTGGAGGTCGATCATTACGATGTCGCCCGTGTCACAATGGGCATCCATCCTTTTGATTTTAACTGGCTTCTAGGACAAAGAGAAAGTTTTCAAACGCCGGAAGTGGTGATGGTCTACTCTGATCAAGGACTGAATGGGATGAGCCAAACGTATCATCAGTTATATCGCACGAGATTAGCAAAAGGTTATTGGCGAGACAAGGAAAGACCGGTGCTTATTAATAACTGGGAAGCCGCTTATTTTCATTTTGATGAAGAAAAACTGATTAAGATTGCTAAAACAGCGAAAGAGTTGGGCATTGAACTGTTTGTTTTGGATGACGGCTGGTTCGGAAAGCGAAATGACAGTAAAACCTCGCTTGGAGACTGGTTTGTGAATAAACGAAAGCTGCCTAGTGGAATCGCAGGGCTTGCCCAAAAGATCAATGACTTAGGAATGCGGTTTGGACTTTGGTTCGAGCCTGAAATGATTTCCAAAGCTAGCCGATTATACGAACAACATCCGGATTGGGTGATCAAAGTGCCAGGGCGGAGGATGTCCCAAGGGAGAAATCAGTATGTATTAGATTTCTCAAGAAAAGAAGTGGTCGATCATATTTATGGAATGATGGCCCAAATTCTTCGGGAAGCACCGATTTCTTATGTGAAGTGGGACATGAATCGCTATATGACAGAAATTGGATCGGCTGATTTACCTCCTGAACGTCAAAGAGAAGTTCCCCATCGTTATATTTTAGGTGTGTATGATCTATACGAAAGATTGACGACGGAATTCCCGCATGTCCTTTTTGAGTCTTGTGCCGCTGGCGGGGCCAGGTTTGATCCGGGAATGTTATATTATGCGCCGCAAACATGGACGAGTGACAACACAGATGCGATCGAACGTTTGAAAATTCAATACGGAACTTCTTTTCTCTATCCTTTAAGCGCAATCGGCGCCCATGTTACGTCTGTTCCGAATCATCAAGTCAAAAGGATCACGAGTCTTGAGGCAAGAGCACATGTGGCGTTCTTCGGAGTATTTGGCTACGAGCTGGATGTCACGAAGCTATCAGAGAAAGACAAACAAAAAGTTAAAGAACAGATTGCCTTTTATAAGAAAAATAGGAAATGGATCATGAATGGAACGTTCTATCGAATAAGAAGCCCTTTTGAAGACGATGGCAACATCGTAAGCTGGATGGTAGTTTCTGAAGATCAAAAAGAGGCGCTTGTTGGGTATTATCAAGTGTTGGGAACGGCTAATCCGGGATTTTCCCGTATTTTGTTAAAAGGTTTGCGAACAGATTATGAGTATGAAATCGAAGGAATAGACGGTACGTATTTTGGAGACGAACTGATGTATGTCGGCCTTCTGTTGGAAGATGCAAAAGGAAAAGGGGACTTCTACTCCAAAATTTATAAATTAAAAGCCATTCAAAGTGATGAAAAAGTGGGGATGAAAAATAGATGAAACGACGGATGGCCTCCTTAGATGATTGAAAAAGGAAAACACTTTTTTTAAATAGAATGTGACGCAGCATAATGGGTGATTTACGGTTGCTTTATTTGACAAAATGGCTCTTTTTCAACATGATTGTAGATGGAATATTTCGCTGAACGGGCTTGTGATCCCTTACCGGAATTCCTATTAGGATGCCCGACTGCACGTGAACGAGTTTTCTTTAAGCTAAGGGAATCACGATTCGAAAAAGCCCGGTTCGTTTCATATCCATCCAGGGAGTCCCTCGAATGCCCGGCGTCTCCCTAGATGGTGGATATTTCATTATATTTTATTGGATAAAGGAGCTTTTTTTATGACGTCACGTTCTATTTCCCCTGATTTTGACCCGTGGGAATCTTATATGGATATTGAACAGCACGGATCATATGTACTTTCTAACGTAGAGTTTACTACTACTTATCTTTGCAATATGCGATGCGCCCATTGTGCGGTAGGGTATACGCTGGCTGCAAAGGATCCGGACGCTTTGCCTGTAGAACTATTGATCCAGCGCTTGGAGGAAGTGCCGACTTTGCGCGCTATCAGCATTACAGGCGGAGAGCCGATGTTGTCGAAAAAATCGGTGGAAAACTATACATTGCCTCTATTGAAATATGCGAAAAGCAGAGGGCTTTACACACAAGTCAATTCCAACTTGACGCTGCCGGCAGAACGGTATGAACAGCTGGCGCCGTATATCGATGTTCTACATATTTCCCATAACTGGGGAACGATTGAAGAATTTAGCGAAACTGGTTTTGCGATGATGGATCGTAAACCGCCAATGAGTAAAAGAAAGGCCATGTTTGAGCGGATGATTGAAAATTCCCGTCTTCTTGCTGAACAAGGAGTCAAGATTTCTGCGGAAACGATGCTGAATAAAAAGACGCTTCCTTATTTAGAGAAGATACATCGTCAAGTGGTGGAGGAAATGAAAGCTTTTCGCCACGAGATACATCCGATGTACCCAAGTGATTTTGCTTCCAGCCTTCACTTGCTCTCGTTAACGGAAATTCGAGAGGCCATCCATCACTTGCTCGATATCCGCAGCCAGGATGTTTGGATGTTGTTTGGCACGCTGCCGTTCTATCCATGCAGCCGCAATCCGGAAGATCTCCGCTTGCTCGAACGACTTTATCAGGAAAAAAATGTAACCGTCCGTAATGATCCGGATGGACGCTCTCGGTTAAACGTCAATATTTTTACAGGCGACGTTATTGTGACTGATTTTGGCGACACACCGCCTTTTGGCAATGTACAAACAGATACGCTTTCCGAGGCATTTGAACGCTGGCTTGATTCCAAATGGGCGAAAGAACTTCATTGCCATTGCCCGCAAGCCCGCTGTCTCGGTCCAAATGTACTTGTGAAAAATGCCTATTATCCAACGGTCTCTTTCCGAGATCGAAAAGCTCTTATTGCTCAATAAAAGAACATTCAATCGGGGTCTTTCCACAACTAGAAATAGTGTTGGGAGGACCTCTTTTGATTTCAGAAAAACGGAGGCAAAAAAGAGCAAAAAGGGATGGAAGTTGAGCCATCCTGTTGTTAAATATAAAGTTTTGTCGTTATTGATCATTTTGATCGTTGTCATAAATGCGACGAACATTGTTGTCTTTTGTGTTTTTCAAGTTATTATTACTGAAGTTGTTATCAGTCAGGTTGTTATTATTGAAATTGTTATTCGTTGGGTTGTTATTCGTTAAGTTATTGGGATTGAAATTGTTGTTCGTTAAGTTGTTGTTACTTATACTGTTGTGATCGTTGGAATGGATATTGCTGCTGTCAGCGTGATTGTCATGGCTATTTTGTGTACGGAAATCTTTCGCTGACACAATCTCATCTTCTTCGCCGAATTCGGAGCTAAAGGCTGGATTGTGGCGGGCTTCTCTGCCGTTGTTTCGGTCTTCATTGAACACACTTTTGTTTATATAGCGATGGAAGAATATTTCGGCAATCGCTAAAATCAAAGCAGACCAGAAGCTTGCCCAGCCAAGGGAAATGTTTTCATTTATAATACCGCTTCCGACGGCCCATATTAAAATGTACGCCAATACAAAATCGGAAATGGTAGCGGCTGTATTTCCGAAACGCGGAAGAATAAAAAGATCACTCAACATATAGGATACGACTGTCACAATTAAGCTTATGGTAAAATATTCACCGAAATCCACCCTGTAAAATAATCCAAGCACGAATGCTAATATGATCATGACCATGACAAACTTAATGATTAGTGCTTTTACGTGTTCCATTTATAACCCTCCTTTTTGAAGTCAATTTTAGGTTGGCTCCGAAAAAGGGGATTATTCATTCACCTCTCGTTTTCCAATCTTTCCCGTGATTTTCTTCACACCTTTATTTTTTCAAACTGTTAAAAGCGAAAAATAAGTTGTTAAGAAACAATGCAGAAGGAATTCAACCATTCATTTAAAATGACAGATTCCTACTGGTTCACACGAATGAGGAATAAAATTGATACTTTTGGACAAATATTTCTGTCTAAATTTCCCGGGCAATTTCTGTTGTTGTCGAACAATAATGAAGCATACATCTGCTCTGAGGAAATATTTTAAATTGCGGAAGAAAGAATTCGACAAAGAAGCCCTTTTTGATAGCGGAAGTCAGCTTTCCCGTCGGTGGAAAATGGATTAGGCCAAAATAATTAGTGAAGATAGATGTTTAATAAATGGATTTTTTCCAAAAATGGATTTACAAGATAGACTTAAATGATAAGATTTTTGGACGCAATTGAAGTTTGTGGCGGTGTGAAAATGGAGAGGAGATTCTTGTGGATCCGTCATTTAGCCATTGCGGTCAAAATAAAAAAGGAGAGGCTATTAGCGGGAAAATAACAAGGACCGCAATGGAACATACGGAATTCATGTTATGTGTCTTGAATTTATGAAGCCATAAAATACTTTTTCAAAAACTTCGCCCATAAAGCGTGACCTTTCGTGTTCGGCAAGCCGTTGCTTTCATCGATGTAATCTTTCAGTTTGTCAGAGGAGTAGTCCGGCCAAACTTTCCAATGGTCGATATAGTTCAATCCTTCTGTTTTTGCGAATTCCTTAAGCGATTTGACTTGCTCCGGATAGTTGGATGCACCGTAAATCGGATTTGGCGGCTGGATCATCACGACTGCATGTTCGTTCTCCGCTTTGACGTCACGCACAAACGTCTGAATAACCGTATGGTTGTCTTCTACAGACACTTTGCCGTTGTCAGCCCATGTAAACGGCTCGAACAGAATCATATCGGGTTTGGAAGCGGCAATTTTCTCTATCTCCCCATTTTGAAGAAAGTCGAGTGATGTCCCTTCTTCTTCCCAAATCGATACTTTCAGTACCGGGCTGTAGGCGGTCTCCAGCGCTTTCTTCAATTGAACAGACCAGCCGTTATCCTCTTTTCCAAGTGCTTTAGAGCCGACAATGGCTACTTGAAATGGCTTTCCGTCATGGAATGATTTTGCCAGCTGTTTGCGAGCCTGATCCGGCCAATGACTCGACAAATCTTTCCAACTTTCGTTTGATCCGTTTCCGGAAACGGGTGTCACCACAGCGGTTGAATCGACGGTCGTTTTTTCCTTCCAATACCAATAGCCTGCCAATAAAAAAAGGGCAACGACCACTGCGAATAACAACGTCATCAAATTTTTCATCCATAATCCTCCAAAACAATTCCTATTTTCAAAAAATTTTTCAAAAAGATTTAAATATAAGTGCTAATCGACAACATTTTCAATAAGATTATGACAAGGTTTATCAAAATTAGCAACTATGATATAATTTTCCTGTTTAATAGTATCTTAGAATCATATAGTATAAAGTCCTCGGACTTTGGACTTATTTATACTTACTAAAGGAGGACATTATGGAAGAAACGATCAGCCTGCGAGATTTAATGGAAACTCTGAAAAAACGGCTGCGTCTGATTGTGTTGATTACGGTACTGGCAGCCCTGATAAGTGGATTAGTCAGCTTTTTTATTCTTACTCCGATTTACCAGGCTTCTACGCTACGCAGCTGCTTGTCAACCAGTCAAAAAACGATCAGCAAATGTACGATTTCAATCAAGTGCAGGCCAACTTGCAGCTTGTGAATACGTACAGCGTGATTATCAAAAGTCCGGCCGTTTTGGAAAAAGTTATTAAAGAATTGAAATTGGATATGACGACTGACACGTTGAACCAAAAAATAACCGTCGACAGCGAGCAGAACTCTCAAGTACTGAACGTATCGGTTCAAGACCCCGATCCTGACAAAGCAGTGTTAATTGCGAATAAAATAGCGGAAGTGTTTAAACAAGAAATTGTGAAAATTATGAATGTCGATAACGTTAGCATTTTATCTAAAGCCGATTTAGGAAAAGACATGACGCCGGTGAAACCGAAACCGCTCCTAAATATTGCGATCGCTGTAGTCGTCGGTTTAATGGCAGGTGTAGGGCTAGCCTTCTTACTTGAGTATTTAGATAATACAATCAAAAACGAACAAGATATTGAAAAACGATTGGAACTTCCGATTCTCGGCATGGTTACCACGATTTCAGAGGAAGATATCAAGCTAGCCACCCAACGTTCTTCACATCGCAAACAAGTAAGGGGTGAGACATTTGGCTCGTAAAACGAAAAAAATAGACAATAAACGAAAATTGATTGCAAAGTTGAACCCAAAATCGCCTATTTCAGAACAATACAGGACGATTCGTACTAATATTCAATTTGCATCTGCTGATGGCGAACTACGCTCCTTTATGGTGACATCTGCAAGCCAGGGAGAAGGAAAATCGACGACAGCTGCTAACTTAGCCATTGTTTTCGCCCAACAAGGAAAACGCGTCTTGCTTGTGGATAGTGATTTGCGAAAACCGACTATGCATTATACGTTTCGTGTAACCAATACGGTTGGATTGACCAATGTTCTTACGAGACAGGCATCGCTGGTGGAAGCGGTTCAAGCAACCGATGTTGAGAAGCTCGATCTTTTATCTTCGGGCCCGATTCCACCTAATCCAGCCGAGCTGTTAAGTTCGAGGATGATGGAACAAATGTTGGCGGAAGCGTACAAACAGTATGATCTCGTCATATTTGACTCGCCCCCTGTTTTGGCGGTCACTGATGCTCAAGTGCTGGCGAACCAATGCCAAGGTACGGTGCTGGTTGTCAAAAGCGGAGTAACGGAATTGGAAAATGCTCTTAAGGCGAAAGAATTGCTTCAAGCGGCGAAAGCAAAGTTGTTGGGCGCTGTTTTAAACAGCAAAACGATGAAAAGTTCAAGCTATTACTATTATTATGGAGAAAAATAGAATGGAAACCACTGAGAGATTCTATATTTTCTTACATAGTCTTTGAAAATATTTAAAATGGATTCCGTGCAACAATCTGTTCATTTCAGTAAAATAATCTTAAATCGGAAAGTAGGAAGAGACGATGATCGATATACACTGCCATATATTACCTGGGGTGGACGATGGGACTCAAACTTTGACAGAAGCAGCTGCAATGGCCAAACAAGCAGAAAAAGAAGGAATTCATACGATCATCGCCACTCCCCACCATATGAACAGAAAATATATTAATCGTAAATCAGAGATTGTCGCAAAAGTAATGGAAGTAAATGCGCATTTGGAACGGGAAGGGATTAATGTAACGGTTCTCCCCGGACAAGAGGTGCGGATTTACGGAGAACTCCTTCAAGACTATGAAAATGGGGAAATCTCCACTCTTGGCGGGGATTCCTCTTATGTATTGGTGGAATTTCCGTCCGGTTATGTTCCAAAGTACGCGGAACAGCTCCTTTTTGACATGCAAATGAAGGGGCTAGTGCCTGTCATTGTTCATCCCGAACGAAACCAAGAACTAATCCAGGACCCGGACAAATTGTATAATCTAGTTAAGAACGGAGCGGCAGCGCAAATTACCGCTGCCAGCCTCACCGGCTATTTCGGGAAAAAATTCAGAAATTTACGGAACAGCTGATTGGCGCCAACTTAGCGCATTTTATTGCTTCGGATGCACACAATACAAACAAACGCCCGTTCAAAATGATGGAGACATTGGATCGACTTGAAAAAGAATTTGGAATCGATTATGTCTATTACTTTCAAGAAAATGCAGAATTGGCAGTCAGCGGTCAGAATATCATGAAAGAACCGCCGCAACAAATTAAAAAGAAAAAATTTCTCGGGCTATTTTAACAGAATATCGGGTTGGAGCCTTAGCCCGAATCAACAACAATGTTTGAATCGAACCTCTTTTCAACAAATCAACTGAACTATCCATAAAAAATAACCATTAGGTAGGGATTCTATGCCTGAGGGAGTGGCTCTTTCATAAAAGTCGGTCATCGAGAGAAACGTGAGAGATGGCTCGTGACCTAACTAATTTTACTTTGTTAAAATACAAACATAATCAACTGCATTTTGCGTATATTTTATAAAAATCCGTTATTCGAACAAAACCCATCGGCATTCTAAAAAATTCAAACGAAAGGAAGTATGCGGTTTGAAAAAGGTACGTAAAGCGATCATACCGGCTGCCGGGCTCGGCACTCGTTTTTTGCTCGCAACGAAAGCCATGCCGAAAGAAATGTTGCCGATTGTGGACAAGCCGACTATTCAATACATAGTGGAAGAGGCAGTAGCATCCGGGATCGAAGATATAATCATCGTTACTGGAAAAGGTAAACGAGCGATTGAAGACCATTTTGACAATGCCTGGGAGCTGGAGCATAATTTGGCGGACAAAGGGAAGCTCGATTTGTTGGAAAAAGTCAGGTATTCCTCCAATTTAGCTAACATCCACTATATACGCCAAAAACAACCCCTCGGTTTAGGCCACGCCGTATGGTGCGCCCGCAATTTTATCGGGGATGAACCGTTTGCCGTTCTATTAGGCGACGATATTGTTCAAAGCGATACGCCGTGTTTAAAGCAATTAATGGATCAATTCGAACAAACCCATTCTTCCATTATCGGGGTTCAGGAAGTTCCGGAAGAAGAAACACACCGCTACGGTATTATCGACCCGGCTGGAAGCCAAGGGCGCCGCTACCAAGTAGAAAATTTTGTGGAAAAGCCGGCACCGGGAACAGCTCCCTCCAATTTGGCGATTATTGGCCGTTATATTTTAACGCCGGAAATCTTTTTGTTTTTAGAAAAACAAGAGCAAGGAGCCGGAGGAGAAATTCAACTGACGGATGCCATTCAAAAGTTGAATCAAATTCAGCGAGTATTTGCCTATCAATTTGAAGGCAAGCGATATGATGTGGGCGAGAAGCTGGGATTTATTCAAACCACGATTGAAATAGCATTACAAGATTCGGAATTAAAAGAGCCACTGTTGAAAATCATGGATAATATTTTAAAAGAAACCAATCTGAATAAAGTGAATATGTAAGAAAGAAAAAATGAAGAAAATTAGCTCGTTTAGCTATAGTCAATTTGTGAATAGTCACTTAACCCGATTCTTTTGTCGTTCTATACAACCTCAGAATCGTCATTTTGAAACAGTTGGGGAAAAGATCGTGATTTTACCAGCTGTTTCTTTTTATTCTTCCTTTGCTCGGGTGATCAAAAAAGTCAATGAATCGCATTCCTTTTAAGAAAGACGGTTGTTTACTGTATAAAAAAATAAAAACGAATACAAAGAACCGAAAAGTTTGACCCAGTTAAGATATGCTGTGATTTCGATGAATTATTTTAACGTCTTTCCGAAAGAAGTCTCCCATCCTCTAGGAATGTGAAGGTGCGAATAGCACCAATGAGTAGGTGGGAGATGAATTTCGGTTGGCTTTAGCCAAAGTTATTTTTCCAATCCCTTTCTCAACAATTCTAAGATTGCGGCTGTTCTAGTTGGAATCCCATTTTCTTTTTGATATTGCTCCAATTTTTCTAATATCGTCTTAGGCATACGAATTTCTACACGTTCTTTCTCTTCTCTCATGATTATCACCTCATATTGATTGTACGGATTTTTTACGGTATAATCAATATATACGAAATTTTTCCGCACAAAGTGAGGTGAATTGATATGGCCAAGCAAAACAAAGCTTTCAAGTTTCGTTTGTTACCAAACAAAGAACAATCCGCATTATTAGCTAAGACATTTGGTTGTGTTCGCTTTGTCTACAATAAGATGTTAGCTGAACGCAAAGAAACGTATGAAAAGTTCAAGGATGATAAAGAATTGCTTAAAAAGCAAAAGTTTCCGACCCCTGCAAAATATAAAAGTGAATTTCCATTCCTAAAAGAAGTGGATTCTTTAGCTTTGGCAAATGCACAAATGAACTTACAGACTGCTTATAAGAATTTCTTTGAAGGAAATGCGGATTTTCCAAAGTTCAAAAATCGTAAAGCAAAACAATCCTATACAACTAATATGGTCAACGGAAATATTAAGCTAGAAAATGGTCATATCAAACTGCCAAAAATCAAAAAGCCAATAAAAATGAAACAGCATAGAGAGATACCTGCTGATTATAAAATCAAATCTTGCACTATTTCTAAAACAAAGACAGGCAAATACTACATTTCAATTTTGACAGAATATGAGAAAGATATTCGTCCAGTTAAAATACAGAAAGTTGTTGGTTTGGATTTTGCTATGGATGGTCTATATGTCGAGAGTGAACAGGGTAAGAAAGCCAATTACCCACGTTACTATCGGCAAGCCTTAGATAAATTAGCAAAAGCACAACGAATTCTTTCTCGAAGAAAGAAAGGTTCTGCAAGATGGGAAAAACAACACCTGAAAGTGGCTAAGCTACATGAAAAGACAGCGAATCAGCGCAGAAACTTTCTTCATCATAAGTCAAAAGAATTAGCAACAAACTATGACGCTGTGATTATTGAGGACTTAGACATGAAAGGCATGTCTCAAGCCCTCAACTTTGGAAAAAGCGTTCATGATAACGGCTGGGGGATGTTCACTACTTTCTTAGCGTATAAGCTAAAAGAACAGGGGAAACAACTTGTGAAAATTGATAAGTGGTTTCCCTCCACTAAGAAGTGTTCATGTTGCGGCAAGGAAAAAGAAATGCCATTATCTGAACGTGTATATAAATGTTCTTGCGGCTTTGTATTAGATCGCGATCACAATTCAGCAATCAATATCAAAAATGAGGGATTACGCTTATTAGCATAAAGAATAATAACTTTCGGAACGAGAGGGTTAGCTCGGTCAATTTTCTGTCATTAGACGGGATTACCCGAGAAGCCCCCACTTCAATCAAACCGTAAGGTTGATAAGTGGAGGGTAGTTCACAATAATGGTAGAGAATCTTTTTGCTAAGATGAAATAGAATTTTCGTTGGACTCAGGGAAATATGGATATAAGCATTCATTACTGAGTAGATATACTGCTTTTAACCATTAAAAGGATTTTTTTAAACGAAAGTTGAATCCTGCAAGTACAGCCATTCTCTATTTTTCTTTGTCATTCACTTGTTTTTTGAATGTATAAAATGGGACGCGAATAGAATGTAATATTCAACTGAACTTTTTTGTGATCGATTCCGTTTTTTCTTTTAGAGGTCATTATAAAAAGAGTTTGGATTCAGATTTGTACTTTTTTCGTTTTGCGTTTTTCATTAAGTTTGTAAGCAGAGTTTTACCGGCTCTCTCTGTAAAGAAAGAATTTTGCTATGCTTTTTTATCATGCAATCAAGAAGACTATGATTGAAAAGGAAAATGGGGTCTTCATGGTGAATTAAGAATTGTACTTCGGTGATTGGAAAATATTTCATATAAAAGGAAGCGTTGTCTAAAGCGCTGTCAGCCTACGAATAGTTTGATGACTAATCAGCGGTACACTTTTAATACAGGATGATCATTTTAGCTCGACTATGGTTAGTGGTGAGGAAAAGATCAGAATGTTCATGTATGCAGTATTTTAATGATTCTATTGGGGAGTTGGAGGGGAACAATATGACTTGGAAAACGATCTATGAAAAATGGACATCTTATCCAAATTTAGATCCAGTTTTAAAGAACCAGTTGGATGGTATCAAAGATAATGAAAAACTGTTGGAAGACAGCTTTTATAAGAGTCTTGAATTTGGGACAGGCGGCATGCGCGGGGAACTCGGACCTGGTACGAATCGAATGAATCTTTATACGGTTCGGAAAGCTTCAGAAGGGCTGGCGCAATACATAAAGTCTCAAGGTGAGGAAGCGGTGAAGCGCGGCGTGGCAATTGCCTACGATTCCCGCCGGAAATCGCCGGAGTTTGCTTTGGAAGTGGCGAAAACGGTGGGGAAACATGGAATTCGCGCCTTTTTGTTTGAAAGTTTGCGTCCGACTCCCGTATTGTCGTTTGCTGTCCGCCATTTACACACATTTGCGGGTGTTGTTATTACCGCTAGCCATAATCCTCCTGAATACAACGGTTACAAAGTATATGGACCGGACGGCGGACAATTGCCTCCTGCTATGGCGGACGAATTGATTCGCTACGTTCAAGCTGTCGAAAATGAGTTGACGGTGGAAGTGGCAGAAGAAAAAGACCTTGTCCATAACGGCCTTCTCACGTATATTGGGAGCGAAGTGGATCAAGCGTATCAACAACAATTACAGACGATCCGTCAGAACAAGGAAGTCGTATCTTCTGTGGCTGATTCGTTGAAAATTGTTTATACGCCGCTTCACGGTACGGGAAATATCCCTGTTCGGGAAGGATTAAAAAACTTTGGCTTTACGAACATCACCGTGGTGAAAGAGCAGGAGCAGCCTGACAGCCATTTTTCTACGGTTCAATCTCCCAATCCGGAAGAGCATAGCGCTTTTGAACTGGCGATCCGTTATGGGGAAAAAGAAGACGCCGATCTTTTGCTGGCCACGGATCCGGATGCTGACCGTTTAGGTGTGGCTGTGAAAAATGCACAAGGCGACTATCATGTGTTGACCGGAAATCAAACAGGAGCGCTTTTGCTTCATTATTTGTTGACGCAGAAGAAAGCCAACCACACGCTTCCTGAAAACGGCGTGGTGATCAAAACGATTGTGACATCGGAGCTAGGCAGGGAAATTGCCAAAAGCTTTGGCATTCCAACGATTGATACGTTGACTGGATTTAAATTTATCGGCGAAAAAATCAAAGAATTTGAACAGACAGGAGAACATACCTTTTTATTTGGCTATGAAGAAAGCTATGGCTATTTGATCGGCGATTTCGTACGCGATAAGGATGCTGTTCAGGCAGCGGTGCTGGCAGCCGAAGTAGCAGCGTATTACAAAGCACAAGGAAAGAGTTTGTATGACGGTCTGATGGATATTTTTGAACAATACGGCTATTTCCGTGAATCACTGCGGTCGCTGACTTTGAAAGGAAAAGACGGATCGGAGACCATTGCCGCCCTGATGGATAAATTTCGCGAGTCTTTTCCTGCCCAAGCGGCCGGATCCCCGATCGTCGCAGTTGAAGATTACCTAAAAGGTGTACACATGGATCTTACAGAGTTAAGTCACAGAAAGATCTCGTTGCCGTCTTCCAATGTTCTGAAATATTATCTTCAAGACGGATCTTGGTTTTGCATTCGCCCGTCCGGAACGGAGCCGAAAGCCAAGTTTTATTTCGGCGTGAAAGGAACGTCCTTGCAAAACAGTGCCGAGAGATTGGCGCGACTGGAAGAAGACGTTATGCGATGGGTGGAAAATGAACTAAATCAAATCACTGTTTACTAAGACAAAAGGGAGATGTCAGCAATGATTTTAGTTGTTGGCGGCGCCGGATATATCGGCAGCCATCTTGTAAAGGAACTTGTAGAAACAAAAGAAGTCGTCGTTCTTGATAATTTATCGACGGGGCACCGTTCGCTGGTGGATCGCCGTGCACACTTTGTTGAAGGAGATCTGGGCGATAAAGCGGTACTCGATAAATTATTTTCAAATTATCCGATTGAAGCGGTGATGCACTTTGCTGCCAATAGTTTGGTGGGGGAATCAGTGCAGCATCCTTATAAATATTACCAAAACAACGTGGCGAATACTTTGACGTTATTGCATTCGATGATCGAGCATGGCGTGAAGAATTTTATCTTCTCGTCGACGGCGGCCACTTATGGGATCCCGAATGTGGAACTGATCGATGAACAGCAGCCGACCCAACCGATCAATCCTTATGGGCGGTCGAAGCTGATGGTGGAACAGATTTTGGCTGATTTTGCCGATGCGTACGATTTGCACTATGTCGTTCTTCGCTATTTTAATGCAGCGGGCGCACATGAATCGGCAGAAATTGGGGAAGCGCATGATCCGGAAACGCACTTAATCCCGATTATTTTGCAGCATTTGCTTGGCCAGCGTCCGAAAATCTCCGTCTTTGGCACTGACTACGATACGCCGGACGGAACGTGCATCCGCGATTATATTCATGTTACCGATCTCGCTCGAGCCCATATTTTGGCGCTGAATGCCTTGTTGTCGGGCGAAAAGAAATCAGCAACTTATAATTTAGGAAATGGAAAAGGCTATTCCGTAAAAGAAGTGATCGATACGTGCGAACGCGTCACCGGACGTAAAGCTGTCATTGAATATACAGATCGCCGTCCCGGTGACCCGGCTAGACTCGTCGCCACTTCTGAAAAAATTTACCACGAACTAGGTTGGAAAGCGGAATACGGCTTGGAGGAAATCATCGCCTCCGCATGGAAGTGGCATAAAAAGGGATTTATCGGCAAATAGGAAAGGAATAGTGAAAGGGACATTGCCAAAAACTGATGTTTAGAGCAATGTCCTTTTTCTTTTCCGGAGTCGTTTCTCGAAAAATGAAAGAATAATCGTTTTGTTTAGCATCATTCATCCGGATGTAATAAACTTCTAATGGATTTTATGAACAAATTTTTATTTAATCGCCTTTGAAACGATCCTTCAACAATTTCCAGCGTCGGTGCAATTTTGAAGCGATTTGTTTAGAACGGAAGCAATTTGATTTGAATAATCATCGGCTGGCTTCTTAACGACATTTTGCTGATCACGCTGAAACGTGTATAAGTAAAGAGTATGTATCCTGAGCGGATGGAAAACATTTTATGTAAAGCTTTCAGACGTTTAACCGAAGGAAAAAGAAACCAAAAAATTGAAAACAATTTCCTGATTTGCCTTGACTTGCATACTGGGTTCGGGTATACAATCAAATTAAGAATTCATTATTTAATGAAAATTTTTATTATGACGTGGTTTTGTTTGTCATTTAGCAACGGGAAAGGAAACAGATTACGTGGACACACATTGAGCGTGTACATATTGTATAAGGATTAGAATGTAGCGGAACGATGCTGAAGGTGCGAGAATGTTTTTTGGCGTGAAGTAATTTTTGGTTTCAACTTGGTCATAGAGTGTCTTTAAAAAGATGGATGGAGATGTGTCCATAAGAGGGAACAGGAGAAATTCAATAGGAAGGGAGAGAGCGCATTCAGAGTCAAAAGTCATTTTAATCGGTCCGCTGCAGTGGTGTTCACGATTTAAACGAGGAAAGCGCTTTTTTAGGTGTGAAACGGTTCGTTTGATATTAGGAAAGGATCATAGTTTTGAAGAATGTCATAACCGCGGCTCAAGATCGGAGTG
This sequence comes from Bacillus sp. FSL W8-0102, assembly GCF_038007225.1. NCBI lineage: Bacteria > Bacillati > Bacillota > Bacilli > Caryophanales > Bacillaceae > Bacillus > Bacillus sp. FSL W8-0102. Next base: position 605,290 of record NZ_JBBOWT010000001.1, read on the forward strand.
ATCGGTTTTTCTTTTTGGTTGCTAAATAGTCGTTAAGAACTACATAATGGCAAAAACGCAAAGAGATTGATGGGTAATAAGACCTAAAAAAGCAGCGAAGCTTCTACTTTTATCCCGTTCTAAAAAAATCTTTTGATACACACAGCTAGACTTGTTTTACTTTAAGTAGTTTGTTTAAGAGTGAATCTTCAAAACTATTAATGAAAGAGGTATGAAAAGTGAAGATAAAACTATTCAGCGGATTGAGATCAAAACTCATCGTTTCTTTTGCTGTTATTTTACTGCTTCCTTCGATTGTTGTAGGATCATTGGCATACAATTCGGCTAAAGATCAAATTCAAAATCAAATTTTCACAAGTGTTAATGAAAATGTGAAGCTAGTGAACACACTTATTGACAACAGCATCAAACCAAAAGTAAATGATATCGATTACTTTTCGAAAACCGTCTCATCTCGTCTGTATAAAGGCGATGACAGTCCCGAACTTCGCAGAATTTTTAAAGAATATGTAGATTTGCATCCGGAAGTAGTGAGTATTTTTGTCGGCACTAAAAATGGATTATATGTTCAAATGCCAAGATTTAAGATGCCTTCCGGCTATGATCCGAGACAGAGATATTGGTATTCGGAAGCTATGAATCATAAAGGGCAAGTAGTAGTGACGGATCCTGAAAAAACGGCCTCTACTGGTGAAACTGTGGTCACCATATGCAAAACAACCAATGATGGTTCTGGCGTCGTGGCGATCAATATAAGATTAAACAAGATTAAAGATTTAGTGGAAAAAGTGAAGGTAGGAAAAGAAGGATATGCGTTCCTGATCGATCGTAATAAGAAGATCGTTGCCCATCCTAATCTAAAATCCGGATCAAAAGCAGACAGCAGCTTTTATGATAAATTATTTGCTAGTAATACAGGGGAATTTCATTATACTTTGAATGGCAAAGAGAAATTATACAGTTATACGACGAATCCGTTAACGGGATGGAAAGTAGTAGGAAATATGTCGATCTCCGAAGTGGATGATGCCGTTGCGCCTATTCTCCGTAAAACGTTGCTCGTGATCATCATTTCTTCTGTTCTTGGGGCGATAATCGTCTACTTTATTATCTATTCCATTCTTGCCCGTCTTAGAGTATTAAAAAATAAAGCGATTACCATCAGCAGAGGCAACCTCACTGAACAAATTGAAATAAAAGTAAACGACGAGATCGGTCAATTAGGCCATGCTTTTAATCAAATGCAAGAAAATCTGCGTACATTAATTCAAAAAATAGAACTCAGTGCGGAACAAGTCGCTTCGTCCGCTGAGGAATTAACAGCGAGCGCTGAACAAACAAGTTTAGTTACTGAACAGGTCGCATCTTCCATTCAAGAGGTGGCAAGCAATGCGGAAACGCAGACAAACGGTATTGATAAAAATGCTCAGTCTTTAAATACAATCTCATCAGGAATTACAAAGATTGCCGAAAATTCCATGAATGTAGCGGAGCTTTCTAAACAATCCACATTGCAGGCGGAAGAAGGAGAAAAGGCTGTTCAGAAGACGGTCGATCAAATGAATTCCATTCATGAATCCGTTCAAGTGTCAGAAGAGGCTATCCAATCTTTAGCAGAGCGTTCAAAGCAAATTGGAAAAATATTGGATGTTATTACCGGAATCGCAGACCAGACAAATCTTCTGGCTCTTAACGCCGCCATTGAAGCAGCTAGAGCTGGCGAAGAAGGTAGAGGTTTTGCGGTCGTAGCGGAAGAAGTCCGAAAATTAGCCGAGCAATCGCAAGAGTCGGCGAAGCAAATTTTTGAATTAATTCAAGGAATACAACAAGATACAGGCAATACGGTACAAATTATGTCTAAAACGACAGAAGATGTAGAAGAAGGGTTAAAAATCACCAATGAAGCCTTTGAAAAGTTTGAGGGAATTTTACATAGTATGAGAGAGGTTGCTCCTAAAATCCAGGATATTTCCTCAACGGCGCAAAAAATATCCGCCGAAGTCCAAGAGGTTGCGGCAATGGCCAATGAATTGGCCAATATAGCGCAAAACAACGCAGCCACATCCGAAGAAGTAGCGTCTTCAACGGAAGAACAATTAGCTTCCATGGAAGAAATCTCAGCATCAGCAAAATTGCTTTCTTCTATGGCGGAAGAGCTCAAAGAGGTAATTTCTAATTTTAAATATTAACCCATTTGCATGTTCGCAGAATAGTACAATGAAGAATGAAAACTGAAGGTTCAAGAAAGGACATCGCCGTAGGGCCATGTCCTTTCTTCGTTCCATGTATAAGGATAAATGTTGTTTTTTCGTCTTGGGCAGGTTGTTTGAGATGATGTCTGTCAGATGGCAGACATGTTTATTCGCTTTGTAAATTTTCCTTTAGCATATGTGTCACTTTTGCTTTTTCTTCGTCAGGAACAATCAAATAATAAATGCCGTTGATCTTTTGGCCTGTTCCTTTGATTTCATAATTTTCTATGTTGGATAGACAGCTGCGGTAATTGGATCGAATATTCATCATATCCTGAAAAGTAAGATTCGTTTTTACGTTGTTGCCCAGCGTATTCAAAATATCTTGATAATGAGTCACAGAGGATATACTGGTAGCTTTGTGCAGAATGGCTGTTATGACTTGCCGTTCACGCTGATTTCGGCCGAAATCCCCGTTTGGATCCAAATGGCGCATTCTGACATAGCCTAGTGCTTTTGGTCCGTCAAGTTCAATCTTCCCTTTTTTGTAATGATAGCCTTTTTTGTAATATCCTTCATCGTACCAATCCAGATGATTATCAACCGTAATACCGCCGACGGCATCGACTAAACCACTTAGCGCTTCCATATTAATGCGGATAAAATAGTCAATAGGGATACCTGTAAACTGTTCAACGGTATTGATTGCCATCTTTGTTCCACCGAATGCGTATGCATGATTTATTTTATCCATGGTTCCTTTTCCGACGATTTTTGTTCGCGTATCCCTAGGAATGCTGACCATTTGCATTTTCTCTTTTTGCGGATTAAGCGTCATGACAATCAAAGTGTCGGAGCGGCCTCTGTCATTTTTACGCTCGTCCACTCCCATAAGAAGAATGGAAATAGGTTCGCTTTTTTTCGTTTTATCCGACTGATCGCGGCCATTATCGAAAGGAATGTTTTGATGCATTTTATCAGCCGCTTCTTTGGCGGAATGATACAAATAATAGGCATAGCCACCCCCGCCCAAGACGATTAAGACCACTATGATGGACAGGATTTTCAACAGTTTTTTCAACATATGGGATTCCTCAACTTTCACCTTAGAACTATGGTTGAATTATACCATATTCATAGGGGGCCTGACCCCCTTAATGCTTTAAAGTATTAAGGGGGTCAGGCCCCGTCATCTTCGATTAAATCTTTTATTGGTACTTGTGTTCTTTCTTCCAATAGTGGGTTTCTGGCGTGAACGGTGGCCAATTTTGTGTTTTCGTCCACTCCGTCAATCCAAACGGAAGTTCCTTCATATAAAACTTTAATATCGGCAGGTGAAGAAAGTATTTGTTTTACACGTTTTAATTCCATTGTTCGGGCCTCCAACTTTTAAAGAGTTATTTTCAGTTTTTGCGGCATGGACGTTTTTATTCATTTTTGATGATGAAAGGGGGGCGTTTAGATGCACGCAGCGAATGTAAGGATGTCGCAAGGAATTTTTAAAAAGTCTGGATGTCGATATTTTTCGTGTTGGCCATTCGGTTAGGAAAAAGATGAGCAACAAGAAAAAAGACGGTGTTTCCTTTAGGACCACCGTCCTTTCTACACTGTATTGCAGATGGTGTTCTTTTCATTTATTTTCAAAAGAGCAATCATCTCCATTTTCTTTTTTAATAAGGCTGCCATTTGAGTTTCTTTGCCTCAGCAAATCTTTTTTCCACATTCGGCCAATACACTACATTCCACCATTGATCTACATATTTTCCTCTGTCGTTTTTATATTGTAAATAATAAGCATGTTCCCAAACATCGAGAACGAGAAGAGGAATGGTATCCCATTGAGTTAAAAATTGATGCCGTTCTGCTTGCAAAATTTCCAGTCTTCGCGATCGGGGCGACCAAACTAAAATGGCCCAGCCCACTCCTTCGACTTTTTTGGCTGCTTCTGAAAAATGCTTTTTAAATAACTCGTAACTGCCGAAATCTTTTTTGATTTGAGCAAGCAGCTCTCCCTTCGGATTTCCACCACCTCTAGGATTCATGATTTCCCAAAAGATCGTATGCAAATAATGACCCGATCCGTGAAAAGCTGCTTCCCGTTCCCAATGTTTGATTAAATCGAACTGATTTCTTCTTCTTGCTTCTCTCAATTTTTCTTCTGCTGTATTTAGCCCGTCTACATAACTTTGATGATGTTTTGTATGGTGAAGTCTCATAATTTCTTCGCTAATATACGGTTCCAAGGCATTATATGCATATGGCAATGGCGGAAGCACGTGTTTTCCGATCGGCACAAATTCACGAATTCTTATTTGATTTCTTTCAAAAAGTTGAACGACACGATGGTTCATTTGCCGGACTGTACGTTGAAGTTCGGACACAACCGGCTCACTTATGTTTTCTTCCTGAAGTTGATGTTTCACGTCATGATAGATACGATCAATCTCAACCAACATATTTGGATCAACTTCCATCTCTTGTTCATCGAGAAATTTTCGTATGTTTTGCAGCCAGTTTTGCACTTCGACTAAATATTGTTTCGCTTTTTCTTCAAAATCCATCCTTCTCCCCCTCAAACGTCTTTTCTTTTTCTGTTTGTTCCAAGATAAAACCTATTTTTAGGTAAATACCGCTTTATCCTTAATGTATTAATGAGAAATAGGAAGGTGACACTTAGGACCGATATAAAAAATTCCTTCAATGATGAACAGAAGGTTTGGTTCATAGAACTAGACAACAAGGTAATAAATAGCAGCCACTAACGAAAAAAATTTGATAAAATGCAAACGCAAAGTATAAAACAAATCGGGAGGAAAGCAATGATAAGAAAAATATCGACAGTCGCAGTGTATGTGGAAGATCAACAAAAAGCAAAAGAGTTTTGGACGAAAAAAGTCGGATTTGAGGTAATGGCAGAGCATCCAATGGGGCCCAATGCTTTTTGGCTGGAAGTGGCTCCGGCCGGTTCTGAATCTCATTTAGTAATTTATCCTAAATCCATGATGGAAGGCTGGGAAAACAGGAAAGCCTCCATTGTATTTGAATGTGAAGATATAATGGGAACATATGAAACGATGAAGAAAAACGGCGTTGAATTTTTAGGAGAGCCGAAAAAGATGCAATGGGGCACCTATGTCCAATTTAAGGACGAAGACGGCAATGAATTTTTGTTAAAGGGCTGAGAGTGATTTTCATCAGAAACTCAAGGGATCATACGGTAAAAGCGGCAAAGGTCAGCTTCCTCTAGAGAGGACTGGCCTTTGCCTATATATATCTTTGAGCGAGTCCACTACAGTATTTTTGATTCAGAGAGAGCTTTATGCCTTTGCAGATGGATGCACACTCAGCTGCCGTTTTAACGCTTTACGAAGTTTTGGAACAAGGGCAAGCGACAAAGTGGTGACGATGAGATCAAGAGGCAAGTAGGCGGCCATCCAAGACCATGCCACAGCATAACTGAATCCCTTCGGTGCATCCAGCCAAAACATAAGGGCAAAGTACATAAAATTAGTGCCAATCATGTAGTTCAAGAAAAGACTCGACAGACCGGCGCATATGTAAGCCCATTTCGAGGGCTTTTCTTTTTGCAAGCATTTGCCCACGGCATACGCCACAAAGATAAAAGAAATCACAAAGCCGAAAGTCGAGCTGAATATGCTTGAAAGTCCTCCTTTAAATTCAGCGAAAACAGGAATGCCCATCAAACCGACAAAGACATAAGCAGTCATGGCCAAGGCTCCTAATCGGCTTCCGAGAATTCCTCCAGCTAAAATGGCAAACATCAGTTGTAGTGTGACCGGAACGCCGCCGATGGTCAGATAAGGCGATACATTGGCGCCAACGGCCATTAAAGCAACAAACATTCCGCACAGCACCATTTCTTTAGGTTTCATAGAAAATCCTCCTCATTCTCAAAATTTCAATAATTGTGCATTTTCCTTTTATATGTTAACATTTTTTTAAAAAGGTTTACAAATAAAGGAGGATTATGATGTCGGCTATTTTTTTAACAGGAACGGATACGGATATAGGAAAAACCGTTATCACAACATTACTTGTTCACTTTTTTCAAAAAAGAAACATTCCCATTTTTTCTTTTAAGCCCATTCAAACAGGGGCCATTCAGCGCAATGGGGAATGGTACGCACCCGACCCTGTAGTGTATGAAAAGGTAACGAAACCGACATCTCACAATGAGTTTTATGGAATTCTATTAAAAAAAGCAAGTTCACCTCATTTGGCTGCCCGTCTCGAAGGGGTTCATATTCCTGTCCATGAAATCAAAGAACAAATCGCTTCTTTAGAAACGAAATACGAACATCTCATTCTTGAAGGAGCGGGCGGTTTATATGTGCCCATCACCGATGAAGGATATTGCATGATTGATTTTATGCAAGAATTGTCTTATCCTGTCATCCTAGTGGCAAGAGCCGGACTTGGAACGATTAATCATACCGTTTTATCGATAGAGGCATTGAAAAAACGGAATATTCCGATTGCAGGCATTATTTTCAACCAATTAAATGTGGATGACCATGAAATTGAAGAAGATAACCGTATAATGGTCAAAAAATTAACGGATGTGCCAGTTATTGGATCTGTGCCTTATATGGACAACCTGATCGAGCGTTTGAAAGAGGAAGAGGTAAGGGATCAATTGATTTCGAATTGGGATGAAAAGCGTTTGAAAGGGGTGCTTTTAAATGACGCCGGATCAGCTATTAAGTAAAAGCAAACAGTATTTATGGCTGCCTTTTACTCAAATGAAAGATTATGAACGCGATCCTCTTATTATTGAAAGCGGAGATGGGGTGCGGCTAAAAGATATTTATGGAAATGTTTATTTGGACGGCAATTCTTCGCTTTGGCTTAACATTCATGGTCATCGTAAAAAAGAACTCGATGAAGCCATTAAAGAACAGTTAGATAAAATCGCACATTCTACTTTGCTTGGAGCGGCGAATGTGCCTTCCATCATTCTGGCGGAAAAATTAATTCAAATTTCACCGAAGCGGTTGAAACGGGTATTTTATTCGGACAGCGGGGCAGAGGCGGTGGAAATCGCAGTCAAAATGGCCTACCAATATTGGCAAAACAAAGGAATCAAAGAAAAAACCAAGTTTGTAACATTAGGGAACGGCTATCATGGCGATACAGTCGGAACGATGAGCGTCGGGTCCATTGATCTTTATCATAAAGTGTATACATCATTACTGTTTGATGCTTTTGTTGCACCGTTTCCTTCCGCTTATCATCATCCGTCAGGCGATGAAAAAACGGCCAAAGAGGAAGCGTTACATAGTTTGCGGCAATTATTTTCCAACCACCATCATGAAATCGCTGGCATGACGGTGGAATCGATGGTTCAAGGAGCAGGCGGCATGAATGTAATGCCGAAGGGGTATTTGAAAGAAGTCGAAAACTTATGCCGCGAGTTTGACATTTTGTTCATTGTGGATGAAGTGGCGACAGGATTTGGTCGTACGGGAAAAATGTTTGCCGTCGAGCATGAAGGAGTCCAGCCGGATATTATGACGGTGGCGAAAGGACTGACAGGAGGATATTTGCCAGTGGCCGCTACACTAACCTCTGAAGAAGTGTATGAAGCCTTTTATGGCGAGTATGAAGAGTTAAAAACGCTGTTTCATGGCCATTCTTATACAGGAAACCAGCTAGGTTGTGCCGCTGCCATTGCCAATTTGGAGCTGTATGAGAAAGAAAATATTGTTCAACAAGTACAAGAGAAAAGCGAATATGTGTCTCAACTTTTAGAAAAAGTATCCTTGCTTGAACATGTTGGCGATGTTCGTCAGCTCGGACTTATTTGCGGGATTGAGCTTGTTCAAAATAAACAGACGAAAGAGCTCTATCCATGGGAGAAGCGTGTTGGATACCAAGCTACATTAAAAATGAGAGAATTGGGCATGATTACAAGGCCGCTTGGGGATGTGGTCGTCTTTATGCCTCCTCTAGCTGCCTCATATGAAGACTTAAAGCAAATGGTGGATATATTGTATCAAGGCATTCTTTGGGCAACGACTGAATATGCGATAGAACACGCATGATCGCAACAAAAGGGCGTCTTATAAGGGCGCCCTTTTATCAATGTGCGCCCGGCATGTACATGAACTATAGGGTGTAAGTCCCGAACCCCGAAGACAGAAGTAGAGGTTAGCCAAGAGCAAGGGTGTCCGTGGTGACGCGGAATCTGAAGGAAGCTGGAGGCAAAACACCGGTCCGAGGAACACGAACCTCATATAAGGCTAGGTATGATTGAGTGAGTTTGCATAACAAAACAAAGCTCTTTCTGTCGAAGGTCATATCGAGTAAATGAGGCGGATAGATGGTGTGAAAGTGCATGTACTTACCCGGGGAGGTCTGGCGGATATGTGAAGTACTCTTCATAACCTACTTAGTGATAAGTAGCTGAACCGTCAGAAGTCAGCAGAGGTCATAGTATTAGTTGGTCTAGAACAACTAAGAAGGACCGAACAATTAAGAGAGAATAGCCCTTGGTATTCAGTGAGTCATGATGAACACAGAAAACGTAGTACCTCACTTGAGGGAGGAAGCGGTGAATCCCGTGGGAGACCTCTTGGAGGGTGGAGTGACCACTGGCATAAAGAGAACAGCTATTCACGGAAGTTATAAAGACTTGCGTCAATGATCTTAATTGAACCGCCGTATACGGAACCGTACGTACGGTGGTGTGAGAGGACGGGAGTTAATCGCTCCCTCCCACTCAATTCTTCTTTGTATTCCATCCATGCAAAAGAAAAAACAGCTCCGGATGGGAACTGTTTTTGTTTCTTTTGCTGAAAAGCCGCTTTTGCCGTAATTCTAATTAAGAAACTGTAGATGAGCAAATTCACTAACATAAATTTACATCCGAACAAAAAAGGAGACATGAACCCGATTCCTTGATTAGAATAGATGTGTCACCAAACCATTCTCAAGGAGGTTCATGTCTCATGAATAGACTACCACATCACCAAGGAATCGACAAGTTTTTCGCAATGTTGGGGCTGGCCCTTTATTTCTCTAAGCCGGTCATGAAGCATCTCGTTCATATTATCGATGCGCTGACAACGAAAGGATTTGTGGGAACCTTGACCGATCTGCATCATGAGAGCTTTCATCCCAACCATCGAACGACACTGAGCCATTTTTTCACGAAAAGCCCTTGGGATGAAGAAATCTTGCTTCGCAAACTCCAACAGTGGATGCTTCGTCATGTGGAACGAACGGCCAAGCGAAAGAATCACCCCATTTTTGTTTCGATCGATGATACGATCTGCCGAAAAACGAAGCCTTCGTCACAGGCGAAACACGCTATTGAAGGGTGTAATTGGCATTATTCTCACGCGGACAAAAAGTCGATTTGGGGACACTCTCTCGTCTGGCTCATGGTTCATACGATGACGCAAGCCTTTCCCTTTGCGTTTCGCCTCTACGACAAGGCGGATGGGAAAAGCAAGGGTCAATGGGCCATCGAGATGCTTTCTTCTTTGGATGTGCACGGTTCTGTTTATGTGCTGATGGATTCTTGGTACCCATCGAAAACACTCGTGGAAGCCTGCCTGAAAAAAGGATTCCACGTCATTGCGATGCTCAAGACGAATCGGGTTCTTTATCCAAAAGGCATCGCCATCCAAGCCAAACAGTTTGCCCGCTATATCGAACCGAACGACACCCATCTCGTCACGGTGGGAGAAGAGCGTTATCGCGTGTATCGCTACGAGGGAGCGCTGAAAGGTCTCGATGATGCCGTTGTGTTGTTGGCTTGGAAAGCCGATCAGCCGATGACACCTGAACATCTTCACTGCGTCTTGAGCACCGACCGGGAGCTAAGCGATGAAGAGATCTTGCGCTACTATGCCCAGCGTTGGTCGATCGAATGCTTTTTTCGACAAGCGAAAGACCAGCTGAAGCTCGATGGGTACCGCGTTCGCGGGCGTCGGGCGGTGAAACGGTATTGGATCTTGGTGCAACTCGCTTATGTGTACAGTATGGTCGAATCCAACAGCGATTTCTCTACCGGGCTTGACTTCCTTCGAAAGAAGAAAGGACATAGCCTCGTGGAGTTTATTTACGATGCAGCGAAACAAGATATTCCCATTGATGTCGTTAAAAAACAGCTTCATGTGGCATAAGGGGTACTCCGTTTGTCTCTTTTTACATGGTAATTATTGTAATGAAAATTGCTCAACTACAGTAAGAAAGTTTTAAACCACACTCCTCCAAGTGGGTGCTCGCAAAAACGTTCCTGTCTTCCTTCTTGTCTAAAGACAAAGGCCTGACATTCCGGTTTCGATATAAAACTCCCTTTTTCAGCTTAAAGGTTAAAACTTTATTAACATTACGTACAACGCAGCTTGTATTCCTATATTAAATGAAAAAGAATAAGAAGGCAACAGAAACGCATGTCCTTACTTATACTATTTTCATTGCTTGAAAGTTGGCGAGAACATTTTGCAAGGATGTTTTTCTATATGGTGTATGATAGAAAATTTTTGGAACATGACTGAAAAACGGTGACTGTTATAAAAGAATATTCAAAAAGTACTTTTCAGAAAGACGATATTTTAGGTATGTCTTTCGAGGCGCAAGCATAGAAAAGAAATAGGACCGAGAGAATAGTTGTGTCCTAGATCAAAGGCAGAGTATGAAGGCCGTAAAGGAGGGGAGAAATTTTGAATAAGAATGACAGGCAGCTTCAAGCGGAAATGGAGAATATAGTAGCGGATGAAGGGGTGGTTACGCGCTTTAGGCTTTATTCCGGTCCTATGGCTAAAATTGTCGTGGCCATCGAAGTCATATGGGCGCTTTTCCAAATTTATGTGTCCAGTTTCGGGATCATGGACGCTGTAAAGGCACGTGCATGGTTTTTCGGATTTTTGGCTGTTTTGATTTTTTTATGGATTCCGGCAAGGAAAAACGAAGGAAAAACGCGTCGGCTTCCCACCGTTTGGGATTGGATTTGCGTTGTCGCAACCATCATGGCTATTGGATTTTTATTGTTTAATTATGATGACTATGTCGAAACCGGTGTTCATATCCAAGCGGATTATTGGTTTGGCGGGCTTGGGATTTTGATCGCTTTCGAAGCAGCTAGGCGTGCTGCAGGGAATGTGATGACGATTTTGGCTGCTCTTTTTTTGCTGTATAACTTTTTCGGTCAGTATCTTCCCGGAACTTTTGGAATTGGAAATCTAGGGTATGAACGTGTGGTAGACACCATGTGGTGGGGGGCCCAAGGGATATTTGGAACGGTCATTGGAGTGGCGGCCACTTATATTTTTTTATTTATTTTATTTGGTGCTTTTTTAAGGCGCAGTGGTTTTATTGATTTTATCAACGATTTGGCTCTGGCAGTCGCCGGCCGTTCTGCTGGTGGTCCGGCGAAAGTGGCCGTGATCGGAAGCGGGTTTATGGGAATGATTAACGGCAGCGGGGTGGCCAACGCTTCATCGGTTGGAACTGTGACGATCCCCCTTATGAAAAAGGCCGGTTTTAAGCCTCATTTTGCCGGTGCAGTCGAGGCGGTGGCCGGAACGGGAGGGGTAATCGCGCCGCCTATTATGGGGGCTGCCAGTTTTGTGATGGCCGAGTCGTTGGGAGTTCCGTATCGAACGATTATGCTAGCCGCTGTGATTCCAGCTATTTTTTATTTTTTTATGTGTTTTCTCTCGGTGCACTTTGAGGCGAAAAAACTAGGAATAGAAGGAATGCCTAGAAATCGGCTGCCCAATATATGGTCGGTATTGAAACAACGAGGGCACTTGTTGATCCCGGTTGTTGTCATTGTTGCGTTTCTTGTCAGTGGAACAACACCATTGTATGCTGCGGTGTGGGCAATGCTATCCATTGTTGTCGTCAGTTGGTTCAGAAAAGAGACGAGAATGGGTTTGAGGGAAATATTGGAAGCGCTTGCAGAAGGAGCGAAAGGTGTTTTAACGGTCGGAGCGGCTTGTGCGATTGTCGGGGTCATTATCGGTACCATTTCATTAACCAGCATTGGTTTGACATTTGGCAATAACATTTTGGAATTGGCAGGCAATCATCTTTTTCTTATAGCATTCTTTACAATGATCATTTGCATTATTTTGGGAATGGGAGTTCCGGTAACGGCTTCTTACGTAATAACGGCAACGATTGCCGCTCCTTTATTGGCCAAAATGGGCGTTCCGCTATTAGTGGCTCATATGTTTGCTTTTTTCTTTGCTGCCTTATCCGATATTACTCCTCCGGTCGCACTTGCTGCAATAGCATCCGCGGGAATTGCAAAGGCGCCGTTTTTTAAAGTCGCGTTAACGGCTGTGAAGCTCGGAGCCATTGGCTTCATCATCCCTTATTTCTTTCTATACAATCCGCTTTTATTGTTTATGGGTGGAAGCATGATGAACACCATTATTGCTGCCATTATCGGCCTGATTGGAGTTGTGGCTCTTTCCGCTGGGTTTGCCAATTGGCTTTTGATCCAAACGAATATAGTCCAGCGGCTGATGCTAATAGCAGCAGGCTTATTGATGATTGATCCTCATTATGTGACAGATTTGATTGGGTTTGTTCTTCTTGTAAGCGTGTACATTTGGCAAAAGAAAAAGAGGAATAATGAAGATCAGTCGACTGGTCTTGAATCGAACTCTTTTACGGCACTTACTAAGAATTCGGGGGAGGATGGAAGATGAAAAGAAAAGGTTTTCTACTTGTAGCAGTTTTCCTTTTCCTGTTTGCGTTAGTGGGATGCAATAGAGGGGAAATGCAATCTTCAGTCAGCCAAAAACAAAGGTCATCCGATGGGAAGCTGGTCATTAATTTTGGCACCGGAACGACTACGGGGGTTTATTATCCTTTAGGAGCTACATTGGCGAAAATATGGAACCAACAAGTACCGGGTGTAAAAGTATCATCCCAAGCTACGGACGCTAGCGTGCAAAATTTGAATTTGATGATGCAAGGAAAACTGAATATGGGGATTACTACATTTGGTGTTTTACATGATGCCTACACCGGAAAAGGCGCTTTTAAAGGACGTGCCTATAAAGATGTTCGCGTATTAGCAGCACTTTACCCGAATATCGGACATATTGTCACCCGTCAAGGTGATATTCATTCTGTCGCTGATTTGAAAAACAAAGGGTTTGTTCCGGGGGCTCCAGGAAGTTCAACAAAGGTAGTAGCCGGGCAAATTTTATCTGCCTATAAAATGACATTTGACGACGTAAAAGCTCAATATGTCGGATTTACCGAAGTGACTGATTTAATGCGGAATAAACAAATTGATGGTGCTTTTATTGAGGCGGGAGTTCCGAATTCTGCAGTTGTTGAAATTTTGACCACAGCTAATGGAAAATTATTAAGTATTGGAGATAAAGAAATTCAATTTATTACGAAACATTATCCTGGTTTTTACAAATATACCATTCCGGCAGGCACTTATGAAGGGCAAGCGCAAGACGTCCATACGATAGCCGAGGGGAATTTGATTGTGGTTCCAAAAGATCTTCCTCAAGAAAAGGTGTATGAATTGACCAAGACATTATGGGAAAACGTGGACACGATCACGAAAAACATTTCTGCAGCGAAAGAAATGAAATTGGAAACCGCTACAAAAGGACTTTCCAACATCCCGCTTCATAAAGGGGCAGAAAAATATTACAAAGAAAAGGGGATTCTCCACTAAACAGATGGGAACGATTTTTAATTAATAGAAGGAAACGAGAGATGGTTTCCTTCTATTTTTCTCGGAACGCCCTTTTCCCCTTAAGCGGCTACGAGGCGTGGCCATATGATTTATCATGCTTCATAGATTGTCATTTTAAAAAGATTTTTTCTATTCTGGTCCGCATGAAAAATCGCCAACAGGATAACCTCGCACGACTTCCTTGCAAAATCAAAAGGGGGAAAGCCAAAAAGAACCGAATAGCGGAGGCCTACCACGCTTGGTGGAATCACCGTACTTTTTTTAGTTTCCGTGCACTCGGCTTTTTGGCCAGTCCCTCGATCATGATCGAGGGGGGATAGCCCCGTCTCCGACAAAAGATAAACCTGTTAGTTTCATATTTGACGCTTTTGTCGAAAAAGAAATAGATATCTATTTTTTCAGGATGAACGAGGCCTATCCTCCGATATATTTTTGATAAAGCGACCTGGCGTGTTTTTGGTCGGATTCACCATGGATGATGGCTCTGCCGTCTCGAAATAGAACGACTCTTTTTCCTTCCAACTGTAGAACAATTAAATAAGGGTTTTCGTTTACGATTCCAAATTTTTCCTTCAATGCCGGCAAGTTGATTTTATGCTGTTGTCCGGGCCGGATTTGAACAGCGTCGCGGCCGCACAGTACTTCCGCTTTTCCCCAGTTTTCATATTTTAAAAACGGGTAGCTGGGACGAATTCCGCAAGACGGGCATTCTGCTTTTTTCAGTGAACGAACGTTGATTTGCGAAAATTCATTTTTCCAAAGATCAAAGGAGATGAGTGTTTTCCGCACATGCTGTTTCTGTCCGGACAAAATTTTTAGCGCTTCTGCGACTTGATAAGTGCTGACCATTTGGACGGCGGGTGAAATAATTCCAACGGTATCACAATTTTCTCCGTTTAACGGTATTTCTTCCATCAAACAATGAAGACAAGGCGTTTCACCGGGAAGAATGGAAAGCGATACACCGTATGAGGCGACACAGGCGCCGTATATCCATGGGATCTGATGTTTTTGTGCAAAGTCATTGATCATCATGCGAGTCTCGAAGTTGTCGAGCCCGTCGATGATGACATCTACGGGCAAAAGCGATTCTAATGTGTTTGGATTAGCTTCTTCAAGTTTCGCATCAATGACTACATCGCGATTGATCGCCTCTAATCGTTTTTTGGCTGCCATTACTTTCGGCAAATTTTCTTCTGCATCTTTTTCGGTGTAGAGCTGCTGGCGATGGAGGTTGCTTAGCTCAACGTAGTCTCGGTCTACGATTGTCAGCTTGCCGACTCCGGCTCGAACTAACATTTCTGCGCTGGCGCTGCCCAAAGCCCCCATGCCGATAATCGCAGCATGGCTGTTTTGAATACGTTTTTGTCCTTCTTGACCGATTCCTTGGAAGAGAATCTGACGGGAATAGCGCATGTCGCTCACAACCGGATCAATCCTTCCATTGGACTGCTGGCTTCGGCATAGTATTTTTTGCTGATTCGGCCAGCCTCAAAACCAAGCCTTCCGGCGATTACGGCATATTTCATTGCTTCGGCCATTTTGACAGGATCTTTTGCCCCGGAAACGGCAGAGTTTAATAAGACGGCATCGGCTCCCAGTTCCATCGCGTAAGCCACATCTTTCGGGCTGCCAATTCCCGCATCTACAATCACCGGCACATTAGCTTGCTCTATAATATGAGATAGATTGAAAGGATTGATAATTCCTAATCCAGTACCGATTGGTGATGCCCCCGGCATAATAGCGTGGGCTCCTAATTCTTGGAGGCGTTTGGCCAGCACCACATCATCGGACGTGTAGGGAAGAACCGTAAAGCCTTCTTCCAGCAATTTTTCTGTCGCTTTCAACGTTTCGACTGGATCGGGAAGCAGTGTTTTATCACAGCCGATCACTTCTACTTTAATCATATCGCACATTCCGGCTGCTTTAGCGAGTTTTGCAATCCGAACGGCTTCTTCCGCCGTTTTGGCACCGGCGGTGTTGGGCAGAAGCGTAAACTTGGAAAGGTCGATATTTTCCAAAAAATTAGGCTGTTCAGGATCAAAAATATTCATTCTTCTTACGGCAAAAGTTAATACTTCCGTCTCGGATTTTTGAATGGCTTCTTTTTGAATGTCTGCACTTGGGAATTTTCCGGTTCCTAAAAATAAGCGAGAATGAAAAATGTAGGACCCAATTTTCAACATGATGTTATCCTCCTCCGACAAAATGAACGATTTCTAATACATCTCCTGATTTCAATCGAAATTGGCCGTGCTGATCTTTGTTCAAAATCTCACCGTTCATTTCGACTACCAGTTTTTTGTCTTGAACTTGCAAATGCTCTAATAAACGCTCGACTGTACGGATATTTTCCGGTATTTCTTTTTTTACACCGTTGATCGTTACGATCATGGAATCACTCCTTTTTGTGAGTGGCGTCCGGGATCAAAGGCGTCTTTCCACTCTAAATGATCCGCTTTCCCCTCTATTTGATCCGCCATCCAGACACCGGTTAACGCTGACAACAATATGCCGTTGCGGAAATGTCCGGCTGCCAGCCACAGTCCTTTGAAGTCAGGATGGGGTCCCAGATAGGGAAGACCGTCTATCGTTTGCGGACGGACTCCTGCCCAAGCTCTTAACCATTCTGCAGAATGGAGCGCTGGTACGATGCGGCACGCTTCATCTGACAATCGACGAATGGCTTCAAATGAGACTTTCTTATCGTAGGTACCTGCACGTTCCGTTGCACCAATAAATATTTCTCCATTGGCTTTTGGGACGATGTAAACAGTTGATGAATAAATAGTCGATGTGATAATCGGTTTTTCCGGTCTGACAGCAAGGATCTCTCCTTTAACTGGAGTAAACATCGGCAACGAAACTCCGTCTGGAAGGGAGAGATGGGGAGTAAAGGCACCCGCTGCGATCACGATATGTTCGGCATAAAAACGGCCGGAAGTTGTTTCTACTCCTGTTATTTTTCCGTTTTGTTCCAATAATTCTTTGACCCATGTAAATTCATAAATATCTGCTCCTAAATTGGAAGCTCCTTTGAAAAAAGCTTTTGTGAGCTGAGCTGGCATGACTTGTCCATCCTTTGGAAAAGAAGCGGCACCGACTATTTCGGCTTTCAATTCTGGTTCCATTTGATATACTTGATCGGCTGAAAGCCATTCTGCCGGCTCGCCTTGTTCACGATGCCAGGCAATTCTTTCTTTCAACATGTTTGCTTCTTTCTCGCTAAATGCGATCCGTAACATACCATTTTTAAGGAACTCAACAGGCTGGTCGGAAACTTGTTCAATCTCAGGAACCAATTGATCAAAATAATCACGGCTTTTGCGGGCGAAATCAAAAAAGGCTCCGTCTATTCTCGGTTCTACTTGTGCTCCCAGCATTCCGGCTGCCGCGCTTGATGCTTCAGAAGCAATTCGTTCTTTTTCCAGTACAGCAACGCGATAGTTTCGTTTTGACAACTGATAGGCGATCGAGCCGCCATTGATGCCGCCGCCTATAATAATGACATCATATTTCTGCATGGTGACGCCCCTCCCACAATGATTGATTGTAAGCTTTAGCCGCTTGTTCAGGAAACTCGGCTTCATACACTCCGGAAAGAACCGCAACTCCCGACGCTCCGGCTGCCAGACACTCGGGAACGCGTTGAGGAGTAATGCCGCCAATGGCAATAACGGGGATTTGGACTGCTGAAGAAACGGATTTCAAAGCAGCTAATCCTCTCGGAGGGAGACCTGGTTTGCTTTTAGTGGGATAAATATGTCCGAAAATGAGGTATTGAGCGCCTTTCTTTTGTTTATCCATGGCTGATTCGACGCTATGTACGGAATACCCCTTTGTTAAGAAACAATCATGATCTCTTTCCTCGTGAGACTTTTCCGGAAAGTGCACACCAAGAACACCAAGCTGTAAAGCTAAATCAGGTTGATTGTTCAGAATGATTTTCGTTAACGGAACTCCATGTTTTTCTAAATCTGCAACTCCTTTTTTGATCATCTCTGTACTCCAACTGCGCTCTCGAATATGAATAAAATCCACCCATGGTTGAATTCGCACGGTGATCGAAAGCCAATCTTCAAAACTCTGTTTTCCTGTGGAAATGACGTGCAGCGCTTTTTTCATCGCCATTTTCTCCTTGATGAAAGTTGAATGGAAAAACTTTTAACCAATTCTGTGCAGTAAAAAACCCACTTTCCAATGTTGGAAAGTGGGCTAAGAGCTCTCAAAGTATAATGGAATTATACTCCACTTTCCTACGCTGGTATCAACCAGATCAGGTTCGAAGGGTTTTAAAGTAACACTTTAATCTCAGCCGATCACTATCGGCACCCCTAGTGGCTGTTATTTGCTTATGATGATTGTTTTACGATCCCAATGAAAAAATTTAAAATAATAAGGAATATTTTTCTTTATCAAAATCTTAAATCTATATTGAAAGGTTGTCAATAGTCGTTTCAAAGTTTCTGGACGATAGGTGAAAGAAGGTGGCGAAATGTTGTGTCGTTGAAAAAGGGAATGGGGAAAAAATAAAGAAGGCGCCCCGGAAGTGTAGCGGGAGGCCTTCTAAAGAGATGATGTCCATCTTTTAGAATAAGCAATTATTTTGCTTTCTTCAGGCTTTCGGGGATCTTAGGTGCATGTGCGAGCGGGCTGGAAGCTTGAACAAATACATTTGCCATTACACGGGTAGTGTTAGACAGAACTTTAGCTGCTTTTTTCACAATACTCACCTCCTTTCATGGTGAAATTATTTAATTTATGGATAAACTTGATGCCTGCCGGTGTCAGCAAAAGGGCTTGCAGCAATGCACCGAACACGAAACCGGGTGAGGAAAAAATATAGTAAATGACAAAGGTAAAGATAACCCACAATATGGCAGCACGTTTCTTTTTTTGTTCCCACTGCTTTGAATGTTTGATTTGATGCGGTTCATAGTAAGGAGCAAATCTTGCGATCAACAAGAGACTGACAACAAAGTAGCAAAAAAGTAAAATAGGCGATACAGGGAGCCAAACGAACGTCAGAACAAGAAGCGAGCTTGTAATCGAACAGGCGATAGAGCGATCTAAATGGGCGCCGCCCGTCAATATCCGAAGAATCATAAAAGACAACGTCACTTCAACAGTCAACAGCGGCACTCCGATGATCCAGCCAACAATCAGCAAAAGAAGAAACGTAAAAAGAAGATTGAATAGAATCGTAAACCCGAATACGAGCACGTCATGAGGTTCTGTTTCTTCAGGATTTATTTTTTTGATTTGGTCTGCCAATGCAACTGCCCATTTTTCAAACATACGACTTCCTCCTTTATAATGACGGGCAGCGGATGGATAGCCGGACTGGTTTTAGCTCGGTTTCAACCACTGCTTGATCTTGCTTAAAGTGTTGAAGAGCATCAAATAATTTCAAGTTTGTCTGAAGGCGATCCAGTACAAGTTGGCTGGATATCAAATAGGTAATATCTTGAGTTCCTATATGAACATGAAAATAGATTTTTTTTCTACGCTGGAAGGAGACTGGTAAAGCGCTAGAATTAAATCGTCCATGATCATGCTCAGATAGCGGACTTGCCTTAATGTTGCAGCCACATTTCCATGAATTTCGGCCGTTGCGACAACGTCAACTTCCAACAGTTCGGCTAGTTTTCGTTTATTTACTAGAAAAGCATAGAGCAATTCATCTAAGTTCTCTAAACCGGCGCGAAAATCAGACTCAACAAGCCAAGAAGCGGCTTTTTTTCGAAGCAGCCGATTGTTTTCCAAATATTCTTTAATAAGAAGCGTAGAAGACTCTCTCTCACAAAGTTTTAAGATGGCATGAAAATGGTCTTCATAATCCGTTTTTAATTTTTCGACTATAATGGCGGTTTGTTCTTCTTGGTCCAAATAAAATTTTTTGGCCTCTATGATATGCTTCACTTGAAATTGAGTGTGCAAAATCAAATAGATGGATAAAATAATAAACAAAATAATCACACAATACAGCACAAACGAAAATTTAGAATTCATTTGCTCTGTCAACATGGCGAAAACAGACAGGCAAATAAATAGAAATGTCAGCAGAGAATTGATGATAACGATCGCCCTAAACTGATGGTTTTGATTGTGTGTTTTTAAAAAGTGACGAAAGTCAGTCAAATGATACTGATATCTTTTTAATAGATAGCTAATAGCCATGACGAATAAAAATGTAATCGTTCGAAGCAGAAACGGCAAATTAGAGAATGAAAATAAAATTTTAAAGTAGTTAACAGTAGATATGGATTTTACCACTTCCGTTATTAATAGTTGAATGAAGGAATAAAACCCGTATCCGATGCTTGAAATGACAATCGTTTCAAGCGAGTTTACTTTATACAACCATTTCACCAAGCAAAGCAATAATAAAATTTGAACGGCGATAACAAAAACGGTCGCCAAAGGTGTGAATCTTAATAAAAGTGATGCGACGCTCATAATGACGGATAGAAAAAGAATCGGTTTTATATAAATGCGATAAGGATACCCTAAAAACACAACGGGAAACGTCAAAAGAGCAATCCATTCAAATAATGAGATAACCAATGTGAATAAGTAATCCATCGCGATGGCTCCTAACCGCAAGAATATTAGAATAATAATTTTAACTTTTGTGATATATTTGCTGGCTTTGTGGAATTTTGACTGTGACTTGGGCCCCTTTCGTCGGATGATTTTGGATATTCAAAGTTCCATTCAGCGTTTCAATAATCGTTTTGCAGATTGGCAATCCGATGCCGGTTCCTTCATCCTTTGTAGTGTAAAATGGATAAAAAATCTGTTCGAGATGTTCGGGTGAAATTCCCGGACCGCTGTCAATGATGAAGATCATCACGAATTTGTTTTCTTTTTTGGTGATAATCTCGATGGTGCCGTTTTCTTGTATTGCTTCCACTGCATTTTGGATCAAATTGATCAGCGCTCTCTCAAATCGACTGGCATTTCCGGTTATATACGTTTCATCCGCTAAATGAGAATGGAACTGGATATTCGAAGGAGCAGTTTGCAAGGAAAAAATATGGACTATTTTTTCAATGCTATGTTTGACATCAATAATGGAAAGATTGTCTTGGTGCAAATAAGACTTTGACAGGCTAAGAAGCTCTTGAATAAGAGACTCCATTCGCAGCGCTTCTTCTTTAATGATCGATGTATAGTGTACGGTATACGGGTCTGACTTGATGATTGGATTACTGGGCAAAACCAATAATCGATGTCAGTGGATTGCGTATTTCATGAGCAAAAAAAGCTGCCATACGTCCAATCGTTGCATGATCGTCTTCTGATTTCTTGGATACTTCGTCATTTGATTCTTTAGGATCTTTTTCGACTTCGACAGGAATGTGAGAGTCCTTTTTTTTCAGCCATTTTTGGATTAAATTGTTCATATATGAAGTAACACTCCTAAAAAGGCCCATCTATTTTCCTAAATCAACGTTAGGAAAATACAGGAATTTTATTCTTTGAATTCTACATGATTTGTCATGATTCCTTCTTTTCAATGAAAAAAAATGGATCGCTGTCAAAATATTTTTCAGCATAAAATGACATCTTTTTATGGCTTTTCAAATTGAAGGAAGCAGATTTTGGTTGCATGTGAACGCTCTTCCTGAAAATAATTTTTGCGCCACCGAACTTCTTTTATTTTGAAAGGCATAATCGTTCCAAAGGCAAATAACCTCCCATGGCGTTTTCTGTTCAATCGAAGCCTTTTTGGGCGAAATAAGCATTGCTTGCAAAAGTAAAGGGTCTACTCCTGGATTCCTTTTTATGGAAATGGAGAGCAGACCCTTATCATGCAAGCCATGAAAAAATGTTTATGGCTGCATGCGTCTTGTTAAATATTTATAAAGCGGAACTCCCGCTAAAGCGACGAGAATGGACAAGAAAGAATCTATCGGTTTGTCGACTAATGTACTGCCGACAATATAAAGAGTTCCAACGATCGCCACGATAGGCGTCAGCGGATATAATGGCACTTTATACAAGCTGTTTTGTCGTCCGTCTTCTTTTTTCCGAATCAGAAAAACCGCATAAAAAGCTAATCCGTAAAACAAGAAGACAACGAATATAGCGATATCGGACAGCCTGTCAGGATTGCCCACCAGCATAAATAAGATGGCTAAGACCGTTTCAAACAAGGAGGCATATAAAGGAGTTTGGAATTTAGGATGGACTTTGGACAACCATTTTGCGCCAGGAAATAATCGATCTTCTGCCATAGCAAAAGGGATGCGTGGAAAAGTCATGATCTTTCCGTTCAGACAGCCAAAAATGGAAATCAATATTCCAATCGCAATTAATTTACCGCCGATATCTCCAAACAATATCGAAGCGGCAGTATGGGCAGCGTTCGACCCTAACTCAACGATCTTGCTTGCCGGGAGAACGTGAAGGAGAGCGACATTCACTGAAAGATAAGCTATCATCACGACGGCGATTCCCGTAATAATCGCTTTCGGAAGCGTTTTGGACGGATTTTTCATTTCACCGGCCATAAAACCGACATTCATCCAGCCGTCATACGCCCAAAGGGTAGCTAAAACGGCGGACCCCATACTGATGGATTGGCTGTTTCCGCTGCTCATTCCTGTAATATGACTATCTCCATGCCAAATTCCAAAAACGGTAATCATGGCGATAGGAACTAGCTTGGCCACTGTGAGGAGACTTTGAATGAAGCCGCCTAAATTCGTTCCTATTACATTAAGGATAAATAAAAATAGAACGGAAGAAACGCTGACGAAAAGTTTGCCGGTTTCCGACAAGCCGACCAGATCTGCCACGAGTGAACCGAAATATAATCCGAGGGCTCCAATAACCGCCGGCCCATAGATAATGGTTTGCATCCAACCGCATAAAAATCCCCAAAACTTTCCGTACACTTCTTCCAAATAAGCGTACAAGCCGCCGGTCTTAGGAATTTTTACACTGACTTCCGCAATCGTTAATCCACTTGCCAACGTAATGATACCGCCGATGATCCAAGCCCAAAGCGCCATTGTAGATCCGCCGGAAGAGGCAAGGACAATTCCCGGCTTCATAAAAATTCCTGAACCAATCACGGTCCCAATTACAATAGACGTTGCAACCACAAAACCGATATTTCTTTTTAATTGAGTATTTTCCACGATGTTCACCACACAAGGACAAATGTATTTTGATGACGGTTTTTGTTGATTATACCACGAAATAATATGAATTCTTTTTGTTTGAAAATTTAAATTTTTATATGTAATACACAATATTTAATGAATTGGAGATTTTGGAAATATAGTATCATTCGATTTTCTCGATGGTTGATTATTAAACGAAAGACCAATTGGTTTAGGGATTTGAGAAGTCAGGAAAGATAAAACAAATCGTGGAAACATCATGTCAGTGAAAGGTTTTCACTATTTTATGGCGGGGTCTATCAGCGAATGATTGAAAGAGGATCGACTGCTATTTTGTTATCAGTCAAACAAAATAGCAGTTGTTGATCCATTTGGCTGATTACGGTTTTAATCCTAGAGCAGCTCCAAACCATTGAGAAGCGATCGTAAAGCAAATGTATGCGCATAGTTCACTGATTTGTTGCTCCGTAAAGGTAATTTTCAACAATTGAACAGTAGAATTTCCGGGCGAACCGTTCGTTTTCAACATGACTTCCGCGAAAGCGGCTGCAAGACTTGTGGATTCATCCAACTTTGATAAATCGGGCTTTCCTTTCGCTTTGCAATATTCGCATTGGTTTTGCTGCGCCAATGATCTTCTGATTTGTTCCTTTAAATCAGCTGAAAGTAATGAATCTTCCGAAAGCACATTGCTTAGTGTGTTCCATTTTTCTAATATTTCCTTATTGTGTCCTAACAACTGTTGAAAGGGGGTTTCCCCATTTTTTGAAAATGAAATTCTGGCTTCCATATTCTCACTCCTTTTCTTTTATTATAAAATGTGGATATTTAATTACCATTTCAAATATAATGAAAATAAAAATAATATGTTTTATATGAAATGAATTTTAAAAGGACGGTTTGCAAATGAAAATAGATGAAATCGATATACGAATTTTGCAGGAATTGAAGAAAAATGCACGGTTGTCGATGAGAGAACTAGGCAAAAAAATAAACCTTTCCCCTCCGTCCGTAGCAGAGCGGGTAAGACGCTTGGAAGATCAAGATGTCATTGAAGGATATACGGTTTCCATTAATCGAAAAAAATTAGGGTTTGCGATCGATTGTTTGATGGAAGTATCGATTAAAAATGGCGAATATCAACGATTTCAGCAATATATTGAGAGTCATCCTCGGATGGTGTTTTGTTATCGAATTACCGGGGAATCTTGTTATATGGTCAAGCTGTCTGTCGTGAGTTTAAAGGAAATAGAGGATTTTATTAATGAGGTATGTACTTTTGCTAAAACCGTTTCCCATATCGTGATTTCGGAAGTGAAGCCCCAACCTGATGCAGAGTGGCAGCTGCCTATTTTACAAAATGAAAAATAGAAAGGCGGGGATTTGGCTTTATTTTGAATCATTTTTGCCTTTGGGAAAAGGGGAATGATTGTTGTCAATTTTTTAATAAACAGAATTATCGAATAAATATGTCTTTGTTATTTTAAAGATATTTAGAAATAATTTTTATTTAGTATAATGAAATAGGATAGGACAATATTCAAGCTGATCAGGGGGCGTTAATATGATACAAGCTATGAAAAATCAGCGTGAGCTACGCCCCTGTCTATATATTGGTTCATCATTGCAAGATAAAGATCATGTCAAATTCTTATTTTACAGAAGAAGGGTGCAACGATGATGGATGCAGTTTTTACTCCGCTTGGAGATTCCGCCGTGACGATTGATTTCGGAGAAGGAATCTCATTAGAGAAAAACCGGAAAATTTTGAATCTGGCAAGCGCCATAAATGAGAAGCCGTTTCGTGGATTTTTAGAGGCTGTTCCTGCATATACAACTTTAACGGTTTTTTACAATCCGGTTGAAGTGGGCGGGAATGATCCGTATGAACAGGTTTGCCAACATTTGAAGGAGCGAATGAGTCATGGAATCCAGTATAAGATTCCGGAAAGAAAAGTGTGCATTCCCGCTTGTTATGATGAAGAATTTGGTCTTGATTTAGAAGAAGTGGCCAAATCAAACGGCTTATCAGTCGAAAAAGTGATTGAAATTCATTCATCCGCCAGCTATCACGTTTATTTTCTTGGCTTTGCCCCAGGGTTTCCTTTTTTGGGAGGAATGGATCCATCCATCGCGACTCCAAGAAAAAAATCACCCCGACTGAAAGTTCCGGCAGGTTCTGTTGGAATTGCCGGATATCAAACAGGGATTTATCCGATAGAAACACCTGGAGGCTGGCAGATAATAGGCAGAACTCCAATTTCTTTATTTCATCCTGATCGAAATCCGCCCACCTTTTTGCTTCCGGGTGATGAGATTCGATTTGTTCCGATTACAAAAGACGTTTATGAAAATTGGGAGGATCAAACATGGGAATTCACGTCACAAAAGGAGGAATGTTAACGGTTGTTCAGGATTTGGGGCGATTCGGATACCAGTCCTACGGTTTTATTGTAAGCGGCGCCATGGATGCTTTTGCCATGAAAATAGCGAATATTACTGTAGGGAATCCTGAAAACGAAGCGGTATTAGAAATGAATTTCGTCGGACCGACATTGCTGTTTGAGGAAAATATGGTGATCAGCTTATTTGGTGCGGATATGTTGCCTGAAAAAAATGGAGAGGCGATTGCACACGGTAAACCGATCTCTGTGAAAAAAGGAGATGTTCTTCGGTTCCATGCGGCAGTGAAAGGAAGCCGCTGCTATTTAGCCGTAAAAGGAGGGTTTGATCTTCCCCCTGTTTTAAACAGCAAAAGTACTCATTTAAGTGCAAAAATTGGCGGGTTTCATGGAAGAAAACTCGAGTCCGGGGACAGGATTCCGATTCGACAGCCCAGCCGGATCCTTCCTGTTTCTTGGGGAATTGGAAACAGCTATCACCATTATATAGGGACGGAAGACCATACGATTCGATTTACGAAAGGGCGCCAATATGATTGGTTTACGGAAGAAGCGATTTCCCGATTTCAATCCGAGACGTTTCAAATTACTCCTCAGTCGGATCGAATGGGATATCGTTTAGAAGGACCTTCCTTAAGTTTGAAGAAAAACAAGGAATTAATCACAGAGGGAGCAACATTCGGCTCCATACAAGTGCCTCCGAACGGTCAGCCCATTATCTTGATGGCCGACAGACAACCAACGGGCGGCTATCCAAAGATTGGCCAGGTGATTCAGGCGGATTTGCCGAAACTGAGTCAAATGCGGCCCGGAGATACGATCCAATTTCAGGAGATTAGCTTGAAAGAAGCGCAGCAAATACTGATCCAAGTCCATCGAGAGCTTGCGTATTTAAAAGCGGCTGTCACATTAAAATGGAAGGATGTTGCCTATGTTTAAAGTGGATCTCAATTGTGATATGGGAGAAAGTTTTGGTCGGTATACTCTTGGCAATGACAAAGAAATGATGGCTTATATCTCCTCGGCCAACATTGCATGCGGTTTTCATGCAGGCGATCCGAACATCATGGATCAAACCGTAAAGCTGGCATTAGAGCACAACGTAAGTATTGGCGCCCATCCCGGTTTATTGGATTTACACGGCTTCGGCCGAAGAAATATCCAGATTACCCCTGAAGAGGCTTATCAGCTGGTAGTCTATCAAGTGGGTGCATTGCAAGGATTCGTTCAAGCGAATGGTGGAAAACTCCATCATGTGAAACCGCATGGTGCGCTCTATAATATGGCCGCCGTCCAAAAAGAACTGGCGGATGCTATTGCCTTGGCCGTTTACCGAATCGATCCTGAAATCGTACTGTATGGACTTTCAAACAGTGAATTGACGAAAGCAGGTGAAGCGATCGGTCTTAAAGTCGCGCATGAAGTGTTTGCTGATCGCACTTATCAAAAGGATGGAACATTAACGCCGAGAAACATGCCGAATGCTTTGATTACGAGTGAAGAAGCCGCCATCCGACAAGTTGTGAAAATGGTAAAAGAACAAAAAGTGGTCACAGCCGATCATCATGAAATCAGTATTCAAGCAGATACGATTTGCCTCCATGGAGACGGAAAGACTGCTCTTTTATTTGCCAAGCGTATTCATGAAATATTTCAAGCAGAAGGAATTAAAATCGAGACCGTATAAAGGAAGAAAAGAGAATGGCGCCTTTACTGAGACAAAAAAGAAAAAGGATTGATCGTTCCCACTTTTTAGCCCGTTTGTGATAGAAGAATCAATAGCGACACTGTACCGAATCCTTTGTTAAACTTTCAGGCTGGCCCCACTGTTGTACCGGTGGACCAGCCTGGTGAATTCAAGAGTTTACCAGCGGTGTGCTTTCGCGTTTCTTCTTAAAATAAAATTGGTTTTTGACATTTCGGTATGCCCATTCACTTGTGATTTGGAGCGTTTTGGTCTTGTCCAATTGTGGTGAAAAAGTTCTGAGTGTGGATCAAGCTGATCTTTATAACTCATCTTATCACCTCTTTGAAAGGATAGGCGATATTCAACGAGGAATATCATATATAGGTTTTGTAACATCGAAAGAAATATTCTTTCGATGAAGTATTGGTGCTTTTCCAATTTTCCCAAAATAAAATAAGAGGAAGGAAAAACGTACTGTTTGCCGATAGCGCCGTCAAAAGATGCTCAGCGGCTAAAGCCATTGATAAGGAATGAAAAACTTGTAAGATTTTGTGACATGTAATACAATAAAGAAAAAATAAAAAATTCTAATAATTAAAATAAAACAAAAGGAGGATATGTTGAAAATGATGGGTTATGGAAATAGTTGGGAAAATTTTTCGATAACATAGGTGTTTTCATTTCAAATATCGAGGAAAGGCAAGTAGAGGGGCTTTCACCGGATATTTCTATTTTATATTTAAGGAATTTTCAGATTCTTTTCAAAATGGTTCTGGTTTTGTTGAATTTTATTGTATAATAGTAAGAAATAGCATGAGTGGTGGAGTGAAGGAAGCGTGTGAAACAGGAAAGTCTTCCTAAAACTCTTTTTTTGTTTGCTGAAAATAATTTTTCGGCGGACAAGCCCCCTTATTTGCATATCGCTTTTTCTCTTGCCATTCTGTCCAATCGGCAGTGTAGCTGAGGCGAAAAACGTTCTTTAAGGAACAGGAAAAACACAACTTTTTATTACATGGAAGCAGTGCGTATGAAAAGAAAGGATGAAACAAATGTCAGATAACAGATCTTTGCAGCGTGGTTTAAAGAACCGGCATATTCAGCTAATTGCTATTGGGGGGGCAATCGGCGTAGGGCTGTTCTTGGGTTCGGGGAAATCGATCCATTTTGCCGGGCCTTCTATTATGCTCGTTTATTTGATCACGGGGATTATGCTCTTTTTCATGATGCGCGCCTTGGGAGAATTGCTGCTTTATCGGCCGACGACAGGTTCGTTTACGGATTTTGCTGAAACGTTTATCGGACCGTGGGCAGGGTTTATTACAGGTTGGACCTATTGGTTTTGTTGGATTGTGACCGGAATAGCCGAAATCACAGCCGTAGGTTTGTATGTGAAATTCTGGTTCCCCGACTTGCCTCAATGGATCCCTGCGCTTATATGTGTTCTTGTATTGTTTGCAATCAATATGGCAACAGTAAAAGCGTTCGGAGAGATGGAATTTTGGTTTGCGATTATTAAGGTTGTGACGATTGTAGCCTTAATAGTCATTGGATTGATTTTGGTTTTTACCGGATATAAAAGCCACGGCACCCATGCTACGTTTTCTAATCTTTGGAGCCACGGCGGGATTTTTCCGAATGGAGTTTCCGGATTTCTGCTGGCTTTCCAAATGGTCGTGTTCGCCTATGTTGGAATTGAACTTGTGGGGGTGACAGCCGGTGAAGCGGAAAACCCGGAAGTTACTTTGCCAAAAGCGATTAACAATATACCCATTCGCATTTTGATTTTTTACATCGGCGCTTTACTTGTCATTATGTCGATTTATCCGTGGAATGGGGTCGATCCGAACAGCAGTCCATTTGTGAAAGTGTTTTCGCTTATCGGCATTCCTGCTGCTGCAGGTATTATTAATTTTGTCGTGCTGACTTCAGCAGCTTCTTCCTGCAACAGTGGTATTTTTAGCACTAGCCGAATGCTTTATACGCTGGCAAACGAAGGAAAAGCGCTGAGGAAGCTGAAAGAGCTGAATGATCAAAGCGTTCCTGCACCTGCTCTTATCACTTCAACGCTTGTGCTTTTGATCGGTGTTTTATTAAACTATTGGCTGCCGGATCAAGTGTTCACGTTGGTGACGAGCATTTCAACCATTTGCTTTATATGGGTATGGGGCGTTATATTAATCGCTCATTTGCGATTCCGGAAATTAAAACCGGAAGAGGCTGAGAAAATTTCATTTAAAATGCCGTTTGCTCCTGTTTCAAACTGGATTGTGCTAGCCTTCTTTGTATTTATTCTTGTCGTGCTCGGACTGGCCGATGATACGCGGGTAGCTTTGTTTGTCACCCCGGTATGGTTTATTCTTCTGGCCATTGCGTATGGAATTACGAAGAGAAAACAAAAAGGCGCGTTGTAAAATTTCAATCCTTTAGATGCAAGAACCCCGTTCCGAATTTGGAACGGGGTTCTTTTCGGGCATCGGCGGCCGATACTATCACAGGAAATATCTACGGATGTCGTGAGATTAATATTGCCGATACACATAAGGATCTTTTGGTTTTGGTATTTCTTCCCATTTGGTTACTTTTAAATAAGGAATATTTTCTTTAAATGGCTGATAATAAGTGGTTTCCAGCGTTCCTTCTACTTGCAGCCATTCATCTTTGTGTATTTGGGACTTCATGTCTTTTGGAAACTCGACAAGCATTCCATATACTCCGGCATCGGCAATGCAATGGATAATCCCGAAGCGGAGAACAAATAATTGATTGTTTTCAATGTCATCTGTTCGATATGCGAATCCTTTTAAAACAACTTTTTTGTCAATAAAATTGCCCGGATGGTTATAAATGGATTCCAACGCTCGAAAATAATGTTTATCGTCCAGAACGATCCGGTTTTCGGATCCATATTTTTTCAAATCATTTTTGTCTATTTGATTATAGGCAATTTTGTCGTAATAAGGGCTGGCATCTGGACGCAAAATTTGATGGTTGGCATATTGATCGGTATCGTTGTCGATAAAAGAAAAGTGAAAACCTTTCGCTTTTACGATTGTGGAGTCCAATGTTGCTGCCGGCAAAAAAATGCCCGTTATGATAGGAATCAGCATCATAGTATAAGTGAATACTTTTTTTAAAATCGTATCTTCGTCATGGGAATGATCGTGGCCATGGTCGTGATCGTGATCGTGATTGTGATCTTTACGTTTATCGCCTCTTGCCCATTGAATCAATTGATACAACGTTAAAAAGCCCATCAAAAAGATCATGCTGAAGGAAAGATACGAATATTTCATATTAATATATTTGCTGATATCTCCTTTGGCGTGAAGCATCATAAAAAAATACGTGAAGCCGAATAAAATGATAATCCTGAGCATGATAAACACCTCCTATACAAAGTCCTCCGTCAATCGCTTGAAAAGGTAATTCCGAAAAAGCCTATGTTTTTTTGATGTCTCCTGGCTAGATCATTAATGCTCCGACAAAAACACATACAGCTATCAGTGAAACAAGCACAAACACAAACCGTTTTTGAAAAGCATCAAGCATCATGAATAAATTTTTGATATCCACCATCGCTCCGAACACTAAAAAAGCAATAATCGGACCTGTTCCGAAAAGCCCGGAAAAAGAAGAGGCGATAAATGCATCGGCTTCTGAACAAATCGACAGGATAAAAGCCAGCGCCATCATGACTAAGACAGCCGTTATTTTCGAATGACCGAATTCAAGCAAAGTGCTCGTTTTGAAAAAGGTTTGCATGGCGGAAGAAATCAGGGCTCCAAAAATTAAAAATTTCCCAACAGAGAAAAATTCGTCAATGGCATGGTCGATGGTTCCGACTATTTTCGAGCGAAGGCTCATTTTATGAGAACCATGTGAATGATTGTGAGCAAAATGATCGATCGATTGTCTTAATTGTTGATCATTAAATATATAAGAAATGGCAATGCTTACGACTATGGAAACTCCAATGGCTAAGCTGCAGCGATACAGCGCCATTTTCCAACTGTCCCCGAAAGCGACGAAAGTTGAAAATATGACAATAGGATTTATAATCGGGCCGCTCAACATAAAAGCAATGGCGGCATGGAGAGGAACATTTTTTTGTACAAGTCGTCGTGTAATGGGAACGATGCCGCATTCGCAGCCTGGAAACAACGATCCAATACAAGAGCCAAGAGCGGCGGAAGCAAAACGATTGGCTGGGATCATTTTGGCGATCATTTCCTCTGTTACAAACATTTGAATCAACGCTGACAAAAATACGCCGATGACAACAAACGGCAAAGCTTCGATGATGATACTGATGAAAATGGTATTCATTTGTAATAATGTTTGACTCATTGATTTCCACCTCGAATATTCTAGTGTAAGTCTAGACGAACAAAGGGTAGAAATACACTCAAGCACAATAAAAAGAAGCTTAAAAGAAAGAGTGTAAATGATCCATCATGAATCTGAAAGAACTCTGTTTCAATTCCTTCGTATTGGATCCAATAATATTATCAGATGTTTTTATCAAATCACTATCCATATCAACAGTCAAGCAATCTGTTAATCTGTCGGACAGTATAAGAATTTATCAATGGTCCATGGGAAATATGAGAGTCATTCTTGACGACGATGTTGCATGTCTACAAAGCAAAAGAATGCCATATGTCATCATATCAAAATGGATCGGTTCATACGAGTGGAAAATAGTAGACAATTAGACAAACTTTTAACGGATTTCCGAAAGAAGTCTCCCATCCTCAAGGAATGTGCAGGGCGTAGCCCAATGAGTAGGTGGGAGATGAATTTCGGTTGGCGATAGCCAACTAATAGGATAGAATATGGCTAGAACGGACACCTTCGGAACGAAGGGAAGCGTAAAGGGTTCTTGTGTGTGGCTTACCGTTCAGCGAACACGCACAAGTCGCTTGAAGCCCCAACCTCTAAGCGAAGCGTAGGTGGTGGGTAGTTCACATATCCCGGTTAAAAGAAAATGGTCAACGGAAAAAGAGGAGAAGCGTTAAGCGAGACTTTGAATTTGGACCGATACGACAGACATCGCCGTTATGGAGATTAGCGGAAAGAAATGGGCTTCAATGAACAAAGCCCACGATAAGATTTCTTATCGTGGGTTTTGTTCAATCGATTATTTATTGATTGATATTGTAAAATGCTTTTTTCACATCAATCTTTTCTTTGATCACCTTATTTCTGTAAAGCCAATCGTTAACATGTTCCCAAACTTCTTGATCTTGATAACCAAATGGCTTGTCTTTGCTGTTCATTAAAGGAAGCAGGATATTCAAACTTTTTGTTTCTACTTGTTTATCAAGAGGGAAACTGTCGTTTTCATGGTCAAGCAGAATCTTTAAACCGGCTTGAGGGTTTTTAGTAACTTCTGATTGCCCTTTTGCAACAGCTTTCCAGAACTTTTTATACACATCCTTCTTTTCTTGAAGTCCTTTTTCGCTTGCAACCAAAACAAGCTCATAATAATCAGGAACACCATATTGAGCCGGGTTAAATATCCGTACAGGATGCCCTTCTTTTTCTAAAAGGATGCGTTCATGATTGATATAGCCGCCAATAATGCCATCTACTTTCTTGGAGGTGATCGCTGGAATTAAATCAAAGCCGACATCCGTCATTTTGACTTTTTTTGGATTGCCGCCGTCTGTTTGGATCATCGTATTTAATATGGCTTGTTCTATATCGATAGATGAATAGCCGATATTTTTTCCTTCCAAATCTTTAGGACGGTGGATTGAGCTGTTAGTTGGAACCATTATACAATCAAGTGGATGTCTGACAATGGCCGCTAAAGATACAACCGGGATTCCTTCGGCACGGGAAACGATTAATTGCGGCTGGTAGCTAATCGCTAAGTCGACTTTTCCTGCCGCGACAAGTTTCAACGGATCGTTGGTTTCAGCCGGCATTTTAATGTCAACATCAAGCCCTTCTTTGGCAAAATAACCTTTTTCTTTCGCTGTATAAATGGCGGAATGGACAGCATTTGGATACCAATCCAGCATGATCGTTACCTTTTGCTTTCCATCCTTAGTCTTTGCTGTATCTTGTTGTGAGGAACAACCCGCTGCAATCAATACGAACAACAAACTTACACCAATCAATCGGATGATTTTTTTCATGATTCAACACCCATTTCTATGATTTTCTATTCCATTTTAAAAAGCTTTTTTCAATGAAAGTGGCTATACTAAATAAAACCAATCCTAGAACCGTTAATAAAGAAACGGCTGCAAATACCCCTTCGGCATTTAAATTTCCCGACATTCTTCTCGTGTAATATCCAAGTCCTTCGCTGGCTCCAAGCCATTCACCGATGGTAGCGCCAACGATGGAATAGATAACCGCCATCTTGATGCCAGAAAAAAGAGAAGGCATGGCAAAAGGAACTTCTACTTTTATAAAAATTTTCCATCTGGACGCTCCCATGGACCGTAACAGATCCACATAATCTTGATCGATATTTTTGAATCCATCATAGCAGCTGATCACGATAGGGAAAAAAGCAACCAGCACCGTTACAGCGATTTTGCTCCAAATGTCGTATCCAAACCAAAGGACAAAGATGGGCGAGAGGGCAATGACAGGAATCGTTTGAGAAAACAAGACAAAAGGATAAAGCATTTTTTCTACCAGCTTGGAAAAGTGCATGGCGAGTGCGATGGTGATCCCGCCTGCGAAAGAAAAAGCAAAACCGATCAAAGCTTCTTTCAACGTTGCCGGTGTATGTACCCATAACAAAGCCTGTTTCTGTTCGTAAAGCATTTCTAACACTTTGGAAGGAGCAGGAATGATAAAAGATGGGACTTTTCCGGTTCTTGCCGCCCACTCCCACAGAGAAACGACAATGATGACCAAGAGCCCGAATGCTCCATAATCTGCTAACAATCTCTTTAACTTACTCATTGGCAATCTTCTTTTCTATTGTTTTTCGATAGGTTTGTACTTCTGGCCAATAAACCATGTCGACACTCCTAGGTCTAGGCAAATCCACGATGATTTCTTCCACTTTATGGTCAGCGTGTAACAGCAAAATTTTATCGCTTAACAAAATGGCTTCTTCTAAGTCATGTGTGATAAATAAGATGGTGTTGTCCAATTCCTTCCAAATCGATAACAGCCAATCGTGCATTTCTCTCTTTGTCAAAGCGTCGAGAGCAGCGAAAGGTTCATCGAGGAGCAAAACTTCGCTTCCCATAAAAAGTGTTCGCAGAAATGCCACCCTTTGTCTCATGCCTCCGGAAAGCTGTTTTGGCAAAGCGTCCTTCCAACGAATCAAGCCAATGCGTTTCAGCCATTCTTCAGCATCGGCTTTCGTCAAGTTTCGCTTATTTTGAACTTCCAAAGGGAGCATGATGTTGTCTATCACGGTACGCCACGGCAGTAGTAAATCTCGTTGGGGCATATAACCAACACTACCGGGGCCCGGAGTTTTTCCGTTGACGGAAATGATCCCTTCCTCACATGGAAACAAGCCGGCAATCAGTTTTAATAGTGTACTTTTCCCTGTCCCGCTTTTTCCGATTAATGAAACAAATTCTCCTTTTTCGATATGAGCGGAAAAGTTAAAGATGACCGGTTTTGTTTCACCGGGATAGGTATAGGAAACATTTTCTAAACACACAGACATTTTTCGTGTTCCTCCTTTCCTCTTGAGTTTTCCTTTTCTCTTTGAGGCGGGAATGATGAAAAAAACCCGCTCTTCAGCCTAAAGAGCGGGTTCATCTTCAATGTCCATTTCAAAAAGACTCCACCACTTCCCTACGCTGGCATTACCCATCTCAGGTTCAAAGGGTTTAGAACGAACGTTCAATCTCAGCCTTGTCGGCTCCCCTAGTGTGTTGTAAGCAACTATTAAATTCTTATAGTCTATCGTAGCAAAATCATTCAGAAAAGTAAAACGTAATCGAAACATTTTGTTATAAAAAACTTTTTGGCTAGTTGTATAATCAAATGCAACAAGCATAAAAAATGAAAAACCATAGATAAACCACGTATGATTAAGTCGACTAAAACAATATCGATACGGAGGATTTATCTATGGCAATTACTAATTCTACCATAGGAGCTCGGCATTTCAAACACTTAACGGCTTATGACCGTGGGAAAATTGCGGCCTTACACGCTGCTGGTAAGACTCAACAGGAGATTGCAGATTATGTTGGTTGTCACAAAAGCACCATCTCCCGTGAGTTAAGAAGAGGTACAGTGCCACAAAGAAAAAGCAACGGGAAAATTGTTCATGTCTATTTTCCAGACACAGGTCAACTTCTCTATGAGAGAAACAGGAAAGCCTGTGGCCGCAAGCTAAAACTAGACGATGCCATCGAGTTTATTAAGTATGCCGAAACTCAGATCCTTGATAAGAAATGGTCTCCTGATGCGGTATGTGGGAGAGCCAAACGTGATGGGAAATTCAAAGACAAAATGGTTTGCACCAAGACCCTTTATAACTATATTGATCTAGGACTTATAGGCGTTAAAAACATTGACCTACCTATGAAAATTACCCTGAACACCAAGAAAAAACGTAACCGGAAGAATAAGAAGATCTTAGGACGCAGTATCGATGAGCGACCAATTGAAGTCAATGAACGCCAAGAGTTTGGTCACTGGGAAATTGATACGGTTATAGGCAAGAAGACTAAAGATCAGGCCTTATTGACTCTTACTGAGCGCAAAACCCGTAAAGAAATAATTTTGAGAGTGACAGCCAAGGATAGTCTATCCGTTTCAGAAGTCATATCTCAGTTGAAAGTGTCTTATGGTAATCGGTTCTCTAAAGTGTTTAAAACCATTACGGCTGATAACGGTTCTGAATTTGCTGACCTCGGCCTTAGTGTTGAAAAAGATCTAACAGAGGTTTATTTTACACACCCTTACACATCCTGTGAACGAGGAACCAACGAGCGTCATAATGGCCTTATTAGGCGCTTCATACCAAAGGGGAGACCCATTTCCTCTGTGGCAGACGAAACCATTACCTATGTTGAAAATTGGTGTAACCATCTTCCAAGGAAGATCCTCAATTATCGTACACCTGAGGAGTGTTTCCAAATAGAGTTAGCTGGCTTAGCTTCTTAACCTTAAGCCAGCTAACCCAAAGGGTTGGTTTTTAGCAACTTGACAAAGAGCCTCTGCGGGCATGGCTACCAGCCATGAAGCCAGGTATACGGTACTGGCTGGGCCAACCAGGCTACCATGCCCACCACTCCACGTCAAGTCGCGCAGAGTGTCCCGATTCTACTTAATCATGGGTTATCTGGTCTTTCAATACTTGTTGCATTTAATATTGCAATTTAAGTAAAAAACTTTTTCATTTAGTATAAATGAAAGGTTTGTTTTAAAATATGAAAAATTTATAAACATTATATAAATTCAGATAATTATTATCCGTTATGGAGTATAATGGTTAAAAATTGGAAAGGGGAGAATCTCTTTGAAAAAAGTGGTAAATTTAATTACTAAAAAAACGATGGCAATCGCTCCGGCTTATGATCTTGAACATGAATCCATCATTTATGAAGTGGACCGCACGTTTTTCAGCAAAAAACGTCCGCTGGAAATTTTGGATGATGCCTGCATTTGTCGTTGTTCCACTTATGAGGGAAGAATTCGTGCTGTCCGAAGAAAATTAGGTCACTATAAAAAAACTCCTCTGATGATTTCTCCGGATGAAATGCTCTACGCCTTTCCTACTAAATCACCTGAACGATATGATTGTATATGGGTTTTTCCGCGTCATGTGAAAGATTGGAGAGAGGCAGGGGAGAATGCGTTGATGGTTCGATTTTTTAACGGATTGGAAATTACCGTCAATTGTTCCTCTTACACTTTCAAGCGTCAAAAAGAAAAAACAGCGGACTGCTTAATGCACTTTTCTGATCCTCCGTTTGTACATATTAAAGGGTTTTCAGCAATCAAAAAGGAAACGGAGAAGATTTAAAATTTACTTTTCATTTGCCATAAGGGAATCCTATTTTTAGGATCAGCTCTTTTGGAGCGATTCTTTCTTCATCAGTTTTTCTGATTTGTTTTTGCACAATTTTGCAAACGATTTCTTTTTGTGGGGTTGATGTACTGAAAGGCTGATTCACTAGAGCTGTTTTTCTTTTAGAAAGGATTTTGCTGTGAATCAGCTTTTTTTATTTTACCGAATCGTGTATGGAAATTCTTTAATAGTGCCAAAACAAGATGAAGATTGAATTGGGTCAAAAGTTCTAAAATCTAGTGGACGATCACAAATGAGAAAATATGATTATGCCACCGATAACAAGAAAGAATAATAGAATTTTTGGAGGAAATGGAATCAATGATCGTAAAAACGAAATAATTAGTAGTTGCATTATTTTTCGTTATTATTCTATAATTTTTAGTGTGATAATTGAATAACGAGTTAAATCCTCATCAATTGATGGGGTAGAGGTCGCGGCTTTTATGAGTAATTCGGACGAGATGCTGAGAACATTGACGACTCCGAAGGAAAGGAAAGGCCGCCGAAGTCCGTCCTGTTCTCAGAAGGCGCGGGCTGGGGCTGTATCCGAATAGGAACAGAACTGTCACGCTTTTTGCCCGTAAAGCGTGGAGCACTATCTGAAGAAGTATGATGAGGGGTATTTCTATATTTGCGCCATCGAATCTTCTTCGGTGGCGCTTTTGTTATTTAAAGCCAATAAGGATCAACGAGTTTTAATAATGAATCTGTTTAGGCAGTCATCACCGCTTTTTATCTGCAGCAGAATGATGGCAAAGGAGTGTTTAGTTGAATGGTGAAAGTACAAGACAGTAGAAATGCGACGGAGACGGGCAAGTTAAAAAGAGGACTTCGATCGCGTCATTTAACGATGATTTCTCTTGGGGGCACAATCGGTACCGGATTGTTTCTGGCCAGCGGCGGAGCGATTCATACGGCAGGGCCTGGGGGAGCGTTATTGTCTTATTTGATTATTGGAATTATGGTGTACTTTTTGATGACGAGTTTAGCGGAAATGGCTGCCTATATGCCGATCACCGGAAGTTTTAGTACGTATGCGACTAAATTTGTTGATCCTGCTTTAGGATTTGCCCTCGGTTGGAACTATTGGTATAACTGGGCCATTACCATCGCCGCAGAATTATCTGCTGTTACCATGATTATGAAATTTTGGTTTCCGCATAGCCCCTCATTGCTTTGGAGCGGACTTTTCCTATTGATTATGTTTATATTGAATTATTTAGCAGTAAGAGGTTTTGGGGAAGCGGAATATTGGTTTTCCCTTATTAAAGTAGTGACGGTCATTGTATTTATCGTCATGGGCACTTTGATGATTTTCGGCATTATTGGGGGAGAAGCTGTTGGATTTAAGAATTTTACGATCGGTGATGCTCCTTTCCACGGCGGATTCATGGCGATGCTGGGCATTTTTATGGCGGCCGGATTTTCTTTTCAAGGTACTGAGCTTCTTGGGATTACGGCCGGTGAAACCGATGATCCGGAAAAAAATATTCCAAAAGCGGTCCGGCAAGTCTTTTGGAGAATTCTTTTATTCTATGTATTAGCTATTTTAGTCATTAGCCTTCTAATTCCTTATACAAATCCAAACCTTGCAAACGATGATGTCTCGGTTAGTCCGTTTACGCTCGTTTTTCAAAAAGCAGGGATTGCTTTTGCGGCGTCTGTCATGAATGCCATAATTTTGACGGCGGTTTTATCTGCCGGAAACTCCGGAATGTATGCTTCTACAAGAATGTTGTGGAATTTGGCTATGGAAGGAAGTGCGCCAAAATTTTTAGCTAAATTGGATAAACGAGGAGTTCCCGTTAATTCCTTGATTGTGACCGCACTGGTCGGCTGTCTTGCCTTTTTGGCTTCCCTTTTTGGTGATGGGGTTGTGTATACATGGCTGCTAAACGCTTCCGGCATGACGGGATTTATCGCGTGGCTTGGCATTGCCATTAGCCATTACCGGTTCCGCAAAGCTTACGTTGCCCAAGGCCGCAAGTTGGAAGACCTTCCTTACAGAGCGAAGTTTTTCCCGTTTGGTCCTATTTTTGCCTTTGTACTCTGTACAATCGTTATTTTGGGGCAAAATTATTCTGCGTTTATCGGCGAGAAAATCGATTGGCACGGCATACTAGTTTCCTATATCGGCATTCCTGTTTTTCTCGTATTTTGGTTTGGTTATAAAATTGTAAAGAAAACAAAAGTGGTTTCATTAAAGGATGTTCAATTCAAATAAGTTTTGTAAAGAATGCTTATCCCCGCATGGTCCATCCATGCTGGGATTTTTCTTTGACTACGGGATCTATTGGAGTTTATGTCTGTTTATTTGCACCGTTGGCCAATAAAAAAGGAGAACAGACACCCGTGGTATTCCGTGAATTAGACAGAATAGGTATCGTGACGAACGATTAATGGAAAGAAAACTGTGTTCAAACATGAAGGAATAAAGTCGAGAAATTCGTTTCATTCTACCGTTTTCAGTATTGGGCGAGTGGGCGTAAAAAAAGAACCTTTGAGAGATCAAAGGTTCTTTTTGGATCGGGAAGACAGGATTTGAACCTGCGACCCCTACGTCCCGAACGTAGTGCTCTACCAAGCTGAGCTACTTCCCGGTATTTTTTCGACATTGATTATTATATACCTTATCACTGATTTTGTGAACTGCCTAAAAGTTATTTTTATTTTCGAAATTTTTTGTAACAGATTGATCGTTATAATAGTAAAAATAAAGAGCACCGACGGAAAATCGGTGCTCAATAGGTAGGTGTGGTAGACCTCGTGGTTTACCAACCAAAACCTTATCACAATTGAAAGAATATCAGATTATGTCGAACTTTGTCGATGAAAAAATAATGGTTATACTTCCGATTTGTAGGAATTGTTGTTTGCGAAGTTATGAAACATGGTGTGGATATGTGGATTACCTTTAAATTCACATCTGCGAAATAAACTATGAACTTGTTCTTCCGCTATATCTATGTCGATGAGGTGTAATTCCTTCTATGTTGGTTACCCCCTCGAATTTGTGATAATGACCGCCTTCAGAAAGGGGAATAGCCGGACCAGTAACCCCGCGGATCATATGTCGATGTCCATCATTAAAATAAGTAAAAGCAAAATATCTATGTGTATGTTGAGATGTGTTTAGGGCGGGTTCAGTAATTCCGATAAATCTATGGTTATGCCCCGCGTTATAAGAGGTAGCTCCTCTAAAGCTGTGGACATGGAGAGAGATAAGCCTTCCGTCCCATGAGTTGACGTAAAGTGGATGAGAATGAACGGGGGCAGAATCATTCGAATGATACGTGTATACGGAAACGGGTATCTCCATCAGCAAAACTCCTTTTCATTTTTTTATATTGTATGGGAAAAAGTCTAAAAAAGAGTGGGGATTTGCCTGAAGTGGATAGAACGATAGTTTGGCGGAATGATAGTGGTGGGTGAGCACCATCATTCGCACATCCACACTTATGTTCGACAATCAAACAGACATTCGAACAGATGGTGTAATATCGTTGGATAAAATGGCATTCACAAACTGGAACGACCCAACGTTCCAAA
Organism: Bacillus sp. FSL W8-0102; assembly: GCF_038007225.1. Lineage (NCBI taxonomy): Bacteria > Bacillati > Bacillota > Bacilli > Caryophanales > Bacillaceae > Bacillus > Bacillus sp. FSL W8-0102. Next base: position 645,985 of record NZ_JBBOWT010000001.1, read on the forward strand.
CGGAAATGAAACGATTCCGAATAAAGGTTTAATGAAGGTGCGATGGGGCTAAGCAGAGAGCCGAGACGTTCATTAAATACGAAACGGGCATGAGAGCTGGATTTGAATACATCCTTGGCATCGTTAAACAGACGGCTTGGAATGTTTAAGAGTTTGGCTGCAAAGAATGGAAAGATGAACGAGAAACAAAATTTCTGGTTGTGCCTTTAAAAAATTTACAGATTGTTTCGGAACGATAATAAGGTTGTTTTCAGTGACGCATAGCTTCCTATAGCGGCATAGCCATAGAACCATCCCATAAAAATGCCCGCGATCAAGTGGTGGCGATGGCTGATGAACACAGAGAACAGCAATCCAATGATGACCGCTACCGCCGGTACATATTTTTTAGGGACTTTCAAAAAAATCTTTATAACTTGAGTTAGAATGAATACAACAGGTACAGCGATGAAAGCATCCCAGACATTTGTTTGTATGACAGGAAAATGGAAATTCATTCATTTCATCCCTTTCTTTCGTATGAGTAGTATTTGTTTATTTGTCAGGAAATAAACCATTTAGGTGCTAGTAGACCCGGATATTGAAGTTTGGGACATCCATACAGGAAAGCAGCCTGTCTTGCAGAATATTTTCTAAAAGGCTTTTAACGACAAACAGTCTTCTTGATTCTTCACTTTCCTTGAATCCATTTCATTCATTTGCTATAATGAGTGACATTCTAACTATAAAATTTTTAGCTATATATCTTGATTTCAAAATATTAGAGAGCAGAATATATTCGAATGAAGAGGAAGTCTGATGTCGAAAACATTGAATTGGGGCTCACCATGAAATGTTCCAAAATGTGATGAACCACCCGGCCTTCCTCGGAACTTGTAGAAAATGGATGCTTTCAAAATAATTGGAGCCCAGAAAAGAAGAGGAATCGTGCTGTTTGTCTTATAATTCGGAAAAAGAAGGAGGAAGAGATCTTTGTTAACGATCGATCCATTATCTTTGCCGGAAAAGGAAAATTATAAGTTTTTAACGGGAGGAATTATTCCTCGCCCGATTGCGTTTGTTACCTCTTTATCTAAGGAGGGGGTATTGAATGGCGGGCCGTTTAGTTACTTTAATATCGTGGCCGCTAATCCACCGCTTTTGTCCATTTCGGTGCAAAGAAACAATGGAATGAAAAAGGATACGGCGAGAAACATTTTAGAAACGGGTGAATTTGTTGTTCATATTGTGGATGAAAGCAATGTGGAAAAAGTCAATCTGACGGCTGCTACCCTTCCGCCGGATGAAAGTGAAATTGAGTTGGCCGGACTGACCCCTATTGAAAGCACAAAAATTTCTGTTCCGGGAGTCAAAGAGGCGAAAATTCGAATGGAATGTGTGTTGGAACAATCGCTCGAACTTGGCGGCAACGGAGAAAACGCTGCTTGTGATTTGATTATAGGAAAGATTGTTCAATACCATATTGACGAAAATCTTTATCATAAGGGAAGAATAGATGCCCGCCAATTGAAAGCTGTCAGCCGATTAGCCGGAAGCGATTATGCAAAACTTGGAGACTTTTTCTCTATCGAACGGCCGAAATGAGAAGAGGAAACCGAAGGAGATTTCTTTTTTTGGTGTTAAGGCTATCATCCATTGTTTCCAACGGCAGAATTTGTAAGAGTATCTTTTGAAGGAATGGCGCAATGATTCGGATGAAAAAATCGCTTTGGATAAAGCGGGAAAGTTCATCATCGAAGGAATGGCGGTCAAACACATGTGTGCTGTCGTTATTCTCCAGAAAATAGAAAGATGCAAAATGATAAATACCGGATAGCGATGTTATTCATTGAAAAAACACTGCCCCTCTTCACACTAAAGAGGGGCTAAATGGAACCAGAGGAATAAAATTACTTATAAGTGAATCAGTTCATCTTTCAGAGTAAAGTCCGTTTTATTCTTTTTTTAGAAGCATTTTTTCAATTTGTTCACTCTTTAAAGGTTTGCTAAATAAGTACCCTTGTCCAAGGTCACATCCGTATTGCGCAAGGATTTGAAGCTGATCTTCGGTTTCGATTCCTTCGGCCACTACACGTAAATTTAAATTATGGGCAAGGGAAATAATAGAATGTACAAGAGAAGCATTTTTTTGATTCGTTAATTCTTCGACAAATGATTTGTCTAGTTTTAAAACGTCGACTTGCAATTTCATTAAATACGACAAAGAAGAAAAACCGGTTCCAAAATCGTCAATGGCAATTTGGACTCCCATTTGCTTCAGCTTTTGAATCGTTTGAATTGTCGTATCGAAATCTTGAATCATGGTGCTTTCTGTCATTTCTAATATAAGATATTGAGGTTCGATCTCTGCTTTTTTTATTAAGTTTAATATGTCTTCGACTAACGTTCCTTTTTCAAAATGCTGAGGCGAAATGTTGACGGAAACGGGAACCTTATGAAAACCAAGCAATTGCCATTTCTTCATTTGCTTCCCAACTTGTTCAAGAACCCAATGTGTAATGGGAACAATTAAATCTAATTCCTCCGCACGAGAAATAAATTCACTCGGGGCGATTATTCCTTTTTGAGGATGGTTCCAGCGAATTAAGGCTTCTAAAGATTCAATCCGTTTCGTTAATAGATTAAATTTCGGCTGATAGACTAAATAAAATTCGTTATTAAGGATGGCTCTTTGAATATCACTTTCGAATGAATCGTTGAAATCCGTTAGCTTGCCGCAAAATTGATAATTGTTCTTCCCGAATTGTTTCGCTTTGTGAAGAGCTTGATTTGCATGTTTTAATAATGTGGAGATATCTCCGCCGCAATTTGGATAGATGCCAATTCCAATAGAAGAAGTCGTCTTAAATTCATGGTTTTTGATTTTCCATGGCTCTTGCAGTGCCGATAAAATTCGTTTTGCCAGATTGCCACATCTTCGATCGAAATTCCTGTAAGCAAGATCGCAAATTCGTCTCCGCTCAATCGCGCCAATGTATCTTCTTTACGAATGCATGCTTTCACCCGTTTCACAAACTGGATCAATAACTCGTCTCCTACGTCATGGCCTAACGTATTATTCACCCATCTAAACTGGTCTAAATCCAAAAACATGACAAAAAACGGTTCTTGACGGCTTTTAGCTTGATTCATCGTATGGTGGAGGCGTTCCATAAATAAGCGGCGATTGTAGGAACCGGTTAGATAATCATGGAAAGCCATGTTTTCTAATTCTGCTTCATATTGTTTTCGTTCTGTCACTTCTTTTGAAACGCAAAGAATATGCTGAAGCTCCTGGTTCTCGCCATACACGGGTGTCATCTTTGTTTCTAGCCAAATAAAAGAACCCTCTTTATGTTTAAAACGGAATTCCACCGAACTATGCTCTTTTGTTTTTAAAACGTTTTGAAAACACCTAACCACTCGTTCGATGTCTTCTTTGTGAACAAGTTTATAAGGGAATTCGCTTCCTTCATTTAGAACGATTCCTAAAACGGTACGATGTGAAGGAGAAGAATATAAAATATTCATATCAGCGTCAAGAAGAGAAACGAGGTCGGTCGTGTTTTCCGCAATTAATCGATACTTCGCTTCATATTCCTGTAATTTTCTTTCCTCTTTCACGATAAAATTTTGTAAAAACGCTATTATATAGGCCGTTTTCACTTGCTCATCATCGATAAGCGAGAGATTATTATCCACATCTGTTAAATTTTCATCCTTACGTCCAAGAATCGTGTCAACCAGTCCGGACGTTCCGTCTAACTCGATCTGGAATGACTTTTTCAATGACGTCTTATTTTCAGGCATCTCCACAGAAAGATTTTTTCCAAGCACTTCATTTTCTGAATAATCGTATGTCGATTTTTGATTTATTTTTTGGAGATTGACAATCGATTCGATTATATTAGAAAAAGGGTCTGGAATTTCTTTTGCACGAATTCGTTCATTTTGGCTGCTCTTTTGTTCAGTAATGTTTTGGGCAATCCCCAATACACCGGTTACAGTATTGTTCGCAATAATCGGAATATTGGTTAGTTTAAGCAATACACGCTCTTTTTTCTGATTATAAATGGAACATTGGTAGTGTCTGATTTCTCCTTGCAAGACAGCATGGAAATGTTCCATCGCAGACGCCAGACTATCAGGTGTTATTAAGGAAGCAAATGAACAGTTCATAAGATCTTTCCATCTATATCCGGTCACTTGTTCAACCGAGTGATTGGCCTTTAAAATACGACCCTTCAAATCCAATTGGAAGATAAGAACGGGATGGTTTTTTGCTGCAGATTGATGATACTGTTGGCTTTCTTTGAACTGACGCTCTTTTTCCGTTTGTTCCGATATCTCTTTAAAAATCCCCATAAAGCCTATGATTTCTCCGTTTTTATTTTTTATGGAGGAATACGAAGTGTTCACATGAAGCGGTCTACCATCTTTTCGTTTCCATGTTGTTCGATGAAAAAGGAATTTATTTTCTTTTTGCAATGGGATGGACCGATTGTGGCATTCTTCCTCAAAACGACCCGGCGTGAGCTTTAAATGATGGATAGGGAGCCCAACGACATCTTCTTCTTTCCAACCAAATAACGAGGCAAAGGAAGGGTTGGCGCGGATGATGGTCCAATTGGAATCCATTATCAATATCCCATCCGATGTTGTTGAAAAAAAAGATTCAAAAATGGAACGCAAAGGAATGAAGTCTTCCTCGATTTTTTTTCGTTTGTTTCCAACTCTTCCGATCACTATCATATGAGTACATTTTCCTTGAGAATTAAAAATAGGGGTGATCGCCAATTCACTTACATTCTGACCGATGATAGACTGAATTCCGTTATTATACTCTAAGCAGTGGGCTGAAATGAGCGCTTTGTTTAATGCATCATGGAGGTTTGACGCATACGGATCGGGAAGCACTTCTTCCGCAAATTTTCCGTATTTTTCTTTGTTGATACCGACTTTAAAAGCTGTTTCATTTGCTGTCAGCAATTGAAACTTTCCATCTATGACTTCAAAAAGGAGGGCAAGATCTGTCATTTGATGAAAAGCTTTCTCAATCATTTCTAATAAAGTAGAATTTGACATATTGAAACCCCTTTTAGTATAATCTCAAATTCATCTATCTTATTTTCTTTATGTTGATAATTTTTTAACTTTTTCACGAAAAAATACACATTTATTTTATCTAATAAGTGTGTGTATAAAAGGTTTGTAGAAACTTTCTTATTATACTTTTTTTACATATTAATACAAAATACTACAAATGACAACTGACAAAGGCTGATTGAGTCGAGTTTTTTCAAATTTTCGTTTTTTTTTTGCATGAAATTAGGGCATTATAAAAATTTTATTGAAAGCGTTATAGCAATCAAAAAATGATTTTCTTATGGATTTTTTGCGCAACTTACCTGTGGATATTTCTTTTTCGTTTTTTACTATGAAAAAGCGATTGGAAATCATAAAATCTGAGAGGTTTGGAAAGGATAGGTACTTTTTGTATTAATTGAATTTGAAGAAAGTATGCAAATCATTTTATATTGTAAGAAGTGATGCGTTCAGGAAGCGCTTGAACGAATTGGGATGAATATACTATACATCGAGGTAGACGTATGCAACCGAATTTATCCCGTACCGAACCAAAATCGGAGCGATTCTACAGACAAGTGGACAAATTCGTACAAAAAATTGAAAAAGCCATAAATGGACAATATAGCGCCATTCAATGTTATGCCAAGTTAGCCAACATGGCTCCGACAAAAAAGGAAAAAGCTAAAATTTTGGAAATTCGCAGCGATGAAGTCAGACATTATCAACGATTTACACAGTTATATATCCATCTGACCGGCAATCAGCCCAGTCTAAAAAAGCCGGAAGAATGTCCGAGTACCTATGTGGAAGGATTAAAATATGCTTTGGAAGATGAACAAAATACAGTCGACTTTTACCTGGATATAATGGAAAAAAGTATGGATCCGTATACAAAAGAAGTGTTTCGACGTGCAGCTGCAGATGAACAAAATCATGCGGTTTGGTTTTTATACTTTTTGGTCACGAATAAAGGATAGACGTTCTAATCCATTTCGGTGATATTTTTAATGGGCGAAACGTGCTAACCTTTCAGTGGATGAAAGTTATTTCCAACCGATCATGGATCAATATTCTCTGATCAATGACAATGGCCGAAAACCGTACCCAACTAAAAAGGTATGGCTGTCAATAAACAGGAGTTCTACTGTTATTGATACAAAAGCCATACCGTTTGAACATTTCTTTTTATTCCCAAATATACGGTGTCTCTTGGTACACATAATAGTTCAGCCAATTGGAGAAAAGCAGATGAGCGTGAGAACGCCAAGTATTGCGCGGCTGTTTATTAGGATTGTCATTAGGAAAATAATGTTCCGGAATATGAATATCAATCCCTCTTTGTATATCGCGTTTATACTCTTCCGCCAGCGTTTCAGTTTCATATTCCAAATGTCCGGTAATCATAATATGCTTCGCATCCTTCGAAATGATTAGAAGAGGTCCGGCTTCTTCTGATGACGCCAGCAGAAGCAAGTCAGGATGTTCTAAGATTTGCTGTTTCTCAACGTCCGTGTAGCGAGAATGAGGAGCTGAAAACACGTCGTCAAACCCGCGGACAAGCTTAACAGTCGGATAATGTATGGTATGTTCATAAATACCCAAACATTTTTCGGGTAATTCAAACTTTTCAATACCATAATGGTAATACAGAGCCGCCTGTGCTCCCCAGCAGATGTGCAGTGAAGATGTAACATTGGTTTTGGACCATTCCATAATTTCCGTTAATTCTTCCCAATAATTCACCTCTTCGAATTCCATCGTTTCTACTGGGGCCCCTGTAATAATCATCCCATCATAACGACGATTTTTAATTTTCGAAAAAGTTGTGTAAAACTGGTCCAAATGATGCTTACTTACATTTTTGGATTTATGTGTGGCCGTATGTAAGAAGGTAATATTTACTTGAATCGGCGTATTTCCCAGAAGTCTCAGAAGCTGTGTCTCTGCCTTCTCTTTTTCCGGCATCAAGTTCAGAATCACAATATTAAGTGGCCGTATATCTTGAGTACGAGCCCTTTCGTCATCCATTACAAAAATATTCTCTTTCTCTAAAATCTCTCTTGCTGGCAATTCTTTTGGAATATTGATAGGCAATCGGCACACCCTCCTGTTTCGAGTACTTTCACTAAATTATAATACAAGAAAGCCAAACGGGAAAGAAAAGGATTTTTTCGATTCATAGGAACAAGGTCCACGATCTTTTCCTCCCGATAGCCGAACAAAAGAGTATGCCGAAACCTGAAATGAAACGTGATCTCTCCGTAAAAAGCCATCTGAGAAGAGAAATCACGTTTCACATTATTTCATTTCAGTTTTAGCTTCTTTAACGCATCCGCGAGTGCCGTATTGACAGGTTCTTCTTTTGCTTGATTTTTCAAATAACGCGCCACGTCTTTTTTCGAAGCTTGATTTTGTTTTTCTTTTTTTCTTCTTTCGTTAAAGACCGCCCATTTTTCTTTAAATCCGCAATTCATACAGACAAAGAGCTGCCCTTCGCCTTCTCCTCGGAGCTCTAGTCGCTTATGGCATTGCGGACAGCGCGCATTTGTTAATTTGGAAATTTGTTTTCGATATCCGCATGTTCTGTCTTGGCAAACGAGCATTTTCCCCTTTTTCCCGTTCACTTCCAAAAGCAGCTTTCCGCACTCTGGACATTTTTTTCCTGTCAGGTTATCATGTTTAAATTTCTTATCACTCTGTTTAATTTCTAACGTCACACCTTTGGCATAGGTGCGGATTTCACGTAAAAAGGCTTGCTTCGACAGCTTTCCTTTAGAAATCGCCTCTAGTTTCTGCTACCATTCGGCAGTTAAGGCTGGCGATTTTAATTTGTCAGGGACAAGATCCAAAAGCTGTTTTCCTTTTGAAGTGATATGAATATCTTTTCCTTTCTTTTCAATTAAAAAAGTATGAAACAGCTTTTCGATAATATCCGCTCGTGTCGCAACCGTCCCTAATCCACCTGTCTTCCCAAGAGTTTGAATCAAATCTTTGCTTTTGTTTTCCATATATTTAGCCGGATTTTCCATCGCTGATAAAAGCGTGCCTTCATTAAACGGAGCAGGCGGTTTGGTTTCTCCTTCCGTTGGCTGAAGATCGATGACAGGAATCCACTCTCCCTCACGGAGTTCCGGAAGCAGCTGATCTTCGTCTTCTTCGTCATCTATTTCTTTTCCATATATTTCTTTCCAGCCTATCGAAAGCACTCTTTTCCCTTTGGCTGTAAAGATCTCATCGCCAATACGTGCTTGAATCGATGTTTGTTCATATTCAAACGGCGGGTACAGGACCGCCAAGAATCGTTTGACAATCAAATCATAAATTTTCCGCTCTTTGTCGCTTAGCTGATCCAAATTGGGCGTTTGTTCTGTCGGAATTAAAGCATGGTGGTCAGATACCTTTTGGTCATTTACAAAAGAAGCGTTGCCTTTGATCGGACGAACTAATAACCGTGCTGTAAAAGTGGAGTAAGGTCTGACGCTGACCGCATCCACACGCTCTTTCAACGTTCCCACAATATCGCTTGATAAATACCGTGAATCCGTCCGTGGATAAGTGACCAGTTTATAGTGTTCGTAAAGCTGCTGCAAAACGGAAAGAGTTTCTTTTGCTGAAAATCCGAATCTATTATGGGCGTCGCGCTGCAATTCCGTTAAATCATACAATGCAGGCGGATAACTTTTTTTATGTGTTTTTTTCACAGAAATGATTTCTGCCTTTTTCCGGGCTAATTTCGCCAAAATGGCATCGCGTTTTTCTTTGGAAAACGTCTTTTGATCTTTTGATCGAGAGTCTTGCCATGTCAACACAAAATGGTCCGTAACCGCTTTGATGCCAAAAAATTGCTCTGGAACGAATGACTTGATTTCTTCTTCTCGGCGGGCAATCATGGCAAGCGTCGGTGTTTGAACACGTCCGCAAGAAAGCTGGGCATTAAATTTTGTCGACAGTGCTCTAGTAGCATTGATTCCGACAAGCCAATCCGCTTCTGCCCGAGCTACAGCGGAAGCATATAAGTTTTCATAATCTTTTCCGTTCCGCAAATGCCGGAACCCCTCTTTGATCGCTTTATCGGTGACAGAAGAAATCCATAAACGTTTTATCGGCTTTTTTACTCGAGCTTTTTCAATAATCCATCGGGCGACTAGCTCTCCTTCCCGACCGGCGTCCGTTGCGATGACAATCTCTTTTATATCTTTTCGATTCATCTGCGTTTTCACTGTTTGAAACTGTTTGCCCGTTTTTTTGATCACGACCAATTTCAATGTTTCAGGCATAATCGGCAAATCTTCTAATCTCCATGTTTTATATTGGTCATGGTAAACTTCCGGATCAGCCAGCGTCACTAAATGACCTAAAGCCCAAGTGACGACGTAATAGCTGCCTTCCAAAAAACCGTTTCCTTTTTTCTTACAGTTAAGAACCCTCGCAATGTCCCTCGCTACCGAAGGCTTTTCTGCTAATACCAAGGTTTTCATGAATTGCATCCTTTCTTGCGGTCAAAGTGATATAGTATATGTATCATACCACCAAACAAGCATGGCGACAATGAAGCAAGACTTTACGAAAGTCCGCCTATAAAACGCTTTATGGCAATCGTATATCTTGAGAATTTTTATCCGCCTCTCACCAATTTCTGAAAAACGAGATTGCTCCTTTCGGCAACAACGCCTTGCCATCATTACATAGTGCAGTCTTCCAGTTCAGCACCTTCTTTTTTAGCATCAAACTTTAGATGGACCGACTTGGGCGGCTTCTGAATCCCGCACATTGGAAAAGTGTTTAAAGAAAAATGAAGCCCCGTGCCTTGATGGCACGGGGACTACATGTTTTATTTCGTTTGCGATTTGACCGGTTTTTTTAAGAATCCCACAATCAAAGCCGTCACAATCGAACCGATGAGAATCGCAAGAATATACAAGAAGACGTTTCCTTGAACAACCGGGAAGACGAAAATTCCGCCATGCGGAGCCGGAAGCCCAATATGAAAAGCCATAGTCAGCGCCCCGGCTACTGCGGAACCGATCGCCGTTGCCGGAATGACCCGCAGCGGATCCGATGCCGCAAACGGAATGGCACCTTCTGTAATAAAGGAAATTCCCATGAAATAGCAAGTAAAACCAGCTTTTCTTTCTTGATCCGTGAATTTGTTTCGGAAGAAAGTCGTTGCAAGGGCAAGCCCGAGCGGAGGCACCATACCGCCGGCCATAATGGCTGCATGCGGATAGAAGTTTCCCGCTTCAATCATTGCTAGTCCAAATGTATAAGCCGCTTTGTTGATCGGACCTCCCATGTCAATGGCCATCATAGCGCCAAGGATCAGTCCCAGAATAATTAAGTTGCCTGTTCCCAATCCGTTCAGCCAATGTTGCAATCCGGTGTTGACGTCGCTTAACGGTTCCACTAAAAAGTACATAATCAGCCCCGTCAAGAAGACCCCCAAGAGCGGATAAATCAAAACAGGTTTCAATCCATCAAACACCTGCGGTAAATTTCTAAATACATATTTAATGCCTACAACGATGTAGCCAGCCAAAAATCCGGCAATCAAGCCGCCTAAAAATCCGGCATGCCCGTTATAAGCCATCAATCCCCCAACCATTCCAGGCGCAAATCCAGGACGATCGGCAATGCTCATCGCAATAAAACCAGCCAACACAGGCACGATTAACATAAACGCGTTTTGTTTGCCGATTGTATTGATGATTTCGGCAAATTTATTGTATTCCGGACTTTTCGGATCAGCGGAATGAATGCCAAACATAAAGGAGATCGCAATCAAAATACCGCCGCCGACTACGAATGGAAGCATGTTGGAAACGCCATTCATCAAATGCTTGTAAAAACCTGTCCATCCCTTTGAGCTATTTTTTCCGGAATCCGGACCGTCATTTTTTCTGTTTTTTGCGTGATAAATAGGCGCATCTTTTTTGATGGCTTTTTCAATCAACTCTTCAGGACGACGAATTCCATCCGCAACCGGAACTTCAATCACCGGCTTTCCGTCAAAACGGTCCATGTCCACTTTTGTATCCGCCGCAACAATGATCGCAGGCGCTTCTGCAATTTCTTCCGGAGTCAATACATTTTTTGCTCCGCCAGATCCGTTTGTTTCTACTTTTATATCAATGCCCATTTCTTTTGCTTTCAATTTTAAAGCATCTGCCGCCATATACGTATGGGCAATACCCGTCGGACAAGCGGTAACGGCCAATATTTTCCCTTTCGAAGAGGAAGAAGAAGCTGTTTTTTGTTGCTCTTCTTCATCTTCACGGTCGAACGATTCAATAAGAGAGAGAACCTCGTCTGCTGATTTGGCTTGCATCAGCCCTTCCCTCACCTCAGGATGCATCAACATGCCGGACAGCCGGCTCAATGCTTCCAAATGGGTTTGATTGGCACCTTCCGTCGCAGCAATCATGAAAAATAAATAGGCTGGCTGGCCGTCAAGCGACTCATAGTCCACACCGTTTTCTGATTTCCCGAACACAATCGCGGGTGTTTTTACCGCGGCCGTTTTGGCGTGGGGAATGGCAATTCCTTCACCGATCCCCGTTGTGCTTTCTTCTTCTCTTTTTAAAATGCCTTGTTTAAAAGCCTTCTTATCGTTTAATTTTCCAGCTTTATCGAGAACGTCAATTAATTCATCGATCACGGCTTCTTTGGAATGGGCTTTTAAATTTAGTTGAATTGTATCTTTTGTCAACAATTCTGTTATTTTCATCACCTATTCCCCCTACATGATCCTTTTGACCTTGACTTGGTCAAAAAGTTGTTCAACTTGATCTTTCGTGCAAAGCCCGATGGAAAAAGCAGTCGCGCTTCCTGCAGCATTGGCAAGCTGAAAAGATTTTTCAAGACTGTAGCCGCGCTCTATGCCAGCTAAAAATCCGGCGACCGTAGAATCTCCGGCCCCAACCGAACTTTTCAGCTCTCCTTTAGGTACAGTCGCCTGCCAAACGCCTTGTTCATTTAAGAGGACGGACCCTTGTTCAGCCATGGAAACGATCACATTCTGCACGCCTCTCTCAAGCAGCCTCTTTCCATAATGTACAGCTTCTTCCACCGTCTTGATGGTGGTTTGAAATATTTGTCCAAGTTCATGATGGTTCGGTTTAATAAGAAATGGACGATAATCGAGCACCGGTTCCAACAAGTTTTTCTCAGCGTCGACAACAAGCCGAACGTCTTTTCCTTGAATCGTTTCTGCAATCGTTTGATAAAAGGTTTTCGGAATGGAAGCCGGAATGCTTCCTGCCAAAACTAGTACATCGCCGCTTGTTAAACCAGCTACTGTCTGTAAAAGTTTTTCTAAATCAGCTCTTTGAATATCCGGACCGTTCGCGTTGATCTCCGTTTCTTGATCAGCCATAATTTTTACATTAATGCGGCTCAATCCGTCTACAGGAACCAAGCGGGAAGAAATGCCTTCTTTCCGAAGATATTCCTCAATATAGCGTCCTGTAAATCCGCCGCCAAAACCTAAAACCGTACTGTCTATATCTAATCGCTTCAACACTCTCGATACGTTGATTCCTTTGCCTCCCGGGAGAACGGTTTCGTGAGTGGATCGGTTCAAACTCCCCGGTTCGAGGCGATCCATTGCCAGGATATAATCTATGGAAGGATTTAATGTAATGGTATAAATCATGTTGTCACAACCTTTATCATCGTTTGATTCGCAAAACTTACTTTTTGATCGTCCTCAAGAGAATTTGTGATGATGATGACTTCATCTATCTCCGCAATTTTTGAAAAAGAAATTTCGCCAAATTTTTCTTCATCCGCCAGTACATACGCCTCCCTTGACAAGTCGATTGCCTGTTTCTTCACTTGGGCTTCTTCAGGATCAGGTGTGGTGAGACCGTATTGGGGATGGACACCGTTCGTACCAATAAACGCCTTGTCAAAACGATATTGTCGAATCGATTCAATGGCCCCTCTGCCAACCATAGCATTTGTCTTCGGCTTGACAAATCCTCCAATTAAATAGGTTCGGATGCCTTTCTTCAAAAGAAGTTCGACAAGATTTAAACCATTGGTCACAACAACAATATCTTTCCCTTCTAACCATTCAATCATTTGCATCGTCGTTGTGCCGGCATCCAAGTAAATACAATCGCCATCTTCCACAATGCTTGCCGCATATTGAGCGATTTGCTTTTTTTCTTGAATGTTTTTGGATGATTTTTCAGGAACGCTTAACTCCGTCAACTTTCCTTGAAGTCGAACCGCGCCCCCATGAATGCGCTTTAAAAACTTTTTCTCTTCCAGCCACGTCAAATCTCTTCTAATCGTAGACTCGGAAGCATCCGTTAAAGCTGTAAGTTCGCTTATTTTTACTATTTCTTTTTCTTTAAGCGCTTGCAAAATCAGTCGGTGTCTCTCTTCCGTCAGCACAAAACCACCTCTGAATCCTTTCTTTCTTTTTCTCTACACTTATATTGTAATGGAACCGATTACAAACATCAATAAATTTCTATCAAATTCTTTCATTTTTAATCAAAATTATTCACAAAATCGACGATTTCTTTCAGGAAGAAAGAACGACATTTTTCTTGATAAAAAAAGCCTCTCCTCCTTTTCACACTGCTAAAGAACGAAAGGCTTTTGTGGATTATAGCCTCTATTCCAAGACCTAGTACTCTTCCTAAAACGAACCTTCTATTCCTTAAGACCTACGACCCGAATCCTTTTATAATCAGCCATCCATTGACCGTTTTTGAACATTTTTTCTTTCAAAAGCGCTTCTATATCTAAAATAATCTCTTCTTTTGTTTCATCGTCCAGATCTTGAAACATCGGATTTCCAAACATTTTAAGCCAATTCCGCAAACCTTCCTTGCCCAATAATGGAGTAGGTCTGTCAAAATGAAACGCTGCGGATACCCGAAAACCATATTGCTCCATCAAAAAAGTGTATTCGCCAATACTTGGATAATACCACGGAATGCGTGCATCAGGATTTTTTATTCCCACTTTTCTGAATATTTCAATCGCAGCATTGACAATCATTTGGACATTCCCTTTTCCACCGAACTCTGCCACAAATCGGCCTCCTTTTTTCAGCGCTTTGTAAATGCCTTCAAGCGCTTGTTCCGGCGGTTTAATCCAATGAAGAACTGCGTTGGAGAATACAGCATCAAACTCATCCTCAAAAGGAAGATCAAGCGCATTCGCTTGCTGAAATTCAAGATGAGGATACTTTTTTCGTGCTTGTTCGATCATGTTTCCGGATGAATCTATTCCAATCACATCCACCCCTAACATATACAGCTGATTGGCCAAATCTCCAGTTCCACACCCCAAATCTAAAATGCGCTCTCCGTTTTGCGGAGCCAACAAGTCTATCAACTCTGTCCCATATTGCGAGACAAAAGAATGTTGGTTATCATATAGCTTGACATTCCAATGATCTGTCATGTTCCCATCCCCCTCACTCATTTTTCTGTATTTGCTTGAAAAGAAACCCGCCTATATCGGCAGGTTTCGGTTATGATGGAGAAAATCTGATAAAATCAGCCAAACTGTTGTTCAGTCTATCCTGAATATCCAAATCTATGACGACTTCTCCATTTTCCTTCATCTGCACATGCGAGTCGTGAATGTAAACGCCGCGAGCAATTTGAGTGGCCCCGATGACTGAAAGAAGCGGATTTAGAACATATTCAATCGTCAGCAAATGCGACATCGTTCCTCCCACCATGATCGGAAACACTGATTTTCCCTTTAAAATATCCATTGGCAGCAAATCGATAAACGCCTTCAATGCGCCCGGTATGGATGCTTTGTAAACCGGGGATATCACGACGAATCCATCCGCTTCTTCGATTTTTTGCTTATATTGTTGGATAGCCGTACTATGAAAATCAGCATAATAAACATCCTCAGCCGGCAAGTCCCGAATGGATATCACTTCCGCTTGATGTCCGATCGATTCTAAACGGTTTTTTAAAAAATCGGCGATCGAATCAGATCGGCTGGGCCGCAGCGGGCTGCCAACCAAAATCACGCATTTCATTTTTTTCCCACCTTTACTGGACAACGATGAAATCGCCATATTCAATCCTGTTATTTTTTCTAATTTTCCCGCATTCTTACTATATCATACTTTGAAGCAGGACAGGCCGGCCGACGTTTTGCCGGCAAGAAGAAAAAATCTTCGTGTTTTAAGAGCTTGTCTATTATTTTTTCTTTATTTCTTCATATTTTTGAAACCAATCAGGAAATGCTTTTTTAAATTGAACAGGCTTGAATTCGCCTTTTTCATCTTTGCGAACCACGATGTGCGTCGTACTTCCTTCCGCACATACTTCCCCATCTCCGTTTACAATTTGAAAACCGTATTCTGTCTTTAAGCCTTGATTTTTTTCAACCCACGTCTTAACAAACACTTTATCTCCGAGCTTTAATGATTTTCTATAAGTAATATTCAGATTGTATACCGGAGCATAATATCCCGCTTTTTCCATGTCCAAATAGTCAAAGCCGACATCCTTTATGAGCTTTTCCCTTCCCAATTCAAGCCATTTAATATAATTCGCATGATAGATGACGCCCATCATATCCGTGTCAGCATAGGATAGTTCAATTTCTTTTACCGCTATATACATTTCATGATTTCCTTTCTACGTCAAAATCGTCCATTTTTTTCTATCATATCACATGGCTTGAATCAGCGTCTCTTTTTCCATCCTTTATCCACTTCATTTTTGAATAAAACAACTATTTTTAGATGCAAAAATATCACAGGAAACAGAAGGAGACTTTTCCCCATAGAGATTTCACGGAAGATGCGTCAGATAGTAAAAAAAGAACTCTCTTCTATTAGAGAGTACACTAAATAGAAAAAGTCTTTACTTCCAAACACGTTTCCATTTGAAAAACTCTTGCAAGTAACCCATCACAGAAACCGGCGACATCACCATTTGATAACAAAGAAGAAATAAAACAAAGCCTAATTTATTTTTTCTTACCTTTAGATGAAGATTTCGAAATACGTAATGTTTTTGATAGTGATAAAACAAGGCATAACTAGCAATGCTTAAAGGCAAAACCGTTAGCGTTATGGGGCCTGCAATCCAGTAAACGCCCAAAAAAGCCAATACGAATCCCGGAATCCAACAAAAAGTGTAAACAACATCCAGATAAGGCATCAAGAAGTTAATTCCGGTTAAGTATTTCCAATATAATTTCGGCTGTCTCCATGGTTTGACTTCCCTTAATCCTTCAATCATTCCTCTAGCCCATCTAGAACGTTGTTTCGCAAAGCGGCTAAAGGTAGTGGGGACATCTGTAAAAGCAACAGCCAGAGGTTCATAATACACTTTCCAATCATTACGTAAAAGTCTCCACGTTAAAACTATGTCTTCTCCAATAGCATCCGGCCATCCTTGTACTTCGCGTATACAGTCAGTCTTGAATAAACTAAAAGCACCTTGCGCGACCAATGTACCTTGATATAATCCTTGTAATCTTTTAATTGAAGCAATACTCAGAAAGTAATCCCACTCTTGTATTTTCGTCCAAATCGTTTCGCGGCTGTTCCGAACAAGCACCGAACCAGCGACCGCACAGACATCCAGAGGACTGCTTTTGATTCTGGCAACTAAATAGCGAACAGCAGATGGATGAAGCAATGTATCGGCATCTAAAGTGATCACATAAGGTGTCGTCACATACCGTAATCCCTTATTCAAGGCATGAAACTTTCCCGGCTTTTCTTCGTGTAAAATGGTCATGTCCAAATCGAATTCTTGTTTTGCTCGCAAAATTTCTTGATCCGTGTGATCTGTTGAATGGTTATTAACAACGATTATGCTCATTTTTCCACCATAGTCCTGAGCGGCCACGTATCGCAGCGTGTTATAAATGGTTTTTTCTTCATTATAAGCTGCGATAAGCAAAGTCACTGGATCAGAAGGAAATTCATTCTTAAAAGCTGGTTGTCTATCAAGTAATAAACTGATGACCAAAAAAGCATTCATGTAACCGGGAATATAAGCAATTCCGCCAATCACGAGGAATGCCAAAGGAAAAGAAAGAATGGAAGAAAGATCTTTCAACCAAGGGAGAGAAAGATAAATAGACCTGAATCCGTGACAAAACATCTTTACAATGGTCGCAAACCGTTGATACGATAAGGAAAAACGACGTTGACGATTCTTCATCAAGTAGGTGATGTGATGAAAGATTTCCCGATTCGGTTTGTATTGACAGATGAAGCGATTACCCCAAGTGCTGGGCTTGCTCTCGTTGGCTACTTACTCCATCGAACGAAACTGGATAAACGGGTAAACGCACTTCGGCTTCCAACGGTTCGTCGAGAAGTGCACATTTCCCATAGCGATGTCATTCGCTCGATGATTGGCTTGCTTGCCACAGGAAAAACGGATTTCGATCATATCGAAGCGTATCGTCAGGACGATATCTTTTCGGCATCGATGGGGATTCAGCACGTGCCTTCCTCTCCAACCTTGCGACAACGACTCGATCAGCTCGCTTGTCTTCCGATGACCGAAACGATTCTTTGGGAGGAGTCCATACGTCTGTTGATTCAACGACATGCCACTTTGTCCCCTTGTTGGACCAAAGGAAAGACGACATGGCTTCCCCTTGATATAGATGGTTCCCCATTTGACAACTCCGATACGAAAAAAGAAGGAGTCAGTCGAACGTATAAAGGATTTGACGGTTTTACACCGTTGTTTGCGTATGCAGGGAAGGAAGGGTATCTCGTTCATGCCGAGTTGCGTCCAGGGAAACAACATGTGCAAGACAACATGCCCTCGTTTTTAGTCACCGCTATCCGTCGAGCTCGTCAACTGACTTCATCTCGTCTGCTTGTTCGCATGGATGCAGGAAACGATGCAGAAGCGAATGTGCACGTATGCCTAAAGGAAGACGTGGACTTTGTCATCAAGCGAAACTTACGCCGAGAATCGAAAGCGCTTTGGTTCCAGATCGCTTCGCAAAAGGGCAAACGTGTCGATGATGGACAAAGCGAAGGAGTACAAACCTATGAGCTATGCCTTCCACAGAAGGCAGCGATCGATGGAAACACGTATACGTACGTTCAAGTCACCCAAGTAACGGAACGGACGATGGAACGCAATGGACAGCTGATGCTCGTTCCTGATTATGAAGTGGAAAGCTATTGGGTGCGGCTCAAAGGATACGAGCATGTTCGAATGAGCGATGTGCTCGCGTTGTATCATGACCATGCGACATGCGAACAGTTTCATAGCGAACTGAAGAGCGACTTAGATTTAGAGCGGCTTCCATCTGGGAAGATGAAAACGAATGCGCTCGTGTTGGTCATGGGAGCCTTCGTTTACAATCTTCTTCGTCTGATTGGACAAGATCTATTAAGCGATCCGAGACATCCGTTGCACCACAAAGTGAAACGCCGCCGCATCAAGACGATTATTCAGACGGTGATCACGATGGCAGGGCGACTCGTCCGTCGATCACGACAGATCTGGATGAAACTGACGCGAAGGAGTGGTTATAGCGAGCCCCTACTGAACGTCTATCAGAAATGGAGAGAGGCAAGATAACGAACGAATGTTCGGGCACTAATGTCCAACGTCACTCCCTGTGCTTTTTTGTCTATTTTTTTGGTTCGTATACCTAAAAAAGAGATTTGTTCCATTTTCGGAAATAGAGATGACATAGGTCATAAGCATAAAAAGGGTTTTATGGATTATCAATCCATCAAAATTACAACAAAATCAAAGTCGATTTCAATTCATCACGGATTCAGGATAGAAAAAAACATCCATCCAATGGAAACAGCATGGCTTATCCAAAACTTCCTTTTTACACTAATATAAAGTCTGGTGGATGGATCGTTATTTGTGTCCATATAGACTACCTCCCCAACGTTTACTCCCTTTATACTATGGCGAATGTAAAAATGAGGTGAGTGTTTATATAAAATGTTTTTAAATGAAAAGCTGCCGGAAAGCATGACGATGGTACAGATAAACACTTTTTTAGAAAGGTTGAAAAGGCGGGGAGAATGATGCGTTCAGTGGTCCTCCACCATTTAAATCGGGAATGGTCATGTAAGTCCTTTTGGTTTGGCGCGCTGAACGATGGCCGTTATTCAATGTTAATAGAATGGAATTGATAGGAAAAAATCCTTACACGTTGCTGTTTTAAAAACGGATTTTTTTAGTCAGCAAATGCTGTTGTTTCTATTTGTTTGAATGATTAAGATGAAATCAATACCAAGTTTTCTTGGCATACGAAAAAAATGATGAAAAAACAGGAGGAGTGAATCATTATGATGAATGGAAAAGAATACTTGGAAAGTCTGAGAGACAACAGAGTGGTTTATTTAAACGGAGAAAAAATTGATGATGTAACGGAACATCCTGCATACCAAAATTCAGCCCGATCGATCGCGCGGATGTATGATGCTCTTCATGACGAAAAACAGCAGCCGATATTGACGACGGTAACCGAAGAAGGAATCAGAACCCATAAATTTTTTAAAGAACCGAAAGATGCCGATGATTTAATTGGAGCAAGGGATGCAATCGCAGAGTGGTCTAAACTGAATTATGGATTTATGGGCCGAACACCGGACTATAAAGCCTCTTTTACTGCCAATTTACGAGCGTTTGCCGACTACTATGAAGGATTTGAAGATAGCGCCCGCCACTGGTACGAAAAAACCATAAAAGAAGTTCCGTTTATTAATCATACCATTGTGAATCCTCAAGTCGATCGTTCCAAACCTCTTCATGAAAATAAAGATGTATTTGTACGTGCCGTGAAAGAGCGTGATGACGGCATTATTGTAAGCGGTGCCAAAATGGTAGGGACAGGTGCAGCTTTAACGCACTATAATTTTGTTTCCAACTACGGTCAAGATTTGGGGGATAACGATTACAGCCATGCTCTCATATTCTTTGTGCCAATGAATGCTCCCGGAGTCAAAATGATCAGCCGCCAGTCTTACGAGCTCGCAGCCAAAAAATCAGGATCGCCGTTTGACTATCCACTTTCAAGCCGCTTCGATGAAAATGATGCTGTGATTGTGCTTGATAATGTTTTCATCCCGTGGGAGAACGTACTGACATACAACAATTTAAAAGTAACAAACGGCTTTTTCGTTGAAACGGGATTTGTCAATCGCTTTACGTTCCAAGGGTGCACTCGCTTTGCGGTAAAACTGGATTTTATGGCCGGACTTTTAATGAAAGCGACAGAATCTGCCGGAACAAACAAATTCAGGGGTGTACAGGCAAATATCGGAGAAGTGCTGGCATTCCGTAATATGTTTTGGGCCATTTCGACTGCGATGGCCGCCAATTGTGAACGGAAAAACGGGATTGTCGTTCCTAATTTATCGTATGGTGCCGCTTACCGTGTTCTCGCTCCAATGGTTTGGCCAAGGGTGAAACAGATTTTTGAACAGGTGGTTGCCGGAGGATTAATTCAATTGCCGTCCAGCGCCAATGACTTCTTAAATCCGGAAATCCGCCCGTATCTCGATCGCTATTATCGTGGATCAGGGATCAGCGCTGAAGAAAGAGTCAAATTGTTAAAGCTGGTTTGGGATTCGATCTTAAGCGAATTTGGAGGCCGACATGAATTATATGAAATCAATTATGCCGGCAATCATGAGGCGATTCGTCTGGAAACGTTAAAAATTGCCGATGCGATCGGAGACTCTGCTAAGTTTAAATCGTTTGTCGATTCAGCGCTCAGCGACTATGATCTGAACGGTTGGGTCAATGAAACGTGGATGAATCCAAAACAAGCGGTGGAAACTAGGAATTTGTAAGTGAATTATTTTTAATTTATAAAAGGAGTGAATAGAAATGGAGGATCGTTTGTTTCGCAATGCAATGGGCCAATTTGCTACCGGAGTGACGGTGGTGACGACGGAAATCGATCGGGAAATCCACGGAATGACGGCAAATGCTTTTATGTCTGTATCGCTCAACCCCAAGCTCGTGGTTATATCCATCGCAGAAAAAGCACAAATGCTTCGAAAGATCCAACAAACGAAACGGTATGCTGTGAATATTTTGTCGGAAGATCAACAATTATTGTCCATGAACTTTGCCGGCCAATTAAAAGAAAAAGCACCTGTAGAATTTGAAAGACTAGAAGATCACCCGGTAATCAAAGGGGCGGCAGCTCAAGTGGCTTGCAAAGTTGTGGATGAAGTGAAGGCGGGAGATCATATATTATTCATCGGAGAAGTGGTCGGAATAGTGGTCGAGGAGAAAGAGCCGCTGGTTTTCTGGAGTGGAAAATATCGAAAACTGGAAAATGAAATGGCGGCAAAGCGATAGGAAAAAATCTATTTCAATCGTATCTTACTTTTAAAACCAACAGAAGGATTTGAATAATCCGAAATATTTAAACAGTTTCTGCTGTTGTTTTCAAAACGATTAGACAGTAACATATAATCAAATTAATATTTTGAATATTTTTAATATTTATAACTTTGTTCACGATGGATAATAGCATAAGGAACTTTGATATTCAAAAGGAAGTGGGGAAAGGATGACGGGATTTCTAGATGAAAAAAGAATCAGCAATGAACTGGCTTGGAAATTGATTCAAGCAGCGCAAAAAAAGGCAGAAGAATTACAAATTGCCGTCAATATTACGGTGGTGGATCAAGGCGGGAATCTCATCGCTTTTTCCCGCATGGATCGAGCGCCTATTTTAAGCATTAAAATCTCTCAAAATAAGGCGTATTCAGCCGCTGCGTTCGGGATTCCCACGCATGAATGGTATGAACAGATTAAAGATGAGCCGAGTTTAAAACTAGGAATCGTTCATACTGAAAATCTCATCATTTTCGGTGGTGGATACCCTATTTGGGTAGAGGGAAAGTTGACAGGAGCGATTGGAGTAAGCGGAGGCACAGAAGAGGAAGACCGATTGTGTTGTGAAGCCGCTTTAAACCTTTTAAGAGAATCAAGTTCCATAAAATAAGTAGGAAAGGAGAGAGAAAAGATGAATGGAAATGGAATTATAAGATTAGGGAGACTGGAGCTTCGGGTTTATGATTTAGAAAAATCTGTGGATTATTATACGAATGTGATCGGTTTGGAAGTAACCGCTAGAGATGAAAATCGTGTGTATTTAAAAGCATGGGACGAATATGATCATCACAGCATTATTTTGCAAAAATCGGACTCTGCCGGCATGGACCACATGGGCTTTAAGGTGAAAGATGTTTATGAGCTGGAAAAACTGGAGCATAAAATCGAACAATTCGGTTGTACACTCACTCGAGTGCCAAAAGGATCAAGGATAGCGGAAGGAGAAGCAGTCCGCTTTCAAATTCCAACCGGACACATGATGGAGCTCTACACAGATATGGAATTTGTCGGAGTCAAAACCGGTTCCGTCAATCCGGACCCGTGGCCGGAAGGTTTAAAGGGAATTGCTCCTCATCGACTGGATCATGCGCTGCTAACAGGGGATGATTTGAAAACGGCTACAAGGTTCTTTACAGAAGTTCTTGGATTTAAACAAAGCGAGAGAATCATCAGCGTGGATGGAGAAGATTTAGTAGGAAGCTTTCTTTCTACGACCAATAAAGCCCATGATTTAGTTATGATCATGGGAGAATTAGAGATTTAATGTTTTTCTTGCTGATTGGCTTTTATTTTTTTGTCCATAAAAGGAATTTTCTCAAAAATGTCGAATTATAAAGAATATTACATAATTTTAGGGGTGAAGGAAATGACATTTAAAACAGCCGATCTTTGGGATGAGTTCAATGAAGAGCTGCAAGCATGCAAATTGGCCTTTCATTCTTATGGCAAAAATAAGCGTTTTTCAGGCCCGATCGCAACGGTAAAGGTGTTTGAGGATAATGTTTTAGTGAAGGAAGCGCTTCAATCCGTTCCGAAAGGGAGTGTACTCGTAGTGGACGGGGGTGGCTCTCGGAACTGTGCTTTGTTGGGAGACCGCTTAGGTGAAATTGCCCAAAATCGTGAGCTTGCGGGTGTGATCATTAATGGCTGCGCACGGGATACCGCCGATCTTGCCGAACTAGAAATTGGGGTTCTTGCAATAGGAAGCATTCCGGTGAAAAGTAAAAAAGAAGGAAAAGGGGAACGGGATATTGTTCTTCATTTCGGGGAAGTAGAATGGGTTCCAGGTCATTATGTGTATGCTGACGAAGATGGCGTAGTATTGTCTCCACGTCCGCTTGTATAAGGCTTCTTTTGGCGGTCACTCTTTTTCCGGTCGGTCATAAACTAAGATAACAGCCTATGGAATGGGGGATTGATGATGATATACGGACAGCCTTATGATCACCGACTATTCAGTCCAGAAACGGATTGGAGAAGGAATAAGGGTGAAATATTCGGTATTCCACCACAGCATCAGCCGATTCAGCCTGGCGTCGAATCGCTTATGATTCCGCGGCCAATGGTAGATGATCCGGATTATAGAGGAAGCGGGAAATTAAAGAATAAGACGGCGGTTATCACCGGAGGCGACAGTGGAATCGGAGCGGCAGCAGCTATTGCTTTTGGTAAAGAAGGGGCAGATGTGGTCATCGCCTATTATGCCGAGTATGAAAACGAAGATGCTTTTAGGACAAAAAGAAGAATTGAAGAATTTGGGCGTCGCTGTATTTTGATTCCTGGAGATTTGAAAAATGAGAGGCACTGCCAGGAAGTGATCCATAAAGCAGTCGATACATTTGGAAAACTTGATATTTTAGTCAATAATCATGCAGTTCAGTTTCCACAGCAAAGCCTTCTCGATATTACGACGGAACAATGGGATTTGACGTTTAAAACAAATATTTATTCTTTTTTTTATTTGAGCATTTTGCATATTTTTTGACCCAAGAGCCATAAGGATTTCAAAGACATAAAAAAGGACTTCACCCCTAAAATGTAGAATTTTTGAAGTGACGAAACAACAAAAAATTCAAAAGGAGGAAGTCACTTTGTATATTCTACAAGAAAGCCTATTTTCCTTTGAAGAACTGCAAAAATTAGAGTCAAAAGAGAAATTACCTATCTTTTTTAGCTCGCTTGATTTACGCCCTTATGCTAAACAGTTGAGAAGTTCTTCACCCCGAGGGGCTGACGGTCATTCCAGAGAAGGGATTCTAAGGGCTCTCATCGCTGCCCCACTCGAAGGCATCGACACCTTTACCGCCCTTCATCATCGATTGGATAAAGACCTTCGTTTCCGTTATCAATGCGGTTTATCGATTGATCGCCCCGCACCGTCTATCTCCACTCTCAGCCGGGTTTTTGCGGCACTTACCAAAAAAAAGCTGGCTGAAAAGATCTTCCTTGACTTGGTACAGTTAGCTCAGGAGGAAGGAATAATTGACGGCAGCCACCAGGCCATCGACAGTGCCGCCATTGATGCCTATGAAAAGAAACAGCCCAAAAAGCGTAGTGAACAAACGGGTAATGCCAATTGGGGCGCAAAATATGATTCCTTCGGCAATAAAATTACCTGGTTTGGCTATAAGATGCATCTTTCAGTCGATACCGCAAGCGAACTGCCAATGGCCATAAAAGTAACCCCTGCCCATGTGAACGATGGAGAAGTCGCACCAGAATTAATAGAGCAAGTGGCAGAGCGTACCAAATCCAAAATTGAATTTCTGATCATGGATGGCGGATATGACCAACTAAAAAACTATGAATCAGCCAAAAACATTGGAGCGCAAGCCATTATCCCGCTCAATTTGCGCAACGAAAAAGAGCCTCCTGAAGGGATTTCTTCCAATGGAACTCCGCGTTGTTCCATGGGTTATGAAATGACTTATTGGGGAGCTGATAAGGACCAGCTCAAGTTCAGATGTCCTCACGCAACCGGCAAAGTGGATTGCCCATTAGGAATGGCAGCCTGTTCATCTTCCAACTATGGAATGGTGGTAAAAGTCGACATCAAAAAGGATGTGCGCCGATATTCCAATCCGCACCGTGATACAAAACGTTGGAAAGAGCTTTACAACGAGAGGACAAGTGTAGAACGCTGTAATTCAAGAATGAAAAGCTACCTTACGGCGAACTCCCTACATGTATGGGGAATTGAGAAAGTAAAGAGCCATATTTACCTGAACGCTATTGTATTACTTGTTTCAGCGCTAGCGATGGCAAAGGAAAATAAAGGGAAGAAAGCCGCTTAAAAAAATTCAATGTGAAAAATTCTGCAGGTATGCCCAAAAACAGGATTATTGTAATATTTTGTAAAATAACATGCTGGTAGCTATTTGTCGAGTGCTTTATTTTTTATACTTTTATCCAAAAAATCTAATTTTGCAAAATGCTCATTTAACAAAAGCGGCGCTGTATTATTTAAAAAGAGGAAGCTCCATTATCAATACAGCTTCTGTGGTGGCATATGAAGGAAACGAACTTTTGCTGGATTACACTGCTACAAAAGGAGCGATTATCGGATTTACACGCGCCCTTGCCAAAAATTTGGTTCGAGAAGGTATTCGAGTCAATGCAGTGGCTCCTGGCCCAATTTGGACGCCGCTTATACCTTCCAGCTTTTCGGCAGACTATGTAGCGACAAAATTTGGAAAAGACACGACGATGGGGCGTCCTGGCCAGCCTTTTGAATTAGCGCCCGCTTATGTCTTTTTGGCATCCGATGATTCCAGTTATGTGACTGGTCAAGTGGTCCATGTCAATGGCGGTATTATAACGGGATCATAATTCTTAACTGCGAAACAAAACTGGAAAAAGTGTGGAAAGTCCGCTGAAATGCGGGCTTTCCTTCTTGTGTATTAGACATCAGAAAGTTTATCTGTTTGCTTTTTATACACTATTCATACCAAGAGTAGCAGTTGGTTCAAAAATAGAACCATTTGTGAATATTCGATTTCATATGTATTAAAAGCGAAAGGGGCCACTACACAACTTTCTTCGGATCATAGATTGATAGATTTTGGACAGCTGTTCTTTTTTTCTATTTGCGGTCATATGTTCAATAGTGGACAGGGGTTAGAGAAGGAGAGGACGTATGACTTCATTTTTTAAAGGAACATTGATCCTGGCAGTGACAGCATTTTTTGGGGAGACGCTTGAATTTTTAACGAATATGGTGTTGACAAAAGAACTTGGTGAAATTGGGATGGGGAAATACATGGCGATTTTGCCTTCCGTATTTCTTTTTGTCGTAATTGCCAGCTTAGAATTGCCTGTTTCTGTTTCCAAATATATTGCGGAACTACAGAGGGAGTATCATAGGAGTACTCTCCAGCATGCCATGAGACTGGCGACGGTTACCACCAGTGTTTTAATGCTGTCCGCTGTGATTGTTTTTACGTTTTTTCCCGTTTTTCACGGTTACCATCCGATGATTCGTTGGCTGACGCTTATTCTCATTCCCGTTATTTCCTTTACTTCTGTTGCAAGAGGATATTTCATGGGAATACAGCAAATGAGAAAGATTGCGTTCGCCAATTTTGTACGAAAGTTTTTTCAGCTACTATTGCTAGTCGTTGTATACCGCTTTTTTGATTTTGATCGGGAAACATCGATATTAGTAGCGTTGGGAACATTGATAGCCAGTGAAATAGTGGTGTTTTTATATCTTATGCGTGCCTATGTTCTCTACATGAGGCAGATGAAAAATATTCCTTATAAAGAAATGGCGAGAAAAACTGTTACCAAAAAGTTATTGGGAATTTCATTGCCGACTACGGGGATGCGCATTTTTAATTCGATGATTAATGCCATTCAGCCTTTTCTCATTTCATATGCTTTAATGCTGGGAGGTGTTGAAGAGAAAACGGCTACGGCACAATTCGGTATGGTGGCTGGAGTTGCGTCGACGATCGGTTTTTTTCCCGCTTTTATCGCTCATTCTTTGCTCATCATGCTCGTTCCGACTGTTTCCGAAGCATATACTAGAGGAGAATTTGGCAAATTGCAAGGACTATTGAAACATGTTATTGTCATCACCATGCTGTACGGATTGGCTGTATCGTTTATTTTGTATTTTTACGGCGGAGCGTTAACGAAACTATTTGGCACTTCTTTGCTGGCTTATTACTACTTGCAGTTGATGATCCCTTATTTTTTATTTTTTTATTTGGCGATCCCTATGCAGGCTTTTTTAATTGGCATGAATTTAGTGAAAGACGCATTTTATCATTCGGTATGGTCAACACTCATTTCCAATTTATTTATTTTTTGGCTTGGATCAAACAGTCACTTGCAGATGGCCGGAGTCATTATCGGCATGAATATTGAAGCAGTATTGCTTGCTTTTCTTCATTACACCACCATATATAAAAAGCTGCACATTTCTTTTTCAAAAAAGCAAAGTTCTCTTTCCGAAATGAACTGGGGCAACAGAAGAGCCTAGCTGTTTGTTGGGCAAAAAATCGATTGAAAACAAGCTTGATCTACCTCGTTTTCTGTCTTCCGTGTAAGGAATGTTTTCATCATTTTTCCTAAACGGTTGGCCTTTTGCGTTGATGGATGAATACTTTTGACAGAATGGGATTCAATCAATTTCTGATTTTGTGGTTTTCTCATGAGAAGTTGAAAGGAATTCCAGAATGAAATCGATTTGGTTCTGGAAAACAAGAACAAGGAAAGCCGAGTTTGGTATTAATAAAAATGAAATCGGCTTCCCGTATAGTTTCTTCACATACTTTTTATGTTTCTTGATGATTCAGGAATTTTATCTATGCGTGAAGCATCACTGGAATTGAGCACTTGGCGGAGTTCATGGAACAGAAAGCTGCCGAAAAAGCCGATGAAAATCACGATAAAGCCAATGACCGTAAACCACATAAACGCCATGCCGCATCGCTCCTTTCGCAAGATAATGGGGGATATCTAACGTTATTTTACATGAATTTCCTGCCGGTTTGGGATTGAAAATTATTTTCGATTAGTTACTAAAAGATAAAAAGAATGTTTTCAAAGCACTCATTTTGGATTCGGCTGGGGTAACAAGAAAAGCATTGAAAAAGGAATGATAAATATTTAGGAGAAACGTCAACCTATAGCGGATGGAAAAGTCCTATTAAACATTCCTAATGGTTTAGGGCAATAAAACGCCGATTCGAAATACTACCGGCATGAAGAGATGGGGGAGGTTTATTTAAGCGTCTCCTTTAGAAGGTCTTTCGCAAGCGTCGCCATGGCAAAGGGAATCTGGGACGATTTTTCTTTTTTTGGCGATCTTTTTGTATGCCCATTCGCCTAATCCGCTAGCCTTCAGAATATAGAAGAATGGAAGAAATAACCATAAAGATGGCGTTCTTTTGGCCATTAGCCAAAATGCGTCAAACCCTTTTACATATTGAAAATCGTTTTTCAGCCGAGCATGCATTTCTGTTGCCAGTTTATCAAGCGCAATATGTTCCTTTTGATAATGATCGCGAAAGGACCGAAATTCGATTAACGAGAACCAATCAAGCTTGGACCATTTATCGGCAACACTAGTGCAAAGTCCGCACCAGCCGTCGTACAATACGACGATTTTCCAGCGGTCTTTTAAAACCATGAGGATCGCTCTCCTTCAATTTATAGCTGTCCTTGGATTTCCATAAACACAATGTCTCCAAACATGGAGCTGACTGATTAAGACTTTTTCTTGCGCTTCTTTCCTTTTAGGTTAACATATTTTGGTGAACAAATGGATCGAAATGGTTGATCTGTAAGAGAGCGGATTGAATCCTAAACAGCCGGAGAAAGATCCCCGACTGCCAACCATTTATTTTGAAAAACGCTGAGGCAAATGGTTATTCGAATAAGAGAGCTGCTTCTGTTCAAACATTTTCGTAGCCGTTAATAATCAAATCTAGTTTTCCTGTTGATGGATCAATGGCTAGTCCGTGAACAGGAATATCATTTGCAAACAACGGGTGCTGTTTAATCATATGTACGCTTTCCGATACGCTTTTTTCTACGCTTTCAAACCCGTTCAACCAGTGATCAAGATCGATTCCAGCGTGTTTTAATGTCGAGAACGTTTCTTCTTTAATGCCGCGTTCTTTCATATCCGCCAAGATGGTTTTGCTTTTTAACGCACCCATTCCACAATCGTAATGGCCGATCACGAATACTTCATCCGCTTGCAGTTCGTAAACAGCTACTAGTAAGCTTTTCATGACCATTCCGAAAGGTTCGTCTACAAGAGCGCCGGCACTGCGCACCATTTTGACATCGCCGTTTTTTATGTTCAGCGCTTTCGGAAGCAGTTCTACTAAACGTGTATCCATACAAGTTAAAATGACGCACCGTTTATTTGGAAATTTGGATGTTTCGTATTTTTTATATTCTTTATTTTTCAACAAACTTCTCGTTAAATGATAGAATGTCATCCAATAATGACATAATGAACCCCTCCCGGTTATGACTTGATACTCTTTTATTTTAGCGGAAATAACTAGGAATGAACAGTTTTTGTAAATGAATGGGAAGAAAAAAGGGGGAATGCACCTTAATGCAGGAAATGGAAGTGAGAAGGCGGCGACGAAAAACCATCTCGGAAGGGTAAAAGCCGCTTTTGAAAAGAAGCTTTAGGTTTGTGAAAAAGAAAGACGAATATGCGGCCATGTTCATTAAGAAAACAGCTCCGGAAACTACCGGAAGCTGTTTCTTTTACAAATTTTCATTTTGCTGGCCGATTTCTGATCTGCCGATTAGTTCATTGGCAGCTTCTTGATCCGAATGCTCATTGACGGAGTCTCCCGGAGCGTATTCATTAATATCAGAATGGATGCCATATGCCGGCTGTTTAGGGATAAGAGGATGATCCTTGCGCTTGCCTTTCGCCATTTATTCCTAGCTCCTTTTCTTTTTAATATGGAGAAAAGAGGCAGGAAATATTCATGATTCTACATTAAAGTAGCGGGCATCCGGATGGGCAAAAACAATCGCAGACACGGAAGCTTCCGGTTCCATCATATAGCCGTCGGTTAAATGTATTCCTATTTCTTCCGGTTGAAGAAGGCGGAATAATTTCTTTTGATCTTCTAAATTAGGACAGGCCGGATAACCAAAAGAATAACGTTGTCCTTGATATTTGGCCGCAAATCTGTCTCTCATAGTAAAATCAGTTGGATCCGGAAATCCCCAGAAATCACGCATTTCTTGGTGAAGGCGTTCGGCAAACGCTTCTGCCAGTTCCAACGCTGTCGCCTGCAGCGCATGGCTTGCTAAAAATTTTCCTTTTGCTTTCCATTCATTCGCTTTATCACGAACACCAAATCCGGCGCTGACGACGAACAAACCGACATAATCCATCAATCCGCTTTCTTTTGGTTTTAAATAATCAGCAAGACAAAGATACGGTTCTTTCTTTTGACGAGGGAAGGAAAAACGTTCTATCACCGTCTTTTGATCGGCGGGATCATAAATGATCACATCATTTCCATCCGATTGGGCCGGGAAAAACTGATACATTCCCTTTGGTTTTAAAATGCCAGAGAAAAGAAACTCATCGATCATTTCCATTAACGCCGTTGCTTTTTCGTCGCCTTGCGCAAGCATTTTGTCTACTTTTCCTTTCAAACCAAGATGGTGGCCGATCAATGTTTGCAAGTTAATGTAAGGCTTCAAATACGCAATGGGATAATCAACGAAAAGATGTTTTTTCGTGTCTCTTGGCACAAAGACCGGTACATCTTGACGCACCGTTTTACTTGTCTTTTCCATGACCGCAACAGCGGCTGATTGAATGGATGTTTTTTTCCGTTCCGTTTCTGCTCTTTTGACTTGCTGGGCTTCAAGCTCCAGTAAAAGATCTTGCTTTTCTTCTTCATTTTGCAGACGGTTGGCAAGAGAAAGACCTTCCATGGCATCTTTCGCGTACAAAACGGGCCCTTCGTATTCAGGCGATATTTTCGTTTCGGTAAAACGTCTGGAAAGTGCTGCACCGCCGACTAGCACCGGTACGTTGATTCCAGCTTGCTTCATATCCTGAACGGTCATCACCATTTGTTGGGCAGATTTTACGAGCAAACCGGAAAGACCGACAATGTCGGGTTGTTCTTTTTGAACAGCTTGAATGAGTTCAGAAGGAGCTACTTTAATACCTAAGTCGATGACTTTAAAACCGTTGTTGCTTAAGATGATGTCGACTAAATTTTTGCCGATGTCATGGACATCGCCTTTAACGGTGGCCAGCAAGACTTTTCCTTTTCCGCTGTCATTGTCTGATTTCTCCATGAACGGTTCTAAAAAGGCAACGGCTGCTTTCATTACTTCAGCGCTTTGCAATACTTCAGCGACAATCAACTGGTTGTCATTAAAAAGACGGCCGACTTCCGCCATTCCGTCCATCAATGGTCCGTTGATGATGTCCAGAGGCGTTTCAAAGATTTCAAGCGCTTTTTGTAAATCAGGAATAAGACCTTCCTTTGTACCTTCGACTATATAATAGCGAAGACGTTCTTCTACTGTTTTCGGAAGTTCTTGAACTTTATGTTCCTTCTTTTTATCACGGTAAAATGCGGTAAAAGCAGCCAATGTGTCATCATTGGTTTCAAAAAGCAGTTTTTCGGCCAGATGTCTTTCATCTTCCGGAATAGATGCATAGCGCTCCAGCTTTTCGGTATTGACGATGGCGTAATCTAAACCCGCCTGGGTGCAATGGTAGAGAAAAACGGCGTTTAATACTTCGCGTCCGACGGGAGGAAGGCCGAAAGAGACGTTGCTGATGCCAAGAACGGTCAAGCAGCGCGGCAGTTTTTCTTTTATTAGCCTGATTCCTTCAATCGTTTCCTGTGCTGATCCGATATATTGTTCATCCCCGGTTCCCACGGGAAAAACTAACGGGTCAAAAATGAGATCTTCCGGTTGAAGTCCCCATTTATGAACTAATAAATCATAAGATCGTTCAGCGATTTCTAATTTTCGTTCTCTTGTCACGGCCATTCCTTTTTCGTCAATGGTGCCGACCACCACCGCTGCACCGTATTTTTTGATCAGAGGAACGACTTTTTCAAATCGTTCTTCGCCGTCTTCCAAATTGATCGAGTTGATGATCGCTTTGCCTTGTGAATAGGTAAGGGCTTTTTCGATGACTTTTTCATCTGTGGAATCGATGACAAGCGGGACTTTTACTTTTTTAACTACTTCTTTTATAAAATTTTCCATATCGCTTAGTTCGTCTCGATCCGGATTGGCAAGACAGATATCGATTACGTGGGCCCCGCCTTTGACTTGAGCGCGGGCAATTTCGGACGCTTCTTCGTATTTTCCTTCGATAATCAGCCGCTTGAACTTTCTCGAACCGATGACATTCGTTCTTTCGCCGATAAAAAGAGGTCTCATCGAATCATCATAAATAAGTGGTTCGATGCCTGATACGGCATGGCCGTGGGGCTGATTCGGCCGTTTTCGGGGCGGGTATGGTTTGACGGCTTCGCTGATCGCTCGAATATGCTCTGGTGTCGTTCCACAGCAGCCGCCCACTAGATTTAGCCATCCTTTCTCAGCAAAACCGGCAATTTTTTTGGATAAGGATTCTGGAGTTTCGTGATATTTTCCTTCTTCATCCGGCAATCCCGCATTTGGATAACAGCTGACAAATGATTGAGCCAGCCCGGAGAGCGAACGGATATGGTCCGTCATAAATTCCGGTCCTGTTGCACAGTTCAATCCAACAGACAAAGGGTTCATATGCTCTAAAGAGAGATAAAAAGCTTCGATGTTTTGGCCGGCCAATGTAGTCCCCATTGGTTCTATCGTGCCTGAAATCATCAAAGGAAGAGTTTTCCCCGTTGCTTTAAAAGCTCTTTGGATGCCGAGAAAACCGGCTTTCACGTTGAGCATATCTTGGCTGGTTTCAAGAAGGAGAAGGTCGCAGCCGCCGTCAATCAGACCTCTTGCTTGGATTTCAAAATGATGGCTGAGCGATTCAAAATCGATGCCGCCGGTTACAGATAACGTTTTGGTCGTAGGCCCCATAGCACCAGCCACAAAACGCGGCTTTTCCGGTGTTGAAAATTCGGCAGCAGCTTTTTTGGCGATTTCGGCTGCCCGGCGGTTAATTTCATAAGCTCTATCGCCGAGATTGTATTCATTCAGAACAAGCGGTGTTCCGCCAAATGAGTTGGTTTCAATAACATCGGCACCGGCTTCCAAATAAGAGCGGTGAATCCACTCGACCACGTGTGGGGCTGTGATGTTTAAATATTCATTACAGCCATCATACTGCTCGCCTCCGAAATCGTTCGATGTAAGGTCGGCTTGTTGAATCATGGTTCCCATTGCTCCATCGATGATGAGGATTCGTTTTTCTAGTTCGTGTTCAATTGGATGTTGTAATTTCGGCATGGACAGTCTCTCCCTTTTTTGCATCTTGTTCCCGAATATAGCGAGCCAAATCGGCTGTCATTTCATAACGAAGGAAAGGAGTAATGAGATAAATTCCGTTAAAATACCGAAGAGCAGTATCGATTAATTCTTTGGCGATCTCAATCCCCGTTTGCTGGGATTTTTCTTTATCTCCGTCGAATGCTCTCATTCGCTCTATAATTTCATCGGATAATTTTATGCCTGGCACTTCATTATGCAAAAATTCTGCGTTTTTGAGGCTTGTTAATGGCATAATTCCGATGAAAATAGGGACATTTAAATGTTTCGTTGCTTCGTAAATTTCTTTTATTTTTTCCCTTGTAAAAACTGGCTGTGTGATAAACGAATCGGCTCCGCATTCTATTTTTCTTTCCATCCGTTTTACTGCTTTTTCCAGTACGCGGACATTCGGATTAAAAGCAGCGGAAACGGAAAAATGAGTTTTTTGTTTTAATGGTTTCCCGGAAAAAGAAATCCCGTTGTTCAATTGCTTAATTAATGAAATCAGTTCCAAACTGGAAACGTCGTATACGCTTGTGGCGCCGGGAAAGTCACCCACTTTTGTCGGATCGCCTGTAATGACAAGAATATCATGAATACCTAGGGTGTGGAGGCCCATCAAATGCGATTGCAGTCCTATTAAATTGCGATCTCGGCAGGTTATATGTACGAGCGGGCGAATATGCTGGTTGGCCTTTACTAAAGCCGCCATTGCCATGTTGCTGATCCGCGGTGAAGCCAACGAATTATCGGCCATTGTAATCGCGTCGATTCCGACTTCTTTAAGTACTTGAGTCCCTTGAAAATATTGAAAAGTGTCCAAATGTTTCGGAGTATCCAATTCTACGATAATCGTCCGTTTTTTCTTCGCTAGTTCGTGAAGAGGGGGATCGAGCGGTGCCGGTGGTTCTTTTACAATGATCGGTTTTTCCGGTTTCACCGATTTTTGATGAATGGGAGAAAGACCTGATAATGCTTTTTTGACGGCTTCAATATGTTTAGGCGTTGTGCCGCAGCATCCCCCGATAAGACGGACTCCTTGATTGCGCAATTTTACCGCCGCTCTTCCGAAATACTCGGCTTCCGATTCATAGATCACTCGGCCGTCTTTCACATCCAGCAGGCTGGCGTTAGGATAAGCGGAAAGATACGCTTTTTTGGGCAATGTAGCTTTTTCAAGTGCTTGTATCATATGGTAAGGTCCAAGTCGACAGTTCACACCCACCAGATCTGCCCCGTGATCTTCCAAACGGTGGAGAGCTTCATTCAGAGATAGACCGTTTTGAAGGACACCGGGTTCATGCATGGACACTTGAGCGATAATTGGAATGTTTGTTAATTTTCGAGCTATTTTTAAGACGGTTGTCAATTCTTCAAAGTCATAGTAAGTTTCGAGAAGCAGTCCGTCTGGATTTTCATTCAATAAACTTTCTGCCTGTTCTAGGAAGGCCTCTTTTATATCAGCCAGTGAGCAGGTATCTTTACGGAAGCCGCGAATGCCCCCAATTGTACCGAAAACAAACGTTCCATGATCAGCCGCTGCTTGTTTGGCAAGACGGACAGCCGCTTTATTTATTTGTTTGACGTTTTCTTCCAGTCCGTAACGACGCAGTTTTACAGCGTTGGCACTGTAAGTATTGGTTTGGATGACATCGGCCCCGGCAAGAATATACTCTTCATGTATTTTGGAAATGATTTCTGGCTTGGTAATATTCAATTCTTCATAACAATAGTCAATTCCATATGAATAGAGGAGCGTGCCCATTGCGCCATCGGCTGTTAAAATCTCTGTTTTCAATCGATCCAAAAATCTCATGCGTGTTCCTCCTCTCATTACGGATAAAATGAAAAAAGCCTTCCGTAAGAAGGCTTTTGATGGATGATGTCCAAAATGATCCTTCTTATCTTCCAAACTCGAAAGTTTGCTGGATTTAGCACCTGGCCAATTCGGCTGGTTGCTGAGGATTCATCGGGCCAGTCCCTCCACCTCTCTTGATAAGAAATCTATGAAATTTTTTTCGTATTTTCAGATTTATTAAATTAATAATAGCTTTTCTTCAGGCAGCGGTCAAGAGAATTTTTGGCAGATCGCGTGTTCAAAAGCTAGCTGAAATCATTCATCCTGAAGAAAAGAAATCAGAAAAGTCTTATCTCCGGCGGTCTAAAGAAGGTTTATATGAGGGGCTTAATAAGATCGAAAAAAAAGTCTGCTTCCGAAAAAGCAGGAGGGATGAGGGCCTGCTTTTTTTAATCGGAGAGACAGACTTCTTTAACAAGCGTTAATTTTTTACTTTTTTTAACTGAGGGATGACATGCAAAGACCGGCCTGTACCAATGGCGACTGATTCGAGCGGACTTGGTGCGAGGTTTACGGGGACAATCATCTGGCTTGCCAACCATTCTTTTAAACCGTTCAGCAGGGAAGCTCCTCCTGTTAAAATAATTCCTCTGTCAACAATGTCACCGCTAAGTTCCGGTGGTGAATTTTCCAGCGTAGCACGAACTGTTTCTAATATTTGTAAAACGGTTTCCTTTATCGCTTTCTGAATTTCTAAGGAAGTAATAGTAATCGTTTTGGGGAGTCCCGTTACTAAATCCCTTCCGCGAATCTCCATTTCTTGGATATCATGATCGATGGGCGCATATCCAATTTCTTTTTTCAGCATTTCTGCGGTCGGTTCGCCGATTAGCAGGTTGTACTCTTTCCGTACATATTGAATGATATCTTCGTCCATTTTGTCTCCGCCAATTCGAATCGAATTGCTGCACACCACTCCGCCATAGGAAATAATAGCCGCTTCAGTAGTGCCTCCACCGATGTCGACAATCATATTAGCAATCGGTTCATCTACCGCCAAATCTGCTCCGATGGCCGCTGCAATCGGTTCTTCAATCAAATGGACGGTTTTCGCTCCGCAGCTTTGAATAGAGTCTTCAATCGCTCTTTTTTCGACTGTTGTCGCTCCAGATGGGGCGCAGATCACGACATTCGGCTTTCGCAAGGTGATTCCAAGCGCTTTGTTCACTTTTTTCATGATGCTTTTTAGCATTTCCGTTGTCACTTCAAAATCAGCAATAACCCCATTTTTTAATGGACGAATAACGGAAATGTTGGCGGGGGTTTTTCCGATCATTTTTTTTGCTTCTGAACCTATTGCCAATAATTGTTTCGTATGTATATCAATCGCTGCTACAGAGGGTTCGTTTATAATAATTCCTTTATTTTTACTATATACAAGGGTATTGGCCGTGCCTAAGTCAATTCCAATATCTTGAGAAAGCACCTTTTATACCTCCATTTCGAATAAGCCAAACAAATTTGACGCATGTTCAGAAGAATCATATCGTCTTTATCCTATAAAAGTATACAAGTTTTTTTGTTGAAAAGTATATGGGTTTTATTGTCAAAATATGTTGTTACAAATGTAGAAGATTTGTAACAATGGCGGGATGAACGAATCTATCAGCATTTTCGACATAAGGGGAGGGGGGAATGTGCTTGCTGTTGTTTATAAAACTTAATCTTTGTAACTTTATGTAAAAGAATGTCGCAGCAGAATTTCGCCATTCAAGTTTTCTTCAGGACGTGTTTACGTTAATAGAGGCATTTATCATTTTGAAATGCCATTTTTAAAGAATGAAAATCGGACTATTCTATAAATCTAATGAGCTTATTCCGACTTAGGAGGATTGTAGGACTATGTTTCACGGTTTTGGAGGAGCCGAAAAAAAAAAAGAAAGGGCCGGAGTTCCTCGTAGAAATGTGAGCGGAGAGCAAGTGTAGTATAGTATCAAGATTGAAGGATTGGAGAATTCCGGCCTTTTGAAAAATTACTTATTCCATTTTGGAGAAAAATTCAGCTAGTTCTTGGCTGTGAAGTTTCCGTGCTTTCCGATGTTCTGCCCGATTGAGAGCTGTTTCATTCAGCCATTTTTCTTCTTCAGATTCCGGAACCACTTCAGGCACTTCTGTCGGTTTTCCGTTTTCATCAAGGGCAACAAAGGTTAAGAAAGAGAGAGCCGCAACTGCTTTTTCACCCGTTAATAAATTTTCGGATGTTACTTTTACGAATACTTCCATGCTTGTCCGACCAGTATATGTGATCCGAGCTTCTAATGTCACAGAGTCACCGCTGTTAATTGGTTTAAGGAAATCTACGGAGTCCGTTGAAGCAGTTACAACCGGTCTTCTTGCAAATTTAGTTGCGGTTATAGAGGCGATATCGTCTATGTATGCCATCAACTTTCCGCCGAATAAAGTACCATGTTGGTTTGTATCCGGTGGAAGGACGAAACTTGTTTTGACTGTTAGAGTATCACGCATTGGTATTTTCTTTTTCATGAATCTTTCACCTCGTGGACTATTGAGTTGCTAATAAAATGTTACGTTCACTTATAATCTTAACATAAAACTTACGAACAATGCATTTTGATTTTATTATCTAAATAAATTTTTTGCAATACGATATTTATGATTGTATTTTCATTCTTTATTGTGTATAAATATTAATTATAAAGGTTTTTATTTTACGAAAGTTTTTAATATTGACATGATCAATTAAAAAAACGTTCAAAAAAGGATAGTACATTGGAAAGGGAGTGTTTATAAATGGCAATCGTTCATACGGTGACAGCCGAACAATTGAAAGGAAAAGATTTACTGACTCTTGCTGATTTTACTCCGAATGAAATTTCTTATTTTATAGAATTAGCAGCTGATATGAAAAAAAATCCTTCCGCTTATTCTGAAAGTTTAAAAGGGAAAATTCTCGGGATGATTTTTGAAAAAAATTCGACTCGTACGAGAGTCTCTTTTGAAGCTGCCATGATCCAGCTCGGGGGGCATGGAATGTTTTTGGATTCGCAGCATACTCAAATAGGACGAGGAGAAACAATCGAGGATACAGGAAAAGTATTGTCGAGATATCTGGATGGGATCATGATCCGGACGTTCGGACATGACAAAATCGAGGCGCTGGCGAAAGCAGCCGACATTCCTGTCATCAACGGATTGACGGATTTATCACATCCTTGTCAAGCGCTTGCAGATTTGTTGACGATTTACGAATGGAAAGGAGGGTGGAAAGGGGTCAAGTTAGTATATGTAGGAGATGGAAACAATGTTGCCCACTCTTTAATGATAGGGGCGGCTTTGACAGGAATGGAATGTGTTGTGGCGACTCCGAAAGGATTCGAGCCTGACCCGCAAGTCATGAAAAAAGCACAAGCATTGGCAGAAAAAACGGGGGCTTGTATTACCTACTTAGAAAATCCGAAAGAAGCAGTGAAAGAAGCAGATTTTATTTACACAGATGTGTGGGTCAGCATGGGACAGGAAAAAGAACAGGAAGAACGAAGGAAGATATTTATTCCTTATCAGGTAAATCAAGGACTTTTCCAATATGCTAAGCCGGACTGTAAATTTATGCACTGCTTACCGGCTCACAGAGGAGAGGAAGTGTCCGCGGACATTATGGATGGGCCGTCATCCATCGTTTTCCAAGAAGCGGAAAATCGTTTGCATGCTCAGAAAGCTGTTCTCTATAGTTTATTGCAAGATTAAAAAGTACAAAAAAAGAGGCGAACTTAAAGGTCGGCCTCTTTTTTTGTGCGTATTTCAGGTTATGGCAAAAAAGTCTCTCCCATTAAATAACGGTCGATTTCTCGAGCTGCTTCACGGCCTTCGTGAATGGCCCAAACGACCAAACTTTGCCCGCGGCGCATATCTCCGGCAGCGAACACGCCCTCCACATTCGTTGTATATTGTCCATATGCCGCTTTCGCAGTATTCCGGCTTGTTTTTTCTACTTGAAAGGCATCAAGAAGTTTTGGTTCAGTTCCGGTGAATCCAATGGCAATTAATACTAGTTGAGCCGGCCATACTTTTTCCGTTCCCGGAATTTCTTTCATTGTATAGGTTCCGTCTTCATGATAGGTTTTTTCCATTTGAACCGTATGCAATTCTTTCACATGGCCATTTTCATCAGCCACAAATTTTTTCGTTTGAATTAAATATTCGCGTGGGTCTTCTCCGAAAACCGCAGCGGCTTCTTCATAGGCATAATCTAATTTAAAAGTATTCGGATATTCCGGCCATGGATTGCGTTCCAATCGTGAATCAGGCATTTTTTCATGCTTTCCAAATTGGACGACGCTTTTGGCTCCTTGACGCAAAGCCGTTGCTACACAGTCAGCTCCCGTATCTCCGCCGCCGATGACAATAACATCTTTTCCTTCCGCAGAAATCACTTCTGTTCCATCCAACAATCCTTTAATGCTTTTCGTTAAATAATCCATGGCAAAATAAATGCCTTTTGATTCACGGCCCTCTATTAATATGTCGCGATGTTTTTGAGAGCCGGCGCATAAAAGGACTGCGTCAAACGATTCCTTTAGTTCTTCGGCGCTGATATCTTTTCCGATTTCCGTGTTTGTCACAAACGTAATGCCTTCTTGTTTCAGCAAATTCACGCGTCTGTCTACGGTAGATTTTTCAAGCTTCATGGAAGGAATCCCGTATGTCAGCAATCCTCCGACACGATCGTCTTTTTCAAATACGGTAACCGTATGACCAGCTTTATTCAGCTGATCGGCAGCCGCAAGACCGGCAGGACCTGATCCGACTACGGCCACTTTTTTCCCCGTACGCACTTTGGGAGGGTTTGGCTTAATCCATCCTTCCTGGAATCCTTTGTCAATGATCGCTTTTTCAATAGATTTGATTGCCACCGGATCATCGGAAAGGGCGACAGTACATGATCCTTCGCAAGGTGCAGGACAAACGCGTCCGGTAAATTCAGGGAAGTTGTTTGTTTTCAAAAGCCGTTCTAATGCTTCCTGCCAACGGTTTTGATATACCAAATCATTCCATTCGGGGATTAAGTTATAAAGAGGGCAGCCGGAAGGCATCCCTCTTAATTCCATTCCCGTATGACAGAAGGGGGTTCCGCAATCCATGCAGCGGGCGGCTTGAATCTTTAATTCGTTCTCGGAGAAAGGGAGCTGATACTCATTCCAGTCCTTGATGCGAACTTTTGGATCACGTTCCGGTGCTTTTTTTCTTTTATATTCCAAAAAACCTGTTGCTTTTCCCATGCTTCTAACCCCTTTCTCTACTAATTGATGGCTTCTATCATTCGCTGATCGTCAGATATGGTCTTTTTTTCGACAGTACTTTCAAGAAAAGCGGCGTATTCAGCTTCAGACTGCGTCTTTCCTTCCAAAAGGAAATGTTGGATTTTTTGTTTCATTTCTTTATATTCTTTAGGAATTATTTTTATAAAGCGGCCGGATGTTTTGCTCCAATTGTCGAGAATTCGTTTGGCCAACGGGCTGTTTGTGTAGTCAACGTGTTTTTTTATAAGAGATTTCACTAAGTCTTCATCTTCTTTTGACAACG
The DNA here is from genome assembly GCF_038007225.1 of Bacillus sp. FSL W8-0102. Classification (NCBI taxonomy): domain Bacteria; kingdom Bacillati; phylum Bacillota; class Bacilli; order Caryophanales; family Bacillaceae; genus Bacillus; species Bacillus sp. FSL W8-0102. The sequence continues at coordinate 686,749 of NZ_JBBOWT010000001.1, forward strand.
ATTCAAACAGAAGAGATGATTCTCGGCATTGACGTTTCGTCAATCCAGGCGTTTTTTCATAGATATATACAACGCCGCCGGACATTCCGGCTGCAAAGTTTTTCCCAACATCGCCGAGTATGACGACATTGCCGCCGGTCATATATTCACAGCCATGGTCTCCTACACCTTCGACCACTACATCGACTCCGGAATTTCGAACGGCAAAACGGGCTCCGGCTTTTCCGTTGATATAAGCTTCACCGCCGGTCGCTCCATACAGGCAAACATTTCCTGCGATAGTCTGTTCTTCCGGAACTAGGCTGGAAGATGAATCAGGGCGAACAATCAGTTTTCCTCCCGATAAGCCTTTTCCAAAGTAATCGTTGGCATCTCCGTCTACCGCTAATGTCAATCCTTTAGGAGCAAAAGCACCGAAACTTTGTCCGGCCGAACCTTTGAATGTAAATTGGATCGTATCTTCAGGAAGACCTTCAGCTCCGTATTTTTGGGTAATCAAAGATCCCAAAATGGTTCCGGTTGCCCGATTGATATTGCGAATTGGAAAACTTCCTTTTACAGGTTTTTTCCATTCGATTGCAGGTTGAGCAGCGGGAACCAACTTTTGAAGATCAAGCGTTTTTTCAAGTTGATGATTTTGTTCCTGCGTTTTGTGCTGGGATTGATGTTTGGCCTCTTCCGGTACATACAGAAGCGGTGACAAATCTAGATATTTGGCTTTCCAATGACGTTTGGCCCGTTCATGAACTTTTAAGAATTGTTTTTGTCCAATCATTTCGTCCATCGTCCGGAATCCCAATTGTGCCATAATTTCGCGGATTTCCTGGGCGACAAAGTGCATGTAATTCACGATATGATCAGGCGAACCGGCAAATCGCTTCCGAAGTTCTGGATTTTGGGTTGCCACTCCTACAGGACAAGTATCCATATGGCAAACCCGCATCATAATGCACCCAAGCACGACAAGAGGTGCAGTGGCAAATCCGTACTCTTCAGCGCCTAAAAGAGCAGCGATGACGACATCTCGGCCTGTCATCATTTTGCCGTCTGTTTCAAGGGTTACGCGATCACGGAGACCGTTCATCAGCAAGGTTTGATGTGTTTCGGCAAGGCCGATTTCCCAAGGAATTCCGGCATTTTTAATGCTTGATTTCGGCGATGCGCCTGTGCCGCCTTCATATCCGCTAATCAAAATGACATCGGCAAGCCCCTTGGCCACGCCGGTTGCGATTGTTCCTACACCGCTCTTGGAAACTAATTTCACGTTGATGCGAGCTTTCGGATTTGCATTTTTTAAATCGTAAATCAATTGGGCTAAATCTTCGATAGAATAAATATCATGGTGAGGAGGAGGAGAAATAAGTCCGACTCCGGGTGTGGCACCACGAACGTCCCCAATCCAAGGGTATACTTTTTTTCCCGGCAAATGACCTCCTTCACCCGGTTTAGCGCCTTGTGCCATTTTGATTTGAATTTCTTCGGCGTTCACTAAATAATGACTCGTTACGCCAAATCGTCCAGATGCCACTTGTTTGATGGCACTCCGGCGCAAATCTCCGTTTTCATCCGGCGTGTAACGAGAAGGGTCTTCGCCGCCCTCGCCGCTGTTGCTTTTACCTCCAATGCGGTTCATCGCAATCGCCAGCGTTTCGTGAGCTTCTTTACTGATGGAACCGTACGACATGGCACCGCTTTTAAAGCGTTTGAGAATGGATTCGACAGGTTCCACTTCGTCTAAAGGAACTGCGGGTCTTTTGCCAAAGTTGAAATCAAGAAGACCCCTAAGGAAAAATGTTTGTTCTTCTGAAATCATTTTTGAGTATTTTTTATATAGTTCATAGCTATTTTGCCGTGCTGCTTGTTGTAAAGTATGAATGGTTTTCGGATTAAAAGCATGAGCTTCTCCCGTTCTTCTCCATTGAAATTCTCCGCCGGAATCAAGGGAAGTATCCTGGAATTCACTTTTATGAAATGCTTGGCGGTGGCGGAGCAGGGTTTCTTCGGCAATCACATGAAGCGTAATCCCGCTTAATGGGGAAGCGGTACCGGTAAAATAGCGGTCCACTACTTCTTTTCCGATGCCAACCGTTTCAAAAATCTGGGCGCCTCTATAGCTTTGAATAGTGGAGATACCCATTTTCGACATGATTTTGACAACCCCGTCGATGCTCGCTTGCAAATAGTTGCTGATGGCTTGTTCAGCGTTTATTTCTTTAATAATGCCTTTTTCCACCATGTCTTCAATAGACGAAATGGCAAGGTATGGATGAACTGCATCTGCTCCGTATCCGATTAAACAAGCAAAGTGATGAGTGTCTCTGGCTTCAGCCGTTTCCACAATAAGGCTTACTTTCGTTCTAAGCCCTTTTCGCACTAAGTGATGATGAAGACCGCTGACTGCGAGCAAAGCAGGGATGGCAGCGAAATCTTCGTTCACTCCATGATCGGATAAAATTAACAACGAATACCCTTCCTCAATTGCTTCTTCCGCTTCTTGGAACAGCCTGTCTAAAGCCGGTTCAAGGGCTTGAGGGGAAGAAGCGTCAAATAAAATAGACAGAGTTTTCGCACGAAATTCTTTAAACCGATTGCCGATTAAAGCAGCTAAATCTTTCTCAGAAAGAATAGGTGATTCAAGCCGAATTCTCCGGCAGCTCTGTTCGGAAGGCTCGAGAAGATTTCCTTCTCTGCCAAGGAGCGTCATAGTTGAAGTCACAATATCTTCCCGAATGGCATCAATCGGAGGGTTCGTCACTTGTGCAAACAGTTGTTTAAAATAATTGTAGAGAAGCTGAGGACGTTCCGACAAAACGGCGAGCGGGGCATCATATCCCATGGATCCGATCGGGTCCTTTTTTTCCGTCGCCATTGATTTAAGATTTTTCGTCAGTTCCTCATACGTGTAGCCAAAGGCTTTTTGCCATTTTACAATTTTTTCGGATTCTAAACGCGTTTCCATCGGTTCGAAATCATTTAGATCGGATAGGTGGACAAGATTTTCGTCGAGCCATTTGCGGTAAGGTTTTTCAGAAGCAATTTTTGCTTTGATCTCTTCGTCGGAAATAATGCGGCCTTCTTCAAGATCAATCAAAAGCATTTTCCCCGCATCTAAGCATTGTTTGGAAATGATTTTTTCCTCTTCGACAGGTACGACTCCTGTTTCAGAAGAATAGATGATTAAATCGTCTTCCGTTATATAATAGCGGGCAGGACGCAGTCCATTGCGGTCCAAAATGGTTCCGATTTTTCGACCGTCCGTAAAGGAGATCGAAGTAGGCCCATCCCAAGGCTCCATTAGGCAACTGTGGTATTCATAGAAAGCAAGCTTTGGATCTTCCATTTGCCTATCATGATCCCATGGTTCCGGAATCAGCATCATCGCAGCGTGAGGAAGCGAACGGCCCGATAATGTCAAGAATTCAAGTGTATTGTCCAACATGGCGGAATCGCTTCCGCTTTCGTCGATAATAGGCAAAATCTTTTCGTAGTTGTCCCCGAACACTTTAGAGTAACTTGCCTTTTCGCGGGCACGCATCCAGTTCACATTTCCTCTCAGGGTATTGATTTCTCCATTATGAATTAAATAACGGTATGGATGAGCACGCTCCCAGCTGGGGAATGTGTTGGTGCTGAATCGAGAATGAACAAGGGAGAAAGCAGAAGTATAGGCTTCGTCGGAAAGATCCAGATAGTATTGATCGATTTGCTCCGGAAGAAGCATTCCTTTATATATGATCGTTCTTGTCGACAGGCTCGGAACATAAAAGCTGCCGTTAATTGCCGGATCCTCTGCGATCGCTCGTTCAATACGTTTTCGAATGATGTATAATTTTAATTCAAAATCTCGTTCCGATTGGATTTCTTCGTTTTGCCCGATAAACAATTGCATGATGAAAGGCTCCGTTTTTAAAGCGCCTTCGCCAATGACGGAAGAATCGGTTGGAACTTCACGCCATCCGAGCAGCGACTGTCCTTCTTCGCCAACAATCCGTTCAATGTGCGATTTAGCGCGTTCCCGTTCGGATTGGTTTTGTGGCATAAATAACATTCCTACTGCATACTTATGCATTTCTGGTAAATGAATATTAAGCTTTTCGCATTCTTTTCTAAAGAATGAATCCGAGATTTGAAGCATAATTCCCGCTCCATCTCCCGTTTTTTCATTCACGTGGCCACCGCGGTGTTCCAATTGGCACAGCATGTATATACCCTGCTTTACAATGGAATGAGCAGGTTTTCCTTTTATATTTGCTATAAATCCGATTCCGCAAGCGTCATGTTCGTTTTGCGGATTGTACAGACCTTGTTCTTTTGGATAGCCATAGTGTTTCATCGGCTGCACCCCCATTTTGTGAAAAGATTTACTGAGCAGGTCTTAAAAAATTTCCATCGGTGGGCTTATGCGGATGATTTTTAAAAGTTGATTTTTCGTCACCCGCGGATTTTGAGCTTTGAAGGTGGAAATTTTGCGGACGGTTAAAAGCAGGTAAATTTAAATTGTTTCTATTTTTCAGATAACAGTACTTATATTGTATATTTCTTTATTAATGCTAACAATATATAATTAAGAATAAAACAATCTAATTTTGATATTAATATAGTTTTTGCTTGATAGACGGGAATTTTACGACAGATCATGAAAAAAAGAAAAGGGGAGAAGAAGATTGGAACTGCGCCAAATTAAATATTTTATAGAAGTGGCCAAGCAAGAACATGTGACTGAGGCAGCCAGTCAGCTTCATGTTGCTCAGTCGGCGGTGAGCAGACAGATCGCTCGGCTGGAAGATGAACTCGGAGTCGTTTTGTTTGCCAGAGATGGTCGAAATGTCAAGTTAACGCATATAGGCAAAATTTTTTTAGAACATATTGAAAATGCAATGGAGGAGATCGACAAATCGGTTAAAGCAGTCAAAGACTACTTAAATCCAAAACAGGGAATGATCCGAATTGGTTTTCCTAATTCATTGGCCGCTAAAACGCTGCCGAGAGTAATATCCGCATTTAGAAAACAATATCCGGAGATTGGATTTAAATTTTGGCAAGGATCCAATAAGGAATTGCGAGGACTGGTGGAAAACGGGGAAATTGATTTGGCGTTTGTTTCACCGGTTCCGACGGATTCCAAAATAAACACCCATATTTTCTTTTCTGAAAGGATGAGAGCTTTACTGCCGTTTCATCACCCTTTGGCCCAAAAAAAAGAAATTCGTCTTTTCGAATTGAGAAAAGAGCCATTCGTACTTTTTCAAACAGGTTACGATATGAGAAAAATGGTGATGGACGCTTGTCGGCAAGTGGGATTTGAGCCTGATGTCGCATTCGAAAGCGAAGATATCTATACGATAAAAGGCTTAGTGGAAGCGGGGCTTGGGATTAGTCTTCTACCGGAATCAACGCTGGATGAACAATCCAGCCCTGAAACCGTGAGCATCACGGTGAGCGATCCGATCATAACCAGGACAGTAGGGGTTATTTACCCGAAAAGCCGAGATCTTCCGCCGACGGAAAAACTCTTTTTTGATTTTCTCAAACAATATTATGAACGGTTGAATCAATTTAGTTTTTAGGATGAAGGGGGAAAAAGAGAAAGGCTCTGTTCTTGGTTCCTTTTAATCAAGCGCCTTTCTGAAAGGCTGATCGCCGATTTGTTTAGGAAGGACGAAAATTTTGGATTCGAACAGAGCCTTTTAAATCCTATTAAAGTGGAGCAAGTTCATTCCACTTAGATTCAGATTGAATGCAATCAAAGTTATTTTTAATAATGGAACGTTCCAATAAAGGAATTTTTTTAAAATGCCCAATTTCCATTGCGGAAAATCGGTTCGGTTTTTCCGTCTTTGGTGATGCCGTCAATATCCATGGATTCTGATCCGATCATAAAGTCCACGTGGGTGATGCTTGTATTCAGTCCGTTTTCTTCCAATTCCTCTTTCGACATTTGCTTTCCGCCTTCGATGCAAAAAGCATAAGCGCTTCCGATCGCGAGGTGATTGGAGGCATTTTCGTCAAATAATGTATTGTAAAAAAGAATTCCCGATTCAGAGATAGGTGAGTGGTGGGGTACAAGCGCTACTTCTCCTAAATAATGAGATCCTTCATCTGTTTCTACCAGTTTCTTTAGTATTTCTTCTCCTTCTTTTGCTTTCACGTCAACAATTCTTCCGTTTTCAAATGTGATGGTAAAACCATCGATGATGTTTCCGCCGTAACTCAATGGCTTAGTGCTTGATACATATCCATTGACACCTGTTTTTTTAGGGACGGTAAAAACTTCTTCCGTCGGCATATTGGCCATGAATGAAACGCCGTTTTCATTGATGCTTCCGGCACCGACCCAAATATGGTTTTCAGGAAGTTCGATGGTCAAGTCTGTGCCGGGCGCTTTATAATGAAGCTTATGAAATCTCTTGTTATTTAAATACTCGACTTTTTCGTGAAGAGTTTCATCATGTTTTTTCCAAGCGGCTACAGGATCCTCTTTTCCAATTCTTACAGAACTGAAAATGGCCTCCCATAATTTTTCTACAGCTTTTTCATCGTTTGGAAATACTTTTTCAGCCCATGCCTGTGAAGCAGCGGCGATCACAGTCCAACTGACTTTGTCGGATTGGATGTATTGCCGGAACTTTGCCAGAGCTTGGCCGGCGGCTTTTTGAAAGCGGCTGATGCGATCAGGATCGACTCCTTTTAAAAGGTCGGGGCTGGAAGAAAGCACGGATATAAAGGCGGCTCCTTGTTCTGCAAGTTCTTCTCTTTCTTTCGCCCGCCAAATCGGATATTCATCAAACGCTTCGTCAGGGGCAAGCTCATATTTCATGCGGGAGACAGCATCGTCGCTCCATTCTACATGTACATGTTTAGCGCCTGCTTCATAAGCTTTCTTCACAATCAGACGAACAAAGTCGGCCGCTTCTAACGTAGCATTAATGACAAGGGTTTGCCCTTTTTGAATATTAACGCCAACTTTTACGGCCAATTCTGCATATTTTTCCAACTTCATTTTAAATTGATCCATGCAATCCCCTTCTTTACATTAAAGTGTCCTCTTTATTGTATCAAGACTTTCATCTAAATCAAAGCGCCGGTGCGTTTCCCGCTTTTGGTTGAGAAGAAAATGTGCCATAATGCCAATGGAAAGGGGGGAATATCTTGTTTCAATTGAAACGTGTTTACGAAGCTGCTTCTGAACAAGATGGGAAAAGAATATTGATAGACCGTCTGTGGCCGCGAGGGTTATCAAAGGAGAAAGCGCAAATTGATGAATGGATGAAGGAAGTAGCGCCAAGCCATGAATTAAGGAAATGGTTTCATCAACATCGAAGCAAATTTTTGGATTTTAAAGAAATGTATTGGAAAGAACTTCAAAGCGAAGATCGGCAAAACTCGATTTTAAAACTCGTGAAAATGGGTGAAAATAATACTGTCACATTATTATACGCTGCAAAAGAACCGGTTCGCAATCATGCAGTTGTACTGAAAGAGTTTTTGGAAAAACAGAGCGAAACGTAATTACGTTTCGCTCTGTTTCATAAAGTGTATTCGATAGCTTTTAGGGTCAGCGACCAAATCGGCCAGTGTATACTGATCTAAAACGTGAAGATAGGCGGCTAAAGCATGATTTAAAATGTGTCTTAAACCGCAGACAGGGGATATGACGCAAAAATTGTTTTCCGGATCAAAACATTCAACAAGACGAAAATCTTCTTCTGTTTGTCTTACAACTTCCCCGATGTTAATATCTTTCGGTTTCATGGCAAGACGTATTCCGCCGTTTCGTCCGCGAATCGTTTCAATAATTCCCATTTTCCCAAGTCCGTAAATGATTTTCATTAAATGATTTTTGGAAATTCCATATACTTCGGAAATTTCTCGAATGCTGGACAGTTCATCATTGCCTTTGGCTGCTAAAAATATCAGAACTCTTAATGCGTAATCTGTATATAAAGTCAGTCTCATTGTGATCACCTAATGAGTTTCATTTTGAGTATTTCCCATCGGGGAAGCTTCTCGATGATGACTAAGAATCGAAGTTCATTATATTATACTCTATTTTTAACGGAAAGCCGAAAGTGTGAACTTTTTTTAAACATGTATTTTATATATTGCTTTTTGAAACGGTTTGCACTATTTTAAAAGATGTAAATAAAATACTTCTTTTAGGAGATGGAACGATGCTTTCAAAAGAAAAAATAGATGTCATCAAGTCAACCGTGCCCATTTTAGAACAAAGAGGGACTGAAATTACTACTCATTTTTATAAAAGGATGTTTGACAACCATCCTGAACTATTGAATATTTTCAACCATACGAATCAGAAACGAGGACGCCAGCAAACGGCTCTTGCCAATGCGGTATATGCCGCAGCCAAATATATTGATCAACTGGAAGTGATTTTACCAACAGCAAAATTGATTGCCCAAAAACATCGCAGCCTGGGAATTAAGCCTGAGCATTATCCTATTGTCGGTGAAAATTTATTAGCCGCCATTAAGGAAGTTTTGGGAGAAGCTGCAACTGATGAAATTCTTTCTGCATGGAAAGAAGCCTATCAAGAAATCGCCAATGTCTTTATTTCGTTGGAGCGGGAATTGTATAAAGAGGCCAGCAGCCAAAAAGGAGGATGGGAAGATTTTAAAGAATTTGAAATCATAAAAAAGGTGCCGGAAAGTTCTCTTATTACTTCTTTTTATTTAAAACCGAAAGATGGTTCGCCCGTTCCGTCCTATTTGCCGGGACAATATATTACGATTCGTTTGAGAATTCCGGGAGAAAAGTATTTGTTTAATCGCCAATACAGTTTATCTTGCGGTCCTTTTCATGATTATTTCCGCATTTCCGTGAAAAAGGAAGCTGATCATGAACCGTATGGAAAAGTATCCGTTTATTTGCATGAACAGGCAAAAGAAGGCGATGTGATCGAAGTGAGTGCTCCCGCAGGAGAATTTGTATTAAATAAGGAAGAAACGAATCCGGTTGCCATGATAAGCGGCGGCGTTGGCATTACTCCGATGATGAGCATGCTGGAAACGTTGGCGAGAGAAAACAGCAAACGAGAAGTAACGTTTATTCATGCTGCACGCAATGAAAAAGCACGTGCTTTTTCAGATGAAGTCGATCGCTATATCAGCCAACTTAAGAACGGCAAATCTTATATTGCCTATTCGTCGAAAGAAAATGAAAGCACGATATGCGATCACCTTGGACATATCGATAAAGAGTTCTTACAAAGAGCAGTTCCAAAAAACAGTGTTTGTTATGTATGCGGTCCGGTTCCGTTTATGAAAGCTGTGATTCAGTATTTAACAGCGATAGGGATCCCCTCGAAAAACATTCGCTATGAATTCTTCGGACCGGCTATGCAGCTGGAAGTAAAAGCCATGTAACGTCTTTCCTGAACAGGCTTTGAGAAAAAGCCATTAAACGGAGTATACGCAGAAAAAAAGCGGAGTTCTTGCGTGGACTCCGCTTCTTGCCTTGATTGGGCATCCCGCTAGATGTTAGTGGACCCCTCTTTTTTTAAATTGTCCACCTTTTACTTCCGCCACTTCACCGATGGCGAGAAAGGCGTTCGGATCAATTCGGTCGACGATTGATTTTAATTGCGCCTCTTCCAAGCGGTTGATGACGCAAAAGATGACTTTTTTGCCCGTTCCTTTATATCCGCCTTCCCCGTTCAAGTAGGTGACGCCTCGTCCTAAATTGGTTAAGAGCGCTTCTCCAATTTCGGTATCACGATCACTGATGATCCAGACAGAACGTGATTGCTCCAATCCTTCCACCACGATATCGATCATTTTGAATGCGATAAAGTAAGCAATAAGGGAATACATGGCATGATCCCAGCCGAAAACAAATCCGGCGCTTCCAAGGATAAAAATATTAAAGAACAAGACAATTTGTCCGACAGACAATGCCGATTTGCTGCTGATTAAAATCGCTAATATTTCTGTTCCATCGAGGGCGCCCCCGAACCGGATGACAAGACCGACCCCTACTCCGATCGTAATTCCCCCAAAAACGGCTGCTAAAAGGATATCGTCAGTAATACCGGCAACAGGAGTAAGCAGCGAAGTAAAAACGGATAGAACGATAATCCCGTATAATATGGAAATCGTAAACCTTTTTCCTAATTGTTTGTACCCGATGATAAAAAAAGGAATATTGAGAACAAACAGGAAAATACCCAGTTTTACATCTAATAGGTGGGACAAAATAATGGAAATGCCTGTAATGCCGCCGTCGATGATGTGATTAGGAACTAAAAAGATTTCCAATCCCACTGCCATTAAAATGGCGCCTAATGTAATAAAAATGCCGTTAATCAAAATAGATTTTTTGGATAACTTTTGGTATTCCACATTCTCCATTCGCATCTTTCCTTTCTATAACATTTATTTTTATAGGTTGTTTTGAAACTTTATTCATGCACGTCACCAATATATTGGAACGTTGCTTCGAATCAAGAATCATCTCCGGAATAGGCAGACAGCAGAGAAAAGCGGGAATAAAGGAAGTTTGAATGAACACCGAAATCATTCGGTGGACAGAAGATTTTTTGAATGGGGAAACAGTATCCTTTCCTATAAAAGGGACAACTTTTCCATTCAAGCTGCCACTATATACAAAAATGATGATTTGATCGTCTTCCAAGTGCTGCTCATTCTAAATGTGATAAATTAAAAGTGAAAAATATGTAACCGTTTTTTCATGAGAAAATTAATGTGCAAAACTTGTGGACAATGATAGGGATCGAACAGATAAAACATGAATTACGTGCTCGTTAACATAAGTATACCATATTGATCCCCTATATTTAAAAAATTTGGACTTTCGACGAGTTTATTTTATTTTTAAAACTTTTATGCAACACGCAAGAATGCAGATGGAGGGGATTGGGCGATGTTTTTCGTTATGACGTGTAATCAATGGCAGTAAAAGATCTATTTCATAGATAGTGAGGGAAGTGATTTGACAACGGCAGTAGGTATTACATTATTAGTAGTAGGAATTGCTCTTTTACCGTTTGGAGTGATTTATTTTAAAGATAGTTGGAAGGAAATAAAAGAGTTATCTCCAAGTACCAAAAAGACCGCAATATTTTTGGAAATACTGGATTTATTCACTGCACCCATTGGTTCAACTTCTCTGCTTTTTCTTTCCTTAATTTTTATTATCGGAGGTATAAGCTTGTTTTTTTGTAATTTCTTTAATGGTAAAAAGGATATGGCTGTGACAGAGCTCGTCCTTCGGAATGGAAAATATAGTACCGATTTAACATGGGGGAGTTTTAGTGGATTATTTTACTTTACTGGCGGAAGAAAAAATCAAGGCAGCTTACGAAAAAGGAGAGTTCGATGATCTTCCAGGGAAAGGGAAGCCGTTGAAAATGGACAGCATGGTGGAAATTCCGGAAGACTTGAGAATGGCTTATCGAATCATGAAAAACGCAGGATATATGGAGGAAGAACAGGAGATTCGAAAAGAGTTTTTGACAATCGAAGAACTGATCCGGCAATGCCATGATGAACAAGAAAGAAAAAGACTGGAAAAACAATGGTCCCAGCGGCTGATTCAATACAATCAACTGCTTTCTAAAAGAAAAATAAAAACGAATTCGTCTCTATTTAAAAGATATGAGCAGAAGATCGAAAAAAGGATCATCGGATCAAACAGTAATTCTTGATGTAAAGAAGTCATAACCTTGGTTTAAACGTAGGAAAAAACCATCGTGATTTCAATGAATTGTCCTTTTTGCGTTAAGGTTTGTCAATTTTAGTCGATATAGTAAATGAAACCTTAAAAATAGCAGTACGTTCATTGGCGGTCCATGACAATAGAAATAGAAATTTAGTAAATAGGGTGAGAATAATGGATAAGACAACAATTATTGGAGTAATACTCGGAATTATTGCCATTGGGGTCGGTATGGTGTTAAAGGGGGTCAACCTTTCAGTATTAGCGAATCCCGCCGCTTTTTTGATCATTATTGCAGGGACTATAGCTGCTGTGACCATCGCTTTTCCAACGAACGAAATAAAAAAAGTTCCAAAATTGTTTGCGATTATTTTTAAAGAGCAAAAATTAATGAGTCGGCTTGAGGTGATTCGTTTGTTTTCGGAGTGGGCGGAAATTGCCCGCAGAGAAGGTCTTCTTGCCTTGGAAGCAAGACTGGACGAGATAGAAGACCCTTTTTTGAAAAACGGTTTAAGTCTGGCCGTCGACGGCCAAAATGCCGACTATATCCGCGATGTCTTAACAGAAGAGATTGAAGCAATGGAGGAACGCCACAAAGTTGGAATTTCTATTTTTTTGCAGGCGGGTACATATGCTCCTTCGCTTGGGGTGCTTGGAGCGGTAATCGGATTAATAGCTGCCCTCGGAAATATGTCGGATACGGATGCATTAGGGCATGCTATTTCGGCAGCATTCGTGGCTACCATGTTAGGGATTTTTACCGGATATGTATTGTGGAATCCATTTGCCAATAAATTAAGACGAAAATCGCAGCAAGAAGTTCAATTAAAAGAAATGATGATAGAAGGAATTTTATCGATCATCGAAGGAGAGGCCCCTCGCACTATTGAACAAAAATTGTCTTCTTTTTTGCCTCAAGAGGAACGAAAGAATATGATGATGGAAGCGGAAGGTGTCAGTCAAAATGGCGAAGCGTAAAAAAAGGAATGACGATGAGCATATGAGCGAATCTTGGCTGCTTCCTTATTCGGACTTATTAACTTTGCTTTTGGCGCTATTCATTGTCCTTTTTTCCATGAGCGCGGTCGATGCGAAAAAGTTTCAAAAATTTGCGCAGACCTTTAATGATATATTTCAAGGCAGCACAGGGGTCATGGATTTTTCCGATACGATTCAAACTCCGGTTCCGTCCCCCGACGGTAAGGCGAATAAAGATGACATTCTGAACAAAAAAGATGAAAAAGAATTAAAACAAGTAGAGGGAAGAATCAATCAATATATCGAAAAAAAACATTTGACGAATAAAATTACCACGTCCTTGACAAGCGAGGGACTTTTGTTGAGAATTCGAGATAATGTATTATTCGACTCCGGAAAAGCGACCATTCGGAAAGAGGACGTTCAAATGGCTAGAGAACTGTCAAATTTACTTGTCATGAATCCTCCTCATCAAATCATTATCAGCGGACACACCGATAACGTTCCGATTAAAACGGCTTCATTTGAATCCAACTGGGAATTAAGCGCTATGAGGGCCATCAATTTTATGAAAATTCTTTTGGAAAATCCGAAATTGGACCCGAGCCAATTTAGTGCCAAAGGATACGGCGAATACCAGCCGGTTGCAGACAACTCTACCCCGGAAGGAAGGGCTAAAAACCGACGCGTGGAAGTACTCATTATGCCGATCAATCAACAGAAGAACGTACAGCAATAAGCATAATGTTTGTTTAATAAACAAAAGAAGGGGTACAATAAATATCGGATAAAGTCGTAAAGGGGGAGAACAAACGATGGGTAAAAAAATTGCCGTATTGGTAACAGATATGGTGGAAGACTCTGAGTACACTGAACCTGTAAAAGCCTATAAAGAAGCAGGCCATGAAATTGTCAATATTGAAAAAGAAAAAGGGAAAACGGTAAAAGGCAAACATGGCGACGCTGTTATTACGATCGATGAAAGCATCGATAACGCGAAAGTGGAAAATTACGATGCTTTGTTGATCCCGGGAGGATTTTCACCAGACATATTACGTGCCGATGACCGGTTTGTTCAATTTGTAAAAGATTTTATGGATTCTAAAAAACCGGTATTTGCGATTTGCCATGGTCCACAGCTCCTCATCACGGCGAAAGCTCTGGAAGGAAAAACGGCTACTGGCTACAAATCCATTCGTGTTGATATGGAATACGCCGGCGCTCATTATAAAGATGAAGAAGTGGTTGTAAGCGACAACCAATTAGTAACGAGCCGGACACCAGACGATATTCCGGCGTTTAATCGCGAATCCTTGAAACTTTTGCAATAGAACATTTTTACGACATGAAGAAGGCATTAGTCAAGGGTTTGACTTGCTGACACGACGAGAAATGATTGTGTCAGCGAGTCAAACCCTTCATTTTTTTTGTAAAAGTAAAGAAAAAAACCATATAATAAACATAGAATATTGAAACATATCATTGTGCGTTTCCTTAAACTTGAGAAATGAAACGGAGCAAAAAAGAAAGGTAGGATTTTCATGATCGTATTGAAATCTCCACGTGAGATTGAAAAAATGCATGAAGCGGGAAAGCTTCTTGCTTCCACCCATAAAGAAATAGCTAAACTGATTAAGCCGGGAGTGACTACTTGGGACATTGAAGTTTTCGTGGACGAATATTTGAAAAAACACGGAGCGACACCGGAACAAAAAGGATATCGTGGCTACGAATATGCAACTTGCGCGAGCGTAAACGATGAAGTATGTCATGGATTTCCTCGGAAACAAGCGTTAAAAGAAGGAGATATTGTCACGATTGATATGGTGGTCCGGTTAAACGGCGGGCTGGCAGATTCGGCTTGGTCTTATGCTGTTGGAGAAGTCGATCCACAAACCCAAAAATTATTAGATGTAACGAAGACAGCGTTATATAAAGGAATCGAACAGGTGAAAATAGGAAATAGAATTGGAGATATTGGCCACGCTATTCAAACTTATGTGGAGGCGGAAGGTTTTTCTGTCGTTCGAGATTTTATCGGCCATGGAATTGGTGCGGTCATTCATGAGAAACCGGATGTTCCTCATTTCGGCCTCCCTGGAAAAGGTCCGCGCATAAAAGAAGGGATGGTCTTTACGATTGAACCGATGGTGAACATAGGCCATTGGGCAACGAAAATGGACGCTAATGGCTGGACGGCTAGAACAATGGATGGATCGCTGTCTGCTCAATATGAGCATACGATCGCTGTTACAAAGGACGGAATTCTCATACTAACCGATCAAGAGGAAGAAAAAACTGCCGGCTCCCACTAAACCGGCAGTTTTTCCTTACTTTCTCAAATATCCGAGTTCTTCCACAATCGCTTGCATCTCATTAGGGCTGAAATGATTTTTTCTCTGTACTAGTTCATAAATTTCTTTTAGTTCTTCATATTTGTCGGAACTAAAATTAGTAGATTTTAAAGCATCACCGTTGACCATTTTTAGCTTTTCTTTAATCTTTTCCACCATAAACTCAATATTTTCTAATGTGTTTTTTGAGAGATCCACTTGATCCATCCTTTCCCTTTTCGGCTAGTACTTATTCATATATTTTCATGTTTTTTCATTCCTGTCAAACCGAGCGAGAAGAGACAGGATCTATGGTTTGAAAGCCGAAAGGTCGCTTTCGTTCGTGTTCTATGAACAATGACAAAGAAATACCACTATTTCTTTGTCGTTTTTCAATGAAAAATTTTGTAGAATAATGATAATACCATTTGCTTTAAAGAAAGGAAGGGTTGGATTGATTCACGTCTTGTTTGTCTGCTTAGGAAATATTTGTCGTTCTCCCATGGCTGAGGCGATGTTTCGCGACATGGTAAAACGAGAAAAGTTAGATCAAAAAATTGCGGTTGACTCAGCCGGCATCGGCGGCTGGCATATCGGAGAATCTCCTCATCATGGAACGTTGTCCATATTAAAAAAATATCAAATTAACCATGAAGGGCTTGTCGCCCGCCAAGTACAGCGAGAAGACTTAAACAAATTCGACTATATTGTGGCGATGGATCAAAGCAACGTGGATGATTTACATAAGCTTGCTGGAGATGCTTCCACTACACACATCATTCGTTTGCTTGACTTAGTGGAAGAATCTGAGCAAAAGGATGTGCCTGATCCTTATTTCACCGGTAATTTTGAAGAGGTTTATGAGTTGATCAAAAAAGGCTGCGACCGTCTGCTTGCGCTAATTAAAAAGGAACATAACCTTTAAGGGGGTAAAAAAATGGGGAGAAATAAATTCTTTGTAGGAATGTTTATCGGTGCTGCCGCAGGGGCTGCTGTCAGTTTATTGGACAAGTCCACACGCTCCAAAATGTCTAAAGTGTGCCAATATGTTGTCCAAATCGCAAAAGATCCAAATCGCATCATTTCTTCCACTAAGGAGATAGTAGAAAAAGCTAAAGAAACGGTCAAACAAGTGAATGAAGATGTAGGCTTTATCCGCGAAAAAGTGGAGGATCTTCGTGATTTAACACCGCAAGTGAAGGAATTGCTAACGGAAGCAAAAGATACGTTTTTGCCTGAAAAAAAGGATGCATCCTATCAAGACATCCATAACGAAAAGGAAACGACGGAAAACGGAAAGTAGTGGACTATGGTATGGAATCGGTGTGCTCTGAAGGGTGTTTGGATGAAAAGGTCATGAAAGGCTCTTGAACGGCCAAAAAGATAACAGAGAGCAATAAGCGAACAGAATGATAAAGCCGGAGCTGCTGAACCTGAAAATCCGCTTGATCGATTCCATAACTTCAATACGTTTTATGCAGCAACTCATAAAAAAGGGGGAGCGTTTTAGCCGCTCCCCTTTTCTCGTTTTTCAATAAGCTTTTAATTCTTGCGCTTCGAACGCTTTTTCTTTTGGAGATTTCAAAAGCCGAAGCCCGTTTAAAATCACTAAGATCGTGCTTCCTTCGTGACCGATCACTCCGAAAGGAAGATCGAGAATTTGAAGGAAGTTGGAGCAAATTAACAACATAATGACTGCGATCGAAAAGACGATATTTTGTTTTACGATTTTATTCATTCTTTTGGAAAGCTGAATCGCATTGGCAATTTTGGCTAAATCATTTTTCATCAAAATAATATCAGCCGTTTCAAGCGCTGCGTCTGTTCCTTCTCCCATGGCAATTCCAACGTTTGCGGTTGCTAAGGCAGGGGCGTCATTAATGCCGTCGCCAACCATTGCGACCGTCCCGTATTTTTCCATAATTTTTTTCACATAGTCCGCTTTGTGCTGGGGCAGGCATTCGGCAATATAACCGTCTAAGTGAGCTTCTTTCCCGATGGTGTACGCTGTTTTATCGCTATCTCCGGTCAACATAATCGTATAAATTCCTTCTTGGCGCAGAAGATCAATGGCTTTTTTGGCATCGGGCCGAATGCTGTCTTTCAAAGCAAAGAGAGCAGCAATTCCGTTCGAATCGCGGACAAAAACGACGGTTTTTCCTTCTGACGCCAACTCTTTTGCTTTTCCATTTGCGAAAGAAAGCGCCTCATCCTTACCGACGAATTCCGCTTTGCCGATTTTCCATTCTTCGCCTCCCATCGCTGCCTTTACACCAGAACCGGCCACGTCTTCCAATTGGTCTACTTCTAAAAGCGGAATTTCCTTATCTTCGGCAAATTTTACGATAGCCTGTGCAAGCGGATGATTCGATTGATTTTCAATTGAAGCGGCCATTTGAATAAGATGCGCTTCTTCTAAGCCGTTCCGGACAATGATGTCTGTTACTTCCGGTTTTCCTTTCGTCAGCGTACCGGTCTTGTCAAACGCGATTGCTTTTAAATGGCTTAAATTTTCTAAGTGAACGCCGCCTTTTACTAAGATTCCGTTCCGGGCGCCATTGGAAATCGCCGCTAGAGTAGCGGGCATAATGGATGCGACTAGGGCGCACGGAGAAGAGACAACTAAAAGGACCATTGCACGATAGAACGTTTCATTCCAACTCCATCCAAACAAATAATGCGGTAGAAACATCATCAGCAAGACAACCGCCAACACCACTTTGACATAGCGCCCTTCGAATTTTTCAATAAAAAGCTGTGAAGGTGATTTTTCGCTTTGAGCAGATTGGACAAGCTCAATGATTTTTTGGAATAGAGTTTCATTCGATCGTTTCGTAATTTCAACAGTAATGGAGCCATTGATATTGACGGTTCCGGCAAAAACTTCTTCACCCAGTTGTTTCGTTACGGGCATGGATTCCCCGGTAATCGCCGATTCATCTACAGAAGAGCTTCCCTTTACGATCCGGCCGTCAGAAGGGATGCGTTCACCCGGTTTCACGATAATCAAGTCGCCGATATTAAGACTGGAAACGGGAACTCTTTCTAAATTTCCGTTGGTGATTCGCCACGCTTCTTCTGGCTGCAGATCCATTAAGGAAGAGATTTCTTTTTGGCTTTTATTCATGGTATACGTTTCTAAAGCTCCGCTGACAGAAAAAATAAAAATTAAAACAGCTCCTTCTGTCCAGTATCCGATGCTCGCTGATCCGATGGCTGCAACAATCATTAATATTTCTACATTTAATTCTTTATTTTTTATGGTTTCTTCAATGCCTTCTTTTGCTTTGGCAAACCCGCCGATAGCAAACGCCAGCAGGTAGAGCACACTTGGAACCAGTCCGGCATGATTTTTTTCCGTTATCCAAGCTGCTAAAATAAGCAAACCGCTTAATAAAGCTGCCATTAATTCAAGATGCGGTTTCAGTTTCTCCAACTTCGCCATTTTCGTTTGAACGATTTTTTTATTTGTCAAAGCATTCGCATCTGCGCTCATCGTGACCCTCCTTGTTTAATTGAAAATAAACTCTTTTTAATTGAGAATAATAATCACCTTCATTATATTGATAATAGCATTAAAATAAGTAATATAAGGTGATTAATATATTTTTTAAATTAAAATTATTATAATATAGCTATATATTAACATATATTGTTTCAGATGTGAAGAATAAAAACCAGAAAGATTTCTTATATTGAAAAAGCGGGATAGAACTCATTCCAGAAAAAGAACTTTCGATTCGGAAAAAGGGGTTGCATCTTCTTTACAAGCAATGAAATTGAAAATAATGAATAGTGATAAAAAGGCAAGACAAAAAAATTTGATGTATAATGTATAAAAATGGTATATTCAAAAATGTTATGAAAAAGGGACTAAAAGGTTAACGGCTTTCATAAGAAGTGAAAAAATTTATAATAGAAACTTGGAAAACATCTGACAAGCCTTTTAGCATTTTAGATAATGCTTAAGACCAATTGTTGGAAAAATTCAATACCGGATTCTTTTACTCATGAAATAATTTAGAAAGAAATGAGGTTTGTTTATGAATAAGATTTTTGCCATTATGGTATTTGCCGGGGTTCCTTTGTCCGTTATAGGGGCTCTGCTTCATTGGCCAGCTGTCATGATGTTTGTCGTTTATTGTTTCACCATTATTGCATTGGCCAGTTATATGGGCAGGGCGACAGAAAGTTTGGCCATTATTGCCGGGCCCAGAATTGGCGGACTTTTAAATGCGACATTTGGAAATGCCGTTGAATTAATTATTTCTATTTTTTCTTTAAAAGCGGGTCTTGTTGAAGTTGTATTGGCTTCTTTGACTGGTTCGGTTTTAGGAAATCTGCTTTTAGTTGCCGGGCTTTCCTTTTTTTTAGGGGGACTGAAATTTAAAAGGCAAAAGTTTAATGTGTATGACGCCAGACATAATTCCGGGCTGTTAATGTTTGCTGTCATTGTGGCCTTTGTTATCCCGGAAATTTTTTCTTTAAAGATGACTGGAGACAAAACTTTTTCATTAAGCATTGGGATTGCAGTAATCATGATTCTCTTGTACTTGGCTGCCTTGTTCTTTAAATTGGTTACTCATCGCGGAGTGTATCATTCCACACAAGAAAGTCAGGAAGAGCATGAAGAGCCGGAATGGAAAAAAGGGAAAGCCATGGTTATATTGGCGTTGGCGACGATTGCAGTGGCTTACGTTTCTGAAAATCTGGTACATACATTTGAAGTTGTGGCGGACAAATTCGGCTGGAGTGAATTGTTTATCGGGGTCATTATAGTCGCCATAGTCGGAAATGCAGCGGAGCATGCTTCTGCCGTTCTTATGTCCATGAAAAATAAAATGGATATCGCAGTGGAAATTGCCATCGGCTCTACACTCCAAGTAGCCATGTTTGTAGCACCGATATTGGTGCTCGCATCGATGTTTTTTGAACAGTCTATGCCGTTAATCTTTACGTTGCCAGAATTAATTTCCATGGTCACGGCCGTCTTGTTGACGATTGTCATCCAAAACGACGGAGAGTCGAACTGGTTTGAAGGGCTGACATTAATAGCTGCCTATTTCATAATGGGAATTGGATTTTATTTGCTGTAGCGAATAAAATCTGGTATGGAAGAATAAACAGTGATTAAAAATTATTCTATTTTATTGACAGAGAAGGATCTATTCTAAAACGCTGACACTTAGTCAGCGTTTTTCATTTTCATAAGCTTTTTTACCTATCATAGCCGTTCTCTTTTTTCTTGAAAAAGGGATAGGAAAAAGAATATGGGAAACTCTATAAAAAAGTAGACATCGAAGAGAAGGGAGTAAAGCATTCATGAAAGTGTACCGCATTGTCCTGATAACTTTCTTTCTATCCCTGTTCACCGTAACGGCTGCGGAGGCGGCCAAAAAAAGCGACAATCGGCATTATCAAATGCCTTCATCTGTGATGAATATAGCGAAAGAAAACACCTATCCGAACCCGACGCAAGATCTTCCGTCTTTGCAGCCAAGCGAATTTACGAAGGATTTGCTGAGTACATCTAAAGTGAAAATTGAAAATCCCGATTTAATTCGAATGTTGAATGAAACTTCCATTAACAAAACACCCTTTGCTATCGGATTGAGAGCCACTATTTATTTGGGGGAATGGCCTCTGAATTATGAATCGAGCGAAACGGTTCCCAATTGGGAATATCAAAAAATCAATACGAATTATTTTGATAACCGCGGCGGTAATGCCAATTACAAAATCCATTATGTACAGGGAATGCAAAAACAGATCAAAGGCGGTTTAACCGCTAAAATTCCTCATGCAGATGATGTTCAGAAAATGATGATGCTGACTGCGGCACAAAAAACAAAACTTCCACTTTCATTTTCAACAACGATTGGAGCCGGTACGAAAAAAAGCCAGGTTTATAATATCCCGGCACAAAGGCTTGGCTATTTATATGCATACGCACCCGCGGTGAATGAAAAAGGAAAAGTTACGTATGGAGAAGTATTTATTGTACTGAAAGGAATGAAAAGATCGATTGTTGTCAAGAATGTAACCTCACAAGGAATTGGAGCGTGGATTCCCATTCAGGACCATGTGACGTTTGCCTTCGTCACATCGAGCGAACCTAAATAGAAAGAATAATGAAGGCCAGAACCAAGCAGGAGGATGAACCATTATCATCCGCTTGTGTTAGGTGTCTGGTCTTTTGTTGGAAACAGGGTTTCTTGCAATGCAAATTGCTTTTTTGAAAAAGCTTGATTATGATAAAAAAGAAGGGAGAGAAAATAGTGGGGAAAACAATTTATGATACAAATAAACAGCTGAGCTATTTAAAAGAGAGACTGAACATGTTTTTGACGGTATTGGATTCATTGGAACCAGAATCAACGGATATTGAAGATATCGATCGATTAATTCAAATCGTCGAGGAAATAGAAGAAAAATACAAGCAGTTTCGCGACAGATAGCAGCCGTTTTTTTTCGGCTGCTTGATTTATTTTAAGGGATAGGTTCTTTTCGCTCGTTTTTTCCACTTATGAACGTTTCACCCATTTAGTGTTGCATGAAAAAAGAAGAGCTTTGCAAGGCATCTTTCGTGACTGCAAGCATGGCGTTTCCATAAACTTTTTTGTAACCGATTCCATATTTGTCTTTTCAACCTTCAGCTCACAAAGTATAATGATAGGGGGAATTTTTTGTCTATTTTGTCAATACATATTTTTTGCAGTAAAAGGGAGAGGGGAAAACATGGATTTCGAAAAGTTTAAAGAGAGTATGTACCAATTGATTGTAGAGACTTCCACTAATTTGCCAAAAGATGTCCGCCGAGCCATTTTGGCTGCTAAAAGGAAAGAAAATGCCGGTACAAGAGCGGCTATGAGCTTAGCTACTATTACCCAAAATATTCAAATGGCCGATGACAATGTTTCGCCTATTTGCCAAGATACGGGGCTGCCTACTTTTAAAATCAAAACACCAGTCGGAGTGAACCAAATCAAGTTAAAACAGGCGATTTATGAGGCGATCGAACAAGCGACAAAAGATGGAAAATTGCGTCCTAATTCGGTCGATTCCTTAACGGGCAAGAACTCCGGAAATAATATTGGAGCCGGGACGCCTGTCATTAAATTCGAGCAGTGGGAAGAAGATTATATAGATGTCCGTTTGATTTTAAAAGGCGGCGGATGCGAAAATAAAAACATTCAATACAGCTTGCCTTGTGAATTGGAAGGATTGGGAAGAGCGGGTCGTGATTTGGACGGCATTCGTAAATGTATTTTGCATGCCGTTTATCAAGCTCAAGGGCAAGGCTGCAGCGCTGGATTTATTGGAGTCGGAATCGGAGGAGATCGTTCATCCGGATATGATTTGGCCAAAGAGCAATTATTCAGACCGGTAGATGATGTCAATCCGAATGAAGATTTGCGCAAGCTGGAAGAGTATATCATGGAAAACGCTAACAAGTTAGGAATCGGAACCATGGGATTTGGAGGAGAAACGACCCTCCTTGGCTGCAAAATTGGCGTTATGAACCGAATTCCTGCCAGCTTCTTTGTTTCCGTGGCTTATAACTGCTGGGCATTCCGCCGCCTCGGCGTTAAGATTGATCCGAATACTGGCGCCATTTCCGAATGGTTGTATCAAGATGGAGAAAAAATCACTTTTGAACTATCGGAAGCAGAAAAAGAAACGGCAGCATCTAATGAAGATTCATCGAAAAGCAAAGTCGTCACTTTAGAAGCGCCGATTACGGAAGAACAAATACGCCAGCTGAAAGTAGGGGACGTTGTTCAAATTAACGGCATGATCTATACAGGCCGTGATGCCATTCATAAATATTTAATGGATCATGAAGCACCCGTTGATTTAAACGGTCAAATCATTTATCACTGCGGTCCGGTCATGCTGAAAGATGACGAAGGAAATTGGCATGTCAAAGCGGCTGGTCCGACTACTTCGATTCGCGAAGAGCCTTATCAAGGAGACATTATGAAAAAATTTGGCATCCGTGCCGTGATCGGAAAAGGTGGCATGGGACCGAAAACGTTGGCGGCGTTAAAAGAACATGGCGGCGTATATTTGAATGCTATTGGTGGTGCTGCGCAATATTATGCGGATTGCATTCAATCAGTAGAAGGCGTGGATTTAATGGAATTTGGCATTCCTGAAGCCATGTGGCATTTAAGAGTGAAAGGATTTACGGCCGTTGTCACGATGGATTCCCACGGAAATAGCCTGCATGAAGATGTGGAGAAATCTTCATTAGAAAAATTGGTGCAATTGAAAGAACCTGTATTTCAATAATCCTATCGGGAGGATGACTTTTCGTCAGCCTCTTTTTTATTTTACAACTTACAGAAAAAGGAATGGAAAAGTCGGCATGAATCCTTTTTTTTCACAAAAAATAGGCAAGACAGATCCTGCATTTCATGGCAAGAAAGCAACAAGAAATACGTTGTAAAGGAAGGATAACATGCGAAGACGTACACTGATAGTATGGATAAGCACGCTTTTGCTGGCATGTTTCATGGCGACGCCTGCATCGGCGCTTTCTAATCAACCCATTCACTGGGGATTTAAAAAAGCTCAAAACGGAAAACCGGCAGAAGCGGGACAGGAATATGACGAGCTGTTGGCTAAGTACGGCAGTTATTATAAAGGGCCAAGCAACAAAAAAATTCTTTATTTAACGTTTGATAATGGATATGAAAATGGCTATACAGCTCAAATTTTAGACGTGCTCAAAAAAGAACATGTGCCGGCCGCCTTTTTTGTAACAGGACACTATTTAAAAACAGCCCCCGAACTGGTGCAAAGAATGGTGAAAGAAGGGCATATCGTTGGAAATCATTCTTGGAGCCACCCTGACTTAACGCAAGTGAGCGACGAAAAACTAAAGCTGGAATTAAAGAAAGTAAAAGAGAAAACAGCCAAATTGACGAAGCAAAAAGAGATGAACTATATGCGTCCACCGCGGGGGATTTTAAGTGAGAGAACATTGGCTTTGGCGAAAGAGGAAGGATATACCCATGTTCTTTGGTCGCTTGCATTTGTCGACTGGCAGACCAATAATCAAAAAGGGTGGAAATACGCCTATCAAAACATCATGGCTCAGGCTCATCCGGGCGCGATTTTATTGCTTCATACTGTATCGAAAGATAACGCGGAAGCTTTAGAAAAAGTCATCCAAGATTTAAAAAAAGAAGGCTACCAATTTAAAAGCTTGGATTATTTAACAAAAAGCCAAAACAAAAAGAAGTGATCCTATAACCCCCACCAGCAGCGGACTATGATCGGGATTGAGTCGGCTTCCGAAAAATATTTTTGGGGAGTCTTCGTCTATAAAAGTGGAAAGAAGGGCTGCCTGAGAGGTTGCCCTTTCTTGTTTATGGAAAGTGATTGAACAAGGACTTTTGGATGTGCAATAACCAAGTTGTTATGCATGTATAGTTCCGAATATTCAGGAAAATGAGCGTAAAAGTCGATGAAGTATAAAAAATTTCTATCCAAAATTTTGTGTTTTTATAGTTAAAACTAACAATTTTATGAAATTTTATAAATAATCTGTAAAAATATTGTGAAATAGATGGTTGTTTGGTAATATTTTCTATGATTTGTTAGAGATTTTGTGTGATAAAAAAGGGGGGGATCTTTTTAAATTTTTTTCCGTTTTTTAAAAGTTTAATGGAAGGAGGCATAGTCCATAAATAAGGGAGTAACATTATGGAACTAGAACGAACAGAAAAAGTAAATACAAAAAAGAAATGGATTGTGGCCGGGATTGCTGTTTTAATCCTCTTGGTGGTCGCGATAAATGTTTTTTTTATGGAAAAAAGAAAGAACGTGACAAAGACCGTTCAGCTGATGAGTGTCACAAAAAGACCAATTAGTAATACGAAACTGATTTCCGGCCAAGTTGTTCCAGGAAAAGTTGAAACGATTTATTTCGATCCGTCCAAAGGGAAGATAAAAGAAATTTATGTGAAAGAAGGCCAAGAGGTAGAAAAAGGCCAAAAGCTGTTCACTTATGAAAATGATGACTTAAATCTACAATTAAAACAAGCAAGCATTGATAAAAAAATAACGATGTTGAATTACAATCAAGTGAACGACAAGATTAAAGCTTTGAAAAAAGAAAAAAAGGCTGCTAGCGACAATTCATCATTAGAATCTCAATTAGAAGATCTGGAAAATCAAAGAAGAACCATTGAGCTGGAAATGGAAAAAAATCAATTGCAAGAAGAAGAATTACAAACCAAATTAAATCAATTAACGATACATAGTCCTATAAACGGTTATGTAAAAAATTTGCATCAAGATTCCGAAGAAAGTACTGGGATTACAGAAGAAGGAACTTCTTCTGAAACGATGGCTCTTCAAGGAACGCCTATCATGAATATTGTCTCGAAAGAACCATTTCAAATTCAAGGAACTTTATCGGAATTGCAAAAAGCACAAATACAAGCTAATCAGCCGATTAAAGTAACTGCTAATGCTGTGCCCAATAAATCTTGGAATGGGAAGATTGTGGAGGTAAGCGAGTTTCCGGCAGCAACTAATTCAGGGACCGGACAGCTTTCCGGAGAAGCAGGACAATCGACGTCCAATCTTTCTTATTATACCTTTAAAGCAAAACTTCATTCTCAAGAGGGATTATCTCCAGGGTATCATGTAGCCATTCAGGTCGTCTTGTCCTCTAAAAAAGTATTGACCGTTCCGCAAAACAGTGTTCAGGAAAAAGATGGTTCTACATATGTATATGTAGTGTCAAAAGGAAAAGTGCAAAAGCGAAACATTACTACTGGGATTAGCACGGGAGAATGGACGGAAGTAGTAGATGGTTTAAAAGAAGGGGAAAAAGTAGTGAAAAATCCTTCTCACACGATGGATTCGGGCATGGAAGTGGAGATTAAATGATTAGCTTAAAAAATATTCAAAAGAACTACTCACAAGGATCTTTAGAAGTTTCTGCTCTTCAAAATATCAACCTGGAGATTGAACAAGGGGAATTCGTTTCCATCATGGGGCCATCCGGTTCAGGAAAATCGACACTTATGAATATTATCGGTTGTTTAGATCGCCCCACCAGTGGAAGCTATATCCTTAATCATATCGATGTTTTGAAGGCAGAAGAATCTAAAATGGCTCTTATTCGAAATCAATATATCGGATTCGTATTTCAACAATTTCACTTGCTGCCTCGTTTATCAGCTTTAGCCAATGTCGAACTCCCTCTTCTCTATGGCGGAATGAGAAAAAAAGAAAGACAAAGACGTTCGATAGAAGCCTTAGAAAAAGTGGGATTGGCTGATCGTATGAATCATTTACCTAATCAACTATCGGGAGGACAAAAACAGCGTGTGGCGATTGCTCGAGCGATTGCGACCAAACCAACGTTAATTTTGGCCGATGAACCGACAGGAGCTTTAGATTCTACCGCTAGTGAGCAAATCATGAACATTTTTACTCAATTAAACAAAGAAGGAATCACCATTATCATCGTCACACATGAAAAAGAGGTAGCTGCTTATACTTCACGCCATATCCATATTAAAGACGGAAAAATCATACAAGACGAGAGGTATAGTCTATGAATTTGTTAGATAGCATTAAAATAGCGCTCACTTCTATTCTCTCTCACAAAATGCGTTCTATTTTAACCATGTTGGGAATCATTATTGGGGTTGGTTCCATTATTGCGGTAGTAGCGATCGGACAGGGAGGTTCTGAAGCATTAAAATCCCAATTGGCGGGTTCGGGCAATAATACGTTAGAAATTCAATTTCAACCGGATGAGGACGAACTATCGGATCTATCTATAAATGACGCTCCTACTTTTACACAAGAGGACTTATTTCAATTAAGGAAGATACCTGAGGTTTCTCACGTTATTCCTACTAATACAAGCATGGATTCGATCATGATTGGAGATAAATCAATCAATGCCAGTATAACAGGAATTATTCATGACTATTTTGCGGTTCATTCGGTACAAGTAACAAAAGGACGCATGTTGTCTGAACATGATTTTTCTCAGTCGAATAATGTTGTGATGATCAATGAGAAAGCAGAACAAGAATTCTTTAAAAGAGAACGTTCTGTCGGTTCCATTATTACGATCAAGGGGCAGCCGTTTCAGGTTGTTGGCGTTTATAAGACGGGAAATCAATCATTTTTGGATTCACCAGAAGTGCTTATGCCGATATCCCTTTGGCCTGCGCTGTTTGGAACTGAGAATATACAATCCGTTACTATTCAAACCAAGAATGTGAATCAATTAGAGCTAGCCGGTAAAAAAGCAGTCAATATGCTCAATCATACGAAATCAGCTGATCTAAAAGGGAAATATGTCATTTTTGATCTGGAAACGTTAAAACAAGGGATTTCGAAAATAACGAATATTATGACAATGATTATCGCCGGAATAGCGAGCATTTCTTTGCTTGTTGGCGGAATAGGTGTAATGAATATTATGTTAGTATCCGTCACAGAGAGGACAAGGGAGATTGGGATCCGAAAAGCATTAGGAGCATCAAGAGGAAAGATTTTATTACAGTTTTTGATTGAATCGATGATGCTAACCCTTTTAGGCGGAATGATTGGCATCGGTTTAGGAGTAGGGGGAGCTTACATCATATCCGCCTTTGCCCATTGGCCGCCTCTCGTATCGCCTCAAGTGGTCATAGGAGGAGTATTATTCTCCATGGTTTTAGGCATCATTTTTGGATTAATTCCGGCTAATAAAGCAGCTAAAATGGAACCTATTGAAGCTTTGCGCTATGAATAATGGAAAGGAAGGGATCAGATGGAAACAAAAGTAGAAGTGAATGAAGAGATCATGAAAAAACCTTCTTTAAGCGGCATGATTTTTTCTCCTGCCGTTCAGTTTGAAAGAATGAAAACAAACGCGCCCATAGGACTCCCTCTGTTTTATATGACGGTGTTGTTTGCGGTTGCGGGGGGGATTGGTGGATATATAGGTTTAAACAGTTCCGATTTAAAGGATTTGGATATTCACGTTCCGGCCGCTTTTACGATTGGAACTGCCGTTATAGTCAGCATATTTTCAGGCATCATCGGTTTTTTATTAACAGCTCTATTTTATAAAATCTGCATGATGTTGATGGGGAATGATACAAAGTATAAAAAACTTTTTGCCATTATAATGTATGCAAGTGTGATTTCTGTCATAGGCGGTATTATAAATGAAATCATTAACCTGGCGGTGGGTGCAGATAAAGTCACTTCCTTTACCAGTCTTGCCCCTCTCGTTAAGGGAAATAAAATTTTGCATGCCATAGCTCAAAACTTCGATGTTTTTCGCATTTGGTACTATGTCGTCCTAGGAATAGGTTTGCATGTAGCAGCAGGGTTAAGCAAAAATAAAGTGGTGATTCTTCTCGTTATTTTATTCGTCATCGTGGCCGGCATTAGCAGTTTAGGAGCATTCCTTCCTGGTCAGTAAACGATGGATTATCTTATATACTTAACAAAATTAAAAGGTGTCTACTACGGACAATAGTATACACCTCTTTTTTATGTCATTTATTTTCTCTGTTTTCGGTTTTTCTATTTTTTGGCAATTCCCGTCGTTTTTGCTTTAGAAATTGCGCCTTCTAATCTAATATCTTCTTGTTTTTCTGCAGCAGTAATCATAAAGGAATTTAGGGCAGAAATTCGATTTCATGAGATAAAGATGGTAGAATGAGACAAATCATATCTGGTTCCATTAATAAATAGTTGTCATGAGTACAAAAGATGATTCATAATGAAGACCGTAATATTGGCTGCATGCGCTTTAAGAACAGAAAGCGAGTGAAGAAACGTGAGTTCCAATCAACAAGTGAAAATTAAAAAACACCAGACTTTTCCGCTTACGATTAAAAGACTTGGAATCAACGGAGAAGGAGTTGGATATTTTAAACGGCAAGTCGTATTTGTTCCCGGTGCGCTGCCGGGAGAAGAAGTAGTGGTGGAAGCGACAAATGTGCATCCCAATTTTACGGAAGGGCGAATCAAAAAAATCAGAAAGAAATCCCCTTTTCGTGTAAAACCCCCATGTTCCGTTTATGAGATATGCGGAGGCTGCCAGCTGCAACATTTGTCCTACGAACGCCAATTGGTCGAAAAGCGGGATATCTTAATTCAAGCTCTTGAACGCCATACCCAGTTTGATATAACACAAATCGAAATTCGGCCAACCATCGGCATGGAAGACCCGTGGCACTACCGGAATAAAAGCCAATTTCAGCTTGGAAAGCAAAAGGAGCGGGTGATTTCAGGGCTTTATCAATTGAATTCTCATAAGCTGGTCGATATTTCAACATGTATCGTTCAGCATCCAGAAACGGATAAAGCGACGCAGATTATTCGAGAAATTTTGTCCGACTTGCACATTCCTATTTTTGACGGACACACCAAAACTCCTGCTGTTAGAACCATCGTCACTCGAATTGGGACAAAAACCGGCCAAATTCAAGTGGTTCTCATTACTACTCATAAAGAACTTCCGAAAAAACAACTCATTGTGGATGAAATCAAAAAAAGACTGCCGAACGTTGTCTCCATTATGCAAAATGTGAATCCAAAAAAGACATCGCTGATATTCGGAGAGAAAACGTATTTGTTGTATGGAGAGCCTTCCATTACAGAGCAATTGGAAGAATTCAGTTATGAACTGTCCGCGCGTGCATTTTTCCAATTAAACCTTGAACAAACGATCAAGCTTTACAACGAAGTGAAAAAAGCAGCTTCGCTCACCGGAAAGGAAAAAGTGTTAGATGCTTATTGCGGGGTTGGAACGATCGGACTGTGGCTTGGAAAAGACGCTAAAGAAGTACGTGGTATGGATGTCATCCCGGAAGCAATAGAAGATGCCCGTAAAAATGCTGAAAAACATGGCATGTCGCATTTTGTGTATGAAACCGGAACAGCTGAAGAATGGTTGCCAAAATGGAAAAAACAAGGATGGATTCCCGATGTTGTGGTCGTTGACCCACCTAGATCCGGATGCGACCGTGAATTTTTGAAAACGATCATGAACATAAAGCCTAAGAGAATGGTGTATGTTTCCTGCAACCCTTCCACGTTAGCCAAAGATTTGCAGACGCTAAGCCCATTGTACAAAATCCATCACATCCAACCCGTCGATATGTTCCCGATGACGGCTCATGTTGAATCCGTCACACAGTTGGAATTAAAGTTGTAAAGCCAAAATAAACTCTTGCCATTCACAATAAACTCCTGCCAAAATGAAAACAAAGTTGTGCAAAAGTGTGGGAAAAGGTGTGAGTAAAAAGGAGAAACCCATCTCCCTCAAGCCTTTTCCCCTATTTTCTATCACGACTTTATTTTCAAACATAATAAAGTTCTGCCAGAAAAAATCGAGAAAATGAGAGATTCGTGCATGACTTTATTATGAATGGAAAAATATAGGTAGCGTAGGAATGCGGGTTGAAGGGGTGGAGAGTAGCAGGAGTTTATTATGACTGAACATAAAGTTGTAAAGATAAAATAAACTCCTGACACAAAAAACAAACTCTTGCCTCCCAAATTCCAGTTTGGCTAAATATATTCTTATTGGTTTCCTTGGTTCTATGATTGTTAATGCAATTTTCCCACATTTACTTGCAAGTATCGTGTTAAAAAAATATGCACCCGGAGTCATAACTGGGATTTTATTAAATATTCCTATAAACAGTTTAGTTTTATTTCAATTTTTCCAAAGTAATGAATTAACATTTAAAACATTATTTTTATCAACATTGGTGGTAGGAGCAGTATTGTTAAGTCTAATTCCTGTTTTATTTAAAATAGGAAAATTCTTCACTAAACAAATTTATTAAAATCGTTGAACTAAAACAAAAATAATTGTTCAAGCAACGGAAGTCCTATTAAATAGGGTTTCTCCTTTTTTAATTATTTATCAATATTAAAATTTAACAGAGCCTACATTTTAAAGAAAAAATTTCTGGAAATTATATTGGACATTAAGTTGTTGCAGCCTACCATCTTCTTTTGTAATTTCGTTGATTTTAAATGGAGAGATGGATAGCCATTTTGATAAATAATCTGTGCTAAAAGAAAAAGATTGTATAAAATCCCAAAATCAAATTAAAGTGGTGCGAACAGGAAAGTTAAAATCCTTTTGCCTTCTCCTTGTATTTCTATCACGACTTTATTTTCAAGACGATAAAAAAAGACCACAATCAATTGTAGTTATTTTCTTACGTATGGAGCTTTAATTCAAGAAGAATAATTGTATCAATTTAAATATAATTAAAAATTCTTACTCCGTTAGGGTCCAAATGATCGGAAGACAAAAAACCTTTTATTACGGCTTCTTTAAGAGTGAATTCATCACCAACTACCGAATGTATATTATTAACGGGTTCATTAAACAAAGTGGACAGATCATCCTCCAGTCCTGTCTTTTTTGTTGCGATTTTCAATCGATTTATTTTTACAGTATCCGCTATAGTGTCTATCACATCTATGTTTGTTTGAAGCTCTATTTTAAACTCATAAGGAGTGTTGATAAAGGTTCTTCTTTCTCCAATATTAACTTGCCAGTTCATTTTTTTGGCATTATCACATAACACATGATGTTTAGTCTTGGAGACTAAAAAACCAATATGGTCAAATTTAATCTTTCCATAACCAAAAGTAATATTGACTGTTCCTTTTCTCATCTCAATAATACGAAAAAGAATATTTTTTGTGCGAAAATCATTCCAAGTCAAGGGAGGATTAAAATTTTGAAAATCCCCATTGTATTTACCCATGCGTAATGAAACATTAAAGCCATTTTCTTCATAAAATTTTTCTGTCTCCTCCAAATATGGAGTCCAGAAATGATAATGAAAAAGCATAAATTCACCTCTTTTACAATAAAGACCAATTTTATAATAGTTTCGATTTTAAAAGTGGAACTCCTTGTTTAACATGTTTGACCTATTAAAAAATAGTGGTAATTTATCATCTTTGCGCCTCCATATAGTATTAAGGAATATCAAAATGGTGGTGACGAAAATGGAACCTAAGTGGCTTGTGTAATCAACGGTGATAAAATCCCCAATAACAACCATCAAAACATCATACATGTTTAAAATCAAGCATCATTTATGGTTCTTTTAATATATTGACACTTTCCCTATCGTTTAAAGTACTTTCCCTTCTCTAACTTTAAATTCCCCTTTTATTTTAATTAGTTAGACAATACGGCGAGTTTCGCCCATTTTAAGTTAGAAATTCTCTTTTGGAATAAATAATTTTCTTAATAAGAATGCATCTGACAGGACGATTTTTGCCGGATAGCATTGGAAAATGACCTTTTAGCTTTATTATGAAGACAGCCATTGAAAGGACGAATACAATTTAAGTAGCAAGACATGTATGTATAGAAGGAGGATGGGGGAATGAAAGTGTCTTTAGATATTGACAATGACTACGATGAGACGACCGTGACCATTCACTGTAAAGAAGTCGATGACACAATTAAAGAAATTCTTGATTTCTTAAAAGGAATGGAAACGGAATTTATCGTGGGTAAGAATGGGGATATGAATTATATTTTAAAGCCAAATGAAGTTCATTTTTTTCGTACAGAAGGAGATTTTGTTCAGGCTGTCACAGCTAAAGGAACATTTAAATTGAAGGAAAAGCTGTATGAGCTCGAAAAATTGCTTCCCTCTAACAAATTTGTTCGCATTTCTAAGTCCGTTATTGCCAATCTCCATGAGTTGAGTCGATTTGAAGCATCGTTCAACGGCACTCTATGCGTTTATTTTAAATCAGGAGAGAAAGAGTATGTTTCGCGGCATTATGTCCAAGCAATTAAAAAAGCATTAAAAATGAACAGGAGGAAAAAAGAATGAAAGCTTTTTTATACAGAAGCATCATTGGAATATTGATCGGTTCCTTTGTGTCCGTCATGGTCACCGGCTGTATCATTTATTTCGGTCATATACAAGTTATTGATGGTGAAATTTTTATTAAAAACTCGCTGGGCTCCATATTTTGTGGATGGTTTTTTACCGTATCTCCGCTTTATTTTGAAATAAAATCACTCCGTCTTTCGCAGCAAACGGCTTTGCATTTTATTACCATCATCGTGCTGTATTTTAGCTTGTCCTTAGGAATTGGATGGCTCCCCTTTGATATGAAAAGCATCTTGATTTCAGCAGCTATTTTTATAGCCATCTATATAGTCATTTGGGTCAGCTACTATTTATATTACAAAAACTTAGCAAAACGAATGAATGAAGATTTAAAGAAAATATAATAAAACATTCCCTTCAAAATTGCTTTTGAAGGGAATGTTTCTTTTATTGAATACATTATTTTTAGGTGGAGATGGATCGATTGCTTCAAGTGTCAATTTTGCACCGGAATTATCGCTAGGCATTTATCAAGCGTTTCAAAATGGAGAAATGGAAACGGCCTTAAAGCTCCACCAGCGCTTGGCTTACTTGCCTCTTTTGTATAAACTGGATTCGCGGTTTGTCAATGTAGTGAAAGAGGCGATTGCATTGAGAGGCATCAATGTTTCAACGTATGTTTTACCGCCTGCCCGACCACTTGATCCGCTTAAAAAGGAAGAACTGAAAAAAATATTGCAAAAAGCTGGAGTTTTATCATCGTCATAATCAAGAACGGCCCGATCTGTTCATCGACAGATACGGGCCGTTGAAGTTTTCATGTTGAACGTTTGCTTTCTATCAGGGGGTATTATTTTGCCAAGTTTTTTTCGAATTGGATAAGAAATGAAATTTTCAACAAGAGATTGTACCAATGCAGTGCAGAATAAAATGCTGCAGCTGGAAACAAGAGAAGGTTACATAGGTAATGGATTCAAAATGCGGATGATCCATCATGATGGATTCTCATTCCGGGGATGAATGTTTTTCTGGATTGGTTGCATACTACGGAAAGAAGAAAGGAGTGGAAGGGATGCTATCACAAGACCAAATTACCGATTTTCGGGGGCGGCTGTTAGATGCAAAAAAGGATTTAGAAAAAAGGTTACAAATGAACGATCGTTATAATCTAGAAAGCGGGCATCCTCACAGTTCGGTGGGCGAACTGTCCAGCTATGATAACCACCCTGGGGATGAAGGTACAGAGCTTTTTGAAAGGGAAAAAGATTTGGCGCTGGACGAGCATTCCCGACTCGAATGGCGGAATATTCGTCGCGCGCTTGATGCCATAGAGAATGGAACGTATGGAATATGTGAGAAATGCGGAAAAGAGATACCGTATGAACGACTGGATGCACTCATAACCGCAACCACATGTAAAGAACATTCACCGGATCAGGAAATATCACGTTCTCGTCCGGTGGAAGAAGAAGTATTAACGCCTCCATTCGGGAAATTTGATGGTGACGATCGAGATGAATCGGTTGCTTTTGATTCGGAAGATTCTTGGCAAGCAGTGGCGGAATGGGGAACTTCAGAAACGCCGTCGGATTTTATGGAATCTCCGCTTCATTATAATGATATGTATATTGAGTCGGAAGAAAATGTTGGATATGTAGAAGATTATGAGAATTTTATCGGAAATAATATTGTTGGAAAAGGGATCAAGGTGTACCCAAATGATCAACATGAGATATTCGAAGAAGCTCTTGACGAGGAAGGAATCATGACTACTTTCGGCGATCTCCATCCTTTTGAACGAGAACCTTATGTCGAAGATAAAAAAAGAAAACGAACCCGTGACGAATAAGAGCGGATTTTTCGTTGTGGTGGATCGCTTCATTATTTTGGCTGCTTTTGAAAAAAGGAAAGCAGCTGTTGATGTTTGTTGAGACAAAACCGTTCAGCATATTTCGTTCAAAAAAGGAAAAAATAAAAAAGGAGGGGGGAATGATCATATGGGAAAAACAAAGGCCGGAAATGCCAACGCGCAGCGCAACAACCAGGCAAAGCAAAAAAACGGTTATCCTAAAATCACTAATTATGCTCAAATGGAAGCAGAAATCATGCGTGAAAAAAAGCGGGATTAAAGGAATTGGAGATGTCTTGTTTTACCGGTTGAATAATTTCAATATAACGAAAATTGTGAATATACACACAATATCCACAATCATATTGTGGATATTTTTTTGAAGAGCACCAGTCGGGATGGACTGGTGCTTTTTGGTGTTATAGTTTCCTCTTTTGTGAATTTACCCGTTGATCAGCGGCGTCGGATCGTGACTGTGCTTCCAAGTCAGCGTGATCCGCCAATTCTTGTGAATATTCCACATCTCTGCCGTCTGTTTTTAAGTTTTTCGGAACTTGAGGAAGCTTTTGTTTATTTTTGTCTCTTGTTTTTTGATGATGTGCGCGGCCCATTTCATAAACCCCTTTCGTAAAAAGTGGCGGCAATAAGCTCCGCATTTATACTTTTTCCGAATGGGTTCTTTTTATCCAGGTGTCCCCTTTAGCTTTTAAGGAGAAAGGAAATTTGCCGCAATGCCCGATTGTTTCTGCCAAGTTTCATTTTTTAGCAATAAATATTATCGCTCTTTTTTCGTAAATCCACCGGCGCGGTCTGCCATTTTAAAATCGCGTGCATAGGAAATTTCTTGAGCGCGTGAAAGTGTGCTTTTTATTTTATTTTGCTTTTTCTTATCCAAATAGAATCATCCTTTCGTGGAAAATATTGTTTATTCTTATGTTTTCCTTTTTCTTGTGAGTCATACCATTGGTTTTTACAACAAAGCAAAAAATTTATAATGTTATACAGAGGCGTAAAGAGGTGAAATCAGAGTGAAGGTGATTACGAAAATATCCGTCCAGCAAAATAACAAAGAGCGGTACAATATTTTTATCAATGAAGCCTTTGCCTTTAGTGTGGATGAGGCCGTTTTGGCACGTTTCCGACTAAAAAAAGGGATGGAGTTAGAGGAAGAGGACATCGCTGAAATTTTGCATGCGGATGAAGTTCGAAAGGGATACCAAGATTCGGTCTATTATTTGGCAAAAAGAATGAGAACCGAGAAAGAAATTCGAGAATTTTTGCGAAAAAAAGAATACAACGACGAGGTCATTGATCTCGTGGTCCAAAAGCTGTATGTACAACATTATCTTGATGATCGCGATTTTGCCAAGGCCTATGTCCAAACTCAAATGAAGACAACAGATAAAGGGCCGATTGTGGTGGCGGGGGAACTGGCGCAAAAAGGCGTGGATCAGAGTATTGTGGAACAAGTGCTGGAGCTGTATGGAAAAGAGGAGCAAGTAAACAAAGCAACAAAACTGATCGGAAAAGTATTTCAACGGAATTCTAATGAAGCTTTTCTTCAAAAAAAGCAAAAAGCGATTCAGCTTTTAAGGCGTAAAGGATTTTCCAGTGAGGTCATTTCCGAAGCGATCGCTGACAATATACAAAAAGACGAGGAAAACGAAAAAGAAGCGCTGTTTTACCAGACGGAAAAGGCATTTAGACGCTATCGGAGCGAAAGCGGGAACGAGCGTCTTCGAAAAGTTCAGCAATATTTGTATCGAAAAGGATTTTCAATGGAAGACATTCAGCAAGCGGTCGAGCAGTTCAAGGAAAAGAATGATTTTATTTGAAAATTGTTCCGCTTCTTTGCTTGCTGGAACGTCCATTTTTAGACAAAGAATACCAAGCTGAGCCAATCTTTTTTATCCTTGAATCCATTCTTGAGAAAAATACTAGCACCACGGCAATTGACATTTTCTTATAATTGGACACGTTATTTTCTTTTATCTTTTTTCATCATTAGCGATTCAAGACAAAGGTGCGGTAAAATGAAAAAGAATTATTGAAAGGGCTATTTGAGGCTTCTTTGAAATTGGTTCTTTCTTTTATGAGTGTTGGTGTATGAACCTATGAGCAAAAAAGTATGGGAGAAGGTGGACAATGGTGGAAAAACGCTACAGCGAAATGAGCGAATATGAATTAAAACAGGAAATCTCTCGTTTAAAAGAAAAAGCCCGCAAGGCCGAACAATTGGGAATGGTGAATGAATTGGCTGTGATGGAGAGGAAGGCGGCCATGGCTGAAGCTTACCTTCTCAATCCGGATGATTTTAAACCGGGTGAAGTATATGAGATTGCAGAAGATCCGGGGAACTATTTTAAAATCGACTATTTAAAAGGAGTTTTCGCTTGGGGGCACCGTCTGAATGGGAGCGGCCAGGAAGAAGCTTTGCCAATTTCGCTTTTAAGACGCAAGTCGGATGCATAATAAAGACTCCCATCCCAATAGTAAGGGATGGGAGTCGCAGGATTTCATGAAAGAAACGGATTGTAATTGGAAATCGTGCTAAGGCTCATTAGACCATTCTCTTTGGCCTGAAGCTTGCATACGTTCTTGAGGATGCGTGTTGGTTGTTCCGTCCGCCCGCTTTGAAGCGTATTCCGCCTTTGCTCGAGGCTCGCCCTCGAATTTATGGCTGTTTAGGTTCGGGAAATTTTTAGCTTTGTTCCGCATCGCCATAGCCTCCTTTTTACAAAGAGAAATCATCCTCTCTTTGCCTTTTTAGTATCGGTAAAATATGAACAAATTATGATAAAATCACGGCGACGTCAACTATCTAAGAAGCAGGGAGCGCTTTTTTTCTTTTGTATGAAGAATGTACGTATTTAATGGGAATTCGGGATGAAATCCAATTTTTTCCTCAGTTTTTCTTCGCTGAAAACCCATCCGGTATAGGATCCGATGATGTTATAATCTAGATCAAGCTGCACAACGGCGACAAAAGGATAGTGTCCATTGTTTCGATAGCGCAAATCGATAAATTTAATTTCATAACAGTCATCATATTTGGACAATTGCCAGCGGTAAACGGGTGAAAAGTTTAGAAAAGCCGATAAGTTTTTATCTTTTTTTGCCGCCTCTAAGAGCGGAGTATCAGGCATAGGCGTTCTTTTGAATTTATCCAAAATGGTAATCGACCGGCGATAGCCTCTTGCCACATAGAAATAGTCAGGTGTTTTCACAGCAATCCGCCATATAAAAAAACGGATCGTCGGAGCAATGATAATTTCTTCTGCATCCGGTATCAATTGCCTGACTGCTGAACGGATAGTCTGTTGGACTATAAATCTTACTATATAATAGAATAGGATCAGTACATATATGTTTAAAAACGTGATGCCGGGGTTGAATCCGTTAATCCATAGAATAATCCCGACCACATGAACCGCGAAAATAAAAGGATCAAAAGTATTGATCGTTCCAAGCGCCAGCCATTTGGTGGAAAACGGCCTCAGTGCCTGTGTGCCATATGCGTTAAAAATATCGACTAAAACATGGAGAAAGACTGCTAATTGGGTCCACATCCATAAATGAAATAAATTGACTTCCGGAAAAAGAGGCCCCAATACAGCACAAATCAATAAAGGCCACAACAGAACAGCGGGGATCGAATGGGTAATTCCGCGGTGATTTCGAATATAGACGGCATTGTTCTTTAATTTTAAAATGGTATCGATATCAGGAATTTGTGATCCGACGATAACTGATGCTAAAACAACGTTTGACGAAACGGTGCCATGGGAAATGACAGGATCCAGTGTGGATAAACCCCCTAGCGCAATTCCCATCACGAAGTGTGTTCCAGTATCCAAAAGGATTTCCTCCTTTGACATCCATCCTTGTTAAAAAAATGATAATGGGAATAAAAACGGATTGCAATGCAAGATATTGCCATTTGAGAAAATTTCAAAAGCCGATGGCGGCCGATTTTGCTTCTTTTCTACAAGCTAATTGAACAACTACCGTTAATGTACTGAACGAAAAGATATTTTGATTCCACGATTGTCTGAGAACGTCTCAATTTAATTTTTTTCATAGTATTCCCATTTTGTCTCAATATTAACATCACGGAGGTAAGCAGTGAAGGGCATGGATTTAAAAGAGATTGATACGGAAAAATTTCAACATGACTTACTGGAATGGTATAAACGTGAAAAAAGGAATCTTCCTTGGAGAAAAGAGTGTGATCCTTATAAAATATGGGTTTCAGAAGTCATGCTTCAGCAGACAAGAGTAGAAACCGTGATTCCTTATTTTGAACGGTTTATGGAAAAATTCCCAACTTTAGAAGCCTTGTCGGAAGCGGAGGAAGAACAAGTTTTAAAAGCCTGGGAGGGTTTAGGGTACTATTCAAGAATTCGAAACCTTCATTCAGCAGTAAAAGAAGTAAAGGAAAAATATGGAGGGAAAGTCCCGGATACATTGGAAGAGATGACTTCTTTGAAAGGTGTAGGCCCGTATACAGCGGGGGCTGTCTTAAGCATTGCATATGGTAAACCTTATCCTGCCGTTGATGGAAATGTCATGAGAGTCGCGTCTAGAATTTTATCGATTTGGGAAGACATTGCTAAACCGGCTTCTCGAAAGATATTTGAAGAAGCCATACATCGTCTTATGTATACGGAAGATCCTTCTTCGTTTAATCAAGCATTAATGGAATTGGGCGCTTTAATTTGTACTCCGACATCTCCGTCTTGTTTATTATGTCCGGTTCAAGAACATTGCCATGCATTTGAAGAAGGGGTTCAAGAAGAACTCCCTGTCAAAACGAGAAAGAAAAGCATGAAGCTTGTTCATATCGGAGCGGTTGTTTTGAAAAACAAAGAAGGTAAATTCTTGATCCATAAGCGGGAAGCAACCGGATTACTTGCAAATCTTTGGGAATTCCCTAATTTTGAAATGACCTCATTTTTAGATCCTGAAACGCGACTCCGTAAATTATTGGAAGAAACATACAAAATAGACTCTTTGATCCATAACGGCACATTTGCAAAAATCCAACATGTTTTTTCTCATTTGACTTGGGACATTGATGTTTACGCCGGCGAGATACAAAATGAGATACCGGAAGACGAAAGAGTGAAGCTGGTCAAACCCGAAGAGATTCAGGATTTTGCATTTCCGGTATCCCATCAAAAGATTTGGAAAGAATACAAAAGAACGATACGAGAATGAGAATCACCCCAAGCGTAAGCCTTGGGGTGACTTGAATTCTCTTATTTGACGGTATTTTATTAATCAGAAAATCACAAGAAGCCGTGTTTATTCTAATCCGGATTCCGCACCTTTTGTGAGACCGCCGCGCCTCATGATTTCTTCCGTAATTTCACGATGAAGCGTCTGTCCTTCTGCATTTAAATAAGGCATGATTTGTTGGAGAGCGTGATGAAAATAAGAAAGCTCCTCTGTTTTCCATTTGTTTTTTGGCGTCATCGATAATTCTGTCATATCACGACCGGTATACATTGTACTACCTCCGTTTCCATAAGTACTGTTAGTTTTCAATGAAACAGCTTTTTTTATACGAATGTGGGCATCTAAAAAGAGTTGTCCGACTTTCCAAGAAAAAGTAAAATAGAGGGGATATTCCATGCTGCAAAAACAGGGGATATTCCATGCTGCAAAAACGGTCCATCACATCCTCTTCAAGAGTAATGATAAACGGATAACAACACATTTGACTGACTTTAAGCAGAGAAGAATTTAGAATCTTCATCCGAAGGCAATGATACATAGGCTAACTTGTTTTATAAAAAATGGGAATAGGGAAGAAAGGATGAAAAAAATGAGCAATAAAGTTGCATTAGTAACGGGAAGCAGCCGAGGAATCGGGAAAGCGATTGCGATAGAATTAGCGAGAAAAGGCTATGATGTAGTGGTAAATTATGCTCGCAGCAAATCAAAAGCTTTGGAAACAGCAGAAGAAATTGAAAAACTGGGCCGAAAAGCGCTGGTTGTAAAAGCCAACGTGGGGGATGTCGAAAAAATACGTGATATGTTTCAGCAAATTCAAGAAGAATTTGGCCGTTTGGATGTATTTATTAACAATGCGGCCTCCGGTGTTCAGCGGCCGTTGATGGAGTTGGAAGAGAAGCATTGGGACTGGACCATGGATATTAACAGCAAGGCGCTCCTTTTTTGTGCACAAGAAGCGGCGAAATTGATGGAAATCAATGGAGGAGGAAGTATCGTCAGCATCAGCTCTCTCGGTTCCATTCGCTACTTGGAAAATTATACCGCTGTGGGCGTTTCAAAAGCGGCGGTTGAAGCTTTGACGAGATATCTTGCAGTGGAACTTTCGAAAAAGAATATTGTGGTCAATGCGGTATCAGGCGGCGCCGTTGATACGGAAGCATTAAAGCATTTTCCGAATAGAGAAGAAATGCTGGAGGATGCGAAAAAGAATACACCTGCCGGAAGAATGGTGGAAATTGAAGATATTGTGAATACGGTTATGTTTCTGATTTCGAAAGAAGCCTCGATGATTCGCGGGCAAACCATTATTGTCGACGGAGGCAGATCACTGCTCGTATAAAAATATTTTTAACTTTGTTTGGATATTTTTCACCTCGATGGACAAATTAATAACCGTGGAGGTGATAATGATGGCAAAACAAAACCAATTCACATCTAACACAAACGCGGAAAAAGTAAAACAACAAAACGCTGCATCTGCTCAAGGATCTAAATTTGGAACAGAATTCGCTTCTGAAACAGATGCACAGCAAGTAAGACAACAAAATGCTGCGTCTGCGAAAAACCAATCTCAATCTCAACAATCTTCTTTTGCGACTGAGTTTGGTTCTGAAACAGATGTGCAAAAAGTGAAACAACAAAATCAACAAGCAGAAAGTCGCAAAGCGCAAAATTCAAGCGGCTCAAATCAACAAAATCAATAAGTACACAAGGGAAGAGATACATAGTAGTATGTGTCTCTTCTTTTTTTAGTTGGAAAAGATGGAATCAATCATCATTATATGAAATCATCCTGCGAATGAAAAGTTAAAATTTTCGATGAAAATGTTGAAGAACCGACAGAAAAAGAGAAAGGAAAAAGGGCGGCTGGGAAGAAGTTAATAGAGGAGGATGTGACCGTTTGAGGGGTGATGATGATGTTAGATCGTTTTAATGTATTAGTAAAGGAACAAATGAAAACGATGGAGAAACTGTTGTTATTGCAACAGGAAATAGAGCGGTGCCAGCAAATGGAGAAAGAATTAAAAGAACTTCAGGATATTGCCGGAATGGAAAACCTTGAAAGTGAAATGGACGAGATGAGAAAAAAATTAAAGGAAATACAAAAGGTCTTTGAAGCCCAAACGGACGAAGTGATTCGTACTTATCAAGAGCAAACAGGCGTGAAATTATGAGCGGCGGCGAAAACCGTGGCTCTCTTTTGTTTTAATTTTAATGGTGAATCGTTATAATATGAAAGTAGAATTGTTTTTTCCTCCTCTTAGGGAAAAGACTGGTGAAATTTCTTTGATACGAAAGTAGGGGACAATCATGGTATTTCCCGCTGAAGGAGAAACCATACAAATTCATAGTTATAAACATGATGGCCATATTCATCGGATTTGGGAAGAAACGTTGGTTTTAAAAGCGACAGAACGTCTTGTCATTGGAGGCAATGACCGAACCATCGTTACGGAGTCCGACGGCAGAACATGGATGACAAGAGAGCCGGCCATTTGTTATTTTCATGCTGAGCATTGGTTCAATATTATTTGTATGATAAGAGAAGATGGGATCTATTACTACTGCAATTTAAGTTCTCCGTTTGTTTATGACTATGAAGCGTTAAAGTATATTGATTATGATCTCGACATTAAAGTGTTTCCCGATATGACCTACTCCCTCCTGGATGAAGATGAATACGCTGAACATCGAAAGCAAATGGGTTATCCTGATGTGATTGACCATATTTTAAAGCGGAATGTGGACAAGCTAATCAAATGGATTGAACAGCGCAAAGGTCCATTTGCACC
This sequence comes from Bacillus sp. FSL W8-0102, assembly GCF_038007225.1. Lineage (NCBI taxonomy): Bacteria > Bacillati > Bacillota > Bacilli > Caryophanales > Bacillaceae > Bacillus > Bacillus sp. FSL W8-0102. The sequence goes on from NZ_JBBOWT010000001.1 coordinate 729,506, forward strand.
TGATTTTGTAGACATATGGTACGATAAATATCTTTTCTTAAATAAAAGAAGGTATGGGGTCTGATCCTAAAGATGAGTCAGCCCCTTTTTCCATGGAAAAATAAAGAAGAATATTGATTTTTTGATGTAAGGAGGGGGAAATTTGGGAAGCATACGTAGATATATGAATTTTGTAAAACCATACAGGCGAGAAATTATCTCAACTTTGTTTATCGGGGCCATCAAATTTGCCATACCGCTCCTCATTCCGATTTTCATTAAATATGTGATTGATGATATCATAGGAAATCGTGAATTATCCACCGATATCAAAATCCATAAGCTTCTTTTTGTACTGGGAGTCATGTTTTTTATTTTTGTCGTATTGCGGCCGCCTGTTGAATATTTTCGACAATATTTAGCCCAAAGCACTGGAAATAGAGTGTTGTATGATATTCGAGACCGACTCTTTGAGCACATTCAAAAGTTAAGCTTTAAATATTATTCTAATCATCGGGCGGGCGAAGTGATTTCCCGGGTAATTAATGATGTAGAACAGACGAAGGATTTTGTGATTACAGGATTGATGAATATTTGGCTCGATTTGGCAACCATTTTCATCGCTGTTGGACTCATGCTGTCGATGGATGTCAAATTGACCATTGTTTCGCTTTTAGTATTTCCTCTTTATGCTTTTTCCGTCAAATATTTTTTTGGAAATTTAAGAAGACTGACAAGAGTGCGTTCGCAGGCGCTGGCAGAAATGCAAGGTTTTCTGCATGAACGAGTGCAGGGAATGCCTGTTATTAAAAGTTTTGCCATCGAGGACTTTGCCCAAGATCAATTCAAAGACCAAAATTCAAATTTTTTGGATAAAGCCCTCTATCAAACGAATTGGACAGCCAAATCATTTGCAGTCGTGAATACCATTACCGATTTAGCTCCTTTGATTGTCATTGCTTATGCCGGGTTTCAAGTGATTCACGGCCATTTATCAGTCGGAACGATGGCCGCATTTATTTCTTATGTAGATCGTTTATACGATCCTTTAAGAAGGCTTGTCAATTCATCTACCACCTTAACTCAGGCCATAGCTTCCATGGACAGAGTGTTTGAGCTGATCGATGAGAAATATGATATTACGGATCGTCCTGATGCCATTGAATGCAAGGATGTAAAAGGAAATATTGTATTTGATCATGTAAGTTTTGCTTACGATGAAAATGAACCGGAAGTGTTGAAAGATATCGACCTTGAGATTAAAGCGGGTGAGACGGTTGCTCTTGTCGGAATGAGCGGAGGGGGCAAATCTTCGCTAGTAAGCTTGATTTCGCGTTTTTACGATGTGACAAAAGGAAGAATTTTATTGGACGGTGTAGACATTCGCGATTTTAAAGTTCGGAGTTTACGTGATCATATCGGAATGGTGCTTCAAGATAATATTTTGTTCAGCGATTCTGTTAAAAACAATATCCTTCTCGGACGTCCGGATGCAAGTGAAGAAGAAGTGATCGCTGCAGCTAAAGCCGCAAACGCTCATGACTTTATTATGAATTTAGTCGATGGATATGACACGAAAGTGGGCGAAAGAGGGGTAAAGCTTTCAGGCGGGCAAAAACAAAGAGTCGCAATTGCCCGAGTGTTTCTGAAAAATCCTCCCATCTTGATATTGGATGAGGCTACTTCAGCGCTTGATTTAGAAAGCGAACATTTAATTCAAGAGGCACTGGAAAAGTTGGCAAAGGATCGGACCACTTTTATTGTTGCTCATCGGCTTTCTACTATAACTCATGCGGATCGAATTATTTTGATTGAAAATGGCCAAGTCGTTGAATCGGGCACTCACGAAGAACTTATGGCAAAACAAGGGAGCTACTATAAACTCTTTCAAGTGCAACAGCTGAATTAGAACGTAATCATGGGATACAGAAGGACTTTTTGAAACAAAAAAAGAAAAAGTCAGGAGAGAATATTTCGTTTCTTCCTGACTTTTACTCGTTTTCTTCTTTTATTTTCACTTCATTTTCCGACTTATGAAAACTTTGGAAGCTGTGAATCAGCATATCCAGATGCTCCACTTGTTCGCCATACTCTAAGATGGAGGTGACGATGTAGAGCAAATGGAAGGATTGGGTATCCTTGCTTCCGGAGTACTCTTCAATAATTTCGTCTAAAAATGCATCCATAAATTCCTTGCGGTTTAAATACACATCATGGACTTCTTCCAGCTCCGTTTTTTTCTTCGCTTTTCCAACAAACTTCAATAATATTTGCTCATGGTAGCTGATTAACGCATCGAGCATTTCTTGAATTCTTTTTTGAAGTTCCTCTGGAAGCTGCTGGATTTCATTTTCATAATGGTGAAGCCGTTTTAAAATCTCAAAGCTTTTTTTGACAGCAATGATCATTTGCCTGTAAATCACAAGTCGGCGATTTTTCGCAGTATGGCTGATTTTAAATGTATTTCTGTCTTCTTTGTACAATTTATATAACTCGTCCGTTTTGTATAATCGCTCGCTAATCTTGGATATGTCGAGTTTCAACAGTTGATAGTCAGAGGCATTTCGAGTGCTCAAGCGAATCCATTTCAAAATGTCCTCTGTCACGTTGTTTATATGCAAAAAAAGTTTCGTCTCATATTTAGGCGGCATAAAAATTAAATTGACGACAAAAGCGGCTAAAATTCCAAGCATAATGGTTCCAAAACGGAGGAGAGCAAATTGGATAAACTGTTCGTTTTGAACTTCCATAATCGCGATAATGGTCACTAGTGCCAAACCGACCGTATTATCAAGTTTTAATTTTAAAATAATGAGAATCGCGACAATAGAAGCCAGACCGACAAATACGATATGGTTGCCGAAGAAAACGACAGTTAGAATGGCAATGGCAGCACCAATCGCATTTCCTTGAACTTGTTCGACAATGGTTTTATAAGATCGATAAATAGTTGGCTGTATAGCAAAAACGGCTTGTATTCCGGCAAAAACAGGAGATGGCAATTGAAGAGCGCGAGCAATGGCCAATGCCAGGACAATCGCAATTCCTGTTTTTAATATGCGGGCACCAAGCTTCATAGCGCATTTTTCCTTTCTTAAGTTTTTACATGTAATGAAAATTGCTTTTCAAAAACGTCAAACGCTGACCTGGGAATGATATTATCTCCCTTTTTATATGATGTTTGATTTTCTCTATTTATCCCTACTTTGAATGTCCTTTTTTGTGATGGATCGTCTGAAACATTATTGTACTATACAATGGAAAAATAAGAATATCAAGAGATGTAGCCTTTTTTTGAAAAATAAAATTTTATCCAGTTTTTGCTTTTCATGAATTGGTCATTCTTGTTTTTGAAAGGTAAGTAAAACGAAGCGAAAAACGGCGAGATGATTAAAAGGAACGGTCAAGACAGGAGCAGAAGATTTTTTTGAACCTTAATGGAGTAAATGGAATTAGCGTCTATTTAAAACTGAATAAATTTACTGGCGATTTGCCCTTGACCTCCGTTGGCAAATAGCCGAGAATACCGTTTTTTTACGGGGGATAAGAAAAAGCGCCCTGTCAAAGGACGCTTGCAAACATGATAGCCGTTTCAACATGAAACTACCAGTTGGATATTATTTTATTTCTTGAGACATTTTTTCAAAAGCTCGCTCTACTGCTTGGATGGTTGTCCGGATATCTTCTTCCGTATGAGCGAGAGTAATAAACCAAGCTTCATATTTGGAAGGAGCCAGGTTAATGCCTTGATGAAGCATCAGTTTGAAAAAGCGGGCAAACCGTTCGCCGTCGCTTGCTTGCGCTTGAGTATAGTTTTCGACCTTTTCATCCGTAAAGTATACCGTAAGCGCACCTTTTAAACGGTTAATCGTAATCGGGATTTGATACGTTTGTGCTGCTTTTAAGATTCCTTCTTCCAACATAGCTCCAAGCCGATCGAGGTATTCATAGACACCGTCTTGCTTTAATACTTCCAAGCAGGCAATTCCCGCCAAAATAGAAGCTGGATTTCCGGCCATCGTTCCTGCTTGATAAGCTGGACCGAGAGGAGCTACTTTTTCCATGATATCCACTCTTCCGCCGTAAGCGCCAATTGGAAGGCCTCCGCCGATAATTTTTCCCATGGCTGTTAAATCAGGAATGACTCCGAGCAAATCTTGAGCTCCCCCGTACATAAAGCGGAATGCCGTAATGACTTCATCGAATATAAGCAGAGCGCCTGCTTTGTGCGTTAATTCTTTCACTTGTTCTAAAAATCCCGGCTTCGGCTCTACGATACCAAAGTTTCCGACAATCGGTTCAACTAATACAGCTGCTACTTCATTGCCCCATTTATCAATGGCTTCACGGAACGATTCGACATCGTTGTATGGAACGGTAATGACTTCTTTTGCGATGCTTTCCGGAACGCCCGCTGAATCAGGTGTTCCTAAAGTAGAAGGCCCTGATCCTGCCGCTACTAGCACTAAATCAGAATGTCCGTGATAACATCCTTCGAACTTTATAATTTTGGTTCTTCCGGTGTAGGCTCTTGCGACGCGGATCGTGGTCATCACAGCTTCGGTTCCGCTGTTGACAAAACGAACTTTTTCCAGCGAAGGTATGGCTTCTTTTAACATTTTGGCAAATTTCACTTCAAAAGGAGTCGGCGTTCCGTATAAAACCCCATTTTCCGCTGCTTTTTGAATCGCTTCGGTAATATGGGGGTGGGCATGTCCTGTAATGATAGGACCGTAGGCTGCCAAATAATCAATATATTTATTGCCGTCAACATCCCAAAAATAAGCGCCTTTTGCTTTTTCCATCGCAACAGGTGCTCCACCGCCAACTGCTTTATAGGAGCGGGACGGACTGTTAACGCCGCCGACGATATGTTCCAGCGCTTCTTTATGTAAACGTTCTGAATGGGTAAAGTCCATAAAAGTATTCCTCCTGCCGTGTCATAACTAATATTAAGTGTTTCATATATATTATTACATATTTCCTACCCATTTTCATAAAAATGAAATTTTCAGCGGCAAGCGTTTCAGGATCACTCTTTATCTTCTTCTTTTCGTTTTAATAACATTCTATCGGTCGGTGAAAGGTAACAGGAGGGTTATCGGATGCCGTATTTATTAATGGCCGCAGTGATTATTTGTATGACACTAAGTTTGCGCGAATTGTTTGTTCCTTCTAGATGGAAGTATAAAAAATTGTCTTTTGAAAACTTTCTCTTATTGGGATTATTATATGTGACGATCATGATCGGTTTTGGCCTTCTTTATTTGCTTTTAGAAATGCAAGGTTATGCCATTTTGACCGGAAAAGGAACGTACAGCGAAAGTTTTTTCGAAAAGCTCCATACCTCTCTTTATTTCAGCGGTATTACGTTGTTCACAGTCGGTTACGGAGATTTAGTTCCAAACGGTGTAGGGCGCTGGATTGCGCTAGTGGAGGCATGGCTGGGTTATACCATTCCGGCAGCTTTTGTCGTGAAAACTTTCATTGATTGGGAGAAATAATGTGAAACTTCCATCAGCCGAGCGGATAGTAAATAGAACCAAATGGATAAATAGGAGACGTTTCCCCCGTCAAGAAAGGAGATTTGCGGGATAAATTCAATTGCAAATTGTTTTAAAATTGGATACGCTAAGTTCAAAACGAATGGAGGGATTACATATGACATTGGCAATAGGTGAAGCGGCTCCTGATTTTGAACTTCCGGCCAGCAATGGCGAAAAGGTAAAATTATCGAATTTCAAAGGGAAAAATGTGGTGCTGTATTTTTATCCGAAAGATATGACTCCCGGCTGCACGACAGAAGCGTGTGACTTTCGGGATTATCATGATGAATTTTCCAAATTGAATGCCGTGATTCTGGGAATTAGCACGGATTCTTTGGACAAACATAAAAAATTTATTGAAAAGTACGATTTGCCTTTTTTGCTGTTGGCCGATGAAGACCATCAAGTATGCGAACTTTATGGCGTTTGGAAGTTAAAAAAGAATTTCGGAAAAGAATATATGGGAATCGAGCGTTCGACATTTGTTATTGATCAACAAGGAAGACTTGCAAAAGAATGGAGAAAAGTAAAAGTAAAAGGACATGTTGAAGAAGCTCTGGAATTTATTAAAAATGAGCTCTCGTAGCCTATTTTTAGAATGAGAAGGCAATTGTCCATGCATTATGTAGATTAAAACATACTGTAAAGTAAGGGCATACCTCCTCATGAAATAAATGTTTAGGGCCGGATCCACCGGTCCATTTTTCTTTGAACAAAAATATCGGGAGAAAGCAGCTATTCTTACAAATTTGCTTCAGCGCTTTTCTTATTTGTATTTTCTTCCAGTAAATCATGGTAAAATGGGCGTGGAGGCCAATTAACGATAAGAAATCTAAAATTTCCATAACGGAATAGACAAAATCAAGTGGAGAGGAGCAAAAAAAGTGGAAGTTGTTTTTTCATTTTTTCCGCCGGCTGATTTAAGAGAACAATTAATCAATGAATTTCCCGATTGTCATTTTCAATTTTATCGAAAAATTTCTGAAGCGGAATGGAAAAATGCTGAAGTCATCGTCACATACGGCGAAGATTTGTCAGAAAAAATCATTCATTCATCGCCGCGTCTACGATGGATTATGGTTTGTTCGGCAGGCCTTGAAAAAATGCCGTTTCAAGCTATCAAAGCAAAGAATATCCTCGTGACAAATGCCAGGGGAATTCATAAAATCCCAATGGCTGAATTCACATTAGGTCTCATGCTCCAACATGTTAAAAGATACCCTGAGCTCGCTGATTTCGAAAAACAAAAATTTTGGAATAAAAAACTGCCTTTGCAAGAATTGGCGGAAAAAGAAGTGCTTGTATTGGGGACGGGTGCCATCGGAAGCGAAATTGGCAGGCTTTCCAAAGCATTTCGAATGAAAACAAGCGGAGTTAATCGAAGCGGGAAACCAGTGGACTATTTTGATCGCATCTATACGTTTCAAGATTGGAACATTGCGCTTGGCACGGCCGATTTCATTGTCTCTGTTCTTCCAAGCACGACGGAAACCCGTTATCTTTTAAGGGAAAATCACTTTCAAAGCATGAAAGACACAGCTGTCTTTATCAATATCGGGCGGGGAGACCTTGTAGAAGAAAAAGTGTTGTTAAATGCTGCAAAACAGAATCAAGTGGCCCATATTTATTTGGACGTTTTTGAAAAAGAACCCCTTCCCCCGGAACATGAATTTTGGACATTGAATAATATTACGGTAACGCCGCATATATCCGCGATGTCGAAAAATTACTTGCCAAGAGCGTTTGAAATATTAAAACACAACTTATCTACATATATTACAGGAAGAAAAGATTTTTGGAATGTGGTCGATCTGGACAGGGGGTACTAGCGTTGAAAATTTATACGAAGACAGGAGATAAAGGAACAACTTCGCTTATCTACGGGCAAAGAGTTTCAAAAACCGATGCCCGCGTAGAAGCATATGGGACATGCGATGAGGCGAATACGCTCATTGGTTTATCGCTTAGCTATTTCGTGCATGAATCATTTGACGGAAAAGAAGAAGTAGCAAATGTTTTACAGCAAATTCAAACAGAACTTTTTTACGTTGGTGCAGAATTGGCTACTCCTCCCGAAAAAGAAGTGAAGTGGAAATTAAAAGAAAATAATATCCAATTTCTCGAAAAGATGATTGATCAATGGGATGGGAAATTGGAACCATTAAATAATTTTATTTTGCCCGGGGGCCATCCCGCGGGAGCCGCGCTTCATGCAGCCCGTTCTGTTGTCAGAAGAGCGGAACGAAAAGCGGTAAAAGTAGAAAAGGTAAATCCTCTTGTTCTGGCTTATTTAAATCGACTTTCCGATCTATTGTTTGTCGCAGCAAGATATATAAACGCTAAACTTGGGCAAAAAGAGAAGAAACTTTCTATAGAATCATGAGAATTTTGGATTGAAAACATTGACAAAATCACTATTTCATTAGTACACTTATTATAAAGATTACAAATTGAGAACGATTTTTATGTTAAAGTGAGGTGCATGACGGTGGCGCAGGAACATCTTAAAGAAGCTTTAGAAACGTTAAAAGATTCTGGAGTACGTATAACTCCTCAGCGTCATGCAATACTTGAATACCTGGTCCAATCCATGTCACACCCAACTGCGGATGAAATTTATAAAGCGTTAGAAGGTAAATTTCCCAATATGAGTGTGGCAACCGTTTATAATAATTTGCGAGTATTTCGTGAAGTTGGATTAGTGAAAGAGCTGACCTATGGCGATTCATCCAGCAGATTTGATTTTGTAACAACCGACCATTACCATGTCATTTGTGAAGAGTGCGGCAAAATTGTCGATTTTCACTATCCCGGACTGGACGAGGTTGAACAATTTGCTTCGCATGTTACTGGTTTTAAAGTTAGTCACCATCGGATGGAGATTTACGGGATTTGTCCGGAATGCAGTGCCAAAAAAGAAGTTCATTAAAAAGAATTGTTCTAAAAAGGAACAATTCTTTTTTTGCTATTTATTTCGTTTTTTTCGATTGTACTCCTCATTAAACTCTTTGCCCTCCAAAGAAGGATCGAGCGTAAGGGGCTCTCGGCAATACATGCACATATCTACTCTGCCAAGCATTTTTGTTTGTTTTCCACAGTTTGGACAAACCACCACAACCGCCCTTGTCGAAAGCATTCCAATCCAAAAATACACAACGACACTCGCCATGATGCTTAAAAATCCCAGCATCATAAAAATCGTCATGATCAATGGATGATTTCGAAAAAATAAACCTATGTACATTATCAAAAAACCGATAAAAATTAACGAAAGTGCAAAAGTACGAATACGGTTAATCTTACTTTTATAATTTTTGGCCATCCCATCCCCTCCTAACGTAACTATATCATACTTTACGCTTTGAAGTCGGTTAATGTTTTAAAAGGAATAGAAGGAAAATCAGCAGTTTTTGTCGAAATTAGTAGAATGAAAAAATTTAATGGAGGAATTTTTTATGGAGGATATCCTTCGGCCCATTTATCAAGAGAGAGCGAGCTCAAAAAATACGCTTGGCATTTTATCCATCGAAAAAAGAGAAGGATGGAATTATCGAGAAGAAACATTTGACAACATTTTATTAGTAATTGCAAAAGAAGTCGAAAAAAATTTGCTGGTTAAACATTATGCATATCAAGATAAGAAAGCCGCTCTCTATATTGTGGACGAAGAGCAGTTGAAGGAATGGCTTCTTTTAGGAACGAATCGAAAAATATTGAACTGGTTTTCCGATGGGAAAATTGTGTTTGACCGGAATGACTATGTTCATCGATTGAAAAATGAGTTACGAGAACCTTCTGCCAATGAAAGAAATTTGAAAATGGCGATTGAATTTTCAAAGATTATCAAGTCCTACACAGATGGAAAAGCATTTTTTCATAATGGTCATTACATGGATGCATATCATCATATTTCCCGCTCTCTTTATCATTTAGCATGCTTGGCGATCATCGAAAAAGGATTTCAACCGGAGCAGACAATGTGGGATCAAGTGAAACAATTGAATCCTGAAATTTACAAACTATACGAAGAACTGCTGACCAGCAACGAAAATATAGAAAAACGGTTGGAACTTCTTTTCTTGGCGAGTGAATTTCTTATTCATTCGCATACGGAATCCGGTGTTTCTCATTTTCTAAATGTTTTAAGAAAAAAAGACTACTGGTCTATTGATGATTTGATAAACCATCCGGAAGTAAAATATTACGCTATCGATTTGGAAACCCTCTTGGAGTATTTAATTCATCAAAATTATGTGCGGATTGTTCAGGCAGAAACGAAAGGAATTCATATTTATCATCGATTCTATAAAATTTTTTCTTAAATTGCAATATTAAATGCAACAAGTATTGAAAGACCAGATAACCCATGATTAAGTAGAATCGGGACACTCTGCGCGACTTGACGTGGAGTGGTGGGCATGGTAGCCTGGTTGGCCCAGCCAGTACCGTATACCTGGCTTCATGGCTGGTAGCCATGCCCGCAGAGGCTCTTTGTCAAGTTGCTAAAAACCAACCCTTTGGGTTAGCTGGCTTAAGGTTAAGAAGCTAAGCCAGCTAACTCTATTTGGAAACACTCCTCAGGTGTACGATAATTGAGGATCTTCCTTGGAAGATGGTTACACCAATTTTCAACATAGGTAATGGTTTCGTCTGCCACAGAGGAAATGGGTCTCCCCTTTGGTATGAAGCGCCTAATAAGGCCATTATGACGCTCGTTGGTTCCTCGTTCACAGGATGTGTAAGGGTGTGTAAAATAAACCTCTGTTAGATCTTTTTCAACACTAAGGCCGAGGTCAGCAAATTCAGAACCGTTATCAGCCGTAATGGTTTTAAACACTTTAGAGAACCGATTACCATAAGACACTTTCAACTGAGATATGACTTCTGAAACGGATAGACTATCCTTGGCTGTCACTCTCAAAATTATTTCTTTACGGGTTTTGCGCTCAGTAAGAGTCAATAAGGCCTGATCTTTAGTCTTCTTGCCTATAACCGTATCAATTTCCCAGTGACCAAACTCTTGGCGTTCATTGACTTCAATTGGTCGCTCATCGATACTGCGTCCTAAGATCTTCTTATTCTTCCGGTTACGTTTTTTCTTGGTGTTCAGGGTAATTTTCATAGGTAGGTCAATGTTTTTAACGCCTATAAGTCCTAGATCAATATAGTTATAAAGGGTCTTGGTGCAAACCATTTTGTCTTTGAATTTCCCATCACGTTTGGCTCTCCCACATACCGCATCAGGAGACCATTTCTTATCAAGGATCTGAGTTTCGGCATACTTAATAAACTCGATGGCATCGTCTAGTTTTAGCTTGCGGCCACAGGCTTTCCTGTTTCTCTCATAGAGAAGTTGACCTGTGTCTGGAAAATAGACATGAACAATTTTCCCGTTGCTTTTTCTTTGTGGCACTGTACCTCTTCTTAACTCACGGGAGATGGTGCTTTTGTGACAACCAACATAATCTGCAATCTCCTGTTGAGTCTTACCAGCAGCGTGTAAGGCCGCAATTTTCCCACGGTCATAAGCCGTTAAGTGTTTGAAATGCCGAGCTCCTATGGTAGAATTAGTAATTGCCATAGATAAATCCTCCGTATCGATATTGTTTTAGTCGACTTAATCATACGTGGTTTATCTATGGTTTTTCATTTTTTATGCTTGTTGCATTTGATTATACAACTAGCCTATAAAATTTTTTCATAAAAACGAAAAAAAGTGATTGACGTAATTATGTTTTCTTGTTATAGTAATAAACGTCGCTGCTGGATGTGATTGAAAACAGCAGCGGCTCAAAAAAACATTGACAGTGACTTTAGTTGTATGATATTATTGAAAAGTCGCTATCATTAGATAGATCCTTGAAAACTGAACAAAACGAAGCGTAAACCAATGTTTCAATTGAAACAAGCCAAGTCAAATTTCTTTTTGGAGAGTTTGATCCTGGCTCAGGACGAACGCTGGCGGCGTGCCTAATACATGCAAGTCGAGCGGACTTTCAAGAAGCTTGCTTTTTGAAAGTTAGCGGCGGACGGGTGAGTAACACGTGGGCAACCTACCTGCAAGACAGGGATAACTCCGGGAAACCGGGGCTAATACCGGATAATATCTTCCTTCGCATGAAGGAAGGTTGAAAGGCGGCGCAAGCTGCCGCTTGCAGATGGGCCCGCGGCGCATTAGCTAGTTGGTGAGGTAACGGCTCACCAAGGCGACGATGCGTAGCCGACCTGAGAGGGTGATCGGCCACACTGGGACTGAGACACGGCCCAGACTCCTACGGGAGGCAGCAGTAGGGAATCTTCCGCAATGGACGAAAGTCTGACGGAGCAACGCCGCGTGAGCGAAGAAGGTCTTCGGATCGTAAAGCTCTGTTGTCAGGGAAGAACAAGTACCGTTCGAACAGGGCGGTACCTTGACGGTACCTGACCAGAAAGCCACGGCTAACTACGTGCCAGCAGCCGCGGTAATACGTAGGTGGCAAGCGTTGTCCGGAATTATTGGGCGTAAAGCGCGCGCAGGCGGTCTCTTAAGTCTGATGTGAAAGCCCACGGCTCAACCGTGGAGGGTCATTGGAAACTGGGAGACTTGAGTGCAGAAGAGGAGAGCGGAATTCCACGTGTAGCGGTGAAATGCGTAGAGATGTGGAGGAACACCAGTGGCGAAGGCGGCTCTCTGGTCTGTAACTGACGCTGAGGCGCGAAAGCGTGGGGAGCGAACAGGATTAGATACCCTGGTAGTCCACGCCGTAAACGATGAGTGCTAAGTGTTAGAGGGCTTCCACCCTTTAGTGCTGCAGCTAACGCATTAAGCACTCCGCCTGGGGAGTACGGCCGCAAGGCTGAAACTCAAAGGAATTGACGGGGGCCCGCACAAGCGGTGGAGCATGTGGTTTAATTCGAAGCAACGCGAAGAACCTTACCAGGTCTTGACATCCTTCGCTACCTCTAGAGATAGAGGGTTCCCCTTCGGGGGACGGAGTGACAGGTGGTGCATGGTTGTCGTCAGCTCGTGTCGTGAGATGTTGGGTTAAGTCCCGCAACGAGCGCAACCCTTGACCTTAGTTGCCAGCATTCAGTTGGGCACTCTAAGGTGACTGCCGGTGACAAACCGGAGGAAGGTGGGGATGACGTCAAATCATCATGCCCCTTATGACCTGGGCTACACACGTGCTACAATGGATGGTACAAAGGGTCGCGAAACCGCGAGGTGGAGCTAATCCCAAAAAACCATTCTCAGTTCGGATTGCAGGCTGCAACTCGCCTGCATGAAGCCGGAATCGCTAGTAATCGCGGATCAGCATGCCGCGGTGAATACGTTCCCGGGCCTTGTACACACCGCCCGTCACACCACGAGAGTTTGCAACACCCGAAGTCGGTGAGGTAACCCTTACGGGAGCCAGCCGCCGAAGGTGGGGCAGATGATTGGGGTGAAGTCGTAACAAGGTAGCCGTATCGGAAGGTGCGGCTGGATCACCTCCTTTCTAAGGAAGAAGAAAAGCAGAGGCGACTGTTCAGGTGCGACAAGCACAAGACAGCTTGCGAGGAGGTAGTATTTCAACCACCGCAGCAAGATGGATTGTGACCTCGAGCACCTAGGAGCCGGAGCTGGACAGATATGAATGAGCGCTTTCGTTTTGTTCAGTTTTGAAGGATTTCATCCTTCCAAGTTGTTCCTTGAAAACTAGATAGAAGAAAGAAGCAGCATAAACCGAGTATCGCCATCTAGGATAAAACCAACATGGTTAAGTTAGAAAGGGCGCACGGTGGATGCCTTGGCACTAGGAGCCGATGAAGGACGGGACTAACTCCGAAAAGCTCCGGGGAGCTGTACGTAAGCGTTGATCCGGAGATTTCCGAATGGGGAAACCCGCTGCCCGTAATGGGGCAGCATCCTTGCCTGAATCCATAGGGTAAGGAAGGCAACCCGGGGAACTGAAACATCTAAGTACCCGGAGGAAGAGAAAGCAACAGCGATTCCCTGAGTAGCGGCGAGCGAAACGGGAACAGCCCAAACCAGAAGGCTTGCCTTCTGGGGTTGTAGGACACCAATGGTGGAGTTACAAAGGAACGAGGTAGACGAAGAGGTCTGGAAAGGCCCGTCAGAGAAGGTAACAACCCTGTAGTCGAAACTTCGTTCCCTCCCTGGTGGATCCTGAGTACGGCGGGACACGAGGAATCCCGTCGGAAGCTGGGAGGACCATCTCCCAAGGCTAAATACTCCCTAGTGACCGATAGTGAACCAGTACCGTGAGGGAAAGGTGAAAAGCACCCCGGGAGGGGAGTGAAAGAGAACCTGAAACCGTGTGCCTACAAGTAGTCAGAGCCCGTTTACGGGTGATGGCGTGCCTTTTGTAGAATGAACCGGCGAGTTGCGATCTCATGCGAGGTTAAGTCGAAAAGACGGAGCCGCAGCGAAAGCGAGTCTGAACAGGGCGCATGAGTATGGGGTCGCAGACCCGAAACCAGGTGATCTACCCATGTCCAGGGTGAAGGTGAGGTAACACTTACTGGAGGCCCGAACCCACGCACGTTGAAAAGTGCGGGGATGAGGTGTGGGTAGGGGTGAAATTCCAATCGAACTTGGAGATAGCTGGTTCTCTCCGAAATAGCTTTAGGGCTAGCCTCAAGGGAAGAGTCTTGGAGGTAGAGCACTGTTTGGACTAGGGGCCCTCATCGGGTTACCGAATTCAGACAAACTCCGAATGCCAGTGACTTATCCTTGGGAGTCAGACTGCGAGTGATAAGATCCGTGGTCAAAAGGGAAACAGCCCAGACCGCCAGCTAAGGTCCCAAAGTATACGTTAAGTGGAAAAGGATGTGGAATTGCTTAGACAACCAGGATGTTGGCTTAGAAGCAGCCACCATTCAAAGAGTGCGTAATAGCTCACTGGTCGAGTGATTCTGCGCCGAAAATGTACCGGGGCTAAACGTATCACCGAAGCTGCGGGTGGACACCTTCGGGTGTCCGCGGTAGGAGAGCGTTCTAAGGGCAGAGAAGCCGGACCGGAAGGACCGGTGGAGCGCTTAGAAGTGAGAATGCCGGTATGAGTAGCGAAAGAAGGGTGAGAATCCCTTCCACCGAATGCCTAAGGTTTCCTGAGGAAGGCTCGTCCTCTCAGGGTTAGTCGGGACCTAAGCCGAGGCCGACAGGCGTAGGCGATGGACAACAGGTTGATATTCCTGTACCACCTCTTTTCCGTTTGAGCGATGGGGGGACGCAGGAGGATAGGGTAAGCGCACTGTTGGATGTGCGTCCAAGCAGTGAGAGGGGCAGCGAGGCAAATCCCGTTGCCACTAACCTCAAGCTGTGACGGCGAGGGAATGATAGTACCGAAGTTCCTGATTCCACACTGCCAAGAAAAGCCTCTAGCGAGGAAAAAGGTGCCCGTACCGCAAACCGACACAGGTAGGCGAGGAGAGAATCCTAAGGTGTGCGAGAGAACTCTCGTTAAGGAACTCGGCAAAATGACCCCGTAACTTCGGGAGAAGGGGTGCTTTTTGGGGTGCATAGCCCCGAGAAGCCGCAGTGAATAGGCCCAGGCGACTGTTTAGCAAAAACACAGGTCTCTGCGAAGCCGTAAGGCGAAGTATAGGGGCTGACGCCTGCCCGGTGCTGGAAGGTTAAGGGGAGCGCTTAAAGCTTTGCTTGAAGGTGCGAACCGAAGCCCCAGTAAACGGCGGCCGTAACTATAACGGTCCTAAGGTAGCGAAATTCCTTGTCAGGTAAGTTCTGACCCGCACGAAAGGCGTAACGATCTGGGCACTGTCTCAACGAGAGACTCGGTGAAATTATAGTACCTGTGAAGATGCAGGTTACCCGCGACAGGACGGAAAGACCCCGTGGAGCTTTACTGCAGCCTGATATTGAATTTTGGTACAGCTTGTACAGGATAGGTAGGAGCCTGAGAGACATGAGCGCCAGCTTGTGTGGAGGCGCCGGTGGGATACTACCCTGGCTGTACTGAAATTCTAA
>NZ_JBBOWT010000001.1:747500-867500 GCF_038007225.1 Bacillus sp. FSL W8-0102
TTCATTCGATGACAGATTGGATAAAGGCCTGTTTTTTCTTTTGCAGAGGGCGGTAAAAATCGCTTTTGTAATCGCATGAGGGTTTATTTCTCCTAAAATATACATTTAAGCTCAATTGATGAGGATTTTAAGCTTTTTGGTGAAACGGATATCAGCAAAACATCGGTTCTCGTAATCAAAAAAAGAGCAAAGAGTCAAAGGCGTATGTATTAAAGGGGAAGGTACTTTTATAGGTTGGAATAAAGCACGATCTCTTACGGTTCAATTAACTGAATTCACTTTATTTATGAAATTTTTTAAAATATACTTTACTAATCGGAATAATATGATTAAAATAAAAAAACAAAATAACGTAGAATTGACGTTCAATAACTCCTGATGCATCTATGTTCGGGAGCTTTTTATTTTTTATTAAAAAAGGGGTGGAGAAGATGAACATTGATCATATTGAAGCTTTTATGTATGTCGTCCATTTTAACAGCATTCATAAAGCAGCGAACGCTTTGTTTTTATCACAGCCAACGGTTACGGCGCGGATCAAAGCATTGGAACGAGAATTGGATACAGAACTGTTTGAACGGGAGGGTAGAGGCATCAAGCTGACGGAAAAGGGGGAAATGTTTATTCCGTATGCTGAGCAGATTATCCGCACTTTTCAGCAAGGAAAAAAACTATTGAAAAAAAGAGCGGATCAGGAAGAGGTAGTCATTGGGGCCAATATCATTACATCTCAATATTTTATCCCCATTGCACTGCCGCTTTGGAAAAAAGCACATCCGGAACTCCGGTTTAAATTTATTTCAGCGTCTAACGAGGTGCTAGTAGATAAGCTGCTCCAAAAGCAGATTGATGTGGCGTTCATGAAAGAAGTGTCGCATCAAGCATTGCAGCATCAACCGCTTCTTGACAATTCAATACGGCTTGTCGTAAAGCCGGGACATCCTTTTCAGTTTCAGTCAAAGTTATCCGCACAGCAATTGGCTCTTGAACCAATGGTCTTTTTTGAATGCGGAGCGTTCGACTGGAATCGTGTACACAAAATTTTTGAAGTGGCGAACGTGGAACCGCGAATTGAATTTCACGTGGATCATCTTGAAGTGGCAAAATCACTCATTCAAAGCGGCAACGGGTTCGGATTTCTGCCATATTTATGCGTTAAACATGAACTGGAAACAGGCCAGCTGGTGGAAGTCAATGTCGATCATTTGATGATGCTGAAACAGCATATTCATGGAACATATTATGGACCGGAGCTTCCTTTTTTATGGAATGACATTCTTTTGTCGATTGAACAATTTGAAAAGAATGCTGTTTCATCATTCTCTCAAACAAATTGATAAATTTTATTAATGAATCGCTTAAATCTTTCTATCGCTTGAAGTATTGCTTTTTCGCTATTTCCGATGATAGGATAAATACCAACAAATAAAACAAATTAATCACACCTGTAAACTGAGAATAAAAACAGGAGGAAAATGGATATGAGTTATCAGCTTGGATTGTTAGATCAAAGCCCGATCCTTGAAGGCTTTTCAGCTGTTGAAGCCTTGCAGCAAACCGTTCGCTTGGCCCAAAAAGCAGAAGAATGGGGTTACTCGCGCTTCTGGGTGTCGGAGCATCATCATTCGGAACAGGTAGCGGGGTCGTCTCCGGAAGTTTTAATGTCATATTTGCTTGCCAAAACGAAGTCGATTCGCATCGGATCAGGAGGAGTCATGCTTCAACATTATAGTCCTTTTAAAGTTGCGGAAAATTTTCATGTTTTGTCTACTCTTGCTCCCGGAAGAGTCGATCTTGGGATCGGGAAGGCTCCGGGCGGCCTGCCGTTATCGACAAAGGCGTTGCAGTTTGGCACCGTGAATGACGGACAAGATTTTGAAGAAAGGTTTCTTTTTTTGAAAAAATTAATTGAAAATTCAGTGGATGAAGATCATCCGCTCGCCGGTATTGAAGCGACACCTATACCGCCGGAAAAACCCAACCTTTTTTTACTCGGGGCCAGTCGCAGAAGCGCTCAGCTGGCAGCTGACCTTCAAGTTCCTTTTGTATTCGCCTTGTTTATTAATGGCGACGTAAAGGTGCTTGAAGAATCGGCGCACGTTTATCGCAACGGCTATCCGGACGGACGTTTTCTGCTATCCCTTGCAGCAGTCGCTGCCGATTCGCAAAAAGAGGCCGAAGAACTGGCGAAAGATCAAAAAATGTATAAAGTCCATCTGCAAAGCGGACGTATTGTCACGGTCTCTACATTGGAACAAGCACATGCTTTCGGCAAACAAGCGGAGCAATCTTATGAAGTAGAGGAACAAGCGAGCTATATCATTGCCGGAACCTCCGTCTATGTAAAAAAAATCTTAAATAAATTCCATGCATCCTATCAAGTGGATGAATTTATTTTGCATTCCCCTGTTCAAAAGGTAGAAGAACGGATTCGGTCTTTTCAGCTGTTAAGTCCAAACGGCTCGAATGACAACTCTTTAACCGAAGAAGAGGGTGAAACTTATGTCTCATAAAAAACAGATTCAATTTGGGATTATGTTGCACGGCCCGGGAAGTCATATGAACGCCTGGAAAGATCCAAGTGTTCCAAAAGATGCCAGTGTTAACTTTCAGTATTACAAGTCTATTACTCGACAAGCTGAAGAAGCCGGATTTTCTTTCGCTTTTGTTGCAGATGGACTATATATAAATGAAAAATCCATTCCTCATTTCTTGAATCGGTTTGAACCCATCACCATCTTATCTTCTCTCGCGTCAGTAACATCGAGAATAGGGCTGGTCGGTACGATATCAACCACTTACAGTGAGCCATTTACGGTTGCCCGCCAGTTAGCATCGCTGGATAAAATCAGCGAGGGACGTGCTGGATGGAATGTTGTCACTTCTCCTTTAGAGGGATCTGCAAAGAACTACAATAAAGGTGAACATCCATCGCATTCTCTACGATATGAGATAGCGGCAGAATTTTTACAAGTAGTAAAAGGATTGTGGGATTCATGGGAAGACGATGCTTTTATACGAAATCGGCAAACCGGACAGTTTTTTGATCGAAATAAGGTTCATGTATTGAATCATAAAGGTCGTTTCTTTTCTGTCGAAGGACCGTTAAATATTGAACGTTCGAGTCAAGGGCAGCCCGTCATATTTCAAGCAGGTTCTTCTGAAGCCGGTAAAAATTTGGCTGCAAAAGAGGCGGATGCTGTTTTTACCAATGCAGAAACGCTCGAACAGGCCCAAGCTTTTTATAAGGATGTAAAACTGCGGGCAGAAGCAAACGGACGGAGCAGAGACGAGATTCTCATTTTCCCGGGGATTCATCCGATTGTCGGTGCAACTATAGAAGAAGCGGAAGAAAAATACGAAGCGATTCAAAACCTTGTGTCGATTGAAGAAGCTCTCGATTATTTAGGACGATACTTTGATCACTTCGATTTCAGTGTATTTCCGCTTGATGAGCCGTTTCCTGATATAGGCGATGTCGGGAAAAATAGCTTCCGGTCGTCAACCGATCAAATTAAGCAAAATGCCCGCGAAAAGAACTTAACGCTTCGAGAAGTGGCCTTGCAAGTTACGACACCGAAAAGCGTTTTTTTCGGTACGTATGAGCAAGTAGCCGATCAATTGATTGCCTGGGTGGAAGGAAATGGAGCGGATGGATTTATTTTTGCCCCGCCTGTTCTCGGCAGCGGCTTAACCGATTTTATCCGGCACGTCATTCCGATTTTGGAAGAACGCGGCTACTACAGCAGGGAGTACAGAAGTGAAACATTAAGAGGAAACTTAGGACTGCCGTTTAAAGAAAATCGCTATGTAAACAAAAAAGAAAATCATTTTATTAACTAGGGAGGAACGATAAATGGGAGAGAAAGCGTTATCAGTAGTGGTTTGGGCAAAAGAAGGATGTCGTTATTGTGAAGAAGTAAAACAATTTTTAGAAGAAAAAGGTATTCGTTATCAAACGGTGGATGTAACCAATCATGATGAACTCCGTGATATTTTAGAAATTAAATATGGTATCTGGCATGTACCAATTGTTGAAATCGGTCGTGGAGACGTGTACGAAGGTATCACGCAAATCGGGATCACAAATCTTGAAAAAGCATTGAGTACTCATTAGTAATCATATGTTTCATTTTTGATTTAAAACCGACTAAATGAATTTGTTTAATGATGATTAATAAAAGTTCGCCTGTCTTTGCGATAAAGCTTTATAAGCGTGCCGGCATATTCATGAGTACAATATAAATTTTTTATATCAAACTAGCTTACTATAGTTGGCAATCTATTACTTTTTGATTGCTATTTGTTGAAAAAGGATGTGTGTTCTTTCATCAAGTGTTTTCCGTTTTTTACAACAAACGATACGAGAAAATGAGCTAACACTGCCCTTTTCGGCAAAAATTATTAAGAACCGATTGTGAGCAGAAATGGTGAGTGGAGGAAAGAGGATGAAGAAAAAGATCTGGTTTATTGTGACATTGCTATTTACATTTTTTCTGGGAGCTTGCTCGCCAAAAGAAGGAGCAGTTTCATCAACTGATGCCAATGCAGATTCGAGTTCCAAAGATACAAAAAAAGGGGTACAAACCATCATCGTTGGTACCGGAACACAGTTTCCTAATATATGCTTCCTTGATAAAAACGGAAAATTGACTGGATATGATGTAGAGCTCGTTCGTGAAATTGACAAAAAACTTCCTGAATATCAGTTTAAATTTAAAACGATGGAATTTTCTAATCTATTATTAAGTCTTGAAACAAGAAAAATTGATTTTATTGCCCATGAAATGGAAGTAAATAAAGAGAGGAAAGCCAAGTTCCTGTTTAACAAAGTTCCTTACAATGTTTTCCCTCTAAAAGTAGTGGTTCATAAAGATAATAACGATATTAAATCGATTAAAGATTTAAGAGGTAAAAAAGTCGTCGTAAGTGCCACAAGCAATGCGGCCGTTTTTCTAGAAAAATACAATAAAGATCATAATGCAGGCATTAATATAGTGTATTCTGGCCAGGGATCAGATGATACAGTCAACCAAATACGTACAGGAAGGGCAGATGCGACCATTTCAACACCATTTGCCGTTGATTTCTTGAACAAATCAGCTGATGCACAAGAAAAAGTAGTGGGCAATACCCTTTCCGACTCGAAAGTGTATTTCTTATTTAGAAAGGATGAAACGAAACTTCAAAAACGTGTTGATGAAGCTCTTCGAGAACTGAAGAAGGAAGGCGTTGTGAAAAAATTGAGCCAAAAATGGCTGGGAGCGGATTACTCAGTTGGGTTTTAATTTGAACGATGAAATAAAAGGAGGGATTTAAGGATTGGGTAAAGCATTTGACATTACATTAGTCGGTGATTTTATACCACAGCTTATTCAATATTTGGGTGTCACTCTTCAAATTTTAGCCGTTTCTATTGTACTTGGAATCATTATAGGAATCATAGCCGCTATCTTGCGGCTTTTCCGCATTCCAATTTTGTCGCAGCTGGTGGTCGTCTATGTTTCTTTTATTCGTGGCACACCGATATTAATTCAGCTATTTTTGATTTTTTACGGTATCCCTTCATTATTTCAATTAATCAATATCGATTTGTCAAAAGTGGATCCTTTATATTCTGTCATTGTTGCTTATGCATTCAATAATGGCGCCGTTTTTTCCGAAATATTTAGAGGAGCCGTGCAAGCCGTTGATTATGGACAAACGGAAGCTGCGTATTCTGTCGGGATGAGTGAGTCGCAAAATTTTTTCCGCATCATTGTTCCTCAAGCCGTTGGTATTGCATTCCCGAATATTGCCAACACCGTTATTAGTTCGCTGAAAGATACATCTTTAGCCTTTACGATCGGTGTGATGGATATGGTTGGTCGAGGAGAAACATTGATTGCTTCCACAACTCACGCACTGGAAGTATATATTTCACTTTCAGTTATTTATTACATTGTGGTTGTCCTTCTTGAAAAAATATTCTGTTGGTTTGAAAAACGGGTAAATCGACATAAGTCCGGGGAAGTTTCTTCGGTATAGCCAAAACGGTGTAAAGGAGGGATGGAATTGGTCATTGATATTCCTTTTATATGGACGGCATTGAAGGAAATTATTAAAGCACTTCCGCTAACTTTGATGCTGACAGTCATACCACTTATTGTTGGATTTTTCATTGGACTGGTTGTAGCTCTTATTCGCGTGTATGAAGTAAAGGGGTTGTCTGCTGTTGCAAATGGATATGTTTCGTTTTTACGAGGAACTCCAATTATTATGCATATAATGCTCATTTATTTTGGGCTGCCGATGCTCCTCCAAGCGGCAGCTCCGAAATTAGCCATTTCATCTATTCCCGTTAGTGTATTTGTACTGACAGCTCTTTCATTAAGTGCCGGCGCCTACTTATCTGAAGTCATTCGCTCAGGCATTATTTCTATTCCGAAAGGCCAGGCTGAAGCAGCGTATTCAGTTGGTATGAGCACGTTTCAAATGATGGTTCGCATTATTCTTCCACAGGCTTTGTCGCAATCCATTCCTAATTTTACTAATATTTTTATCGGTTTTTTGCACACAACCTCTATTGCGGTACCGTCAAGAATTTTGTGTAATGTAAGATAGATAGGGTATCTCTGAAATAGATTTAGAATAGAGGGGAAGACTGGTTTCCTCCATACAGGAGACTGAATATTCAGTCTCCTGTATGGAAAGAGAGAATCCCCCTTATAAAATCAACCTCATTGATTTACATTATTTGGTTAATTATAACGTTCTTCAAACATTCGTTGAAGGGCTTCATGTGCTTCGGCAAATCCTCGCAATTTTCGTCCTGCCCATTTCTCATTAAAATCTTGGATGGTCAAATACACGACTTTTTCAGCGGCTTCTAAACTACTCAAACTGTTCATCGGCTTTAGACGTTTCCGAATCTCTTTGATCGTTCGTTCAATGGCATTGGTCGTGTAAATCACACTTCGAATACTGCTTGGATAATCCATAAATGTAAGGAGGACATCCAACTCATTGGCCCAAGATTGAACTTCTCTCGGATACTTGTTCGACCATTTCGACTCAAACTGTTGAAACATCTGTAACGCCATCTCCTTATTCGGTGCGCGATAAATCAGTTTGAGATCCTCTGCCACTTCAAATTGATCTTTTTTCCGAACACGATTTAAGGTATTACGTACTTTGTGAACGACACAGCGCTGCACATCGGCTTTCGGATAAACCGCCTTAAAGGCTTCCTCTAGCCCCGGAAGGCCATCAAATACGCCCAGAAGCACTTCCTGTAATCCTCTCTTGTAGAGATTGTGGAGAATCTCTTGCCACCCATAGGCACTTTCTTGTCCTCCTACGAAGAAGTCGAGAATTTCACGATACCCTTCTTCGTTTACACCTAACACGACATAAATGACCTCTTTTTCTACCGTATCTCGACGAAGTTTCACGTACAACCCATCCAAATATAAGACCGAATAACGCTTGGGTAGGGGGCGATTATGCCATTTCTCGATGTCTTCCCTTACCACATCCGTGATATGGCTAATCGTTGTTGGTGAGTAGGCATTTCCTAAAATTCGTTCGATAAACTTGCCAATTTCACGCGTACTCATCCCACTTTGATACATCTTGATGACGGCTTCCTCGAGCCAGCCGGTATGGCGTTGGTAAGGGGCAAACAGCTGCGTTTGAAATTCCCCGTTTCGGTCTCTTGGAACAGAAAGTCCTTCGATACGACCATACTGCGTGTCTAGGTTTCGATGGTAATAGCCGTTTCTTCTATTCGACGTTCCCTCTTGTTCCATTTCGAGGAAAGTCTGGATTTCTTCCTTCATGATCAGCTCTAATTTTTCCTTTACAAACTCACGAATAACGTTTTCCAGTTGATTCATCCAATCTATATTCGATATACTTTTAGACATAGGTAGGGTACTCCTTTCTCTAAGATTTTTGCCAAATCAGAGAATACCCTACCTTTTTCTTTTGGTCTAGCCAAATGCTTGACACAAAATTTTATACATCATCTCTATTGCCTTTATAGTTTCAGAAAAAGAATTGACGGGAGCAGCAAAAATTGTTGCATCAAATAATTTAAAGTTCCTCGAAGCATACATCGCAGCGGGAATCATTTATTGGGTGGTTACAATTCTAGTTGAATCGATTTCATTGTTATTGGAGAAAAAAGCCACATTCTATGCTAGGGGAGGGGTTCGATGATTTATTTACACGGTATAAAAAAAGCATTTGGGAATCATGAAGTTTTAAAAGGGATAAATTTGACTATCGAAAAAGGAAAAGTCGTTACAATTCTAGGTCCAAGCGGTTCCGGGAAAACGACTCTGTTAAGGTGCATAAATTTTCTTGAAAAACCGGATGAAGGAATCGTTCAGGTAGGTGATGTAAAGGTTGAAGCAGCCAAAGCAAACAAAAAAGAAATTCTTTCATTAAGAAAACAATCAGCGATGGTTTTTCAACATTATAATTTATTCGCTCATAAAACAGTCCTTGGAAATGTAATGGAAGGACTGATTGTGGCTAAAAAAATGAATAAAAAGGAGGCGAGGGAACGGAGCGAACAGGTGCTTGAAAAAGTCGGATTATTGGATAAATTAAATTATTTTCCAAGTCAACTTTCGGGAGGTCAGCAGCAACGTGTCGGCATTGCTCGTGCTCTTGCGTTAAATCCGGAAGTGATTCTTTTCGATGAACCGACTTCGGCGCTTGATCCCGAGCTTGTCGGAGAAGTACTGGCTGTCATTAAAAATATTGCCGATGAAGGGATTACCATGCTTATTGTGACACATGAAATGAATTTCGCCCGCGATGTATCGGATCAAGTGTTGTTTATGGATGGCGGATTGATTATAGAAAAAGGCTCGCCCTATGAGATTTTTACAAAGCCAAAAGAAGAACGGACACGAAAATTTTTAAAGCGGATTTCAGGGGAACCGTCTGTCAGCTGGCTTCAGGAAACAGCACATTAAATAAGAAGGGAAGGATTGTAAACGTGATCCATAATGTACAGATACGTGACATGTTGGTTGAGGAAAAAGAAGTAGTTCGTCAGCTTCTAATTGACAGCTATCGCCAGTATGAGTCTGAATATCAAGATCCCGATGTTTGGACCGAATATTTAGACCATATTGCGTTTTCTGTGGATAATCCGGATGTGGATCGGATTTTGGTGGCGAGAAGCGGGCGGGATATTCTCGGGACGCTGCAGCTGTTCGAGTCCTCGGAAAAGGCGTATGACCGGCCGGAACTGAACATCTTTTCTCCGATCGTACGGCTGTTGGCGGTTCATCCGAAGGCAAGAGGACATGGAATTGCACAAAAATTGTTAAAAGAGAGTATTCGATATGCGCAATCAAAAGGAGCGGCAAATTTGTATTTGCACTCAAGCGATAAAATGCAAAAAGCCATACAGTTGTATGAATGGCTCGGATTTAAACGAGATAAGTCCAAGGACTTTCAAAACCATGATATTTTAGTTAAGTGCTTTCGATTTGATATTAAAAAGGAGGCATCCGTTTATGAGTCCATCTAGTCTGGAAGACCGCTTAATTGCGATCCGACGCCATTTGCATCAATATCCGGAGTTGTCAAAAGAGGAGTTTGAAACGACAAAATCGATCGAGAAGTGGCTTCGTGAAGAGGATATTGACATCAGAGAAACTTCGCTAAAAACGGGTGTTTTTGCGGACATAAAAGGGAAAACACTCGGGCCTACGATTGCCGTACGCGCGGATATCGATGCACTTCCAATTGAAGAAAAGACAGGTTTGCCCTTTTCGTCCAAAATAAAAGGAAAAATGCATGCGTGTGGCCATGATTTTCATACTGCGGCTGCCATTGGTGCCGCTTATTTATTAAAAAAGCATCAGTCCGAATTAAATGGAACAATCCGTCTTCTCTTTCAGCCGGCTGAGGAATCAGGTGCAGGTGCAGATAAGGTAATCAAAGACGGTCAGCTTGAAAACGTCGATGCAATCATTGGTCTTCATAACAAACCGGATTTGCCGGTGGGGACGGTCGGGCTCAAAAATGGTCCATTGATGGCAGCGGTTGATCGATTTCAAGTGGTCATTCGCGGAACAGGATCTCATGCAGCCTTGCCGCATAAAGGAAAAGATCCCATTATCGCGTCCGCACAGCTTATTACCGCTCTGCAAACGATTGTCAGTCGGAACGTATCACCTTTTCAAAGTGCAGTGGTCAGTGTAACAAAATAGAAGGTGGAAGCACATGGAATGTCATTCCGGAGGATGTAACGCTTGATGGCACAATCCGGACATTTGATTCCGTCATTCGTGAAGAAGTGAAAGAGCGCTTTTATACAGTGGTGGAGCATATTGCGAAGGTTTATGCACAGGAATTTGTGATTCGCTGGTTTGCTGGACCGCCTCCGCTCATCAATGATGAAAAGGTGACTGAAACGGCACGCCGATCAGCGCAAAATCTATCCCTTCATGTCATTGATCCGGAACCGTCAACAGCCGGAGAAGATTTCTCTTACTACTTACAGCAAATTCCCGGAACATTTGCCTTTTTCGGGTCAAACGGAAACGAAGATTGGCATCATCCATCATTTACTGTTGATGAAAAGGCCATTATCAAAGCTGCTTATTTTTTATATGAAACAGCTAAAAACCTGCTTATTGAATACAGCCAAGTTAAGGAGAAACAAAAGAGCCATTCAACTTTCTGAAATGGACCGAATCCCCCGACGTAGACTGATAACAAAAAGACATTTTTCATGTTCTTAAGAGTCTGCATAGAGGGGGATTCTTTATAAAAAAAGGGCCATTCTAAAAAATGATATGTCTTTAAAACACTTTTATATTTGTAAAAAAAGATATGGACATTTTATATAAAATGTATTAAGATAGTACTTGTCTGAAAAACAACTATAAAAACATTAGGCCGATGTGGCGGAATTGGCAGACGCGCACGACTCAAAATCGTGTTCCCTTGTGGAGTGTGGGTTCGACTCCCACCATCGGCATCATACTTAACGAAAAGCCTGTAAAGTCAATGCTTTGAGTCGTTCAGAGCATTGACTTTTTTGTGTGCGCCCGGCATGGGTGTAATCTATAGGGTGAAAGTCCCGAGCTGCGAAGGCAGAAGTAGCAGTTAGCTTAACGCAAGGGTGTCCGTGGTGACGCGGAATCTGAAGGAAGCGGGCGGCAAACTTCCGATCTGAGGAACACGAACTTCATATGAGGCTAGGTCACACTGGGTGAGTTTGCACAACAAAACAAAGCCCTTTCTGCCGAAGGTGATACAGAGTAAATGAAGCAGATGGATGGAAGGAAAGATTACACTCTTACCCGGGGAGGTCTGATGGATACGTGAAGTACCCTTCATAACCTACTTAGTGATAAGTAGCTGAGCCATCAGAAGTCAGCAGAGGTCATAGTACGAATTGGTCTAGAACAATTCGGAAGGACTGAACAATTAAGAGAGAATAGCCCTTTGCATTCAGTGTGTCATGTTGAACACAGAAAACGTAGTACCTCACTTGAGGAAGGAAACGGTGAATTCCGTGGGGGACCTCTTGGAGGGTGGAGTGACCACTGGCATAAGAAGATAAGCTATTCACGGAAGGAAGAATAACAATGCTTTTGAATCAAATCCTGTCACGGGAGAATATGCTTTTAGCTTTACAAAGAGTAGAAAAGAACAAAGGTAGCCATGGAGTAGATATGATGCCCGTACAAAACCTACGTCAGCACATAGTCGAAAACTGGATATCCATTAAAGAAGCAATTCTCAAAGGGTACCTATGAACCAATGCCTGTTCGAAGAGTCGAAATCCCGAAACCTGATGGCGGTGTTCGGTTACTAGGTATTCCAACCGTAACAGACCGTTTGATTCAACAAGCAATTGCCCAAGTATTATCGAGGATATATGACCCTATGTTCTCCGAACATAGTTATGGGTTTCGTTCAAATCGAAGTGCTCATGACGCAGTTAGGAAAGCAAAAGGCTATATCAGAGATGGTTATAGATGGGTAGTAGACATGGATTTAGAAAAGTTCTTCGATCGAGTGAATCATGACAGGCTGATGAGTACATTAGCCAAGACTATTAAAGAAAAGCCACTATTGAAGCTAATCCGCAAATATCTACAAGCTGGTGTCATGATTAATGGTGTGGTATCTAGGACAGAAGAAGGGACGCCGCAAGGTGGCCCCCTAAGCCCTTTACTTTCGAATATTGTACTAGATGAACTAGACAAAGAATTAGAGAAAAGAGGGCATAAATTTGTTCGTTATGCCGATGACTGTAATATTTACGTGAAGTCAAAACGGGCTGGTGAAAGAACCATGGCTAGTGTCAAACGATTTATTGAGGGAAAACTTCGTCTAAAAGTCAACGAGAAGAAATCTGCGGTTGACCGACCATGGAAACGAAAGTTTCTAGGATTTAGTTTTACACCTTCAAAAGAGCCAAAAGTTCGGATTGCCAAGCAAAGTCTAAAACGAATGAAGAAAAAGGTGCGAGAAATCACGTCAAGAAAAATACCATACCCAATGGAATATCGGATTAAGAAACTTAACCAATATCTACTTGGATGGTGTGGATATTTTGCATTAGCAGACACAAAGAGTATCTTTGAAGATTTGGATGGCTGGATTCGACGAAGACTCCGGATGTGTTTATGGAAAAACTGGAAGACCTCAAAGACCAGGATACGCAACCTCATAAAACTAGGAGTTCCTGAATGGAAAGCTTATGAATGGGGGAACAGTCGCAAAGGTTATTGGCGAATCTCAAAAAGTCCCATATTACACAGAACCCTTGGAAACTCCTATTGGAGTAACCAAGGGCTTAAAAGTCTACAGAAACGTTATGAATTCTTGCGTCATTTATCTTGATTGAACCGCCGTATACGGAACCGTACGTACGGTGGTGTGAGAGGACGGGGGTTAATCACCCCCTCCTACTCGATTCTAGTCGATGAATGACATAAACGGATGAAGAGTGACAACGTCCACGTCATCCAATTGCTGCTAGCTGACCAAAAAAGTTTGTGCTTAAAAAGAGAGGGGTTTGTCGTTCAAATGAGATGTTGTCATTTTTTCATTCAATGAACCGTAAGATAGAAACAACTGCCAGACCATTTTTTAGTATTCGCGTATTGGCGGGAGTCAAGATGACGCCATCGTTTCTATAAGAGAAGAATCGCAGAAGGAGGAGTCCGGAAAGAACATGAAAACGATATTTAATAGTTTTGAAGAGGCGATTCAAGATATTCAAGACGGCATGACTATTATGGTGGGCGGTTTCGGTCTCGTAGGGATTCCTGAAAATTTGATTAAAGCGCTCGCCGAATCGGGTGTAAAAGATTTAACAGTGATTTCTAATAACTGTGGTGTAGATGATTGGGGATTGGGGCTGCTTTTAAGAAATAAACAGATCAAAAAAATCATCGGTTCTTATGTTGGGGAAAATAAAGAATTTGAAAGACAAGTTTTATCGGGAGAAGTGGAAGTGGAACTGATTCCGCAGGGAACATTGGCGGAAAGAATTAGAGCAGGAGGAGCTGGAATTCCTGCATTCTATACTCCTGCTGGTGTAGGCACCCCCATTGCGGAAGGACGTGAAGTCAGAACCTTCCAAAACAAGAAATATTTATTGGAATACGGGATGACGGCCGATTTTAGCTTGGTTAGGGCTGCAAAAGGAGACAAAATGGGAAATCTTATTTACAACAAGACGGCTAGAAACTTCAATCCTATGATGGCAGCAGCCGGAAAAGTAACGATTGCGGAAGTAGAAGAATTATACGAAATCGGTGAACTCGATCCGGATCAAATTCATACGCCGGGAATTTATGTTCAACATCTTGTAGTCGGAAAACAAGAAAAACGAATAGAACGATTAACCGTCAGCCGTTAAGAAGTGATGGATTTACCTAAAGAGGAGGGATGCAAAACATGGTGGTGAAAGAAGATAAAACGAAAATACGTGAAAGAATTGCTCGCAGGGCGGAAAAGGAAATCCAAGACGGATATTACGTGAATTTAGGGATAGGGATGCCGACGTTGGTCGCGAACTATGTTTCCGAACATAAACAGATCGTATTGCAGTCAGAGAACGGTTTACTAGGAATAGGTCCTTATCCCAAGAAAGAAGAAGTAGATCCGGATCTCATTAATGCGGGAAAAGAAACCGTGACGGCTATAAAGGGGGCATCTTATTTTAGCAGTGCAGAATCTTTTGCCATGATTCGAGGCGGGCATCTTGATTTAGCGATTCTCGGGGGCATGGAAGTTTCTGAAACAGGAGATTTGGCTAACTGGATGATACCCGGAAAAATGATTAAAGGGATGGGGGGAGCCATGGATTTGGTCCATGGTGCCAAGCGGATTGTCGTGATTATGGAACATACGAATAAATATGGTGAACCGAAAATTCTAAAAAAATGCTCCTTGCCATTAACAGGACAAGGTGTCGTCAACCGGATTATTACGGACCGAGCCGTAATCGATGTCACAAAAGAAGGATTAAAGCTAGTGGAAGTCGCAAAAGGATATACAGTTGAGGAAATCATTGAATCTACTGAACCAAATTTAATCGTTCCTGACGATATTTTGCTAAACGCTTTTTAATTGATTGAGGGGTAAAAGGATTCAAAATCGTAAAAATCGAAGAAATGCACGACTGGAACCATTTTCATAAGCCTTCCTTTCTACAGGAAAATGGCAGACGAGGACGATTTAAAGTCATCTTCCCTTTTTGGTGTGCAAGTTGACTCTAAACACCGGCAATCCTATTCCATTCTTTTTTCAAGAGACTTCTACCATTGCAGAAGTCTTTTTTTGTGCGCTTGATATGGGTACAGTAACAGTCTATGGAATTGGAAGGAAAATTTATGATCTCGAGAACCGAAAGTTTTATAAACGGCTAGGTAAATTGAATGGGACTGCATAATAAGGTGTACTGCCGGAGACGTATTTTGCTTTTATAATGATAGAAGTATACGTTTGATGGGAGGGGATGAAGGGTGATGATTCAAAATGAGAAAGAGATCATTCAACTGATAAAAGAAGATGAGTGGATGATGGATATATTAAGAGCAGTAAAATCATTGCATTTACCTGATTGGTGGGTCTGTGCCGGATTTGTTCGTTCGAAAATATGGGATGTGTTACACGGCTTTAAAGAAAGAACGCCTATTTCAGATATCGATGTCATCTATTTTGATGATGGCAATACGGACGAATTAGAAGAAAAGAAGTTAGAAATGAGATTAAGAAATATATCCTCCCTGACATTCCTTGGTCAGTGAAAAATGAGGCAAGGATGCACGTTATCAATAGTATTCTTCCATCGATGCGATATCCAAGTTTCCAGAAACAGCAACCTCTTTAGGAGTAAAATTGGATGAAAAAGAGGACAGCCTCTTGGATGCTCCTTGGGGAATAAATGACGTGGTGAAATTGGAAGTAAAGCCGACTCCCTATTTTAAAGAGTTAAAAGAACTAGCAAAGGTTTACGAAGAACGGATAACGAAAAAGAATTGGAAAGCTATTTGGCATAAAGTGAAAGTTTATCATATTGAAAATTCGAACTAAAGTCTTTAAAAGAACTGAATTTTGAGGTGCGAAGCGATGTATAGGCGGCTATAGCGAAAACAGATCTGATAGAATTATTTTTGCATTTATATTTACCTGTGTGTATAATTATTAAAAATTATGGAGGGAAATTGGAATGTACATACCAACAGCTTTTAGGGTCAATGATCAATCAAGATTAGTAGATTTTATTAAAGGTAACAGTTTTGGAATTTTATTTTCTCAGGAAGAAAGCGGGCCGTCAGCAACGCATTTGCCTTTTTTCCTGGATGAAAAAACGGGGGATAAAGGTGTGTTGATTAGCCATATGGCGAAACAGAATCCTCATTGGAAAAAATTAAACGGCAAAGAGGTTCTTGTCGTCTTTCAAGGTCCCCACGCTTATATCTCCGCTTCTTGGTATAAAGATCCTAACACGGTGCCTACTTGGAATTATGTAGCAGTCCATGTATATGGGACCGTTCAAATCATAGAGAAAAAAGAAGAAATGGTGGAACGGATGGAAAAGACGGTTCATTTTTATGAATCATCTATGCCCGACCCTTGGGACACTCCATTTGATGATGAATTTATAGATGGCTTACTGAATGGGATAGTTGTATTTGAAATCTTAATAAACAAGATGGAAGGAAAATGGAAATTGAGCCAGAATCACTCAATAGAAAGGCAAAAAAATGTTATAAATGGCTTAAAAACAAGCGGCCAATATCAGTCAGCAGAATTGGCAAAAATAATGGAACGGAATATGAAACTGCAAAGATAATATATCAACAAATTGAAGCGTTTGTATAAGTTTTACATACTTTGTTACTCTTAGAACTTGTTTTGGCGGCGAACCAAAAGGTTTTGTTTCTCATCGCTTTCATTGACATTCTAGCGGGGAGATAAAGTTAATGGAAAAGAAGGTGTGCGAATGTTTGGAATAACTGGTTACGGTATTTATTTGCTTACGTCCTTATTATTAAACGTAACTCCCGGGACTGACACCATGTACATTATCAGCCGAAGTACATCACAAGGCAGAAAAGCAGGCTATTACTCTGTCCTTGGAATTTCAACGGGTGCTTTCATCCATACTTTATTAGCCGCTTTTGGTCTATCGATTATTTTGGCAAAATCTATTGTGCTATTCACAGCCATAAAATTAATTGGTGCTGCTTACTTGATTTATCTTGGCATAAGAATGTTGCGTCAAAAATCACCGATGAATTTTGAATCTTCAGCATTACAGAACATGGAATTAAAAAAGATATACATGCAGGGAGTTTTAACCAATGTTACAAATCCAAAAGTAGCGCTATTCTTTATTTCTTTTCTTCCGCAATTTATTCGTCCTGATAATCCTTATGGCCCCGTTCCTTTTATTCTTTTAGGAATTTCGTTTATCATGACAGGCACTATTTGGTGTTTTATCATTGCTTATTTTGCTTCATTCGCGACTAAAAAACTAAGAGAAAATGCAAAGATAGCAGACTTATTAAACAAATTAACGGGGATTGTTTTTATAGGGTTAGGCATCAAACTCTTTCAAACAAAAGCGTCACGATCATGATGATTCCCTTATTCAGCTTCTTTTCATTATTTTAATAAGGTTATCCCAACATAGCGGACATTTCATGAATTTTATTGATGACAATAGTTGAGATAGAAAAAGAAAACTTTCTGCTTAAAAAACGAAATTTTATGAAAAGTACTTATCTTTTTTGTTTCAAACCATAAATAATATTCAGTAAAATGGGGCATTTTGTGTAGAAATGATAATTTACCAAATGCCCTTTTCTTTTAGAGATTTTATGTGTATCATGACTGTTGTTTGTGCAAGTCTTAAAAGTCATATATCTTAAACACAATAAAACAGGAGTGAGTACTTTGTCACAACAGGAGCTAAAAAAAGAAATTGGTTTCTTGGCTGCTTTAACTACAGTTATTGGTACTGTAATTGGAGCCGGTGTTTTTTTTAAGCCAACTGCAGTATATGGTGCCACCGGGACAGCAAGTTTAGGGCTGCTTGCATGGCTGATTGGAGGAGTGTTAACTATTTGTGCAGGATTAACGGCAGCTGAATTATCGGCAGCCATTCCGGAAACAGGCGGCATGATGGCCTATTTAAAGCGTACATATGGCAATTTAACGGCATTTTTATTGGGGTGGGCACAAACGATTATTTACTTTCCAGCCAACATTGCTGCACTTGCGATTATTTTCGGAACCCAAACGGTTAGTCTGTTTGGATTAAATGCGAATGAACATAGAATGATGATTGTGGGAATAGCGATTCTAACAGCCACCTTTATCACCCTTATGAACTTTTTAGGTGCTAAAGCTGCTGGGAGCATTCAGACTGTTTTTACTATATGTAAATTACTTCCTTTAGCTCTTATTTCTATTTTTGGATTGCTGCACGAAGGGAATGTAACTTTTCAACTGTTCCCGATTGAAGCAGGACAAGATAAAGCTTTTATATCGGCCCTTGGATCTGGATTGCTGGCAACCATGTTTGCTTATGATGGATGGATTCATGTAGGGAATATCGCTGGAGAAATGAAAAATCCAAAGAAAGATTTGCCTAAAGCAATTATAGTAGGGCTGTCGAGTGTCATGGTCGTTTATTTATTAATTAATATTGCATTCCTCTTAGTTATGCCGGCAACAGCTCTTGCAGGGACTGATACACCTGCGTCTAATGTAGCAAACGTTCTTTTTGGTACGATGGGTGGAAAATTGGTTAGTATCGGTATCTTAATTTCGGTATTTGGCAGCATTAATGGATATACAATGACCGGAATGCGAATCCCTTATGCAATGGCATTAGAAGATCAATTGCCTTTTAGCAAATGGTTTGCTACGTTATCAAATAAAACGCGAATCCCGTATAATTCCGGAATATTCATCTTGCTGGTTGCGATCATGATGATGCTAATAGGTGGATTTAATACGTTAACGGATATGTTAGTGTTTGTGATATGGATATTCTATACGATGACTTTTCTTGCCGTCATCATTTTGCGCAAAAAAGAACCGAATCTTGTGCGGCCTTACAAGGTGCCGTTATATCCTGTCATCCCTATCATAGCGATTATTGGCGGGTTATTTATCGTGATCAACACCTTATTCACACAAACGATCCTAGCGTTATGTGGTCTCGGTTTAACTGCTTTAGGTCTTCCAATTTATATGCGTAATAATCATTAAACAAAATTAAAAATAATTAAGTATATAACAGACGCAAGAAATGAATATCTTTTGAAAAAACTTCTTAGCCCTCGATGACTTCAGTAGGAATTGTCGAGGGTTTTGTGTTAAAATGGCGTGCAATGAGCCGATGTTTCTCGCGTGCCGGTCCGCTCTGTTTTTTGATCTAAAAATTGAATGGAACCTTTAAAAAAGGGCTTCACTGATGAATGGTTTGTGAGTTAAACAGTGAATATCTTAATAACTTAAAAGTGAAAGTTATTTCTGCCAAATTTTTTTAAATAACTTAGTATATGTTAATGCAAGTACGGATTGCAAAATCAGGAATAAAGATAAACAAAATATTTGTACATTATGGTCTAATACACTTAATATTGCCATAATCAAGCCGACTAAGATAAAATGACCACTTAGGAAAGGCATCACTTTCATTAATATTTCGAATTTTTTGTCCATTCAACCCATTCCCTTTTGTATTTTCCATTTCTTTTAGTCCGAATTTAACCTTGTACTTACCGAAACGCATAACTTGTTTAGAACCACGGTGTACACAAGTATAGCCATCTTTATTTTTGCATACAGTTCGTTTTTGAAAAACAGGTTCACTTGCTGAAAATGACATAAGAGAATGGTTAAAGAACCCTTTTTAACGATGTTGTTCAGACGAATTCAATTTTTAAATTTTGCTATTATAAAACATCCAAATAAATGTTTTATCTTATACCATGTAACGTTAGCTGGTTTATCAAAAATCAACAGAGTTATTCCATAGCCTTTGTTTTAATAAATACATCGGCAGTTCAAGGCTTATCCGTTTTCAATTCTTTGCGCTTATTCGGTGTTTCTGCCAAGGTGGCGTGGATAAGATCAGAGATTTCAATCGTTTCGTTTTATTTATATGATTCTCTAAATGGACCAATATTCCTTTTATATATTAGTGTATCATCTTTTGACCAGTGTCTGAAA
This sequence comes from Bacillus sp. FSL W8-0102, assembly GCF_038007225.1. Lineage (NCBI taxonomy): Bacteria > Bacillati > Bacillota > Bacilli > Caryophanales > Bacillaceae > Bacillus > Bacillus sp. FSL W8-0102. The sequence goes on from NZ_JBBOWT010000001.1 coordinate 767,229, forward strand.
TGGTTGCTTTACATATTGAGTTTAGCGGTTATTTTGAGAAAATCTATTGCGCTATAAACGGCTAAGCCTTGATGCGTCATGGAGTGACTCTTTTCCCAAGAATGATTAAATCTTTTTCAACGCCGTCTAATTCTGCGACGTTTGGCAGGTGGGCCCATTTTTCAAATTCAAAATGTGAAAAAAGTTGAAGGCTCGGCTTGTTATGTCCAAATATAAACGCAAGCAAGGTTTTTATTTGAAGTCTTGGGCAAGCATCTATTGCTTTTTGGAGCATATATTTTCCAAGTCCTTTTCCTCTGAAATCCGGGTGAAGATAAATGCTGATTTCTGCTGTCGAGTGATAAGCCGGTCTTCCATAAAACGATTGAAAGCTCAACCATCCGACTATTTTTCCTTGATGGTCTATTACCCATAAAGGTCTGGAAGAAGGAGAGTGCTCTTTAAACCACTGTGTTTTGCTTTGAACAGAAACAGGTTCTAAATCAGCCGTTACCATTCTGCTTGGAATGGTAGAGTTGTATATCTCTACAATGGCAGGCAAATCGCTGAATTCGGCATCTCTCACGGTAATATCTGATAACATGAACAACACTCCCACATTACGGACAAATTGATTTATTAGGACAATCTTAGTCACTTGTATTTTATGCTAGAGGATGATATACAGAAAATCAATATGAAACTTGAGCGAGTCAAATGAAATCACGATAAACTCTTTCATACATAGTCCGGGAGTTCAGAAAAATTCTAGTTTGAAAGCAGATATTTTTATTCACAAGGACCTTTCATATTGATATTTCAAAAGAACTCACTCTAATATTTCTGCAACGACTCCACAATCATGATTACGATTTTATTAACGTTCCTTGATGGAAAAACATTTGCCATCTTCCATCACGAAATTTCCAAATCGAGCTGCGTAAAGTATCTTGCATTCTTGTATCATCTTTTACACGAAATGTCGGTAACACGGCATTTTCTGATAAAGGATTTATCTCAAAATCATAAAGAGTCATTTTCCTTATACTAAGTCCGCCCTCATCGACACAATCCTTTTTATGCCAAATATTCCCTGGATTTCCGGATTCAAAAAAATCGTCAGTTGAACGAATTTCCGGTTTTAACAACATTTGTTCTAATTGACATAAATGCTTTTTTAAAGCGGATTTGTTTTCTATTTTTATCCTCCTTTGGATTGATTATTGCATCTCATTATACTTTGTCCGTAATGGGGGTGAAAAAGAAAATCAACGAAAAAGAAAAAAAACGAAAAAAATATTTGCAAAATCTTGTCGGATCATGTACAATAATTATTGTTCGATAGCAATTGCGGGTGTAGTTTAGTGGTAAAACCACAGCCTTCCAAGCTGTTGTCGTGGGTTCGATTCCCATCACCCGCTCCATATACATATTGTGATCAACGCAGTATTTTGTTTGTAAGAAACAAAGTATTGCGTTTTTTTGTTATATGGTTAAAATATAGCCGACTCTCTTTTTCGACTGAAAGGTGATCCGTGATGGATTATAATCAATTAAAACAGGACATTATTGCCTATAGCAAACAGATAGGCATCGATAAAATAGGTTTTGCTTCTGCAGAGCCTTTTACCGAATTGAAAAATCGTCTGATCCGTCAGCAGGAGCTTCAATTCCAATCGGGATTTGAGGAGCCTGATATCGATAAACGCACTAATCCCGCCTTGATATTTGACCAGCCACGATCCATTATCGCGATTGCGTTGGCTTATCCATCAAAAATGAAAGAAACGCCAAAAGGAAAAAAGGGGCTTCGACGTGGAACTTTTTGTAAAGCCTCTTGGGGATTGGACTATCATGTGATTTTAAGAAATCGCCTCGAACAATTGGAGGAATTTATCCGTTCCAAAGTTCCAGAAGCCAGGATGAAATCGATGGTCGATACGGGCGAATTATCCGATCGTGCTGTAGCGGAAAGAGCGGGCATCGGCTGGAGCGGGAAAAATTGTTCGATTATCACCCCGGAATTTGGTTCTTACGTTTATTTGGGAGAGATGATTACCAATTTGCCTTTTGAGCCGGATCAGCCGTTGGAAAGCCGCTGCGGTACATGTACAAAATGTTTGGACGCTTGTCCGACGGGGGCTTTGGTTCAAGGAGGACAGTTAAACGCTAAAAAGTGTATCGCTTTTCTTACACAAACAAAGGATTTTCTTCCGGATGAATATCGAGATAAAATCGGCAACCGCTTATACGGCTGTGATACATGTCAAACCGTCTGCCCTGAAAATAAAGGGATTGATTTTCATTTGCACGAAGAAATGGAACCGGATCCTGAAACAGCAAAACCATTGCTTGAACCGTTGCTTGACATCAGCAATAAAGAATTTAAAGAGAAATTTGGCATGGTTTCCGGCTCGTGGAGAGGAAAAAAGCCAATCCAGCGGAATGCCATCATTGCCATTGCCCATTTTAAAGAAGAAACTGCCATTCCTTCTTTAGTGGAAGTTTTGCAAAAAGATGTTCGTCCTGTGATACGGGGGACCGCAGCTTGGGCGATTGGAAAAATAGGCGGCGATCAAGCAAAGTTAGCGCTTTTGGAAGCGAAACAAACGGAAACGGATCCCGATGTTTTGAAAGAAATCGAGAAAGGGCTGCAATATTTTTCTTCCTAATTAGAGATTTTAGTGGATTCTTCCCTGATATCGCCACATAGGCTTTAACGGGGAGGGATTTTTTTATGGAATCACAGCTTCAAAAACTTTTGCAAAATCGATTGGAACAAGTTGTTGAAAATGAACAGAGGAATGTTTCCGATGAAAAATGGGAAAGAAAGCGAAAGCTTTTGGAACGACGAAACGCGAAAATCTTAAAGGCGAAAGGAAAAGGAAACATTATCCATAAAACAGATCGTGAAGTGTTTTACACTCTTCATTTACAATATTTGATTAAACAAAATCGTTTTTTTTATATGGAAGAAGAAATAGAACATCGAAAAGCTATTTTTTGGGAACAAACGGTGATCAAGGACGAAGAAATCATTCCCTCCTGGGAAACCGAAAGATATTCGATTGAGTCGATGGAAGAATGGGAAGACACAGCAGAGCGGGCGGGATTTGAATATAATCGGCTAAAAGCGGTTCAATATGCGGAAAGATGGTGGAATAGCTATAATCCCGCTTACAAAAAGTTTCATGTCAATTGTACTAATTTTATTTCGCAATGTTTAAAAGCCGGCGGCGCACCGATGAGAGGATATCCGAATCGGGGCCAAGGCTGGTGGATGCAAAACGGTTCGTGGAGTTACAGTTGGTCGGTCGCCCATTCGTTTCGAATGTATTTAGGCCGATCCAAGACGGGGCTAAAAGCGAATGAAGTCCGCAATGCCGCTGAATTGCAGCTGGGAGACGTGATTTGCTACGATTTTCAAGGAGATGGACGGTTTGATCATACGACCATTGTCACCGCTAAAGACGACTATGGAATGCCTTTAGTCAATGCTCATACTTCCAATAGCCGCATGAGATATTGGAGCTATGAAGATTCAACGGCTTACACTCCCAACATTCAATATAAGTTTTTTGCCATAAACGATCAAAGTTGACGGGGAATCGTATATGCTATAATAATGGCAGACTTTATTTTAGAGGTGAAAGCATTGTGGCAAATCATGTAGTATTGTATCAACCAGAGATTCCTGCGAATACAGGAAATATTTCTAGAACTTGCGCGGCTACGGATACAACACTCCATTTAATCCGCCCGCTTGGTTTTTCAACGGAAGACAAAATGTTAAAAAGGGCCGGACTTGATTATTGGAAATATGTCAATATCATTTATTATGATTCACTCGATGAATTTTTTGAGAAAAATCCGGATGGAGAATATTATTATATAACGAAATTCGGCGAGCGATATTATAATTCGTTTGATTTTAGCGATACGAGCAAAAATCATTATTTTATCTTTGGAAAAGAAACGACCGGTTTACCGAAAGAATTGCTGGCAGCCAACAAAGAGCGTTGCTTGAGGATTCCTATGAACGATAAAGTAAGAGCTCTCAATTTATCGAATACGGCGGCTATTTTAGTATATGAAGCGTTAAGACAACAGCAATTTCCTCATTTAACATAAGAAACCGGGCATGTCCCTGTTTCTTTTTTCTGTTTTAAATCATTTGAAATTTTTCCGATAAGGGTTATAGTAATACATAAAGCTGGATAAGGTATGCTCCATTTGATTTCGGGAGGTGAATGGGGATTTGGCTTTTTTTGGTTCGTTATCACAACCAAATGAGAATGGCAAAGATTTCATTCATTCTCCCTTTGTCTCGTGACATTTTGATCGTCCGGTAATCACGAGATTCAACAACAGATTGAAAGAATATGTCCTCTTTGATCGGAAGGATTTTCTTGATTGCGCCGTTTTTTTAAAAACGAGGTTCTGAAAGTGATGTAGCTTTTCATGACTGCAGGAGAGAATCATTTAGGAAAAAGTTTCTATTTTATCTTTAGAGAGGGGATGTAGCAGCGTTGAATACCACTATTGAAACGATCTTGGCTCATCGGTCTGTAAGAAAGTTTAAGAAGCAGCCGCTCACTACGGAACAGATCGAAACGATTGTCCGTTGCGCTCAGTCAGCTTCTACTTCCAGTTTTATTCAGGCGTATACGATTATTGGTGTTACAGACACGGATAAAAAACAAAAGTTGGCCGAACTGTCTGGAAATCAGCCTTATGTAGCGGAAAATGGCCATTTTTTTGTATTTTGCGCCGATCTTTATCGCCATGAGGTTATTGGTGAAATCGAAGGCAGAGACGTCATTCCTTCGCTTGAAAGCACAGAGAAATTTATGGTCAGTTTAATAGACACGGCATTAGCGGCGCAAAACGCTGTGATTGCCGCAGAATCAATGGGCTTAGGCATTTGTTATATCGGCGGACTCCGCAACCGTCTCGAAGAAGTGAAAGCGCTTTTGCAAATTCCTGAAAGGGTGATACCGTTATTTGGATTGGCCGTTGGCTATCCGGATCAGGAAACGGATAAAAAGCCGCGTCTTCCGCTTCATCACGTTTATCAAGAAAATCTTTATAACAGCGATAAAGAAAAGATCCAAAAAGATTTAGAAGAATATAACAAAGTAGTCGCCAACTATTATAAAGAAAGAACGGGAGGGGTTCGAGAAGATACTTGGACGGGCCAAATGTCCAATATGCTTTCCAGAAGAGTCAGAATGTATATGAAAGAATTTGTGGAAAAACAAAAAATGGATTTGCGCTAGGAAAGTTCCCCATTCTGTTGGATGATTATCTTGCCTTTCGGCGCAACTTATATCAGGGTGCCGTATTGATTGTGAAACGGCACCCTTAGTTCAATGATCACCAAAAAATACCGATTAATACGATAGCTCCTAGAACAAAACCGCCGATTTGACCGATGATAGCAGGATTAAGAACGGGTTTGTCTTGATTTTCCCTCAATACAGCAACCTCTTTTTGAAGTTGCTCCACTTGTTCTGAGAGCTTTTGAACAGTATGGTTCAAATCATCGATGATTTGCTCAAGGTTTTTTTGTTCTTCAGTCATCATATTCCCTCCCTCAATAAAGTTTATTTTTCTCCCGAATACTCGCTTTTTCTCAAAATTTCATAGACACTTAATAGAATACACACCTCATTTAATGGATATATGTTGAATTTTTTTAAATAATTTACATGGTAGGGGGCATCCTATCAACCAAATTGTATTTATTTGGTAAAAATAAGGTATAACCGTGCTTCATCATCTCCACATCACTCACGGTCGCTAACCCTCCCACATCTCTCCGGATTGAATTCCATACATTCCTTCGTCCTGCGTATCCATGAGGTGGAGGTTGGATATGCTCCTTTGCTGGGTCACATGCCCGTATGGAATAAATAAGCTCCAACTCTGCACTATTGGTGTTTGTCATTTGAGATAATTACGGTATTCTGAAATGATTTCATGAACTTAATAAAGCCTTAAGCTGCCTGTAATGAATCGATTTGAGGCAAACCTCTCAATAACTTTGAACCATCAAATTCACACTGTTTTTGACCAATGACAAATAAGACACGTAGTAATTTACAACACAAGGCAATCAGTGACTGCTGTTTCTTCAAAGGTCGATCAGGACGCTTTGTGTAGTATTGATGCAGGGCTTTAAACGTTGGATTATGGGCAACGAGTGGACGAATGGCCAAGTATAAAGCTCTTCGCAATCGACTTCGTCCTCGTTTTGTGATCTTGGTTTGCCCCTTAAACTTCCCGGAACTATGTTCACGTAATGACAGCCCTGCCAGATTTACTAATTGCTGGGGATGACTATACTTTGTTATATCCCCGACCTCAGCGAAGAATAGCGCGACTGTTGTAGGACCTAAGCCTTGAATATTGATCATTTCCTTCGCTCCAGGTATCGTTACTACAAGTGCTTCCAGATCCTTATCTAACTGTCCTAATTGCTCTTTGTATAGCTCATATTGATCGAGTAAATAATCCAATTCACGTTTAGCAAACTTGATACCAATTTGGATACCAATGCTCTTTTTCGCTGCTTCTATTAACTTTGTAGCTCGTTTGATTCCTACACCACGGTTTACTTCTTGTTTCCATTTCGCAAGAACTTCTTCTGATGTCATTTCTTTAATCTGAGAGGGGAATGGAAAGTTTCTTAATGTACAAAGAGCTGCCTTTCCTTCCCAGTCTTTAAATACATCGAAAAACTCCGGAAAGTAACGCTGGATGTGATTTTGAATACGACCTTCTGTGATCATAAGCTGCTGGATGAGCTGATCTCTTAATTTGACGCCTTCTCTTAGCTCTGCATAGATGCCATCTAAGAGATTTGGTACGGAGTATCGCCCATCTTTAATCAGCTGTGCAATCACACGTGCATCTTTCGTATCGTTTTTAGTTGGAGAGTTATCATCCAGCTCTTTAGTTTTTTTGACATGCATAGGATTGACCAAGACAAAGTCATAACCTTTAGCAGTCAAGAAATAGGCCAGACTCAGCCAGAAATGACCGGTCGGCTCAACACCAAAAATGACATGTGTTTTTTGGTGTTCCTTTTGATGCCTCGAAACCCAATCAAGCAGTTTTTGATAGCCATGTATGCGATTTTCAAAGATCAGTCTTTTTCCAAATTCGATTCCTCGATCATCCTGAGCTCGAGCGACGTGTTTGTCTTTGGCGATATCAATGCCTACAATTAATGTTGATGGTGTGAGTAAAATGTTTGTGGGAGAAATTCTTAGAATTCCCCGATGAGGGGGTTGGGAACGTAGGTTCGCAATCCCCCTCATCGGGGCCACCAAGCGAAGCGCGGTAGGATCCCAAGCAGGAAACATGAAAAAAGGACTCTCTCCCTGGTAAGATGATCATTGCCAAACCATCAAACAGGAGGAGAGAGTCCCATGAATATTCAACAACATCTTACCACAAATTCGTTGTCATGGAAAGAGATCGAACTTGATTTGTTTCGAGCCTTGCAAAACGCCTTCGCCGAACTGTTTACGGCTTTGTTGGAGGACATCGACCGACAATTGGCGGAAACCCGGGACAAGCGCCGGTACCACTTGAAAGACAAACGACGCATCACGATTCAAACCCTGTTTGGCGAAGTTACCTTTGAGCGGAACTACTATTTAGACCGGGAACAAAACCGTTACACGTTTTTGCTTGATTCCTTTTTAGCGTTTGATGGATCGCAGTCAATCAGCCCTTGTCTAGAAGAAACAGCGGTGGGATTGGCGGTGGAGTGCTCTTCTTATCGCAAAGCGGCTCGTACGCTTGCCCAGATGGTCGGGTATCCGGTGATGAGCCATGAGGCGATCCGCCAGTTGGTGCTCGAAGCTGAAGCTCCGCTGCACTGCCCGGTCAACCAGCGATATGGACGGGTGCTGTTTGTGGAGGCCGATGGACTGTTTGTTTCTCGCCAAGGGAAGGGAAAACGGGCCAAGGAAGACAAGATCCTAACCGTTCACGAAGGGTGGAAGCGCAACGGCTCACGGATCGAATTCGTGAATCAGCGCCATTACGTCCATGAGGGCAAGGGGGAGGTGTGGGAAGGCTTCGAGGAATTTTTGATAAATGAATATGCCTATGATCCGTGTCGGGATCTTCTTGTCATCAACGGGGACGGCGCTCCATGGATTACCGCGTGCCGGGAGTATTTCAAAGGACGGGTCTGCTTCCAATTGGATCGATTCCACGTGGCGCGTGAGTTGCGCCAATGCCTCTCGGGCCATCCACGGTGGCAGGCGATTCGGCAAAAGCTGGCGAAGCAGGATGAAGAGAAGCTGCTTGTGGAACTGAACAGCGCCCTCGGCACGCTGGGGGACGAAGCGAAAGAACAACAGCTGGCTGCCTTGATCCACCGGATCGAATCGATGCCGGGATGCATCCGTGATTACCGGGAATGGCTGAAGGAGCAAGGAGTGGACACAACGGGCATGTATCCGATGGGGAGGGCTGAAAGCGTGATGAGCCAGTTGGCGTATCGGGTGAAATACCGCCGCAGTTGGACAGACAAGGGACTTAGGGCGTTTTTCAAGGCAATGATTGCCCGGATGGATGGGATTCGTCTTTTCGGACGTCGTTTAGGAGAAGAATCGTCGCATCCGGCGGAGGAAACGGTGTCGACGGCATCCACCAAACAGACGATCGTGAACAAGGCGAAACAACGCGTCCGCCGTCTTTGGCCGGAGATCACGCGGAATAACGTGCCATATTTACAGCAATCGTCCGGGACACCGATCTATCATGTCCTGTCTGAACTCAAGGGATGGTAAAAAAAGGTATACATATCGGTCTGTCATGGCAAGGGATGAGAGTCCGAAAGCGCTTACGGATGAAATTTAAAAAAATGGTTCGCTAACCTATGACTTACACCTGTTTTTTAGCGAACCAAAAAAGTTCCCACAAAATCTTGACTGACTCATGTTGATGGTGTAATTTGCGAGATTTTACGATTTTGCGTATAATTCATCTTGAGTCCTCCTTGGTAATTATTAATTCGGGGTCAATGCATTGACACCCTGTACTATACCAAGAGGGCTCTTTTTGTTTCAAACCTCAAATTTCTTCATTACAGGAATAGCTCCTTTATTAAAAAAATATTCGGAATAATTATTGGTGAAAAAAGCTGAGCGTACAAACCGCCCAGCCACTTGTTCTGCCACGTTTCTAGTTGTATGTAAGAGATCAAAACTCCATGATTACTTTTTGTTTACCCCTGGCTTGTCATTGTAGCCGGCAGTAAAAATAGCGGTAAGAAACGAGAGGATAACCACCATAATAAGCAGAAATTTCATAAAATTATAACTCCTCCTTTATTAACGTTCTGACGATTTATCGATATTATATCGTAAAGAATTGGAAAAGTGAATGCGCTTAAAAAATAAGAGAGAGAAATTCGGCAGAGAGACGGGAAACATCATTTGAAACGACAGCGATTTTGTGTTTTGGGCATGTTTAAATATCCGATGGCATAGATTATATTAATCGTTCTCTCAATAAGGACAGGGGGATGTTTATATTGGATATTTTAAAAAAGGTTGAGCAGTATCGGGAGAAAGAAGAAAAGCTAAGATGGGAAGGCACATTTGCTGAGTATTTAGAGATTGTGAAGGAAAAGCCGTGGGTCGCTCAGTCAGCCCATTCAAGAGTGTATAACATGATAAAAGATGCGGGGTTTGAAGAGGTTGGGGGAAGAAAGAGATATAAATTTTTCAGCAATGAATTATTTGGACTGGAGGAAGCGCTGGAAAGATTAGTGGAAGAATATTTTCATCCGGCGGCGAAAAGGCTTGATGTCCGGAAACGGATATTGTTGTTGATGGGGCCGGTCAGCGGGGGGAAATCGACGCTTGTCACAATGTTGAAAAGGGGTTTGGAAGCCTATTCCCGTACTGAAAGGGGCGCGATTTACGCGATTAAAGGATGCCCCATGCATGAAGATCCTCTACACCTTATTCCTCAACATCTTAGAGAAGATTTTTATAAGGAATACGGAATTCGGATTGAGGGGAACCTATCTCCTCTGAATATGATGAGATTGGAAGAAGAATACGGTGGAAGAATAGAAGATGTATTGGTAGAAAGAATCTTTTTTTCAGAAGACAAACGCGTCGGAATCGGCACATTCAGCCCGTCAGATCCGAAATCTCAAGATATCGCCGATTTGACAGGAAGTATTGATTTCTCGACGATAGCCGAATATGGCTCAGAGTCTGATCCCCGAGCTTATCGGTTTGACGGCGAACTGAATAAAGCAAACCGTGGTCTGATGGAATTTCAAGAAATGTTGAAATGCGATGAAAAGTTTTTATGGCATTTGCTTTCTTTGACGCAAGAAGGCAACTTTAAAGCAGGACGTTTCGCTTTGATTTCGGCAGATGAATTAATAGTGGCACATACGAATGAAACCGAATACCGTTCTTTTATTTCCAATAAGAAAAATGAGGCGCTGCATTCACGGATTATCGTCATGCCGATTCCATACAATCTAAAAGTGTCCGAAGAAGAAAAGATCTATGAAAAAATGATCCGCGAAAGCGATGTCGCCGATGTCCATATAGCCCCGCATACGTTAAAAGTCGCAGCGATGTTTACGATTTTAACTCGATTGAAAGAACCGAAAAGGGGAGATATTGATTTAATCAAAAAAATGCGTCTATATGATGGAGAGAATGTAGAAGGCTTTAATGCGGCAGATGTAGACGAATTAAAGAAAGAATATCAAGATGAAGGAATGAGCGGAATTGACCCGCGTTATGTCATTAACCGGATTTCATCCACCATCATTCGGAAAGAAGTGCCATCTATTAATGCGCTTGACGTGCTGCGGTCTTTAAAGGAAGGATTAGATCAGCATCCTTCCATCACGAACGAACTACGGGAAAAATATTTGAATTTTATCTCTTTAGCCCGTAAAGAATATGATGAAATCGCCAAGAAAGAAGTGCAAAAAGCTTTTGTTTACTCATATGAAGAATCCGCTAAAACCTTGATGGATAATTATTTGGATAATGTAGAAGCGTATTGCAATAAAACGAAACTCCGTGATCCGCTTACAGGAGAAGAAATTAATCCGGATGAAAAATTAATGCGCTCTATTGAAGAACAGATCGGCATTTCTGAAAATGCGAAAAAAGCATTTCGAGAAGAAATTCTGATCCGCATTTCGGCTTATGCAAGAAAAGGTAAACGGTTTGATTACAATTCGCATGATCGCTTGCGTGAAGCCATTCAAAAGAAATTATTTTCTGATTTAAAGGATGTTGTGAAAATTACAACTTCCACCAAGACGCCGGATGAGCAGCAGCTCAAGAAAATTAACGAAGTGGTTGCAAGGCTGATTGACGACTACGGTTATAATTCAACTTCAGCCAATGAACTTCTGCGCTATGTAGGCAGCTTGCTAAACCGTTAAACATTTGCGGTTAAATTGGTTATGAGCCTCAATATTTTTTGAAAAAGAATAAAAGATCTGGCCGGACCTTTCAAAGATTTGGAAGGTCCGGCTTTTTTAATGAATAAAGTAAAGTACTGTCTTTCTTTAGGAAAAAGAGTTTTCAAATGTACAAAAGCCCGGCTTTTTTAAATTACTGCAACTCCCTCCAAAGAGGTTGTCAGAAAATATTGTGCAAATAGAAAGATAACTGTCTATACCATAGATTTATTTTCTCAATATGATACGTATAGACCAAAACAGAAGGAGATGTATTTATGAAAATATTGCTTGCTACGTACTGGGCCGTTCCGCACGTAGGGGGAGTATGGGGCTATATGAAGCAGCTTAAAGAAAAGCTTGTGTCTTTAGGACATGAAGTGGATTTGCTAGGTTACAGTGAGAATAATGAGTATGTTTACATTGTGAATGAAGATCGAAGGTTAGAAAAGGATAAGGTGCTTCCTTTGCTTAACGCAAAACTAAACGAACAAGTTTATCCGGCTATTCATATCAATCCATTGATAAAATATACGGAATTTCAACGTTACTTTTTTGAATTAGCTGCTGCCTATTTAGGTTTGGACAAATATGATGTGATCCATACACAAGATGTCATTTCCACTGCAAGTATTCAGAGGGTAGACCTAAAGGACCTGCATTAGTCGCTACCCTGCATGGTTGTGTGGCTCATGAGATTAGACACCAATTAACCACCATTCATAAATCACCGACTTCTCACATGGCTCGGGCATATTTTGATGAGCTCGAACGTACTGGAGCGTCATCTGCTGAATTTACGATTGTAGCCAATAATTGGTTAAAGAATATTTTAACGAATGAGTTTCTTGTTCCTGATGAACAAATCAAAGTATACCACTATGGATACGATGTAGAGAATTTTATAAAACGAATGAAGGAGAAATCTCCTGTAAAACGTCCGGATGACAAAAAAGTGATCATTTTTACAGGGCGGCTTGTGGAACTGAAAGGGGTTCACCATCTCATATCCGCTCTTGGCCAATTGAAAGAAAGTCGAAATGATTGGGTTTGTTGGATTGTGGGAGACGGAGACAAGAAAGCAGAGTTACGAGTCCAAACTAAAGCCTTAGGTTTAGAAGAAGACGTATTGTTTTTTGGAAGTCGAGATGATATTCCTGCTTTATTGGCTAATTCAGATATTTATGTTCTTCCAAGCCTCTTGGAAAACCAACCTTTATCAGTAGTCGAAGCTCAAATTGCCGGAATGCCTGTGATTGTTAGTGATGCAGGGGGATTGCCGGAAATAGTGGAGCATCAAGTGACAGGATTGATATCACCTGCGGGAGACAGTGAAGCTTTATACCAAAATTTAAATTTATTACTAGACGACGAAAAGTTAAGGAAAACTTTAGGGAATAATGCCAGCAAATGGGGAAGGAACCATTGGGCTTTAGATAAAGGGGTTAGCAACGTACTAGATGTTTACCATAGCGCTATATCTAAATTGAGAAAGGACGAAGAGAATGTCTCGGCTAATAGACTTCATTAAACGTTCTTTGCTCACCTTGCTTCCTAAGGAACTTCAGTCGTTTCTTCCAAAGAAATTTCAGGCATGGCTTCAAAGGACTGAGGACAGTACGGAAGAGAAATCAATGGTAGGTTCTTTGCCGCAAGGGTCTGCATCGCCTAGCCTCGTCGCAAAGGATGCCATCCCAAAAATGAGCGGAGAATCTTATAACTCTTTATTTCCAACTCCGAAAATATTTGTGGATCATCGGATTTGGGAAATCATTAAAAATTCTTTGCCGGAAGACTATGTGCTTCCTAACCCAGTGATAAAAGCAATTTTTGAGCCGATGAGCGGAGATTCCTATAACTCATTGTTTTCGACTTCGTTGTCCACTCCGGATGTGTTTGTGGACGATCGTGTTTGGAAGCACATTAAACATTCATTGCCGGAAAACTATGTGCTTCCCAACCCGGTGACAAAAGAAATTTTTGGACCAATGAGCGGAGATTTTTACAATTCATTGTTTTCGACTCCGTTGTCCACTCCAGATGTGTTTGTGGACGATCGAGTTTGGAAGCACATTAAAAATTCATTGCCGGAAAACTATGTGCTTCCCAACCCGGTGACAAAAGAAATGTTTGAACCGATGAGAGCAGATTCTTATAACTCATTGTTTTCGACTTTGCTTTCCACTCCGAACATGTTTGTGGATGATCGTGTTTGGAAGCACATTAAAAATTCATTGCCGGAAAACTATGTACTGCCTAATCCAGTGATAAAAGAAATGTTTAAACCGATGAGCGGGGATTTTTATAATTCATTATTTTCGACTCCGTTGTCCACTCCTGAAGTCTTTGTGGATCACGAAGTTTGGGAATCAATAAAAGCTTCTCTACCCCCAGACTATGAACTCCCTAACTCTGTGATGAGGGACGTCCATTAATTCCATTCGTACTAGTTCTTCATTGGGCTGCTCAAAAAACTTAGGTGAGAAAAGTTTCAAAAAGGATCTTTTCAAGTACGGATTTAAAATCACCAAAAAAGCCCCGCCTCACTTTTATCGTGAGAGCGGGACTTTTTGTATGAAGGATCATCAGTCCCCCAAATGTTAGGAAACTTTTATTGGAGCCAGAAATAAAAATAAGTCTGTTATTGCGCAAGTGTTGGATTGCTTCCGGAGATTTCGTAGTCTGTTTGGTTTTTCGTGATCGTAATCATGCTGTTTATATTCAGAAGATCGTCAAGTTCACTTTCTTTTTCAATGACGAATTGAGTTTTGCTATAAAGGTCTCCTTCGAAAATGGTAAATAATAAAATCCCGTTTAGCAAAGAGTTTATATCATTTCCATAGGTAATGACCTCTGTTTCACCGGGATCAAGTATAAAGGAAACGGTCCCATCTTGGTTTAATGGTTCATCTCCTTCACGAATAAAGAGAGTAATCTGCAAAGTAGCCGGGCTATCATTCACAAATGTCTTTGTACCTGCCATAAATTTATTACCCTTTTTTCCATCATCTTATTCTCACAACAAGGATTTGCAAGGGTAGATATAATAGTTGGATTGATCATTTCAATTCAAGTTGATAGAGGTAGTAGATAATGGCAGGCCAAGCCGTTTAACTAACACAAAAAAGAGAATACTATGGAGAAAAATTCTACTACTGTTTGACTTTGAGAATCTATTGATTTTAAGAGATAGGATCGATACCTTAAGGTAAATCCAATCGGGAAACGGCTATAGAGTTTGCCGATCAGTCCTTATAGAGGGTGTGATCCATTGCAGATAATAGAGATGAAATAAGACTTATGCTAGATTATAAATTTCTCCATTTAGACAATTCTGTAATGTCTTTAGCAGCAAAACGGTTTTCTAAAAAGTCTTTCCTCCATCGCTATCCTTCTTTTTTTTCGATTCCATCCGATTTGTTTGATGGGACTTGTTTTACGCTTTGTACCCCTTTCTTATTCCAAACTATTTTTCTGTACATTAGGCATACTCCTTGTACCCCTTTCTTTAAAGCTTCATACGATGATAAAAAAGTTATAAGGAGCATAAATCATGAAGGCTGTTGTAACCGGTGGGGCCGGCTTTATCGGTTCTCATCTCGTTGAAGAACTGCTTCTTCAAGGTGCGAAGGTGCATGTATTGGACAACTTAGTATCTGGACAATTGAAAAATGTACATCCGCTTGCCGTCATGCATATCGAAGATATACGTAGTCAAGGGGCCAAACAAATCATTATGAGAGAAAAACCGGATGTCGTATTCCATCTGGCGGCTCAGGCAGATGTAGGGCAGTCAATTCGTGAACCAAAATATGATGCTGACATGAATATCAATGGAACCATCAATATCTTGGAAGCTTGTCGTGAGGCTTCTGTGAAAAAAGTAATTTTTGCCTCTACCTCTGGGGTTTACGGGAATTTACAAAAAGATTTGATTTCAGAAAAGGACTTGACAATGCCTATTTCTTACTACGGTTTATCGAAATTGACAGCCGAGTCATATATCCGCTTATTTCATCAGCTTTATGGACTATCCTACACCATTCTCCGTTATGGCAACGTATATGGCCCTAGACAATCCGCAAAAGGAGAAGGAGGAGTCATTGCGATCTTTTTAGACAGAATCAAAAAAGGAATGCCTTTAATGATACACGGTGACGGTGAACAAACACGAGATTTTGTTTATGTAAAAGATATTGTTCGTGCAAATATCGCTGCTGTGGAGAAAGGGGATCAGGAAACGATTCAAGTCAGCACCGGAAAAAGCATCTCCATCAATCACTTAGTGAAAATGCTGACGCAAATTTACGGCTCCCCAATTGAGACGATCTACACACATGCAAGAACGGGCGATATTAAACATAGCTGTCTCGATAATAAAAAAGCGCGTCAATTGTTGCAGTGGAATCCACAGGTTGATATTTTCAACGGATTAACAGAAACTTATACCTTTTCATGATGATGAAAATCGTCAGTCAAACACTTTTGAAAGATAAACATTTTTTGTTTTGCTATAAAAGTTTGCACATAATGTTCACAGAAAATAGGATGATGGACGACCATTAGAAATGATTTTTTATAAAATCTCGTATTCCTCCCTGTTACGGATTAGTCGAATATGGAAAATTTGTTCTATTTCTCATTGAAACCTGGATTAAATACACATTTTTCCATCGTTCGAGTTTCTGCCCTCTCATTTTTTTGTGATGCGGAATTAACTATGGATAGGATATTAGAAAAATATTCGTCTTTTCTGGATTTAAGTTGGATAAGCTTTCATTCGTTTTTGGGAAATTGAGGAAATAAAAAATGTGCTATGCAATGCATAACGGACCTCACATTGGAAATACGTTTTTCATTTTTTTAACGGATTTCCGAAAGAAGTCTCCCATCCTCAAGGAATGTGCAGGGCGTAGCCCAATGAGTAGGTGGGAGATGAGTGTGAGTAAAATGTTTGTGGGAGAAATTCTTAGAATTCCCCGATGAGGGGGTTGGGAACGTAGGTTCGCAATCCCCCTCATCGGGGCCACCAAGCGAAGCGCGGTAGGATCCCAAGCAGGAAACATGAAAAAAGGACTCTCTCCCTGGTAAGATGATCATTGCCAAACCATCAAACAGGAGGAGAGAGTCCCATGAATATTCAACAACATCTTACCACAAATTCGTTGTCATGGAAAGAGATCGAACTTGATTTGTTTCGAGCCTTGCAAAACGCCTTCGCCGAACTGTTTACGGCTTTGTTGGAGGACATCGACCGACAATTGGCGGAAACCCGGGACAAGCGCCGGTACCACTTGAAAGACAAACGACGCATCACGATTCAAACCCTGTTTGGCGAAGTTACCTTTGAGCGGAACTACTATTTAGACCGGGAACAAAACCGTTACACGTTTTTGCTTGATTCCTTTTTAGCGTTTGATGGATCGCAGTCAATCAGCCCTTGTCTAGAAGAAACAGCGGTGGGATTGGCGGTGGAGTGCTCTTCTTATCGCAAAGCGGCTCGTACGCTTGCCCAGATGGTCGGGTATCCGGTGATGAGCCATGAGGCGATCCGCCAGTTGGTGCTCGAAGCTGAAGCTCCGCTGCACTGCCCGGTCAACCAGCGATATGGACGGGTGCTGTTTGTGGAGGCCGATGGACTGTTTGTTTCTCGCCAAGGGAAGGGAAAACGGGCCAAGGAAGACAAGATCCTAACCGTTCACGAAGGGTGGAAGCGCAACGGCTCACGGATCGAATTTGTCAATCAGCGCCATTACGTCCATGAGGGCAAGGGGGAGGTGTGGGAAGGCTTCGAGGAATTTTTGATAAATGAATATGCCTATGATCCGTGTCGGGATCTTCTTGTCATCAACGGGGACGGCGCTCCATGGATTACCGCGTGCCGGGAGTATTTCAAAGGACGGGTCTGCTTCCAATTGGATCGATTCCACGTGGCGCGTGAGTTGCGCCAATGCCTCTCGGGCCATCCACGGTGGCAGGCGATTCGGCAAAAGCTGGCGAAGCAGGATGAAGAGAAGCTGCTTGTGGAACTGAACAGCGCCCTCGGCACGCTGGGGGACGAAGCGAAAGAACAACAGCTGGCTGCCTTGATCCACCGGATCGAATCGATGCCGGGATGCATCCGTGATTACCGGGAATGGCTGAAGGAGCAAGGAGTGGACACAACGGGCATGTATCCGATGGGGAGGGCTGAAAGCGTGATGAGCCAGTTGGCGTATCGGGTGAAATACCGCCGCAGTTGGACAGACAAGGGACTTAGGGCGTTTTTCAAGGCAATGATTGCCCGGATGGATGGGATTCGTCTTTTCGGACGTCGTTTAGGAGAAGAATCGTCGCATCCGGCGGAGGAAACGGTGTCGACGGCATCCACCAAACAGACGATCGTGAACAAGGCGAAACAACGCGTCCGCCGTCTTTGGCCGGAGATCACGCGGAATAACGTGCCATATTTACAGCAATCGTCCGGGACACCGATCTATCATGTCCTGTCTGAACTCAAGGGATGGTAAAAAAAGGTATACATATCGGTCTGTCATGGCAAGGGATGAGAGTCCGAAAGCGCTTACGGATGAAATTTAAAAAAATGGTTCGCTAACCTATGACTTACACCTGTTTTTTAGCGAACCAAAAAAGTTCCCACAAAATCTTGACTGACTCGGGAGATGAATTTCGGTTGGCTTTAGCCAAAGGTTTTGATATAATCAGTCTTATATATAAAAAAGGATTGATATATCAATGAAATTGGATAGTAATAATCATTCAGTGTTCCTATTACATTATCATCTTGTATTAGTTGTAAAGTATCGCAGAGAAGTGTTCACCGATAAAATATCTGATTTTGCAAAAGATATGTTCATTGAGATCGGAAAAAAATACAACATTACTTTGACAGAGTGGAATCATGATAAGGATCATATCCACATCCTATTCAAAGCACATCCTAATTCTGAATTATCGAAGTTCATCAATACTTATAAGAGTGCAAGTTCTCGACTGATAAAGAAAAACTTTCCTCATATCCGAAAAAGACTATGGAAAGAGATGTTTTGGTCAAGAAGCTTTTGCCTGCTTACAACAGGCGGTGCACCAATAGAAGTCATAAAAAAATACATTGAAAATCAAGGTCAGAAGTGAGGTGATTTGATATGGCCAAACAAAACAAAGCCTTCAAATTTCGTTTGTATCCGAATAAAGAACAGAAAATCCAATTAGCCAAAACATTTGGTTGTGTTCGCTTTGTCTACAATAAGATGCTGGAAGAACGTAAGGAAACGTATGAGAAATTCAAAAACGATAAAGAAACGCTTAAACAACAAGCATTCCCGACACCAGCGAAATACAAAGATGAATTTCCATTCCTAAAAGAAGTGGATTCTTTAGCTTTAGCAAACGCACAGATCAATTTGCAAAATGCTTATAAGAACTTTTTTGAAGGTCGTGCGGAGTTTCCTAAATTCAAAAGCAAGAAAAATAAACAATCTTACACAACCAATATGGTCAACGGCAATATTAAGCTAGAAAATGGTCATATCAAACTACCAAAAATCAAAAAGCCAATGAAAATGAACCGACATAGAGAAATACCTGCTGATTATAAAATCAAATCTTGTACTATTTCTAAAACAAAGACAGGTAAATATTATATTTCGATTTTGACAGAATACGAGAAAGATATTCAGTCAGTAAAGATTCAAAAAGTAGTTGGCTTAGATTTTGCTATGGACGGTCTATATGTCGAGAGTGAACAGGGTGAGAAAGCCAATTACCCACGGTACTATCGACAAGCATTAGACAAACTGGCAAAAGCACAACGAATTCTTTCTCGCAGAAAAAAAGGTTCTGCACGTTGGGAAAAACAACGTTTGAAAGTAGCAAAGTTACAAGAGAAAATTGCCAATCAACGCAAGAATTTTCTTCACCATAAATCAAAAGAATTAGCATCAACCTATGACGCAGTTATCATTGAGGACTTAGACATGAAAGGAATGTCTCAAGCCCTCAATTTTGGAAAAAGTGTTCATGATAATGGCTGGGGTATGTTCACTACTTTCTTAGAATACAAGCTAAAAGAACAAGGGAAACAACTTGTAAAAATCGATAAGTGGTTCCCTTCTACTAAGAAATGTTCTTGTTGTGGCAAGGAAAAAGAAATGCCATTATCTAAACGTGTATATGAATGTTCTTGCGGTTTTGTATTAGATCGTGATCACAATTCAGCAATCAATATCAAAAATGAAGGATTACGCATATTAGCATAAAGAATAATAACTTTCGGAACGAGAGGGTAAGCTCGGTCAATTTCTTATCGTTAGATAGGATTACCCGAGAAGCCCCCACTTCAAGCGACCCGCAAGGGTGGTAAGTGGAGGGTAGTTCACGGAGATGGGAATATGAGTTTAGAAGATATTAAAGGAACTTATGATTCCGTATTTAGTTTAGGAGATCTTTGTTTGACATCCATTCAGCTTAAGAAAAATAATTTGAGACCTTTTTCGGGAGTGTTGGATTGGATGGCATCTCCTTCTTTATCAAATGTCAATCGTCTTTTGAAAAACAGATTTGTCGGTTTTATGGACCTGCCTAATTTAAGAATTATAGGTTATGCTTCTGATCAGCTAATTTGTGTATCGGATGACGTCTATCAAATAGTTTCTAATCATGATTTTGAAGTTGGAAAAAATACACTTTCACATTTGGGCGGTTACCCTGAAGTTAGAGAAAAGTTTGATAGACGGATAAAGCGCTTTTTAGAGAAAATGGAGACCAGCAAACGGATCCTTTTTGTTCGAACAGAAGGCACGTTTGAAGAGGTCTTAGAACTTGAGTCCATTTTATCCAAAATGGTGAAACATGATTTTCGAATTCTCATCGTCAATCATACCGATGTCAGCGGCCTGACCGAAAAAAATTGGCCTATTGAAAGAGTCAGCGTGGTTGAACTTCCGAATCGGGACATTTGGAATGCGAATGATCATTTTTGGAAAATGATGTTCGACGGAGTTCAACTGAGCGGAAAATAAAGGACTAAATACTGGACAATTCTACCGTAACAAGAATGGAAGATTCCTAAACGGAACAGTCGCCTGAAACAACAGGTGTTTCATCTAGAATGAATCTATCAGGAGGTCAAGTAGATGTTTCAAAATAAAGTGATTTTGGTGACCGGCGGGACAGGCTCATGGGGGCATGAGCTCATAAACCAGTTATTATCGCTAAACCCTAAAAAAATCATTATTCTTTCCAGAAACGAAGCCAGTCAAGTACAGATGAGTAGAGCGATTGAAGACCCTCGATTGAGCTTTTGCATCGGTGACATTCGAGACAGGGAAGCGTTAGTCAAAGCTTTTGAAGGTGTCGATTATGTGTTTCATTTAGCTGCTTTAAAACACGTCCCCGTCTGTGAAGAACAACCTCTCGAGGCATTGAAAACAAACGTGCTAGGTACTCAAAACGTAATTGAAGCTGCATTAGAAAATAGAGTAAAGAAGGTCATCAACGTATCGACCGATAAAGCGGCAGACCCCATTAACTTCTATGGGATGACAAAAGCCATCGGTGAAAAATTAGTGGTATATGCGAATCAGATCAGTTCGGATACCCAATTTATTTGTATAAGAAGCGGAAATATTCTAGGAAGTAATGGAAGTGTGCTTCAATTATTTATGAATCAAATCAAAAAGAAAGAGATCAAAATTACGGATAAAAGAATGACACGTTTCTTCTTAACCAGGGAAAATGCGATCAAGTTGTTAATAAAAGCTGCAACAATAGGAAAAGGCGGAAAGATTTTTGTCATGAAATCATCCGCATGGAGAATTCTGGATTTGGCTGAAGTGTTGATAGAAGAGTCCGGGGAGAGAGATGTCAAAGTTGTCGAATTTGGAGCTAGACCGGGAGAAAGATTCCATGAAGTTCTGATTTCTGAACATGAAAGCCAAAATACAGTCGTCTATGATGAAGACTTCTTAATCGTTCTTCCTATGATCAACATCCCTGGGTTAAAACAGTTTTATGCTGATTGTTTACCTGTAAAAGGAAATTATTCTTCCAAAGAATTTTTGATGGCAAAAGAGGAAATCAAATAAATGTTGGTGGAAGGCGGATTTTTAAAATAAAGGCATTGGTGCTATTCAAAAAGGGTAGCACCGTTTGCCTTTCAAATTAGAACGATTGAGTATTTGTGTACCAAAATTCTGGAAAGTAAGGATCAACAATAGTCAGTTTTTCTATGGAAAACCAATACGATTTGTTTCCATGAATCTGCGTTTATTCGCAGAATCTTTTTTTCATCAAGCATGTTGGCTAATGGTCATTTTTAAGAATGAGGGGCAAAGATCACTGTACTCTCGATGACAACATCATAAGATTAATGGAATTCAAATGTGCTGATCTATATCAGATGAACCAGAATAAGAGCTGATTATCAAAAGGTGCAGCCCGTTCCGTCATGTTCGATATGCTTGTCCAACCTGGATTTTCTCCTTTTGTATGATCTTTTAGTCAACTCTTTGTGTTTCTTGCATAGGATAAAGTAATCAACCTGTAGGATCAAAGTACATTGATTATGACATTCATCATATTGTATGAAAAATTATGAAAAAAGTGAAAACCATTTTAGGAGGGGAGGAAATGAATCAAATGGATAACCATCAGTTTGCGATTTCAAAAGAAGATTGGTCCCTCCATCGGAAAGGGTATGAAGATCAACAGCGTCATAAAGAGAAAGTGCAAGAAGCTATTCGAAACAACTTGCCCGATTTGATCACAGAAGAAAGCATCATTTTATCCAATGGCAGGGATGTAGTGAAGATTCCGATACGTTCATTAGACGAATATAAAATCCGTTATAATTACGATAAGAACAAGCACGTCGGCCAAGGAAACGGAGACAGTAAAGTCGGAGATGTCATTGCAAGGGATGGCAGCAGCGAACGAGGACCTGGAAAAGGCCAAGGTGCAGGAGATAAACCGGGAGAAGATTATTATGAAGCGGAAGTTTCCATGGCTGATTTAGAAGAAGCATTTTTTGCGCAGCTGGAACTTCCTAATTTAAAGCAAAAGGAACAAGACAATCATACTGTTGAGAAAATTGAATTCAACGATATCCGCAAAACGGGATTGATGGGGAATATTGATAAGAAAAAAACGATGCTCACCGCTTTTAAAAGAAATGCATTAAAGGGTGAGCCAAGATTCCATCCGATTATTCCGGAAGACTTGAAATTTAGAACTTGGAACGAAGTGCAAAAGCCCCATTCCAAAGCAGTGGTGCTGGCCATGATGGACACGAGTGGAAGCATGGGGATATGGGAAAAGTTCATGGCTAGGAGTTTTTTCTTTTGGATGACCCGATTTTTACGAACGAAATATGAAACGGTAGAGATTGAGTTTATCGCCCATCATACGGAAGCAAGAGTAGTCACGGAAGAAGAGTTTTTTTCCAAGGGCGAAAGCGGGGGGACGATTTGTTCTTCTGCTTATCGAAAATCGCTGGAACTAATTGAGGAAAAATACCAACCTTCTCGGTATAATATTTATCCTTTCCATTTTTCTGATGGGGACAACTTGACTTCCGATAACGCAAGGTGCATCAAACTCGTCAAAGAAATCATGGCTGTGTCGAATATGTTTGGTTACGGAGAAGTCAATCAGTACAGTCGCCATTCCACTTTAATGTCCGCCTATAAAAACATCAAAGACGAAAAATTCCGTTATTTCATTTTAAAACAGAAAGAAGATGTCTTCCACGCCATGAAAAGCTTTTTTCATAACGATGATCAGTCCAAAGTGTTGGCTTAAGTCTCATAAACAAAAAAGCTTTGAGTGTATCGGAGAGATCGGCAGAGCTGTGTAGCGAATTGCTATACAGCTCAGAGTGTAGACAAAAGGCATTGAATGTGTGCATTCGGATGCCTTTTGTCATCTTTATGCTTTTAAAGGTTTGGATTAGCCCCCACGAGGGGGCTATTTTGTGTGTGCGTACGGCATTGGTGTAATCTCTAGAGTAAAAGTCCTGAACCGAGAGGGCAGAAGCAGCGCTAACATAACACAAGGATGTCCATGGTGAAGCGGAATCTGAAGGAAGCAAGCGGCAGGCTTCCGGCCTGAGAAACACGAACTTCATAGGAGGCCAGGTATCACTGGGGGAGTGTGTACATTAAAACGAAGTCTTTTCTGCCGGGGGCGAATACGGGTCTTAACACTTGGTCTTGGTTTAATGCATAGGTCTGTCGCAGTCAGGATCCCTAGTTTCTGTTTACTGCCGTTTGGTTTCGGGATGGGGGCCGTTAAGTCCCCTTTTATCTAATATCATGTTGGCCACATTAGACAAAGAACTCGAAAGAAGAAATCTTCGATTTGTAAGAGATACAGATAATTGTAATATCTGTGTCAAGAGTAGAAAAGCCGGAAAGAGAGTCATGGAGAACATGACAAACTTCATAGAGAAAGAGCTATCTCTCAATGTCAACGGGGAAAAGACGACATTAGACCGCAAATGAAAATGGGATCACCTAGGTTTCAGCCTTACTTATCATAAAGAATCAAAGATAAGAATTGCTCAGAAAAGCGTTCAGAAGATGAAACATAGGAACAGGGAACTTATTGGACGGCCCCCACTCGATCTCGATGGAAAATCGAATCAAAAGACTGAATCAGTACCTAATGGGCTCCAAATGATTATCTGGAAACAGTGGAAGAAACCAAAAACGAAGGTGAAGAAGCACATTTAACTCGGAATTCAACCATATTACACCAAATCCTTGGTAACTCTTATTGGTATAGCCAAGGGCTGAAAAGCCTGTATAGGAAATATAGTGAAAAGCGTTATTTATTTGATTGAACCTTCCGTATACAGAACCGTACATACGGTGATGTTGACAAACTACCGATGTATTCATTAAATGTCATAAAAAGTTTTAACGAAATAATGGTCCAATAAGCTAATATATTCCTAAAAAAAGATAAGTTTTCAAATTTATATATATTTTCTTGAAAAATACTTGAATAAAATAAAAAAATAATTTAATATAATTAAAAGAAGGGGTGGTTTTATGGAAAGAGATGAAATTCCATCTTGGGTACTATCTCTAGATAAAGAATCTTTAGAGTTTATAAGAAAATTTATTTTGAATTCAGGTTCTTTAAAAAAAATGGCAAATATTTATGAGGTCTCTTATCCTACTGTACGTACGATGTTAGATAAATTAATACAAAAAATTGAATTGCATAGTAAAGAAGAAGATGTCGAGTTTATAAACATGATTAAAAGTTTTGTGATTGATGAACGTATAAGTTTAGATGTTGCCAAAATAATTATTGATAAATACAAAGCGGAAAAGGGAGAATGAATATGAAATATGGCTTACATTTCTTGGTGGCTGTTTTGGTTTTAGTTTTTCAATATCTTATATCTAAAAGAGGCCATGTACTCGTAGGTGCCATATTGCCTTTACTTTATATCGGATTTTTTATATACGCATATATGAATAATATTTTCCCGGAAAGTTCTGGGAGAGCAATCCTTGCTGCTTTGTTGGGAGGAACAGTGCTTCTTGTTTCAGGATGGATTAAAGGGAGAGAATCTTTATCTAAGAAAAGAAAGAAAGAATTAGAGAAAATAAAAGCCAAGGATCTTTAAAAAAACAGTTACATAAACATTAGATCGAGACGTTGACAATAAGGGTGGGATTATTGCATACTTATAAGAAGGAAAGAAAGAGTGGCAGCTCTTTCTTTCGCTAAAAGTGTCCTATGGGGTGGGGAAATATTCGGAAAATATTTTCCTATCCCAATTACGGAATTTTTCAATGAGATTAAGCATTTTATCATTAACCTACAATGTCATTAATTTTATCAATAATCCAGTCAATTGCTAAACCATCTTTTATCCAATCTAAAACTTTTCCTTTATTGGCCCAAGCCCACTTCGCAGCTTTGGTACCTAATCTAGCAACTATTTTCAAAAAAGTAGCCATTTCTACTCCTCCTTTTAGTATTTTTGACACCTAACCCGATCAAGAATGAATTATTGGTAGTACTTGTACTATTTTACTAACCTAAAAATTTAACAATTAACCTACAATGTCATTAATTTTGTCAATGATCCACTCAATTGCCATGCCATCTCTTATCCAATCTAAAACTTTCCCTTTATTGGCCCAAGCCCACTTCGCAGCTTTGGTACCTAATCTAGCAACTATTTTTAAAAAAGTAGCCATTTTCTACCCCTCCTTTCCTACTATTGCGATTTATGGGTAAGATTGTCAAAAACGAATATTAACATAAGATGTCAAATAAAGTCAATAAAATATTCAAATTTTTACATTTGTTCACAAAATTAGTATGAATTTATTTATTTTCAAAAAAATGGTACACAAAAAATTTTTTTAAACTATAATAGTTAAATGGAAAACTAGTAATATATGCTTAGGAATGGATGTATTAAACTTTTTTTATTATCCATTTTCTTGAAAAGAAAAAAATACCTCTTCTCACTCATTTAAAGTGGTACGGGTCTTTTATTGAATAGTTGATTTTCTAAATACAGAAAGAAGGAGATTATGACTCAAATGATTAAGGAACCAAAACAACAAATTTCACCTAATGCTGTGAAGATGTGGCGAATTAGTGATGCCATCATGTATTTTATTGCACTTTGTATCCTATTAATCCTTCTGTATTTCCAGCAATACTATGAGTGGAAAAGTTGGATACGTTTTATTCTCTGCGTTCTTTTGATACTCCTCATTATTTCCTCCATCGTTGAAATAGTGATTGTACCTATTTATCGACAGCGAACTTGGCGCTACGAAGTCGATGAGAAATACATACAATTGAAGTACGGAGGAGTATTAAAGAAAACTCACTTAATTATACCTATGACGAAAGTGTTATACGTCAATACGAATCAAGGGCCACTATTAAGAAAATATGGTTTGTCAACGATAAAGATAGGAACAATGGCTTCCGTGCATGAAATACCAGCTATTCCTGAAAAGGAAGCAGCGGAATTACGGGAAAAGATTGCTATGTTGGCGGGAATTAGTGAATCAAATGAATAATAAGGAGGTTCTATTCCTTTATGAACACAGGAACAACGTATGACAAAGCTCGTCGAATACATCCGCTATGGATCGTCTATTCGATTGCCAAGTCCATAAAGGAATTGGTTCTTTTTGTAATTACTTTTTTAATTTATATAGGTTCAGATTCTGATTCTATTTTCTTAAGATTCGCAGTTTTATCAGGGGTTTTCTATTTGATTTATAA
Source organism: Bacillus sp. FSL W8-0102 (assembly GCF_038007225.1). Lineage (NCBI taxonomy): Bacteria > Bacillati > Bacillota > Bacilli > Caryophanales > Bacillaceae > Bacillus > Bacillus sp. FSL W8-0102. Next base: position 793,951 of record NZ_JBBOWT010000001.1, read on the forward strand.
AGTCGTTTCGATATTGCTCGAATGGATCCATTTCAAGTATTTATTTACAGAAAAAGAAATGTGCATTCATGAAGGGCGATTTATCAAGGAAAGTCGTTATATTCCTTTGGAGCGGATTCAAGGCATTAGTCGAAATACACCTTTTTTTCATCGTTTGTTCGGACTCACATCTCTCTTACTGGATATAGGCGCAGCCGGAAATAAATCCTCCGTCAAACTTGAAATGATCACCTGCAAAGAAGCCGAACGAATACAAAAATATTTTAGTCATGCCGATTACTTGGAACGAGACGTGAATAAACCTAATGAGGGGACATTAAAAGCGAACCTGCCGGAACATTCCTCAAGGAAGAAGCATTATGAAATGACCTCTAAAGAAATATTTGTGGCTTCTGTTACATCGCTTAGTTTTCTTATTTTTATGTCGTTGCTTTATACCCTTTATTCGAATTTAAATGATTTTTTTTCAATAGATCCATATATAGAGGCTGTTCTCTCCTTTTTCCAAAAATCTTGGTTATTAACCACTGTTGGTATTTTTGCCCTTTTGGTGTTATCGATGGCTTATGGTTGGGGAAGGACTTATATTCGGTATAGAAATTTTGAAGTTACTTCTGATCAGCAGCGAATTTTTATTAAAAAAGGTTTGTTTCATCAGTCTGAATTTTCCATTCCAAAAGAAAAAGTTGAAGCCATCATTGTGAATACAAAATTTCTAAAAAAAATGTTGGGGATCGTGGAGGTGAAAATTGTAAGCACAGGTGATGGGGAAGATGAACAGTTGAAAACAGCCAATATACTATTTCCCTTTATAGATAAAAATAGGGCTTTATTACTGATATCTGAGATTTTGCCTACATTTAAAGTGGAAACAGAGATGGTTAATCTTCCTAGAGCTGCTATTTTTGTGAAATTAGTGCGGTCTAGCTATATTTGGATCGTGGCTGGAGTGATATTCTATATCTGGCCAAGACTCTGGTATGTGCCACTTGCTTTGTTAATTCTTGTTCATACTTCCCAATTATTAAGAGGTTTATCTAGTGGCTACAAGCTTAGTGGTCCTTTTATTCAACTTCAAAGTGGATCTTTTTCCACAAAATTATTTATCACAACCCGAATGAAAATTGAAGAATTAAAAGTGACAGAATCAGTGCTACAGCGTAAGTTTGGACTCGCTTCTCTTGAAATTTCTACACGTTCTAAATCTATTCAAGTTTCAAGAATTTCGGATATCCCAAAGAATATGGCAATTCGTTATTATCAATGGTATGCGCAAGCAGAGAAAAGTAAGGAAATAACAGGTATGTAATGGAGTCTCATGTATATTAAGCGTTTAGAAATAGTGTAGTTGCCTTTGTTTAATGGGTTGTATTTTAATTTTATTTAAAAAAACTGGAATAAAATTAAAATATAAATTAATATACTGTAGATGAGCAAATTCGCTAACATAAATTTACAACCAAACAAAAAAGAAGACATGAACCCGATTCCTTGGTTAGAATAGATGTGCCACAACTACTCACAAGGGGGTTCATGTCTCATGAATAGATTAGCACATCACCTAGGAATCCACAAGTTTTTGACGATGTTGGGGTTGGCACTTTATTTCTCAAAACCTGTCATGAAGCATCTCGTTCATATCGTGGATGCGATGATTACAAAGGGCTTTTCGGGAACACTGACCGATCTACATCACGGGAGTTTTCATCCGAACCATCGCACGACACTCAGCCATTTTTTCACGAAAAGCCCATGGGAAGAAGAGACGTTGCTTCGCAAACTCCAGCAGTGGGTGCTTCATCGTGTCGAACGCAGCTCGAAACGAGAGAATCAACCCATTTTTGTTTCGATCGATGATACGATTTGCCAAAAAACGAAGCCCTCGTCACGGGCAACACACGCCATTCAAGGGTGTGATTGGCACTATTCTCACGCAGAGAAAAAGTCGATCTGGGGACATTCTCTCGTTTGGCTCATGGTTCATACGATGACCCAAGCGTTTCCTTTTGCCTTTCGCCTCTACGACAAGACGGCGGGGAAAAGCAAAGGGGAACTCGCGATCGAGATGCTTTCTTCGTTGGATGTGAGTCGACCCGTTTATGTGCTCATGGACTCTTGGTATCCATCGAAAACCCTCGTGGGAGCCTGCTTGAAAAAAGGGTTCCACGTCATCGCGATGCTCAAGACGAATCGGATTCTCTATCCAAAAGGGACGGCCATTCAAGCAAAGGAATTTGCCAAATCTATGGAGCCACGGGATACCCGCCTCGTCACGGTGGGAAAAGAGCGTTATCGGGTGTATCGCTACGAAGGTGCTCTGAACGGTCTCAAGGATGCCGTGGTGCTGCTCGCATGGAAAGCCGATCAGCCGATGACACCGAAACATCTTCATTGCGTCTTGAGCACCGATCGCGAGCTAAGCGATGAAGACATCTTGTGCTACTATGCCGAGCGTTGGTCGATCGAATGTTTTTTCCGTCAAGCGAAAGACCAGCTGAAACTCGATGGATACCGCGTTCGCGGGCGTCGGGCGGTGAAACGGTATTGGATCTTGGTGCAACTTGCGTATGTGTACAGCATGTTCGAGTCGAACAGTGATGTTTCGGATGGGCTCGATCTCCTGCGCAAGAGAAAAGGACATAGCCTCGTGGAGTTCATTTATCGTGCAGCAAAACAAAATATTCCCATTGATGCCGTGAAAAAACAGCTCCACGTGGCATAAGGGGTACCCCGTTTGTCTCTTTTTCGTATGGTAATCATTGTTAATAAAAATGCTCATCTACAGTTAATATATTTAAAGAGGGGTGGATATATAGAAGGGGGAATTTTTCATTATGGGTACTAAGTTTAAACAAAAAAGTCTGTAATGGATTGAAAGGGAGAGGATATTTTTGAAATCTATACTACCACCACTAATTTTCGGGCTCATTTTATCCATAGTCTGGGGGTATTTCTCGGATTTAAGGCAAGGAGAAACACGAACGTTCATTATTAGGATTATTGTTGTGCCTTTGATTCTAATACTATTTAGCAAGATGCGCGAAGCTAAAAAAAAGTAAGTATTTTTAAACTCCCTTCTACGGTCTAAGAATTTTGTTTTGATTTTTAATGGCACCAAATCCTTTTGCATTTCATCATCTTGTACTGAAGAAATTGTCTCCTGACAGCAGGGCATTTTGGACTATTGCTGGCGTAGGGATTTTAAAGTTTTTCAATCAAGCAGTTTTATGATAAAAGGAGATTTCATATACGAAATCTTCTTTTCGATGTCGTTGTCGACGATCCTTTTAAAGGAGAATCTTCGTAACAGCATTTATTTTTCAAGAAAAATCTCTTACCCCCAGGATTTAGTATAGAATCAAAAAGAAAAACGGTGAAAAAGCTGTTTAGAAACGCTAAACAGCTTTTCTCGTTTTTTACGGAATTAAATATCTCCACAGCTTTTCGCTCTATTCCTTATCTTCTTTCTTTGGCTTTCTCATTTTTTGTACCAAAAGAAATAGCTTGTGTTTGGCTGTTCAAAGACTATCCTATTCCTACATACAAATCTTTCCTGTCTTGATAGGCGAATTTTATCTGCGTTGTCAGGATGCTGCCTTCAAATTAGATTCTTTGCCTGTTTTCGTTTTTTCGAATCCATTGCGTTGCCTTTCAGGGAGTTTAAACGGGTTGAACTAAGTTATATAGGATATGAAAGGAATTTAACCCACTATGGATCTTTACATATGGATAAAATTAGAAAACATAAAAAAAGATCTTTTTTATCATTCTAAAAGTGTAACTTAAATTGAAGGAGGAATCACCTGTGACTATCATCAGTCAAGTGAAACAAACTCTAGCCGGATTAAAAAGTGCACAAGCGAGCTTCGAAACCTTTGCACTAGGAACCGATAATCAACAAGCTAAACAACTTTATCAAGATGCTGCCAAACAAACACAGCAACTAGTTGACAGCCTTTCTGCTCGTGTTCAACAAATTGAACAAGAAGAACCTCAATACAAACAACAATAATGTACAAATTAGATAAAAAGGTTGGTTGGATCAACCAACCTTTTTTACACCTTTAAACGAAACGTGATGAGTACATGTATCTAAACGGCAAAACAACAATTGATATAGTTTAGGATATACCGAATATCTGAATCAGATAAAAAGACCAGTACTGAAAGACTGTAATGAAGCTTGCCTTATCGGGCAGGCTATTCCAATGTTTATGATCATGATTCTTAATAAAGCGAGGTGGTTTTTGATGTTGACGGGGCATCGTACTTGGGTTTTCGATCAAAAGCCCGCCATTATTTCTACTGGTACAGTTGGTGGACCTTTTGAAGCGAACGGAATGCTGGCGTTAGATTTTGATCTGCTCCATTCCGATTTATGGCTAGGTCAAGATTCTTATGAAAAAGCCCACAAGATCCTTTTAGAAGAAGCCTGTCAAAAAGCCATCGAAAAAGCCGGTCTTCAAAAAGAGCAAATTCAGTTTTTCCTGGGGGGAGACTTGATTAATCAGCTTACCCCTACCAGTTTTGCTATGCGCACGCTAGGAGTGCCTTTTCTCGGTTTGTTCGGAGCCTGTTCAACATCGATGGAGGGACTGGCTCTTGGTGCTTATATTGTTAATAACAAAGGAGCCGACTATTTGTTAACAGGTGCATCAAGTCATAATGCAGCGGTTGAAAAGCAGTTCCGTTATCCAACGGAATACGGTGGACAAAAACCGCCCACTGCACAATGGACGGTAACCGGTGCTGGAGCTGCTTTGTTAAGCAGTACTGGTGACGGTCCCAGGGTTACGTCTGCTACGATTGGTCGTGTTATTGATATGGGGATGACCGATCCGCTGAATATGGGAGGGGCAATGGCTCCGGCAGCTGTGGATACGATAGAAGCACATTTAAAAGAACGAAATGTTGACCCCTCTTACTATGATTTAATAGTGACAGGAGACCTTGGTCAAATTGGACATGATATTTCACTTGAACTATTTCATAAACACGGCACCCCTATTCGTGAAGAACAGTATCAAGATTGCGGGCTCATGATCTACCGGGAAGATCAGCCGGTCTTATCTGGAGCGAGTGGTGCAGGATGTTCCGCGACCGTCGTTTACGGCCATTTGTTAAACCGAATGAAAAAAGGGGAGTTAAAACGAATGCTAGTGGTCGCAACGGGTGCTTTGTTATCGCCCTTATCCTTTCAGCAAAACGAAACCATCCCTTGTATCGCACATGCGGTGTCGATTGAATACGAAAACGGGCCATAAATGGCATTTTTCTTATCTGAAGAAGCTTTTTTGTTAATTGACTTCTTTTTGGAGAAAAAAAGCTGTCAATAAACGGCTGCGACACCAAAATCTCAATTTTTGTATGGGAAATCATTTTTCGGTTTTTAGAAAATTTTCTCTGTTTATATGTAAATAGGGGATGCCTAAAACTAAAAGGTGTAAGGAGAGGATACGATGACCATTGCATCGGAAGTGAAACAATGTATGGCCAGCCTTAAAGGTGTAGAAGCCAGCCTGTCCAGTTTAGCATTGCGCACCCAAGATGACGAATCAAAACGTACATTGCATGAAACAATGATGATCGTCCATGAAGTGGTGGAAGATATCAAAAAACGTGTTGGAGAGTTGGAACGAGAAGAAACTCAGTACAAAGGGTTTTAAGATCACCTATTCTTTTGATGGAGGTGTTGCGTTGTGCCCAATTGGTTAGATGTTGTGATACGGTCCATATTGTTTATGATTATTCTTTTTTTAATCACAAAATGGCTGGGGAAAAAACAAATATCTCAACTTTCTTTTTTTGAATATGTAAATGGTATCACCATCGGGAGTATAGGAGCAGAGGTTGTGACTGGACTTGAGCAAAAAATCTCATTGGGGATCATAGCGATCATCACTTGTGCGGCTATCCCCTTTTTGGCGGGCCTGTTATCGTTAAAGAGCAAAGGTTTCCGCGGCTTTATTGAAGGAAAAGGGACGATTTTTATCAAAGATGGAAAAATCATGGAAGACAATTTAAAAAAGGAAAGATACTCGACAGATGAGTTGTTGGAATTGCTTAGAAAGAAAAACGTTTTTCAGGTGTCAGATGTGGAATTTGCCGTTTTAGAGCCAACGGGAGATTTATCTGTCTTATTGAAGAAAGAAAATCAACCTTTGACGGCAAAAGATTTGAATATGTCGGTTGCTACGGTGAAGGAGCCTCAGACGGTTATTATGGACGGAAAAATACTGGATGTGCCGCTCACCACGATTGGCCGAAGCAGGAGATGGCTAATCACGGAACTGGAAAAACTGGGAGTGACTATCGATAATGTTTTTCTTGGACAGGTCAATTCCTATGGCGAATTAACGGTCGATCTTTATGATGATAAGCTTAAAGTTCCATCTCCGCAAGAAAGACCATTGATTCTCGCCACTATGAAAAAATGCCAGGCCGATTTAGAGTCATTTGCCCTTGGAACCGAAAATAAAGAAGCTAAGGAACTATACAGGAAAAATAGCGAAAAATTGCAAAAAGCGATTGAGAAAGTATCCCCTATATTAAGAAATTAGAACGTGTGCATGAAGAATCGTTTATTTTGGCTGATTCAATCCTATGTCTTATGGATAAAGAAAAAAATATCGATGAATACAGCAAGAAGCCTGGAAGAGCTGATAACGACCGCTGGATGGTGAATTTCAGTAAATACCGAAGAAGGACTTTTTATCTTGATCAGGATCATCCGTAAGAAAACCATCTTGCCACAACAAGAATACTCTGACACAGAAATGATTCCATCAACTTTTTGAAATACAGGATTTTCTATACGATGTATTATTTAAAGCAAGCCTCCATTCACAAAAGGATACAAAACATCTGCAATTTTAGAGAACTACATTAGCCTGGCAAAGACGGGTATCTCCAATAAACACTACGACCTTCGTATATCGTCATCTCGTTTTTTGAAAGTCAGTATGATTGATATGATTTTTGTCATTTTTTATGTTCACGACAATTTCTTTTTTGAAATGGATCATTTTATTTAACATTTGAATACTTAAGGAAGTTTTCTCATTATATTTAAAGGTGTAAGCAAACTTTAAAAAGAGAGAGAAAAAATAGACATTCATCTTTTTGTCCAGTCAACGATCTCAGATGTTTTTTCCTAAAAAACAAAACCGCCAAGCGATCAGCCGGCGGTTTTGTTTACATACGTTTTTTATTTTCTGATGAAACGTTCGATTCGTTAATCCATCATTTTCGTCAACTTATTAGACAATGTCAGTAAGACTAATCCTAGTAGAATAGCAATTCCTCCGATAAGACTAAATACTTCCAAGTACCCTAGAGAGTCTGTATAAGTGGCGAGTTTTCCAGCTAAAATGTTAGCAAATCCGCTGGCAGAGAGCCAAACACCCATCAATAAGGAAGCCAGTTTGACCGGAGCGATTCGGCTCACGACTGAGAGACCAACTGGTGATAGGAACAGTTCGCCAACCGTATGGAATAAGTACGTAAACACAATAAATAACAAATTGGCTTTATGTTGAATATCATTCGGATCGCTGCCCGTTTTCATCACGGCTAAGACAAGCACAAAAAATCCCAATCCAAGCAGCATCATGCCGACCGCCATTTTCGTCGGGATCTTCCAATCGCCGCGTTTGGATTTGTTTAACTTCATCCAAAAGGCAGAAACAACTGGAGCTAAAAGGACGATAAACAGAGGGTTTACAGATTGAAACCAAGATACAGGAATCGTCCATCCGAAAATTTCCCGATCAATAAATTTTTGAGTGTACAGTGTCATAGAACTTCCGGCTTGTTCAAATCCTGCCCAGAAGAAAACGACAAACGCAGCAAGGATAAAGATCACCGCTGTTCTTTCTTTATCTTTCTTCGTAAGCGGTTGAGATTGTTTGATTCCTTTATTGCTCTTTTTCGGCTTACCAGTCGGTTTTTTACCGATATCGCCTAAAAATCGATTGCCAAGCGCATTGAAGATAATTTGTCCAATGATCATCCCAATGGCCGATACAAGGAATCCATACTTATAACCGTATTGGATAAAACCATTCATCGTTTTAGCAAACAAATCTTCTGACACATAACCAACAATGAGCGGGGAGAAGAAGGCCCCAACATTAATACCCATATAAAAAATGGTAAACGCAGCATCACGGCGGGGATCGTTTTCAGAGTAGAGGTCACCGACAATAGTAGAAATATTCGGTTTGAAGAAGCCATTTCCTATAATTAGAAGGGCTAAACCTGTATAAAGAAAGGTGTGGTTTTGATGGGCAAATAAGGCCAAATTCCCAAGCGCCATTGTCAGTCCACCAATTGTAATGGCCAGCCTTCGACCTAGAAAACGGTCTGATAAATATCCACCGAGCAACGGCATAAAATAGACGGCCCCAGTAAAGAAACCATAGATGAGCATGGCCGATTGTTCTTTCATCCCTAAACCGCCGGCTGCAACAGATGCAGTTAAATATAAAACAAGGATGGCTCTCATTCCATAATAGCTGAAGCGTTCCCACATTTCCGTCATGAATAGCAAATACAATCCAGGGGGATGTTTCGACTTTTTCTTTGGCTCAGGAATGTTATAATCTTGTTGTTGTACAATGGTTCCCATAGACGTCCTCCTATAAATATTTAAATTGTCTAAACTATGTGCAATATATTAATTTAATAATATTTAATAATCAATATATGTAGAAAAAGAAATAATTTTATAAATCAATAAAAAAATAGGAAAATTAAGATAAAAATTGGAAGAATTGCGTAAAATCAATGTTTTCAATAATTTTACATGGACAGATATGGAAAAAGAAAATAAAAGTAAAACTATTTTTATTATTCTTTTTATTTTCTGATAGAAAAGAAACAGAGGTTTGTTGTTTATATTTTCTTAACGGGTATAGTTTGTGAAGGCAATAGATCCCCTTCCCGAAAATGGAGAGGGGATCGTGGGAAATCCTATGTCATGCGATTTTTTCAAGAAAGGACTTAATGGGATGAAAATGCCAGCTGGCAGAAAAATAATACGGCAAACAAGTACATCAAAGGATGTACGGCGCGCCATTTTCCTTGAATGACTTTTAACAAAGGATAAGAGATAAATCCGAAAGCAATTCCCGTTGAAATACTGGATGTAAGGGGCATGCTTAAAATAATGAAAAAGGCCGGAAATGCTTCATCCAGTTCGTTCCAATTGATTTTAGATATATTTTTCATCATCAGGCTGCCTACAATGATTAAAGCCGGTGCAGTAATAGCGGAAATTTCGGAAACGGCGCTTACTAATGGGCCAAAAAATGCTGCAATCGCAAACAAAACGGCGGTAACAACTGATGTTAAACCCGTTCTTCCTCCAGCTGCAACGCCTGTCGATGATTCGATATAAGCGCTAGAAGGGCTGGTGCCGAACACGGCCCCAACAGTCGTTGCGATGGAATCAGACAATAATGCTTGTCTGGCGCGCGGCAAGGTATGTCCCTTCATTAATCCGGCTTGATGTGCGACTCCTATAATGGTTCCCGTTGTGTCAAAAATGGTCACAAGCAGAAATGAAAATACAACGGAATACAAGCTGTAATGGACCACATCACCAAAGGCAGCGATCGGATTACCGATGGCAAGCTTTTCGGGAAACGATGGCATGGAAACGATTCCTTCATGAAAATTTAGCTGACCGGTAAAATAAGCAACGATTCCGGTGAGAATCATTCCGATAAACAAAGCGCCACGCACATTCAACACCATTAACATAATGGTGACGGCTAAACCGAAAAGAGCCAAGAGCGATGAAGGGCTGTGAAGATCGCCTAAGCCTACTAAATTTTCTTTATTATCCGCAATGATTCCTGTCATCCGTAAACCCAGAAAAGCGATAAATAGTCCGATGCCTGCTGTTATTCCATGTTTCAAGTTATCAGGAATCATTTCGATCACTTTTTCACGGAATGAGGTTAGTGATAAAATGACAAATAAAATTCCAGAAACAAATACTGCCGAAAAAGCGGTCATGTAAGTAATATCATGATGAGAGCCAACGACAGAATACGCAAAATAAGCATTTAACCCCATTCCAGGAGCGACTGCAATAGGATAATTGGCCATGAGCCCCATCCATAAAGTACCGACAATGACGGCAATAATGGTAGCAATAAAAACTTGATTAAAAGGCACGCCGGTATTATGAAGAATGACAGGATTCACGACCACGATATAGACCATCGTTAAAAATGTCGTAAGTCCTGAGATTACTTCTGTTTTAACGTCTGTGCCGTTTTCTTTTAGTTGAAACATCGTTGTGAAATCCTCCAATTAGTATACTTTCATCCATCTGTTCGTAGTCCTTCCAATGATCAGGATTAAATACGAACAATTTAAACACACAAATATTATAATATTCGTTTTTATTGGATAAAGCAATAGGAAAACCTTGAAAAATTTTTTATCGATATAGTTTTTTGCTTTTGTTGCGATCCAAACTCTATTATTTGAAAAAACTTTTAAACGAAAACGATTGAGATTTCCTATTGAAAAAAGTGTACGGACATTGGATATCATAAAAAATAAAAGAGGTGTTTGAATATGCCGGGAGATAAAGCCGAAAAGGTGCTTGTCATGATCATGATGATCATAGCGTTTCTTTTGTTGATTACCATTTTGCGAAGATACGTGTTTTCTTAACTGTTTGGGAGACTTAAGAAAGGCAGGTTTGAAACCGAATTTCAAACATATTAGGAAGATTCTTTGAAAGGCCAAAACCTCTCCCTTTCTTCGGCGTTCGCCTAAAAAAGAGAGAGGTTTTTAAGGTTATGTTAAAAAAACGAATTTAAAATAAAGAAAATGATGGCGGCAAGGGCAGCTGAAACGGGCAATGTAATCACCCAAGTAATGACCATTCTTTGGGCCGTATCCCATTTTACTCCGCGAATTCTATGAGCAGACCCTACTCCCAAAATAGAAGAGGAAATAACATGTGTGGTGCTGACGGGTAAGTGTATATAAGTTGCCCCGAAAATAATCAGCGCAGAACTTAGATCAGCAGATACACCGTTGACTGGCTTAATTTTCATTATTTTTCCGCCGACGGTTTTGATGATCTTCCAACCGCCGATGGATGTTCCAAGCCCCATTGCGGCTGCACAGCTGATCTGTACCCAAAGGGGAATATCGGTTGTAGTGTGGTAATGGTTCGTGATTAAAGCCATAGTGATGATCCCCATTGCTTTCTGGGCATCATTGGTACCATGTGTATAGGCTTGAATCGCCGCAGTTACCACTTGAATGAGACGAAATCGTTTATTCGTTTTCGCTAAATTATTTTCTTTGAAAATCACTTTGAAAATGCTGTAAATGATATAACCCACAGTAAATGCAATGATTGGCGAGAAGATTAAGGCTTGAAGTATTTTTAAAAATCCCGAATATTTTATGGCTGTAAAACCCGATGCCGCAATGGCTGCACCTGCAACAGCACCAATAATAGCATGGGAGGAGCTGCTAGGGATTCCAAAATACCAAGTAATCAAATTCCATAAAATAGCAGCGAATAAAGCTGAAATAATGACAACAGATCCGTTATTCAATGTAAAGGGGTCAACAATATCTTTTGTGATAGTTTGAGCGACACCGGTAAAAGTCATCGCTCCCAAGAAGTTCATGATAGCCGCTAAAAAAATAGCTTGACGTGGCTTCAACGCTTTTGTAGAGACTGAGGTTGCAATGGCATTTGCCGTATCATGAAAACCATTGATAAAATCGAATAATAATGAAGCAATGACAATCAAGATTGTTGTAACTAATATATAGTCCATTTAATTGAAACGCTCCTTATGCATTTTTCATTATGATTTGTTCAAGAGTATTGGCAACGTTTTGGCAATGGTCAGCAATATTTTCAAACCCTTGGTAAATATCTTTTAATTTAATCAGTTTAATGGGGTCTTTTTCAACATCGAATAAGTTTTTGGTGGATTTTCGCCAAATACCGTCGCAAAATGTTTCATATTCTTTGATTTTAATGGCGTGTTGGCGGATTTCCGGCAAAGTTTTAGTAGAAAGCAGGCCGACCGCTTTATCGATTTCAACTGCACAATTGCGAAGAGCGTCTATAAATTTCATCATATATTCATCAAAATGAGTAATGGAATACATTTCAAAAAGGCCGGCGGTTTCTTCGTAGCCGTCAAGAACGTCATCCATAGTCATCGCAAGAGCTAAAATATCTTCTCTCTCAATTGGAGTGATGAATACGTGGTTTAATTCGGTAATCACTTGATGAACAAATGTATCACCTTTCGTTTCAAATTTTTTCATCTCTTCCGAAAAAGCTTTCAAATCTTGTTCATTATTCAATTTATAGTCTGCAAAATAATTGGCACTTTCCAGCAAATTGCTTGAAATATTGGCCAAAAGTACATTAAACTTGTCTTTTTTACCTTTAAACATTGTTGGGAACCTCCTATAGATTAAAAAAGTACTGAACATGCATTATTTTAGCTTAAAAAGGAGAAAGAGAAAAGTTAATGTCGAAACTTGTTCGAAAATATTTTTAAGGGGCCTGACCCCTTTTCCACTTTAAAGTACCAAGGGGGTCAGGCACTTGTGTTAAAATAAAAGAAAAAAGGAAAAGTGGGGGTTCTATATGGTAAGCAGTTTACAGGATCATGTGACATTACATAATGGAATAAAAATGCCTTATGTTGGTCTTGGGGTATATAAGATGACTGACAAAGACGAAACGATAAACGCTGTCAAAGTAGCGCTTGATTATGGATATCGAATGATCGATACGGCAGCTTTTTATCAAAATGAGGATGCCGTTGGAAAAGCGGTGAAAGAATCCGGTCTATCTCGGGAAGAAATATTTATTACTTCAAAAGTATGGAACAGCGACCAAGGATATGATTCAACGTTAAAGGCATTTGAGCGTTCTTTAAAAGAATTAGATATGGATTATTTGGATCTTTACTTAATCCATTGGCCGGTAAAAGAAAAATATTTGGAAACATGGAGAGCAATGGAACGTTTATATAATGAAGGAGTTGTAAAGGCAATCGGTGTCAGCAATTTCCAAATCCATCATCTTGAAGATTTAATGGCGAACAGCCAAGAAAAACCGGTGGTCAACCAAGTGGAGCTCCACCCACATTTGAGCCAGGAACCTTTGCGTAAATTCTGCCGTGATCATGAAATCGCAGTGGAAGCTTGGTCTCCGTTAGCTAGAGCACGGATACTTGATCAAGAACCGATCCTTAAAGAAATAGCGAAAAATCATGGGAAAACGGAAGCTCAAGTGATCCTGCGCTGGCATCTGCAAAACGAAGTGGTGATTATTCCAAAATCAGTGCATCCGGAACGAATTAAAGAAAACGCTGAGTTATTTGATTTTCAACTTTCCCAAGAGGAAATGGCGCAGATTAACAGCTTGAATAAAAATCATCGCTACGGGGCTGATCCTGACAATTTTGATTTTTAAAGTGAAAAAGAGAGTCGGAAATCGACTCTCTCAGACTGTCGACAAATCCGAAAAAACCGGATTTGCCGACAGTCTTTTTTTGTATAATTAAGATACCGTAATGAATTGAGGTGGATGAAGTGCTAACAAAAAATACACAGATGAATCGTGATCAAATAGAAATGATAGCTTTAGACCAACTTGTACCTGCAGATCATTTGGTTCGTAAAATCGACGCTGCTATTGATTTTTCATTTATCTATTCGCTTGTTCAAGACATGTATTCATCGGAAAGAGGTCGACCAAGTATTGATCCAGTTGTATTGATTAAAATGGCTTTCATCCAATATACCTTCGGTATTCGTTCCATGCGAAAAACTATAGAGGAAATCGAAACGAATCTGGCTTACCGTTGGTTTCTTGGATTTGGTTTTTATGATAAGGTACCTCACTTTTCAACGTTTGGGAAAAACTACGAGCGACGCTTTAAGGATACAGACTTATTTGAACAGATATTCTATCGCATTTTGAAAGAAGCTGCAGATAAGAAGCTGATAAGCAGTGAGCATGTCTTTATTGATTCTACTCATGTCAAAGCGAGTGCGAATAAGCATAAATTTGTGAAGAAAGTGGTTCGAAAAGAAACGAAAGCCTATCAAGCACGTCTACAAGATGAGATAAATGCTGATCGAGAAGCACATGGAAAAAAGCCATTTCCTCCAGATAAATTTGGGAAAGAAGAATATAAAGAAATAAAAGAAAGTACCACTGATCCGGAAAGTGGTTACTACGTAAAAGACGAGCGAACAAAACAGTTTGCTTACTCATTCCATGCTGCTGCGGATCGAAATGGCTTTGTTTTGGGGGCTATTGTAACGCCAGGGAATATTCATGACAGTTCCGTATTGGAGCCACTTCTTGAAAAAGTCATCGAAAAACATGGAAAACCGGTTGTAGTTGCTGCTGACGCTGGATATAAAACTCCCGCCGTTGCCCAATACATATTTGAAAATGATATGACCCCTGCTTTACCTTATACTCGCCCTCGTACAAAGGATGGTTATTTCAAAAAACATGAGTATGTTTACGATGAATACTACGATTGTTATCTTTGTCCGCAAGGACAAGTGTTAAAATATGCAACTACGACGAAGGAAGGCTATCGTCAATATTTTTCTGATCCAGTCCAGTGTAAAGATTGTCCATTCCTCTCGAAGTGCACCCAAAGTAAGGAGCATAAAAAACTGATTCAGCGACATGTATGGGAATTTTATTTAGAGGAAGCTGATCATCTTCGGCATACACAAGAGAATAAGAGCATTTATGCAAGACGGAAAGAAACTATTGAACGTGTTTTTGCTGATGCAAAGGAAAAGCATGGTATGCGTTGGACAACCTTAAGAGGTCTAAAAAAATTGTCCATGCAGGCGATGCTAACTTTTGCTGCAATGAATTTGAAAAAGATGGCCTGCTGGGCATGGAAAAGTCCAATAATGGCATAAAAGAGGCTGGGACAAAACTAGCTTCAAAATAGGAAAAAGGAGAATTTGAGCCAACTCAAATTCTCCTTTTTCCATTTCTCTCCATTATTTTTGGTCAGTTGATCTTTGTTGGCCGTGTATTTCCGTAAATTCACGGCCATTAAGGCAATCCCCATTTCATTTTCCACCTTCGATTTGCCTCGGACGGAAAATCGAGTGAAACGCAAATTAGCCTTCAAGAATCCAAAAACTGGTTCTACGTCCATTTTACGTTGACGGAAAATAGAACCTGCTTTTTCTTCTGAAAGCTTCGCTCTTACATATTCTTTTTGTCGTTCCCATTTTTCATTCACCATGACTTTTCGGTGGTTGCCTTCCTTTGCTTTTGTACATGAAGAACGGAATGGACATCCCGAACAGTTTTCACATTCATAGATTTTCAATTCTCGTTTGAAACCGGTCTTATCGGTACGTACAGAACGATATCGGAAGGTTACCCGCTGCTGATTCGGACACGTGTAGGTATCACTTTCTTCGTCGTACGTCCAATTGTCTGGATGAAATAGGTTTTGTTTATATTTCTTCTTTTGTTCTTTCTCATACATGGTATATGGAATAAGTGCCTCACATTTTCGATTCGAAAGGATGTCCTCATAGTTCTGTTCACTACCATAACCAGCATCTGCGACAATATATTTTGGCAATGGAAAATAATGCTTCTCAATCTCATTCAAGAACGGAATCAATGTACGTGTATCGGTAGGATTTGGAAAAATGCCATAAGCCAGTGCGTATTGACCTTCTGTTGCGATTTGTACGTTGTATCCAGCCTTCAATTGACCGTTTTTCATATAGTCGTCTTTCATTCGCATGAACGTCGCATCTAAGTCTGTTTTGGAATAACTATTCCGTTCACCCAAGATTTCGAAGTCTTTTTGATACTTTTGTTTACGTAAAATCAAGTCAATCAACTGTTTGTACACTCGCTTCGGATATTTCCGTTCGCTTCTTAATGCTTTTCGTTCTGTGGCATCGGGCGATGCTTCTATCTTTTGGTCATATTCCGTAATCACTTCATCGACTTGTTGCACCATTTGAGCGAGTTCTTCAACGGACAGTTCTCCCTCATTTTCCCGCTCCATTTCAGGGATGATTTCCTTCTCTAACAGTTCGTTGTAGAGCTGATTGGATTTTTCAATTAAGCTTTGGTTGTATTTTTCAATGGATTTCTTCCATACGAAAGTAAATTTATTGGCATTCGCTTCAATCTTCGTACCATCGATAAAAATGGCTTCTTGATCGATTAACTTTTCTTCCACCAGTTGGCAACGGAATTGGACAAAACATTGACGAATTAATTCTTTTACTTCCGGATGCACACGAAAACGATTGATCGTCCGATAACTTGGTTCATATCCTTGTGCCAACCACATCATTCGTATACTGTCCTTTAATAGCGCTTCAATTTTTCGACCTGAAAAGACAGACTGCGAATAGGCACACAAAATAATTTTTAGCATCATGCGTGGATGATAAGCAGGACAACCTGTATTTCGAAGAAACGGCTGGAAGGCTTCATCTGGAATACTTTCAACTAAATGGTGAATGTGGAAGGCAATATCATTTTCTTGTAATTTTATTTCTAAATCTAGAGGCAAAACTAATTGATTCATGTTATAATATTTGAACATAAGGACCCTTCTTTCTGTTAGGTTTTGTGTGCTAACTTAATTTTAACAGAAGAGGTCCTTATTTTTTACTATAGATGAGCAAATTCGCTAACATAAATTTACAACCAAACAAAAAAAGAGACATGAACCCGATTCCTTGATTAGAATAGATGTGTCACCAAAACTATTCACAAGGAGGTTCATGTCTCATGAATAGATTAGCACATCATCAAGGAATCCACAAGTTTTTCACGATGTTGGGGTTGGCACTTTATTTTTCAAAACCTGTCATGAAGCATCTCGTTCATATCGTGGATGCGCTGACCACCAAAGGATTTGCGGGAACATTGACCGATCTTCATCATTGGAGCTTTCATCCGAACCACCGCACGACACTCAGCCATTTTTTCACGAAAAGCCCTTGGGATGAAGAGACGCTGCTTCGCAAACTTCAACAGTGGATGCTTCGTCGTGTCGAACGCATCGCCAAACAGGAGAATCAACCCCTTTTTGTTTCGATCGATGATACGATTTGCCAAAAAACCAAGCCTTCGTCACAGGCAACGCACGCCATTCAAGGGTGTGATTGGCACTATTCTCACACAGAGAAAAAGTCGATCTGGGGACATTCTCTCGTTTGGCTCATGGTTCATACGATGACCCAGGCTTTTCCCTTTGCGTTCCGCCTCTACGACAAGGCGGCTGGGAAAAGCAAGGGGGAACTCGCGATCGAGATGCTTTCTTCTTTGGATGTACACCGTCCTGTTTATGTGCTGATGGACTCTTGGTATCCATCGCAAACGCTCGTGGAAGCTTGTCTGAAAAAGGGATTCCACGTAATCGCAATGCTCAAGGCCAATCGGCTTCTTTATCCAAAAGGCATTGCGGTTCAGGTGAGGGAGTTTGCCCGCTACATCGAACCGAAAGACACTCACCTCGTCACGGTGGGAGAAGAGCGTTATCGGGTTTATCGCTACGAAGGCTCTCTCAAAGGTCTCGATGATGCCGTGGTGCTGCTCGCTTGGAAAGCCGATCAGCCGATGACATCGGAACATCTTCACTGCGTCTTGAGCACCGACCGGGATCTAAGCGATGAAGAGATCTTGCGCTACTATGCCCAGCGTTGGTCGATCGAATGTTTTTTCCGTCAAGCGAAAGACCAGCTGAAACTCGATGGATACCGCGTTCGCGGACGTCGGGCGGTGAAACGCTACTGGATCTTGGTGCAGCTTGCTTACGTGTACAGCATGTTCGAGTCGAACAGCGATTTTTCTGATGGGCTCGATCTTCTGCGCAAGAGAAAAGGACATAGCCTCGTGGAGTTCATTTACCGTGCAGCGAAACAAAATATTCCCATTGATACCGTGAAAAAACAGCTCCACGTGGCATAAGGGGTACCCTGTTTGTCTCTTTTACATGGTAATTATTGTAATTAAAATTGCTCAACTACAGTTTTTTATTGAAAAAATGAAAAACAGCCCATGAAATTTCATTCCAAAAT
This sequence comes from Bacillus sp. FSL W8-0102, assembly GCF_038007225.1. Lineage (NCBI taxonomy): Bacteria > Bacillati > Bacillota > Bacilli > Caryophanales > Bacillaceae > Bacillus > Bacillus sp. FSL W8-0102. The sequence goes on from NZ_JBBOWT010000001.1 coordinate 812,068, forward strand.
TTCATGGGCTGTTTCCATTTTAGAGGGGGTTTTGTCCCAGCCTCATCCCAACCTTTAAAGTATAAAAATGTCAAAAGGCATCCGAATACACACATTCGGATGCCTTTTGTCTACACTCTGAGAGAGTCGGAAATCGACTCTCTTTATTCGATGATGGGAAAACCGTCAAACACGTTATCCAACGGAGATGCATGACATTGAATGGCTTCGTCTGTAAAAGGGTGAATAAATTCCATTTTTTCCGAGTGCAAAGCAGGCCGATGGAAGACCGGTTTACCGCCGTAGAGAATATCGCCGGCAAGCGGATGTCCAATGGAACTGAAATGAACTCTGATTTGATGAGTTCTGCCTGTTTCAAGCCGGCATCGGATCAAGGTTAATTTTTGTTTTCGATCGACTTCCAAAACTTCATAATGAGTAACCGCTGACTGGCCGGATGGGGAAATCCTTCTTCGTGTTGGGTGATGGCGATCCTTTCCGATCGGCTTGTTGATCGTCCCCTTCGTTTGAAAAAGAATTCCGTGAACGATGGCCACATATGTCCGCTTGATTTCTTTTTTTTCGAGCAAATAAGATAAAGTCGAATAGCTGAGAGGATGTTTTGCAAATAAAATAGCTCCGGTTGTATCTTTGTCCAATCGGTGCACATGTCGTACAAACCCTATATCTCCGTTCACGCACAAGTGCCCTGCCACCATATGTAACAACGTATCAGCATCTTCAGGTGAATTGGGATGAGTGGTGATCCCGGCTGGTTTATTCACAATGATGAGATGATCATCCTCCATTAGAACTTCAATGGGCTGAAAGGAAGGGGGAACGGGCAAGGGGCTTTGATTAAATAAAGGCAGCTGAATGCGGTCTTTTTCTTGTAGTACCACGGACAGTGATACAGGTTTTCCATTTAAAGAAACGGATTGGTTCATACGCCATTCATGAAGCAATTTTTTTGGTATTCTCCATTTTTGCTGTAAAAATTCAGCAATTGTAAGACCGGAAAAGCTTTTAGGGATGGTGATTTCTCCAATTTCCCCTTTTCTGATTGTTTTCATTCTATGGGATCGTCCTTTCTGGTGTGAATTACCGCCCTTAATGATTCAATAATGAGGGTGTCCCAAAAGTATAGCTTTTAGGGACACCCATTTTTTGTGAATGGTTCTTTGAACCTGGTCTGTTGATTTCCGTTCCAGGCGCTTCGCTTTCCGCGGGCGTGCCGGGGAGCCTCCTCGTCGCTTACGCTCCTGCGGGGTCTCCCCTGTCCCGTACTCCCGCAGGAGTCTTCGCGCCTTCCACTCCAATCAACAGAGTGAAAAATTAATCTTGAAACTCTGTACAAAAAAATAAAGAAAATCGTTCTTTTTTGGTATAATTTAGTCACTACAACCAATCTACCGGAAAGGAACGATTTTCTTATGTACATAAATTATACCACGACAGGACAATTAGTTCTACCAATGGATATAGAAGTTCTAATCCCCGAACATCATCTTTGCCGAATTGTGGATTTGGCAGTAGAAAAGATGAATCCAAACATCCTTCTTTCTCTTCATCCTGGTGGCGGCCGCCCGCCTTACCATCCCAAAATGATGTTAAAAATTATCCTTTATGCCTACGTCAATCGAATTTATTCTTCCCGGCAAATTGCTAAACAACTGGGAGAAAACATTTATTTTATGTGGCTTTCGGGAAACCAAAAACCTGATTTTCGTACAATCAATCGATTTCGCTCCAATCGTATGAAGGATGTCATTTATGAAACCTTCTTCGGAATTGTGGATCTTTTATGCCAGGAGGGGTTAGTAAAGCTTGAAGATTATTATTTTGATGGAACGAAAATTGAAGCTAACGCTAATCGATATACTTTTGTTTGGAGGAAGGCGACCGAAAAGTTCGATACAAAGCTGGATGAGAAATACAAACAGATCGTCTTATCGATTGAGGAAGTAATGAAAGAAGATGAGCAAGCTGAAAAAGAAATGGATTTTCAAGAAAAATTGGAGGCAGCTCCTGTTACCTCCGAGAAAATCCAAGAGACCATCAAAAAGGTAGAGAAAAAATTAGAACAGGAACCTACAAATCGAACCCTGAAAAAAGCAAAACGACAATTGGAAAAGGATCTTTTGCCCAGAAAGCAAAAATATGAAGAACAAAAAGCAACATTTGGCGACCGAAACAGCTATTCAAAAACGGATAAAGATGCCACTTTCATGCGCATGAAAGAAGACCACATGAAGAACGGTCAATTAAAGGCTGGTTACAATGTACAAATCGGAACGGAAGGACAATTTATCACAGGGTTCAGTCTACATCAACGTGCCGGAGATCCCGGCTGCCTAATTCCTCACTTTGAATTAATGAAAAAGTATAATCGGCCAAAACCAAAGACACTCATTGCCGATTCTGGTTATGGTAGCGAAGAAAACTATGATTATTGTGAAAAGGAAGAAATGGAAGCACTGGTTAAATACAACACATTCGATAAGGAACAAACAAAAGCTTGGAAAAATCAAATCGGTAAATTGGAGAACATGACTTATGACGAGGAATTAGACGAATGGATCTGTGCAAATAATAAACGACTTACCTTTAGTTACGAAAGAAAACGGAAATCAGAAAATGGGTATGAATCGGTGAAACGAACTTACATGTGCACAGACTGCTATGGATGCCCTTTTCAATCTTCTTGTGCAAAAGGAAAGAACACAAAAAGCATCAGTGTTTCCATGAAGAATCAGAAGCAGCGCCAAGAAGTCCGTGAAAGATTAACCTCGGAGGAAGCGAAAAAGAAGTATAGACAACGAAAAATAGAAGTGGAGCCAGTATTTGCTCAAATTAAGCACAACAGCCACTTCCAACGATTTACATTAAGAGGCCTTTCCAAAACAACGGTGGAATGGGGTCTTATTTGTGTTGCCCACAATTTGAAAAAGTGGGCAACATACACTGAAAAACAACAAAAAGTGAGGGAATAAAACAGGGGAATGATCTTCTGTGCACGAATTACAACCAATAATATCCAATAAATCATTCTAAAGAAAAAGGCTGAGCCCTAAAAAGTCGATTTTATCGACCTTTTGGGTCAGCCTCATCGTGAATTTTATTTTTTGATTGTTTGTTCTAAAAAGCTCCGTAATTTTTCTTTTGGTTGTTCTCCGACAAGACGATATTTTTCTTTTCCTTTTTCATAGTACACAATGGTTGGGGTATATTGAATATGATAGTCATCCCATCCTTGATCAAACTCGAGCAAATTATATTGATAAACGTGTACGTTCATGTCTTTTGCTAAAGGCATTAAAATCGGCGTCGTTTTTTTGCAATGAGGGCATGTTGGACTGTAAAAGTAAACGACCAAACTTTCTTTTTGATCCAGTTTCTTTTTTAGTTCATCAGGCAAAATCAAATTTTGATAATTCGGGTCATGCAATTGGTCAATGGTTTCAGGATGGAGATCGGTCTTGCCATATGGATTGTTTTTAGCTTCTTCATTTTGCTGATATTTGGTGATAAAAAAGATGGCCGCAAATAACACGATCACAATAGCCAGAAATATGATTACCTTTTTCAATGTACTTCCTCCTTCCATTTTTTATATACAATGACGCTTGAAACAAAAATAATGATAAAGGCTACAAGAGCCAAAAAAGGAATGGTGATAAACCCAAACCAATTTATGTATTCCGCCGTGCAGGGGATTCGCCCGCAAGCAGGTGCATGATCAGAGAAAAATGATACTTTTTGTAAAGAATAATGGTATAAAGAAATGGACCCGCCAATGGCAGATAAGACAGAAGAATAGATTGCCATACGATAATCTTTTCTTACCACGGCCATCCCTAAAAATACAGTGAGCGGATACATACAAATTCTTTGATACCAGCAAAGTTCGCATGGTTCATAACCCCTGATTTCAGAAAAGTATAAACTTCCCATCATCGCGATGACAGAAGCTCCCCAAGCGAGAAATAATAGATTTTCTTTCAAATTTTTCATAATATCCTCCCCAGATAAGCTCTTCTCAAAATTATAGTATTGATTGAAGAAAAAGAAAACGTACAAAACATAAAATAATCAAAAGTAACCGCATGTTCACTTTTTTATAACAGGAAATAGTTGAAAAGTATTGGATTGCTTGCGCTGTAGTTTTCTTTCAAAAGATTTTCTTGTTCATACCAAAGGACTGTAAAACGGGAGCAATAGGTTCTTAAAAATAATGAGGAAAAGCAAGGACCAATTTCCAAACCTGCAATATTTTTGTTGCCAATTTGGAAAAGATAGAGCTGTGAAAGAAATAGAATAACTTACAATAACAAGAATATAATCCAAGACGCCCCGAATGAGCAAAATAAAAATATATGTAAGAAAATGGATGACAGAAAGGCTTACCTCGAGAGGCAAGCCTTTGGTTTGGTGGAATTCTCAGTACTAATAAAATGCTTCTTCAAAGGGATGTGTAACGCTATACGTGTTGTTCGCATGCTCAATATAGTGAAGCAATGCATATAAACGACGCTCTATCACAAAATAATCATGGGAATAGTAATTCGCATGCAAGAAATGTTCAATTTTTTTAGCTAAAAAATGGTCTTTTGTGCGCACCATTAAAATTAGCAAATTATCCCATTCTGACCGGTGGATATAGAATAAAGCACGATCGTAATCGACTTTGTCCAAGCGGCTTTCCCTCCTTGTATAGGAGTTGTTATTAGTGTATGTGATTTTCGTCAACATCCACAAAGCAAATGTTGGTCGGTCTGTAAAACAAATTGGATATGCAATCGGCTTTTGTTGACTAGATGCTTTTTTTATGGCGACGATCAAAAGAAGTGACATTGCTGCTGTCTCATTTATATGAGCTGTTCAAATTGATTCGCTTCACCTTTTGCGCCCTTCACATTTCGCTTTTTTGGCAAAGGCGTTCAAACAAAATAAGAACGACAACCATTCAGGATGAAATTTGAGAATTGACATAAATGGCCAGCTTCGCCACTTTCTTATTCTATTTTCATCAAACCTCCTTTGTTCTCATAAATTGTTATAAGAACAAAGGGGGGAAAGCGAATGCTGGAAAATGAACAAAAACAGTTGGAATACGCCATCGAGGAAATTACGGAAATCGCCAGCGGTTTTGGACTGGACTTTTACCCGATGAGATACGAGATCTGCCCTGCTGAAATTATTTATACATTTGGTGCATATGGGATGCCGACTAGATTTTCTCATTGGAGTTTTGGAAAGCAATTTTTTAAAATGAAGCTTCATTATGATTTAGGTTTAAGCAAAATTTATGAGCTTGTCATCAATTCCAATCCTTGTTACGCTTTTTTGCTTGATACCAATTCTCTTATCCAAAATAAATTAATCGTTGCCCACGTATTGGCACACTGCGATTTTTTCAAAAACAATGTTCGTTTTCAAAATACCAATCGAGATATGGTCGAAAGCATGGCAGCGACCGCAGAGCGGATCCGTCATTATGAAATTCAGTACGGAAAAAAGGAAGTGGAGCAATTTATTGATGCCGTTTTGGCGATAGAAGAACATATCGATCCGTCTCTCATGAGACCTCAACTAGCGTGGAGTATGGAAGATTTAGAGGAGTGGGAGGAGGAAGAAGATTCAAAACCGGCCTCTCCATACGATGACTTATGGTCGCTGGATGAGAAAAAGCCGGTAAGGAAAGATGGCGGAAAAAAGAAGAAAAAATTTCCTCCTCAACCTGAAAAGGATTTAGTGTTGTTTATTGAACAGTACAGCCGGGAATTAACAGAATGGCAGCGAGATATTATGACGATGATCAGAGAAGAAATGCTTTATTTTTGGCCGCAGTTGGAAACGAAGATTATGAATGAAGGTTGGGCTTCGTATTGGCATCAACGAATTATGCGGGAATTAGATTTAACTTCAGATGAAGCCATTGAATTTGCCAAATTAAATGCCAGTGTCGTTCAGCCATCTCGAACAAGCATTAATCCGTATTACCTCGGTTTGAAGATTTTTGAAGACATTGAAGAACGTTGGAACCATCCTAGTGATGAAATGAAAAAACACGGTGTCGTTCCTGGTTCCGGCCGGGATAAGATATTTGAAGTACGAGAAATTGAATCGGATATTTCATTTTTGCGCAATTACTTAACAAAGGATTTGGTGATGCGCGAAGACATGTTTCTTTTCCAAAAACAAGGCCATGATTACAAGATTGTGGATAAAGAGTGGAAAAATGTTCGCGATCAGCTGGTGAATATGCGGGTAAATGGCGGATTTCCCTATATAACCGTCAACGATGGCGACTATTTAAAAAATGGGGAATTGTATTTAAAGCACTGGTATGAAGGGATTGAACTTGACTTGAATTATTTAGAAAAAGTGCTTCCTTATATTTATCAATTATGGGGCCGCCCCGTTCACATGGAAACAGTCGTCGAAGAACGGGCCATGCTGTTTACCTACAACGGCCGAAGCATTCAAAGAAAATATTTATAGGGGCCTGACCCCCTTGATGCTTTAAAGTATAAAAGAGGTTAACAAGATAGATTCAAAATAAAGAATTTGTGCAACTTAAATGGTATGACGTGTGTTGATTGGCGTTATACCTTTTTTACTGTGAATTTCTAAAAAGGATAAAATAAATTTTTGAAGATAAGGCGAAAAAGATGATGTATAAAATTTTGTGTAAAGCATTTTACTAGATCAAAAGAAAAAAGGTAGGGTATTCTCTGATTGGACCAAAAATCTTAGAGAAAGGAGTACCCTACCTATGTCTAAAAGAAGTATACCGAATGTCGACTGGGCAAATCAACTGGAAAGTGTCATTCGTCAGTTTGTAAAGGAAAAATTAGAACTGATCATGCGGGAAGAAATCAAGAATTTCCTCGAAATAGAGCAGGCCGGAACATCGAATATGAGAAACGGCTACTATCAACGAAATCTAGATACGCAATATGGCCGGATTGAAGGTCTTTTGGTCCCTAGAGACCGAAACGGAGAATTTCAAACCCAATTGTTCGCTCCTTACCAACGCCATACGGGCTGGCTCGAGGAAGCCATCATCAAGATGTATCAAAGTGGTATGAGTACGCGTGAAATTGGCAAGTTTATTGAACGAATTTTAGGCAAGGCCTATTCTCCTTCAACGATCAGTCGTATGACCGATATCGTGAAAGAAGACATTGAGAAATGGCACAAACGTCCCCTGCACAAACGTTATTCTGTCTTATATTTAGACGGCTTGTATGTAAAACTTCGTCGCGATACCGTGGAGAAAGAAGTGGTTTATGTGGTGTTAGGGGTGAACGAAGAAGGATATCGCGAAATTCTTGATTTCTTTGTGGGAGGACAAGAAAGCGCCTATGTATGGCAGGAAATTCTTCAACACCTCTACCAAAGAGGCGTCAAGGAAGTGCTTCTTGGCGTCTTCGATGGCCTTCCGGGGCTGGAGGAAGCCTTTAAGGCGGTGTATCCGAAAGCCGATGTGCAGCGCTGTGTCGTGCACAAAGTCCGCAACACCCTAAATCGTGTTCGGAAAAAAGATCAATTTGAAGTGGCAGAGGATCTCAAACTGATTTATCGCGCACCGAATAAGGAGATGGCGTTACAGATGTTTCAACAGTTTGAGTCGAAATGGTCGAACAAGTATCCGAGAGAAGTTCAATCTTGGGCCAATGAGTTGGATGTCCTCCTTACATTTATGGATTATCCAAGCAGTATTCGAAGTGTGATTTACACGACCAATGCCATTGAACGAACGATCAAAGAGATTCGGAAACGTCTAAAGCCGATGAACAGTTTGAGTAGTTTAGAAGCCGCTGAAAAAATCGTGTATTTGACGATTCAAGATTTTAACGAGAAATGGGCAGGAAGAAAGTTACGAGGATTTGCCGAAGCGCATGAAGCTCTTCAACGAATGTTTGAAGAACGTTATTGTTAACCAAATATTGTAAATAAACAAAATAAGGGGATTCTCCCTTTCCACGCAAGAGACTGAATATTCAGTCTCTTGTGTGGAGAAAATCAGTCCCCTATCAATTCAAATCCATTTCAGAGAAACCCTACCCCATTTACATTACACAAAATTCTTGACGGTACCGCGAAAAATATCGTAAGATGGAATTGAATTCAATATTTTTTAAAAATGTATAAAAGTGGGATTGAGAAAAGATGGAGAATGCAGGCAATCCAATAATCACAGAGGTTGAATTGAAAAACGTCCATAAAACTTTTATGAATCATAATGAGGCGATCCATGTATTAAAGGGAATAAGCGGGAAAGTTCCAAAAGGATCTATTTTAACGATTATAGGACCTTCAGGATCAGGAAAAAGCACGATTTTATCATTATGCAATTTGCTTATCACTCCTGATGAAGGGGAGGTTCATATTCAGGGGAAAGAAGTGCGGAAGTGGGAAGTCCAAGAACTTAGGCGTCAAGTTGGTATTGCCTTTCAAAATGCACCTATGCTGACAGGGACTGCATTAGAAAACCTTACACTGCCTGCTCGTTTGCAAGGTAGAACTTTGGACAATCCTGAAAAATATATGGAATACGTTGGATTATCGAAAGATCTTTTAACAAGGGAAGCAAAAGAGCTTTCAGGCGGACAGCGGCAAAGATTGTCATTAGCTAGAACATTGGTCAACAATCCTTCCGTTTTATTGCTTGATGAAGTCACTTCCGCACTTGATTCCATCTCTGGACATGAGATTGAAGAACTCATTTTAAGACTGAATCGTGAACAGCAAACGACGATTCTTTGGGTCACTCACGATTTAGCGCAAGCGGAACGTGTCGGCGATCAAACTTGGTTCATTATGGATGGAAGACTAATTGAAGCTGCCCCGACCAAACAATTTTTTGCTGAACCTAAAGAAGCCAAAACCAAACAATTTTTAGACATGAAGAGGGAAAATAAATGAATTTGCTTACCGTTTTGTTAAGTTTTAGCTTCGTGATTATCTCGCTTTTTCTATCAACCGCTTTTAAATTAGGGCTTGGCCGTGACTTGGTGATCACCAGTATCCGGGCTACTATACAATTGTTTTTGATTGGATATATTTTAAAAGCTGTGTTCGGTTTTCATAATCCACTTGTCATCATCGTGATGCTTCTGCTCATGATTATAGTAGCGACAAAAAATGCAGCGAAACGTGGACAAGGTTTACCTTATATTTTTTGGAAAATTTTCGTAACGATTTCTATCGTTGAAATCATTACACAAGCGTTCTTGCTTGGATTACATATCGTGCCGGCAACTCCGCCGTATATTATTTCGATCAGCGGCATGATTATCGGAAACTCCATGGTCATCGCGAATCTTTTCTTAAATCGTCTAAAAGGTGAGCTGGAGATGCGAAAAGAAGAAGTCTTGCTTGTGCTGTCTCTTGGAGGCAGTATAAAACAATCCATCTATCCCATTTTAAAACAGTCTATTCGTTCAAGCCTCATTCCAACTATCGAAAGTCAAAGAACCATTGGACTTGTTCAACTTCCCGGTATGATGACTGGGCAAATCGTAGCCGGAGCCGACCCTGTCCAAGCGGTCCGCTTTCAACTATTAATTGTATTTATGATCATGTCCGCCGCCACTCTCACTTCTATTATTTTAGGATTCCTCACCTATCCAGGCCTATTTAACAAACATCAACAATTAAAAGGGGCCTGACCCCTTTTTCGCTTTAAAGCTACAAAGGGGTCAGGCCCCTTTTTTTTCTTGCTTTTAAGTTTGAAAAGTCATTATAATGGAAATGTACGAAATATTCAAATGAAATAGAGGTGGTTATGATAGCAAGAAAGCCGCGTGTGTGGTATCCTGGGGCTATTTATCATGTTACGGCTCGTGGAAACCGAAAAGAAGCAATTTTTCGAGATATAATCGATTATCGAACCTACTTAAAGTATCTCCGAATTGTCCGCAACCGTTACCCCTTCATCCTTCATTCCTACTGTTTAATGAAAAACCACGTTCATCTTCAACTAGAAACGATTCATGATCCCCTTCACTTCATCATGAGAGACTTTCATTCAGAGTATGCCATGTATTTTAATCGTCGCTATGATCTTGTCGGCCATGTATTTCAAGGTCGCTATAAAGCCCAACTCATTGAAAATGATCATTATTTCCTTAAAGTAAGCCAATATATTCATCTTAATCCAGTCAGAGCAAATTTAGTAGAAAAGCCGGAAGATTACATTTGGAGTAGTTACCATTCATATATTACAGGGAAAGATAATCCCAATATCGACAAACAAAAAACATTGTCCTATTTCACAAAAGATCGCTCACGAATCACCTATCAGCAGTATGTGGAAGAGCATATGAAAGAAAATCCATTCTCAAATATTCAAAATCTTTAAAGTATTAAAATATTAAAGGGGTCTGACCCCATTAGAAAGGATGTTTATATGCTCAGGAATCGTTGGCAGATTTTAATTTTGGCTACTTGGATACAAATGACGGCCGCAATGATTACTCAAGGGATGGGTCCGTTATCCACTTATTGGGGAAAAATGGATCTTTTAACTCCAACGCAAACAGCCATTTTAGTGTCGGCTATCAATGTCGGTCCTTTGTTTTCGATGATGTTTTTAGGAAAAGCCATTGATCTATACGGAGAACGGTGGATTTTAGGGATTAGCAGTTTGTTGCTTGGACTCACGATGGGGGCGACGTTGCTTTCTCATCATTATATCTACTTAATCATGATTTTAATGATCGTGGGGGCGTGGTATGGCGCTTCGCAACCGGGGGGAAGCAAGGCCATCGTCCACTGGTTTCCGGTAAAAGAAAGGGGACTGGCACTGGGAATCAGACAAACAGGCATTCCATTAGGCGGAGCCATTGCGGCTGCCAGCATTCCATGGCTGTCCATTCATTTTGGAGTGTCAACGGCCATTTTAGTCCAAGCGGGTCTAGCTATTGTCAGTGGATTTTTATTTCTATTACTCTATCAAGATGCGGAACCGGCAAAAAGTGAGAGTGAAAATCAAAAAGATCCTGAAGAAAAAGAAAACTGGAAATCGATTTGTTTTAATAAAACTCTTTACCCTGTTTTCTTTGTAGGAGTTTCACTTGTATCTCTCCAATTTATATTGGTTGCTCATTTTATGGGATTTTTAACAAACGAATTAAAAGTTTCCCTTACAAAAGCAGGATTGTATTTAGCTGTGGTGCAAATTTCCGGAATGTTAGGAAGAGTGGTATTGGCGTGGGTAAGTGACAATTGGTTAAAAGGAAATCGAGTTCGTCCTCTCATTCTTTGTATTGTCATGGCCATAGCATCTATTTTCTCTCTTTTGTGGCTGGATGAAGGAGTGTCTAGCTGGCTCCTTGTCGGAATCAGTATTGTATTAGGTTTCTTTGGAATGGGCTGGTACAGTCTCTATATCGTTTATGTTTCCGAAAACGGACCGGAAGATCAAATCGCCTACACCGTGAGCATAGGTCTTACTTTAAACCAAATTGCCATTATAGCAGCTCCCGTTCTATTCGGATTGATCGTGGACTGGCAAAAAAGTTATACGATAGCGTGGATTTTCCTAATGGTGATCATCGCTTCAGGAGGGCTTATGTTATTACCAAGCAAATCCGGTTTAAAGAAAATAGATATATGAAACTAAGTTTATCGAAAATACATAAAGGGCAACACCGTAGGTATTCTTATACTCTGCCTAATCATTGAGCGGGATTGGGATTTTGACGGACAAAAAATAACCGATTCACTTTAGTTAAAAGAACACCGCCATAACATCTTTGATCTAAATAAATGAAATAGTCATTTATCTAAGCGAATCGTTGCGCTCTTAAGGTAATTTTTATGGACAAATCCGAAGTGAATTTAAAAAATTTCTCCTCTCAATTCCGCTCTAATGAAGCTGCTTTTTGCTTTGTTTCATAAAATCCGAGATTTTCGGAAATTTCAGCGGCTGCCTTCATTATTTTATCTACTAGAAAGCCAGTTTTCATTTTCTTTATTCGATCTAATGGCCCCACTACGCTGATACCCGCAATGACTTTTCCGGTATAATCTTTGACGGGTGCTCCAATACTCACAATTCCTTTACTTATTTCTTCTTTGGCGATTGAATACCCTTGTTTTTTGATTTGGTCCAGTTCTGCCCGAATTTGTGCTTCTGTTTTTTCACAATGGTATGGTCCGCTTTTCGCGATCACATGTTGGATATATTCTTCAGGTTGATAAGCCAATATCACTTTTCCCACTCCGGTTTTAAGAGCAGGATTTCGTTGACCGATACTGGACATAAGAGAAACAGGATGGCGGCATTCGATTTTATGAAGATAGACGATATGTTGATCTTCCAATATGGCAAGGTGAGCCGTTTCTCCCAACTCATCAACGAGTGGTTTGAGCACGTGCAAAGACACTCTGTATATTTCATAATGAGTGGTGACCAGTCCGCTTAAACCGAGGATGGATAAACCAAGATGATATCTTTTCGTATGGGGATTTTGTTCTAAAAAGCCTTTGCTGCAAAGTTTGGTGACGAGCCGATGGACGGTGGTTTTATGGATGTCCAACTGGTGGGCGATTTCTGTAATTCCATATTCTTGTTTTGGACGTGAATATAATTTTAAAATTCTTATAGCATTTTTGACCGATCCTAAAAAATATTTTTCATTGGCACCATCCTTTTGCACTTTGGTCACTCCTTTTTCAAAAATGGAATCATATTCAGATGTAGTGAAGGCAGATAGGATGAAGGGAGCTATAACGTTTTTAATTTGTGAGAAATTTGATCCGCTGCTTGAATCACTGATTTCGTCAGCGAATAATAGTTGGTAGGATGAATTCGTTTGATCGATCCGACGATACTGACAGAAGCAGCCACTTGCTGATTGACCGTTATGGGAGCAGCGATGGAAGTGATTCCTTCATGAAGCTCTTCTTTACTAATCGCATATCCTTGCTGTTTGATCTGTTTTAATACGCGTAAAAATTCTTCCGGATGAGTGATCGTATATGGTGTATAAGGATGAAGACCGTGTTCTTTTATATAGTTTTCTATGAAATCTTTAGGCTTGTAAGCAAATATGACTTTGCCTGCGCTTGTGCAATGAGGAGGATTTTTACGGCCAATATGCGTCAGCATTTCAACGGGGTGTTTGCAATCTTCTTTGCAAAGATAAAAAACTTCCCCGTTTTTTAAAATGGCAATATGGGCACTTTCTCCGGTTTTTTCGACTAATTGCTGTATAATAGGTCGGCCTACTTCCAATATCTTCAAACGGGAACTTACAAGATTTCCTAACGCCAATAAGGGAACTCCCAAGTGATAACGACTCGTTTCCCTATTTTTCATAACGAATCCTTCGCTTTCCAATGTAATAAGGAGTCGATAGGCAGTACTCTTGGCAATGCCCAGCTTGTTGGCGATTTCGGTTACTCCAAGCTCTGATACATCCATTGAAAATAAGTCCAATAATTTTAAAGCATTATCTAAAGAATTGGACTTGTTCTTGGTTTTTGCCATTCGATTAGCTCCTTTCTAAATATGGGTAACGAGGACGATCAAGACTTTAAGATGATTAAAAGCGATATCATAACAGTTAGCAACTTGTTCGGTACCTGAACGAGAGGAGTGATATTATTTTATCACATAATTTTTGAATATTAAATAAATTTAAAATTTTCATCTTTGTTTCGCATAGAAGAACAACCAAGTTGTTGGCGTTTCCCCCATTTTCTACCCTTATGTTAAAGCAACTGATTTTCAGAAAATAAACAGGGGGTATGAATGATGACATCCATAACAGCCGAAACAAAAACGATGGATTGTTTGCATTTTATCAATGGAAAGTATTGTTCTTCTGTGGATCATAAAACGTTTGAAAATATTAATCCGGCAACAGAGGAAGTAATCGGGACGGTGGCGGAAGGCGGAAAAAAAGAAATTGATCTTGCCGTCGCCGCCGCAAGAAAAGCATTAAATGGACCCTGGAAGGAAATATCCACACAAGAAAGATCGAAAATCATCCGCAGAATTGGCGATATTATTTTGGAAAGAATCGATGAACTAGCTATGTTGGAAACGTTGGATACCGGAAAACCGCTTTGGTTGGCCAAACAACTGGATATCCCGAGAGCTGCTTATAATTTTCATTTCTTTGCCGACTATATGATTTCAGTAGGGACGGAAGCCTATGAACAAGACAATATAGCGATCAATTATGCCGTTCGCCGTCCGGTAGGAGTTGTTGGATTGATTAATCCTTGGAATCTGCCGTTGTTATTGCTGACTTGGAAATTAGCTCCTTGTTTGGCTGCCGGAAATACAGCTGTTATGAAACCGGCAGAATGGACGCCGATGACAGCGACTTTATTGGGGGAAATTTGTAAAGAAGCAGGCGTTCCGGATGGAGTCGTGAATATAGTGCATGGTTTTGGTCCCGATTCAGCAGGCGCAGCTCTTTCCGAACATCTGGATGTAGATGCCATCAGTTTTACCGGTGAAACGTCAACGGGGACCGTCATTATGCAATCAGCTGCCAAAACGTTGAAAAAATTGTCTTATGAACTGGGCGGGAAAAACCCCAATATTATTTTTGCAGACTCGGATTTGGATGAAGTCATTGAAACAACCATCAAATCCAGTTTTATCAATCAAGGTGAAGTTTGTTTGTCTGGCTCTCGCATTTATGTCGAACGTCCGGTTTTGGATGCATTTATGGAGAAGTTTGTTCAAAAAACAAAAGAACTTATGGTCGGTGATCCTTTAGATCCTAACAGCAAAGTGGGAGCATTGATTTCGAAAGAACATTATGAAAGAGTATCGAGCTATCTTAAAATTGCCCAAGAAGAAGGCGGAAACATTGTGATAGGCGGAAAACGTCCGGCGGGATTGGACAAAGGTTATTATTTAGAGCCAACTATTATCGCTGGATTGGATCGGAATTCCCGCTGTGTCAAAGAGGAAATTTTCGGTCCGGTTGTTACCGTTCTCCCCTTTGACAAAGAAGAGGAAGTGATTGAACAGGCGAATGATACCCACTATGGATTAAGCGCAACCATTTGGACGAATGATCTGCGCCGTGCCCACCGGGTGGCCAGGCAAATAGAAGCAGGAATCATCTGGGTCAACACCTGGTTTTTGCGCGATTTACGTACACCTTTTGGAGGCATGAAAAGAAGCGGAATTGGCAGGGAAGGCGGAATGCACAGCTTTGAGTTTTACACCTGAATCCGTGACAAAACATCTTTACAATGGTCGCAAACCGTTGATACGATAAGGAAAAACGACGTTGACGATTCTTCATCAAGTAGGTGATGTGATGAAAGATTTCCCGATTCGGTTTGTATTGACAGATGAAGCGATTACCCCAAGTGCTGGGCTTGCTCTCGTTGGCTACTTACTCCATCGAACGAAACTGGATAAACGGGTAAACGCACTTCGGCTTCCAACGGTTCGTCGAGAAGTGCACATTTCCCATAGCGATGTCATTCGCTCGATGATTGGCTTGCTTGCCACAGGAAAAACGGATTTCGATCATATCGAAGCGTATCGTCAGGACGATATCTTTTCGGCATCGATGGGGATTCAGCACGTGCCTTCCTCTCCAACCTTGCGACAACGACTCGATCAGCTCGCTTGTCTTCCGATGACCGAAACGATTCTTTGGGAGGAGTCCATACGTCTGTTGATTCAACGACATGCCACTTTGTCCCCTTGTTGGACCAAAGGAAAGACGACATGGCTTCCCCTTGATATAGATGGTTCCCCATTTGACAACTCCGATACGAAAAAAGAAGGAGTCAGTCGAACGTATAAAGGATTTGACGGTTTTACACCGTTGTTTGCGTATGCAGGGAAGGAAGGGTATCTCGTTCATGCCGAGTTGCGTCCAGGGAAACAACATGTGCAAGACAACATGCCCTCGTTTTTAGTCACCGCTATCCGTCGAGCTCGTCAACTGACTTCATCTCGTCTGCTTGTTCGCATGGATGCAGGAAACGATGCAGAAGCGAATGTGCACGTATGCCTAAAGGAAGACGTGGACTTTGTCATCAAGCGAAACTTACGCCGAGAATCGAAAGCGCTTTGGTTCCAGATCGCTTCGCAAAAGGGCAAACGTGTCGATGATGGACAAAGCGAAGGAGTACAAACCTATGAGCTATGCCTTCCACAGAAGGCAGCGATCGATGGAAACACGTATACGTACGTTCAAGTCACCCAAGTGACGGAACGGACGATGGAACGCAATGGACAGCTGATGCTCGTTCCTGATTATGAAGTGGAAAGCTATTGGGTGCGGCTCAAAGGATACGAGCATGTTCGAATGAGCGATGTGCTCGCGTTGTATCATGACCATGCGACATGCGAACAGTTTCATAGCGAACTGAAGAGCGACTTAGATTTAGAGCGGCTTCCATCTGGGAAGATGAAAACGAATGCGCTCGTGTTGGTCATGGGAGCCTTCGTTTACAATCTTCTTCGTCTGATTGGACAAGATCTATTAAGCGATCCGAGACATCCGTTGCACCACAAAGTGAAACGCCGCCGCATCAAGACGATTATTCAGACGGTGATCACGATGGCAGGGCGACTCGTCCGTCGATCACGACAGATCTGGATGAAACTGACGCGAAGGAGTGGTTATAGCGAGCCCCTACTGAACGTCTATCAGAAATGGAGAGAGGCAAGATAACGAACGAATGTTCGGTCGCTGATGTCCAACGTCACTCCCTGTGCTTTTTTGTCTCTTTTTTTGGTTCGTATACCTAAAAAAGAGATTGGTTCCATTTTCGGAAATAGAGATGACATAGGTCATAAGCATAAAAAGGGTTTTATGGATTATCAATCCATCAAAATTACAACAAAATCAAAGTCGATTTCAATTCATCACGGATTCAGGTTTTACACTGAATTATCCAATATTTGTATAAAATTATAAGGGTGATAAAATGACACAAAATCAGATTCAACTGCTGTCACAGCAATTGTTGGATGCAGAGAAAACAAGGAAAGGGATCGAGCCGTTCACCAAGACATATCCACAACTGACGGAAGAAGAAGCTTATCAGATTCAGCTGCTGAACATACAAAAAAAGCTCAATGCCGGCGAGAAGATTGTTGGGAAAAAAATTGGGTTGACGTCTCTTGCTATGCAAACGTTATTGGGGGTCAACGAACCTGATTATGGGCATTTGCTGGATGGAATGATTTTAGAAAACCATGGGATACTTTCATGGCAAAAAGTTTGCCAGCCGAAAGTCGAGGCAGAAATTGCTTTTGTGCTAAAGAAAGACTTAACAGGACCAAATGTGACGGAAGTAGACGTTTTGCTGGCCACTGATTATATAGTGCCGGCATTAGAAATTGTCGATAGTCGAATTCGCGATTGGGATATTCAATTAGTAGATACAGTAGCAGACAACGCTTCCTCCGGGTTTTTTGTGATTGGTGGAAGCCCGACTTCCATAGCAGATCTTGATTTAACAATCATTGGGATGGCTCTGTATAAAAATGGTGAATTGATAAATACAGGTGCAGGTGCAGCTGCCATGGGCCATCCGGCAAAATGCGTTGCCTGGCTTGCCAACAAATTGCATGATTATGGCATTTCATTAAAAGCAGGCGAAGTGATTTTATCGGGAGCTTTGTCCGAAGCGGTAGCGGCTGAGCCTGGAGATTATTTTCACGCCAAACTGGCCCACATAGGCGAGGTTAGTATGAAATTTGGTGATTAAAAAACAAAGGGGGCTTTCAAGTGAACAAAGTGAAGGTTGGAATTATTGGCTCCGGAAATATTGGAACTGACTTAATGTATAAGATCGAAAAAAGCGATGTTCTTGAAATGTCCACTATGATTGGAATCGATCCGGATTCAGAGGGATTGAAACGAGCCAAAACACGCGGCTACACCGTTTTTAGCAATGGAATTGAAGGGTTTTTGCAGCATCCAGAATTGGCGGATATTCTTTTTGATGCTACAACGGCTAAAGCTCACGATTACCATAATCAAGTATTAGGGAAGCTTGGAAAACAGGTGATTGATCTAACCCCTGCTGCTATAGGTCCGTTTGCTGTTCCTGCCGTAAATTTAACCGAGCATTTAGATCAGCCGAATGTCAATATGATTACATGCGGAGGACAGGCAACCATTCCTATTGTCCATGCCATTTGCCGCGTTGTTTCTGTAGAATACGCAGAAATTGTCGCGACGATCGCCAGCAAAAGTGCGGGTCCGGGAACACGAGCCAATATTGATGAGTTTACGAGAACCACGGCAAGAGGAATCGAAGTGATTGGTGGAGCGAAAAAAGGCAAGGCGATTATTATCTTAAATCCGGCAGAACCGCCGATCATGATGCGCGATGCCATTCATGCATTGGTAGAGGAAGAAGGAAAAGAAAAAGAAATCACTGAATCGATTAAAAAAATGGTAACCAAAGTTCAAGAGTATGTCCCGGGTTATAGACTGAGAACCGAACCGATATTTAAAGGCAAACGAGTATCTGTATTTATTGAGGTGGAAGGAGCGGGAGACTTCTTTCCTCCGTATTCAGGGAATTTGGATATAATGACGGCATCTGCTCGGAAAGTGGCGGAAGAATTTGCTAGAAAAAAACTGTCGCAGTTGCAGAAACAGTGAAGGGGGATTGAAAATGGCACATTTAACGGTTGTGGATGTGACGTTAAGGGACGGAAGCCACTCTATGAAACATGCTTTTACCGAAAAACAAGTGCGGTCGACAGCTCGTGCACTGGATGAAGCGGGAGTCCCATATTTTGAAGTATCCCATGGGGATGGTCTTGGCGGATCTTCTTTGCAATACGGATTTTCAAAAGTGAACGAAATGAAATTAATTGCAGCAGCAAAAGAAGAATGTCAGCAATCGAAAATTTCTGTTTTGCTTTTGCCGGGAATTGGCATTAAAGAAGATTTAAAAGAAGCGGTTCAAGCAGGAGCAGATATGGTTCGTGTGGCGACACATGTGACAGAAGCCAATGTTGCCAAGCAACATATTGAATTAGGGAGGAATCTTGGTTTAAAAACAGTTGGGTTTTTGATGATGGCTCATTCGGCGCCTACTTCCAAACTGGTGGAACAGGCGAAATTGTTTGAAAGCTATGGAGCTGAAGTCGTTTATGTAACAGATTCGGCGGGGGCATTGCTGCCTCACGAGGTAAAAGAGAAAATTGCCGCGTTGCGAAGCGAGCTGGGAGTGGATATTGGTTTTCACGGACATAATAATTTGTCGTTGGCTATGGCGAATACATTAGCCGCTATAGAAGAAGGAGCGACATATATTGACGGCAGTTTGAGGGCGTTGGGAGCGGGAAGCGGAAACACACAAACAGAAGTAATGATCGCAGTGCTAAATCGACTGGGTCATCAAACCGGCATTGATCTGTATAAGATTATGGACGCAGCGAATATTGTGGCAGACTATATGCCTCGTCCTCAAGAAATTACCGGAGCCAGTTTAATTTTAGGTTATGCCGGGGTATACTCCAGCTTTTTATTGCATGCTAAGGAAGCGGCAGAGCGTTTTCAAGTAGACGAAAGAGACATTTTGGTGGAGCTGGGCAAAAGAAAAGTGGTTGGGGGACAAGAAGATATGATTCTACAAGTGGCTTCGGAACTAGCATCAAAAGTGAAAACATTCATCTAGGGGGAAAGGAATTTGGATAGGAAAAAATATCAGGAATTGGCGGAATTTTTAATCAATGCTGAAAAAGAAAAAAGAGAAGTCGTCCGGCTGACTTCTGAACTTCCTGATTTGACGCCTGAGCAAGCGTATCGAATTCAGGAAGAGCTGGTCAATTTGAAATTAGCAAACGGACATCGGATAATCGGGCCCAAAATGGGGCTAACGAGCTTTGCTAAAATGCAGCAAATGAAAGTCAATGAGCCGATTTATGGCTATGTTTTGGATGATATGTTGATTGAAAGCGGAGAAACCGTCTCTTTTTCCGAATTCATCCATCCTAAAGTGGAAATCGAAATCGCCTTTTTCCTTGGAAAGGATATAGAAGGCCCTGGCGTCACAAGTGCTCAAGTGATGTCGGCAACGGCTTATGTCGCACCGGCTCTTGAAATTATAGACAGCAGATATAAAAATTTTCAATTTACACTTCCTGATGTCATTGCCGATAATGCATCCGCTTCCCGTGTGGTCATTGGAAATAAGTTGACGCCTGTTTCTTCCTTGAAAACGGACTTGGAGCTGACCGGGGCTGTATTGTACATTAATGGGGAATTAAAAGCGAATGGTGCGGGTGCCGCGATATTAAATCATCCGGCCAATTCCATCGCTGCCCTTGCCAATATGCTGGCCCGCTCCGGCAAAAAGCTGCAAGCAGGCGATATCATTTTGGCAGGAGCGATAACAGAGGCGATTATGCTTGCAAACGGAGATGTTGTCCATGGAAAATTGGATCAATTAGGGGACGTTTCCTTCGCTGTCCGCGACTAATTTTGAGGAGGAATTCAAATGCCATTTATTCACATTCATTTACTTGAAGGCAGATCAGAAGAGAAAATCAAAGACGTGATTAAAAATGTCACAGACTGTGTCGCTGATACTTTAGATGCGCCGCTGGAAAGTATACGTGTCGTTGTGACGGAGATCTCTCCCACACATTGGGGCACCGCAGGCAAAACAAAAGCGGAAAGCAAATAAAGAACCGCAAGAGAAAGTATTCTTTTGTTCCATATCATAAAGACCCTATTGTCTTATTCAGATAAAAATGGATCGTTTTCTTTTTTAAAAGGGGACTTTACAGTTTCTTAAGCAGCTGATTTGTAGTGAATATCAATTTCATGATGATAACCATCTGCTGCCTGTATTTATTAAAAAGCGGTTGCATGTAATTAAAAGATCATGTTTTAACCAATATACGAATCAATAAAAAGACCGAATCGGAAATCTTGCTGAGAAAAAGCAATAATGGAAAACGACGATGAGAAGACGAGGTAACAATGAATGGATTTCTAGAAAAAGTTGACAAAGCGGAAAAATGTCAGTTTCTAACTATGTTTTTCCGCTTTTTTCATGTATTCTGAAGTTTTTTCAAAAATGGAATTTGAAAAAAGTGTCTTCACGGCTTTCATGAATTCTATTGGATCGTTGAATTTAACCAGTTTTTGCTGTCCTGTTTTGGAAAAGCGGACTCTCATCTGTTTATCCGTGACGGAAAGAGTTTGATCGCTAAAACATTGGGCGATTAATGGAGAACTATTAAACGGGGATTTTTCATGAAACGTAATTTGTTCTTTGATATCCGTCAATTTTTCCCAAGGGAGCTCCTTCAACGAAAATGCATATTTGATGATCCAGTGTTCTTCCGATTTCATTTCGAGCACATGTGTACCCTTTGGAGTTTGTAAACGGCGAGCTCGAAAACTTCCTGCTGCCGAGGATACAGCCATCCCGTCAATCTGAATGGGGGATAGAGCAAGTTGATTGCCAAATCCGGCATCTACCAACCATAAAGAATCTCCGAGATCGAGAAGAATTAAAACATGAGTGCCATCAAGGGCCCAATGGTTTCCGTTCGAAATGGTGCCGGAAACTAATTTTACATTGTATCCTTCTTCCTTCAGTTGCAAATAAAGATATGGGTTTAGCTCATAGCACAACCCGCCCCGATATTGGGAAAATTTTTGAAAAAGAAAAGTCTCTGTGATTGGCATCGTATTTTGAGTGACGACATCAAGATTTTCGAAAGGATATTGGCTGGCGAACTGTCTCAGTGTACAGCTTATTTTCTCAACAGTGCTGTTGTTTTCAGCCCCCGGTTTTGCTGTTGCCATGTGGATCACCCCTGAACTTATTGTAGTCTTTTCAGTTTTAAACCTGCAACCATTTCACTGTTTCGTTGTTCAGACATTATTTGAAGACATGTCATCATGGTGTGTGAGTAAAATGTTTGTGGGAGAAATTCTTAGAATTCCCCGATGAGGGGGTTGGGAACGTAGGTTCGCAATCCCCCTCATCGGGGCCACCAAGCGAACCGCGGTAGGATCCCAAGCAGGAAACATGAAAAAAGGACTCTCTCCCTGGTAAGATGATCATTGCCAAACCATCAAACAGGAGGAGAGAGTCCCATGAATATTCAACAACATCTTACCACAAATTCGTTGTCATGGAAAGAGATCGAACTTGATTTGTTTCGAGCCTTGCAAAACGCCTTCGCCGAACTGTTTACGGCTCTGTTGGAGGACATCGACCGACAATTGGCGGAAACCCGGGACAAGCGCCGGTACCACTTGAAAGACAAACGACGCACCACGATTCAAACCTTGTTTGGCGAAGTTACCTTTGAGCGAAACTACTATTTAGACCGAGAACAAAACCGTTACACGTTTTTGCTTGATTCCTTTTTAGCGTTTGATGGATCGCAGTCAATCAGCCCTTGTCTAGAAGAAACGGCGATGGGATTGGCTGTGGAGTGCTCTTCCTATCGCAAAGCGGCTCATACGCTTGCCCAGATGGTCGGGTATCCGGTGATGAGCCATGAGACGATCCGCCAGTTGGTGCTCGAGGCTGAAGTTCCGCTGCACTGCCCGGTTGACCAGCGATATGGACGGGTGCTGTTTGTGGAGGCCGATGGACTGTTTGTCTCTCTCCAAGGGAAGGGAAAACGGGCCAAGGAAGACAAAATCCTGACCGTTCACGAAGGATGGAAGCGCAACGGCTCACGGATCGAATTCGTGAATCAGCGCCATTACGTCCATGAAGGCAAGGGGGAGGTGTGGGAAGGCTTCGAGGAATTTTTGATGAACGAATATGCCTATGATCCGTGTCGGGATCTTCTTGTCATCAACGGGGACGGCGCTCCATGGATTACCGCGTGCCGGGAGTATTTCAAAGGACGGGTCTGCTTCCAATTGGATCGATTCCACGTGGCGCGTGAGTTGCGCCAATGCCTCTCGGGCCATCCACGGTGGCAGGCGATTCGGCAAAAGCTGGCGAAGCAGGATGAAGAGAAGCTGCTTGTGGAACTGAACAGCGCCCTCGGCACGCTGGGGGACGAAGCGAAAGAACAACAGCTGGCTGCCTTGATCCACCGGATCGAATCGATGCCGGGATGCATCCGTGATTACCGGGAATGGCTGAAGGAGCAAGGAGTGGACACAACGGGCATGTATCCGATGGGGAGGGCTGAAAGCGTGATGAGCCAGTTGGCGTATCGGGTGAAATACCGCCGCAGTTGGACAGACAAGGGACTCAGGGCGTTTTTCAAGGCAATGATTGCCCGGATGGATGGGATTCGTCTTTTCGGACATCGTTTAGGAGAAGAATCGTCGCATCCGGCGGAGGAAACGGTGTCGACGGCATCCACCAAACAGACGATCGTGAACAAGGCGAAACAACGCGTCCGCCGTCTTTGGCCGGAGATCACGCGGAATAACGTGCCATATTTACAGCAATCGTCCGGGACACCGATCTATCATGCCCTGTCTGAACTCAAGGGATGGTAAAAAAAGGTATACATATCGGTCTGTCATGGCAAGGGATGAGAGTCCGAAAGCGCTTACGGATGAAATTCAAAAAAATGGTTCGCTAACCTATGACTTACATCTATTTTCAGCGAACCAAAAAAATTCCCACAAAGTCTTGACTGACTCCATCATGGTCAAAGTAGTGCAAAGATGTAAGTGGTATTGTATAATAAAAATAAATGAAAATTAATAAAAATTGTGTCACATAACAACTTCATTAGGTCCCCTCTTTAAGGGGATCATGAGGCAAAGGGGAGTCATACATGAACCTGGGATTTGGTGAGATTGCTCTTATTGTTATTGTTGCGTTGTTGATTTTTGGACCTGCTAAACTCCCTCAATTAGGAAAAGCCGCCGGACAAACCCTTCATGAATTTAAAAAAGGCATGAAAGGTATTTTGGATGATGAGGAGGAAGGGAAAGAAAAAGAAAATGCAGTCGTGAAAAATGAAAATTCCCGATAAATCGGGATTTTTTTCTGGATGGAAAGGATGAGAATGAGGATGAGGATGAAAAGAATTTTTAGTCTCTTAACTGTAGCTGTACTGCTGATTGTAGCAGGTTGTTCCGGAAAGTCGTCAGGAGGAGCGCAGGATACGGCGGGAACACAAGATAAAGCAGAAACGAAGAACATTACCGTCTCAGCAGCGGCCAGTTTGCAACCCGTTCTTGATGAGCTCATTGCCGAGTTTGAAAAAAAACATAAGGATTTTCATGTTACTGTAAACTACGGTGGTTCTGGAGCGTTAGCGCAACAGATTTCTCAAGGAGCTCCGGTAGACTTGTTTTTATCGGCATCCGCAGATAACGTTGATCAATTAAAGGAAAAGAACCTTGTCAGCAAGGACGTTTTGTTATTAAAAAATGAACTTGTTGTAGCTGTGCCAAAAGAGGGAGCGCAATCGATTTCTGATATCAAGGACTTGACGAGCAAAAATGTGAAAAAAATCGCCCTTGGAACTCCGGAGACTGTTCCCGCTGGCAAATACGCCGAACAAACGTTGAAATCTTTAAAATTATGGGATGATTTAGACGATAAAATCGTTTATACGAAGGATGTCAGACAGGCTCTGAATTATGTGGAAACCGGCAGCGTTGATGCAGCGTTCGTATATAAAACAGATGCTCTATCTTCCAAAAAAGTGAAAACGGCTATAGTAGCAGATCCAAAACTGCATGATCCTATTGATTATGAAATGGCGGTTATTAAGCATAAACATGAACAATGGGCGGAAGATTTTGCTAGCTTCTTACAGGACAAGCATTGCCAAGACGTGTTTAAAAAATACGGTTATTTAATCCCTTCCAAGGAGCATTCATAAATGGCAAGTTCTTTATGGGAACCGATTTTTTTATCCCTAAAGCTCGCTTTTGGAGCAACGATTATCGTGCTTATTTT
Source organism: Bacillus sp. FSL W8-0102 (assembly GCF_038007225.1). Taxonomy (NCBI): domain Bacteria; kingdom Bacillati; phylum Bacillota; class Bacilli; order Caryophanales; family Bacillaceae; genus Bacillus; species Bacillus sp. FSL W8-0102. Next base: position 836,932 of record NZ_JBBOWT010000001.1, read on the forward strand.
CGGGCTGGCGGCGGCAAAATGGATGACTGCCTATTCTTTTAAAGGAAAGTTGCTGGTCGAGCTATTGTTTCTTTTACCGATTGTTTTACCACCAACCGTTGTAGGGTTTATATTAATCGTATTGCTTGGCGGGGATTCTATACTTGGGCGGGCGGTTGAGTCGATTTTCGGCCAACCGCTTATGTTTACGCAGTGGGCTGCTTTAATTTCTGCTACGGTTGTATCTTTTCCGCTCATGTACCAATCGCTAAGCATCGGATTTCAAGAAATTAATCAAGAAATCATTCAAGCTGCCCGATTAGACCGTGCATCTTGGCTGCAAATATTAATCTATATTGAACTGCCGCTTATATGGAAAGCGGTAATGGCGGGAATCTTTTTAAGCTTTGCAAGGGCATTGGGCGAATTTGGCGCTACGCTTATGTTCGCAGGCAATATCCCTGGAAAAACTCAAACCACCGCCATCGCCATTTATATGGCGATGGAAAGCGGGGATATGAAAACAGCGTGGACGTTGGTTATCGTGTTGATGTCGATTTCATTTGTATTACTGTTTGTCGTCCAGATGCTGAAGAAGAAATCATCTTAATAGAATCGGAGAATCCTAGGTCGAATGATTTCTTGTTCCTTACTGAGTTTCCGCTTTCCCCCTCGTTCCCCTGAGATTTTGCTTTCGGCTTTTCCCTTTCCCTTTTACAAGTTTCCTGGCAGAAGTTTGATTTTTCCACACGGAATGGGAAATAATCATCTAGACAAAAAAACAGGAACAAGAGTAAAATCAATGAGACATAAATCTCAAACGGGCCGTTAAGGAGAGGAAAATCATGTCGTTATCGGAATTTTTTCTCTCGAAAAGAACGACTTTTGTTGAAATTCATTATGTTATAATGTTTCTCAGCGTAAGGTGCTTTCATTGCTCCATGGACTTTTGTTTACGGCTGTAAAAAACAGCCTTGAGCAAATGAAATCCGTTTGGCAGAAACATGTCACTAAAAAGAAGTGGAATCAAGTAATCAAAGCGGATTTAAAATCCTTTATGGACTAGTGTAAACAACAGGGGGAACCAAAAAAGACATGGGAACATCTTTAGATACAATGAAGAACATTTGGAGAAAATTCCATCTAACCCAAGTGTTTATTTTGCTTCTTTCTATTTGCGTTCTTTTATTACTGGGATTTGTGATCTATTTTATGAAATCAGCAGATGTCGAGTCTTTAAAAAAAGGTCTATCCCAGCAAACGATTATTTATGACAAAGACGGAGACGTTGCCAGTAAATTATCAGCTAATCGCTCAGATAGTGTGCCGATCAAGAAAATACCGGATTCTTTGCAAGACGCTGTGGTTGCGATTGAAGACCATCAATTTTACAACCATAACGGATTTTATTTAAAAGGAATGCTGAGAGCGTTTGTGCAAGATATACTGCATGGAGGAGCGGTCCAAGGTGGAAGCACGATTACGCAGCAGCTGACGAAAAACGCGCTGCTTTCACCGGAAAAAACGTTAAAGCGAAAAATTGAAGAACTCTTTCTTGCGATCCAAATCGAAAAAGTGTACAAGAAAAAAGAAATACTGGAAATGTACTTAAACACCATTTACTTTGGGCAAGGTGCATGGGGAGTACAAAATGCATCGGAAAAGTATTTTGGAAAAAATGTGCAAGATTTGAATTTGAGTGAATCAGCTTTGCTTGCCGGTCTCATTAAGGCTCCGTCCGCCCTTGATCCGTACAATCATTACGAAGCGGCCATCAAACGCCGCAACGTCGTACTGGACCAAATGGTCAAATATGGGTACATCACACAAGATGAAGCGAATAAAGCCAAAAGTACGACCATCGTATTGAAAGACGGAAGCAAGGACCCGCTAAAAGAAAAATATCCTTATTTTGGCGATGCCGTTATTGAAGAAGCTGTCAATCGCTATGGCCTTTCTCAAAAAGATCTTTTGGAGAAGGGATATAAAATTTACACTACGATGGATCAAAATATCCAATCTCAATTGGAAAAAGTGTATAAGGAGGATTGGCTTTTTCCAAAAGGTGTACATGGCGGGGATGTTCAAAGCGCGGTCGTTATGTTAGATCCACATAATGGAGGGGTTTTAGGGGTTGTAGGAAGCCGTGGAGAACATGTATTCCGTGGTTTCAGCTATGCTACGCAAATGAAAACTTCTCCTGGATCTACGATTAAGCCTCTCGCTGTTTATACACCGGCTTTAGAAGAAGGATATGAACCAACGAGCATGCTGAAAGATGAAAAAATGAAATTCGGCGATTATGAGCCTTCCAACTATGACGGAGTGTACAAAGGAGAAGTTCCAATGTACGAAGCGGTTGAAAAATCGCTGAATGTACCGGCTGTTTGGCTTTTAAACGAGATTGGACTGGATAAAGGCGTGGATGCTTTAAAACGTTTCGGAATCCCTCTTGAAAAAGAAGACCGGAACTTGAGCATCGCTCTTGGCGGAATGTATAAAGGGGTCTCGCCATTGCAAATGGCGTCCGCCTATTCGACGTTTGCCAATGGTGGGGTTCGCCAAGAAGGACATTTTATCAGAAAAATTGTGGACCCTGACGGCAAGGTGGTAGCAGAGTGGAAAGGCGAAGGAAAGCGCGTTACAAGTAAAAAAGTAGTTGATGAAATGAATTCTATGCTGTTGAACGTAGTCGCAGAAGGAACTGGAAGAAAAGCATCGATTCCAGGGTATAAGATTGCCGGAAAGACAGGCTCTACTCAGGTGCCGATTGAAGGCGTGGATGGAACAAAGGACCAATGGTTTATTGGGTATACGCCAAACGTGGTGGGAGCTGTCTGGCTTGGCTTTGACAACAACAACGATTACTTGACCAGCAACAGTTCTGATGGAGTAGTCCCAGTATTTCGGGAGGTCATGGAAAAAACGCTGCCGTATATAAAAAATGAATCATTTGATGTAACGCCTATTCAAAAACAAGTAGAGAAAAAGAAGAAAAAAGATTGGAAAGAAAAACTCATCGAAGAATGGAAGAAGCTTTTTTAAAGGCCATAAAGGCCCCTTTTGAACAAATAAATCCGACGAGATAAAACCTTTCTCTCGTCGGGTTTTTTCTGTTTTCGGGAGTTTTATTTTGAAGCGGGCGGAGTGTTAGGGTTGGCGCTTGCTAATGGAAAAGACGTTTTTTTGCTTTTGTCTAATTGGGATGATCGCGGAATGGGAGAGGCTTCTGCAGGAAAAGCAAGCCGAGCGAGACACCGCAGCGAGGTTCAAGCAAGGGAGGTCGTGTATCGCCTGGGAAAAACGAGTGAATTTCGCGATCACCAGCTTGTCCGATATAAAGCTTTACATGAAAACAGGGATGCTCCTAGGTCATTTTGACTTTTGGGACGGCAAAAAAGAAACAGTCACGGAAATTACTTTTTTTCAGATGTGGGGAAGTGATTGGTTGGGATCGTTCGTTTTGAAAGGAGAGAGAAAAGCGGATTTATCTGTCATCCCAATGGAAAGTTGAAATTTTTTAAAATGGTTTTTCCAGCTGTCCGGCAGTTTTGTTGGAGTGCTCTCTTAAAGGAAAGGATATAAAAAAATAGAGGAACAGGATTGAGAGAAAAAAATTGAAAACGAGCGAAAACAAGAGAATAGCGCATTTGTAAGCGGTAACAAAATAAACGGATGATTCAAAAAAGTCAAAAAATTAACCATAAAGGTATTGACCAGAACGAAAAACAGCTGTATTATTTACCTCAATTAAACAATATTCTGATACGGCAGATAAATAAAATTATTCAAAAATTTTTCCGCCATTTAATTTCTATTTTTTAACTATCAAGGAGTGAACAAAAGTGAGTGAGCAATGGATCTATTTAAACGGCAAATTGGTAAAAAAAGAAGATGCGGTCATTTCAGTGTACGACCACGGCTTTTTGTACGGAGATGGCGTATTTGAAGGCATCCGGATGTATAAGGGAGTGGTATTTCGATTAAAAGAACATATTGATCGGCTTTACGACTCCGCCAAATCCATTATGTTGAATATCCCTAAAACAAAGGAAGAAATGACTCAAATCATTGTGGATACGCTAAAAAAGAATGAGTTGGAAGATGCGTATATTCGGGTGGTCGTTTCGAGAGGGGTCGGTGACTTGGGTCTGGATCCGAACAACTGTAAAGGACCTCAAATTATTGTCATAGCTGAACCGCTTGCTCTTTATCCTAAAGAATTATATGAAACTGGAATTGAAATTGTGACGGTAGCAAGCCGACGAAATCGTTCGGATGTGCTTCCACCTCAAGTAAAATCTTTAAACTATCTAAATAATATTCTTGTAAAAATTGAAGCACAGTTGGCAAACGCCAGTGAAGCGTTGATGTTAAACGATCAAGGTTATGTGGCGGAAGGTTCGGGGGATAATATTTTTATCGTAAAGAACGGAGTCGTAAAAACACCTCCTGCTTACGTCGGTGCACTGGAAGGAATTACAAGAAATACAATTATTGAGATTGGAAGAAAATTGGGCTTTGATGTCAGGGAAGAAACGATGACGCGTCACGACGTATATTCGGCGGATGAAGTCTTTTTAACAGGTACGGCAGCGGAAATCATTTCGGTAGTGAAAGTGGACGGAAGAGTGATCGGGGACGGAAAACCTGGTGAATATACGAAGAAATTGTTGGATGCATTCCGTGAGTATGTAACAACGGACGGAGTAAAAGTGTATTCAGAAACAAGCGTTCATGCTGGTTGAGGCTTCGGAGGAGATATGGATGCGCAGTGACATGATAAAAAAAGGGATTGATCGAGCCCCTCATCGCAGCCTTTTATACGCGGCAGGGGTCAAAACAGAAGATTTAAACAAACCATTTATCGGTGTGTGCAATTCGTATATCGATATTATTCCGGGACATGTCCATTTAAAAGAATTTGCGGAAGTGGTCAAAGATGCCATAAGAGAGGCTGGCGGTGTCCCGTTTGAATTTAATACGATCGGGGTAGACGATGGAATCGCCATGGGGCATATCGGAATGCGATACTCCTTGCCCAGCAGGGAACTGATCGCCGATTCGGCAGAGACTGTCATTAATGCCCACTGGTTTGATGGAGTATTCTTTATTCCCAATTGCGATAAAATAACACCCGGTATGCTAATGGCGGCGGTTCGGACGAATGTTCCTTCCGTTTTCGTATCCGGAGGGCCGATGGAAGCGGGCAGAACAAAAGCAGGAAAACCGCTGTCGCTTTCCTCGGTGTTTGAAGGAGTCGGAGCACGATTATCCGGAAGAATTTCGGAAGAAGAATTTGAGGAAATTGAAAGAAACGCTTGTCCGTCTTGTGGTTCTTGTTCGGGGATGTTTACTGCTAACTCAATGAATTCATTGATGGAAGTGCTTGGCATGACGCCTCCGGGCAATGCAACGATTGTCGCCACTTCTTCGGAGCGGCGCAAGCTTATCAAGGAAGCGGTCCAATATTTAATGGAGTTGATCGAAAAAGACATCCGACCGCGAGATATTATTACACCTGAAGCTATTGATGATGCGTTTGCTCTGGATATGGCAATGGGCGGTTCCACTAATACGGTTCTTCACACGTTGGCCATCGCAAATGAGGCCGAAATTGAGTACGATTTAAAGCGAATCAACGAGATTGCCAAGAAAGTTCCTTATTTAGCCAAAATCAGTCCTGCCTCTGACTATTCGATGCAGGATGTTCACAGGGCAGGGGGCATTAGCGCAATCATTAAAGAATTGTGTGAAATGGATGGAGTAATCCATAAAGATAGAATCACGATTACCGGAAAAACTTTGTATGAAAATGTAAAAGATGCCGAAATATTGGATGATCAAGTCATCAGAAGAAAGGAAAATCCATACAGTGCTGTCGGCGGACTTTCCATCTTGTATGGAAATATTGCTCCGGATGGAGCCGTCATTAAGGTAGGGGCTGTAGATCCTTCCATCAAGACTTTCCTTGGAGAAGCGATCGTGTTCGATTCGCAGGATGAAGCGTTGAAAGGAATTCACAGCGGATTGGTCCGAGAAGGGCATGTTGTTGTCATTCGATATGAAGGACCAAAAGGCGGACCGGGGATGCCGGAAATGCTTGCTCCTACTTCAGAGATTGCCGGAAGAGGGCTCGATAAAAAAGTGGCTCTCATAACGGATGGAAGATTTTCAGGTGCTTCCCGTGGCATTTCTATAGGTCATATATCCCCTGAAGCTGCTGAAGGCGGTCCGATTGCTTTCATTGAAAATGGAGATCAAATCTTGATCGATCTGGAAAATCGAACGATCAATGTGTTGCTGACAGAAGAAGAAATGACAGAACGAAAGAGACGTTGGGTTCAGCCTGAACCGAAGATTAAAAAAGGCTATTTGGCGAGATATTCCAAACTTGTCACTTCCGCCAGCACAGGCGGGATCATGAAAATTTAATCGATGCAAATCGATGACGAGGTAAAAGTTGCAGGAATTCCGTATTCACAGAGAGCCGGTTGTTGCTGAGAGCCGGTAATACTACCTGCAGCGACATCCCCTCTGAGTGCCGATCTGAACGGAAACTATTAGGATTGGCCGAGTATAATATACTCGTTATCAAAAAGAACAATGTGTCAGTCATTGTTCATGAGGTGGCATTCGTGAGAATGTCATGAATCAGGGTGGTACCGTGGAAAGAATACAGCCTTTTCACCCCTGCGCTATAGGATTGGTAGGCGCAAGGAGTGAAAAGGCTTTTCTTTTTGAGTCAAAAAGTCTAAAGGATGAAACCAACCAGTTGGAGGGAGAATCAATGAGGGCTAATGCAAAAGCGGAAACGGAATCTGTAACGGGGACAATGACAGGTGCAGAAATTCTGATTGAATCATTAAAAAGAGAAAACGTGGAAATCATTTTTGGATATCCTGGTGGAGCTGTATTGCCAATATATGATGCGTTATATAAAAATCCGATTCGCCATATACTGGCAAAACATGAGCAGGGAGCCATTCATGCCGCTGAAGGATACGCGAGAGTATCAGGTAAACCAGGAGTTGTCATCGCTACATCGGGACCTGGTGCAACCAATTTAATTACGGGAATTACAGATGCCATGATGGATTCGTTGCCGCTTGTTATTTTTACAGGTCAAGTCGCCACAAATGTAATCGGCTCAGATGCCTTTCAAGAAGCAGATATTATCGGCATCACGATGCCAATTACTAAGCACAATTATCAAGTTCGTAACTTGAATGACTTGCCGAAAATCGTAAAAGAAGCCTTCCATATTGCGACCACTGGCCGACCGGGGCCTGTATTGATCGATATTCCAAAAGATATCGCCAACAATGAAACACGTCCTTCTTTTGATCATACAGTGGAGTTGCCGGGATATCAGCCTACAATCGTTCCGAATATTTTGCAAATCAGAAAATTGACGGAAGCGATTGCAACGTCGCAAAAACCAGTGATTTTGGCAGGGGCTGGTGTGCTTCATGCTCAAGCTTCCGATGAACTGTTGGCATTTGCTGAGGAAACCAATATACCGGTTGTTAATACACTGCTTGGTTTAGGATCATTTCCGGCTGATCATCCTTTGTTTCTTGGAATGGGGGGGATGCACGGAACCTATACGGCCAATATGGCCATGTATGAATGTGATTTGCTCATTAATTTTGGCGCAAGATTTGATGACCGCTTAACGGGAAATTTAAAGCATTTTGCTCCAAAAGCGAAAGTGGCGCACATTGATATTGATCCAGCAGAAATCGGAAAAAATGTTGAAACGCATATCCCGATAGTAGGCGATGTAAAAGAAGCCTTGAGCCAATTGTTGAAAGAGGATAAGGAAATTCCGGAAATCAATGAATGGCTTCTTCACTTGGAAAAATACAAACGTGATTTTCCGCTTTGGCTTTCAGACGATGAGGAGGGAATTTCACCACAGCGTTTAGTGAAAATGATCCATAAATTTTCGAAAGGTGAAGCGATTGTTTCAACAGATGTGGGCCAGCATCAAATGTGGGTTGCCCAGCATTATGGATTTGTCCGTCCGAACCGTTGGATCACGTCTGGAGGACTGGGAACGATGGGATTTGGTCTTCCGGCGGCCATTGGAGCGCAGTTTGCTGAAGAGGAAGAAACGGTGGTGGCGATCGTTGGAGATGCCGGATTTCAAATGACGCTTCAAGAATTAGCGGTCATAAAAGAATTCGATTTGCCTATAAAAATTTTCATTTTTAACAATCAGGCGTTAGGAATGGTTCGGCAATGGCAGGAAGCCTTTTATGAAGAACGTTATTCCCAATCCTTAACTCCTGTGCAGCCTAACTATGTGAAGCTCGCTGATTCATATGGCATTCGCGGATTTAAGGTTTCAACCGAAAAAGAAGCGGAAGAAGTCATTCGCGAGACATTCAATGATCGTCAACCGGTATTAGTCGACTGTCGAATCAAGCCGATGGAAAAAGTATTTCCTATGATAGCACCGGGAAAAGGACTACATGAAATGATTGGGGTGAAACCATGAGGCGCATTGTGACCGTATCAGTGCTAAATCAAAGCGGAGTTTTGAACCGGATCACCGGTCTGTTCACAAGAAGGCAATTTAATATTGAAAGTATTACGGTTGGACCGACAGAGGCAGAAGGAATTTCAAAAATGACTTTTGTCGTTCATGTAGAAGATGACAGAAAAATGGAGCAATTGACCAAACAGCTGAATAAACAGATTGATGTTTTGAAAGTTTCCGATATTACTGATCAAGCGATCGTCATTCGAGAACTGGCATTAATCAAGGTTATCAGCACTCCTCAAACACGAGGAGAAATCAAAGGAATTATTGAACCTTTCCGGGCAACGATCGTCGATGTAGCAAAAGACAGTGTTACCGTACAAATTGCCGGAAATTTTGAAAAAGTAGAAACGATCATTGATTTGCTTCGCCCATATGGGATTAAAGAAATATCCAGGACCGGGATCACGGCATTGCCGAGAGGTTCACAAAAATCAGTCACTGATTTCAAGCAATATACCATCTTAAATTAAACAGGAGGATGAAAAAAATGGTAAAAGTATATTATAACGGAGACATTCAAGAATCAGTTTTAAATGGAAAGAAAATTGCTGTCATTGGATATGGTTCCCAAGGCCATGCTCACGCTCAAAACCTTCGAGACAGCGGCTATCAAGTGGTGATCGGACTTCGTCCAGGTAAATCATGGAAACAAGCGGAACAAGATGGTTTTGACGTAAAAACGGTGAGAGCCGCAAGTGAAGAAGCCGATCTTATTATGATTTTACTTCCTGATGAGCGCCAGCCGGAAGTATACAAAAATGAAATTGAACCGGCTCTGTCTGCTGGAAAATCGCTTGTATTTGCTCATGGATTCAATATTCACTTTCGTCAAATTGTACCGCCGAAAGATGTAGATGTCTTTTTGGTTGCGCCAAAAGGGCCTGGACATTTAGTGAGAAGGACATATGAAGAAGGCGCTGGTGTTCCGGCTTTGATCGGCGTTCACCAAGACGTAACAGGGGATGCTAAAAATTTAGCGCTTGCCTACGCAAAAGGAATTGGTGCGGCTCGTGCCGGGGTTTTGGAAACTTCCTTTAAAGAAGAAACAGAAACAGACCTTTTTGGAGAACAAGCAGTATTATGCGGGGGAATGACTTCATTAGTGAAAGCTGGATTTGAAACGCTTGTAGAAGCTGGATATCAGCCGGAAATTGCTTATTTTGAGTGTTTGCATGAATTGAAGCTCATTGTGGATTTAATGTATGAAGGCGGATTGGAAAATATGAGGTACTCCATTTCGGATACGGCACAGTGGGGGGATTTTGTCTCCGGACCACGAGTCATCAATGAAGAAACGAAGAAACGGATGAAAGAAGTATTGAGCGATATTCAAACCGGGAAGTTTGCGAAAGGATGGATTTTGGAAAATCAATTGAACCGTCCTGAATTCAATGCCATTAACGAACAGGAAAACAATCATCTGATTGAAGTAGTGGGCAGAGAACTTCGAGAAATGATGCCATTTGTTAAAAAACCATCAAAGAAGGAAGTGGGAGCCGGTGCGAAAAATTGAAATCTTTGATACGACATTAAGAGATGGCGAGCAATCAGCTGGAGTGAATTTGAACACATTAGAAAAAATAGAAATTGCTAAACAATTGGAAAAGCTGGGAGTCGACTGCATTGAAGCAGGCTTCCCGGCTGCTTCTAAAGGAGACCTGGAAGCAGTAAAATTGATTGCCGATACGATCCGCGACAGTTCCGTTACCGGATTGGCTCGATCTACAGAAAGTGATATCGATGCTGCTTGGGAAGCCCTCAAGGATTCTGAAGAACCTCGCATCCATATTTTTATTGCCACTTCACCCATTCATATGAAGTATAAACTGAAAATGTCTCAAGACGAAGTAGTGGAAAGAGCGGTTCGGGCTGTTTCCTATGCGAAGAAAAAATTCCCGAAAGTTCAATTTTCGGCAGAGGATGCCTGTCGCTCAGACCGCGAGTTTTTAGTCCGTATTCTCAATGAGGTTATTCAAGCCGGGGCGGAGATCATTAACATTCCAGATACGGTTGGCTACATTACGCCGCAGCAGTATGGAGAATTGTTCCAATTTTTAAGAAAAAATATACGGAATATTGAAAAAATTACTTTGTCCGCTCATTGCCATGACGATCTCGGAATGGCCACAGCTAATTCGCTTGCCGCGATTGAAAACGGAGCTAGTCAAATCGAAGGAACGATCAACGGCATTGGGGAACGAGCCGGTAATGCGTCTCTTGAAGAAGTAGCTGTGGCTCTTCATATACGAAGCGACTATTATCAAGCGAAAACGGGTCTTGTCTTAAACGAAATAAAGCGAACGAGCGATCTTGTCAGCAAATTGACCGGAATGATCGTGCCGGCCAATAAAGCGGTAGTGGGTGATAATGCCTTTGCTCATGAATCAGGCATTCATCAAGACGGGGTATTAAAAGAAAAAACAACGTATGAAATCATTACTCCTGAACTTATTGGCGTGAATTCAAACCGATTAGTTCTTGGCAAACATTCCGGCCGCCATGCTTTCAGAAATAAAGCCATTGAATTGGGCTTTGAATTGACGGATGAAAAATTGAATGAAGCCTTTACAGTATTTAAAGATTTGGCGGACAAAAAGAAAGAAATTACAGATGCTGATTTATTTGCCATTCTTACGGATAAACAAACGGAAACGGAAATGAAATATACATTGAGCAGCGTTCAAGTACAATACGGCACTGACAATATTCCAACAGCGACGATTGCTGTCACGCTGGCGGACGGTTCACAAGTGAGCGAAGCCTCTACAGGATCGGGAAGTGTGGAAGCGATCTATAACACGATTGAACGGATTTTCGGCCGGTCAGTAAAGCTATTAGACTATAAGATCAACTCGGTTGGAGGGGGACGCGATGCTCTTGCCGATGTCTATGTCCGAATTTCTTGCGATGGACTGGAAACAAGCGGAAGGGGAACAGCACAAGATGTGTTGGAAGCCTCAGCCCGTGCATACTTAAATGCCGTCAATAGAATTCTTTCGCTTGAAAGTTTAAAAGCGATCCAAAAAGCAAATGTGTCGATTTAATTTACTGGAGGGGTTGAAATGAAAAAGAAAATTGCGGTTCTGCCGGGTGATGGAATCGGCCGAGAAGTGGCAAAAGGAGCAGTCGAAGTGTTAAAAGCGGTTGGCGGTCGGTTTGGACATGAATTTGAAATGGAATTTGCCAACATCGGAGGGGCTGCAATTGATCAAGAACAAACACCTCTTTCGGAAAAAACGATTGATCTCTGTAAACAGAGTGACGCAGTATTGCTGGGAGCGGTGGGAGGTCCTAAATGGGACACCCTCCCCGGCCATCTGCGACCGGAAAAAGGACTGTTAAAGATTCGGAAAGAACTTGGTCTATTTGCTAATTTACGCCCGGTAAAAGCCTTTCAAAGCCTTCTTTCTTCTTCTCCTCTGAAAAAGGAAATTGTTGAGGATGTCGATTTAATGATTGTCCGGGAACTGACAGGCGGATTGTATTTCGGAAAACCGAGCGAGCGGCGGGGAGAAAATCAAGAAGTGGCTGTTGATACTTTGCTTTATACAAAAGACGAAATAAAAAGAATTGTAGACAAAGCGTTTCAAATCGCTAAAGTAAGAAGGAAAAAAGTTGTATCCGTTGATAAAGCAAATGTGTTGGAATCAAGCCGAATGTGGAGGGAAGTAGTAGAAGAAACAGCTGTCCGCTATTCGGAGGTGGAATATGAACACATGTATGTTGATGCAGCCGCAATGAAGCTTATTCATAACCCGAAAGACTTCGATGTAGTGGTCACGGAAAATATGTTTGGAGATATTTTAAGCGATGAAGCGTCTATGATTACCGGCTCTTTAGGCATGCTGCCGTCGGCCAGTCTAAGGGAAGACGGATTCGGGCTTTATGAACCGGTTCATGGATCAGCACCTGATATTGCAGGACAGGACAAAGCCAATCCGCTAGCGATGATTTTATCTGCGGCTATGATGCTGAAATATACTTTTGGATTCAATCATGAAGCAGAAGCAATAGAACAAGCGGTGGACGATGTATTAAAGGATGGATATCGAACGTTTGATTTACGCCATACGGGAAGCCGTGTAGTGGGAACGGAAAAAATGATTGATCTGGTTGTGAAGCGAGTTCAAGAAGATCGTGCGATTGCTTCTACCATGGCTTAACAGATTATGAATCGATAGCAATTGTCCATGTACATTGAGACTGTGGAAAGAAGCGTTTAATTGACCTAGTTTCCATACCAATTCATAGAGGAGGGACAGCCATTGCAGCCGAAGACAATTATTGAAAAAATATGGGAACAGCATGTGGTGCATCGTGAGGAAGGAAAACCGGATTTATTATATATTGATTTGCACTTAGTACATGAAGTCACATCTCCTCAAGCTTTTGAAGGGCTCCGCATGAAAAATCGAAAAGTGAGACGGCCCGATCTGACATACGCTACGATGGATCATAACGTTCCTACGATGAACAGACATATTGTAAACGATCCTATTTCAAAAACGCAGATGGAAAAATTATATGAAAACTGTAAAGAGTTTGGCATTGAATTAGCAGATATCAACCATCCGGATCAAGGAATAGTCCATGTGATCGGTCCTGAACTTGGGTTGACGCAGCCGGGGAAAACCATCGTATGCGGTGACAGCCATACTTCTACTCATGGAGCATTTGGCGCTCTCGCATTTGGAATCGGGACAAGCGAGGTCGAACATGTATTGGCGACTCAAACTCTTTGGCAAGCAAAACCAAAGACGCTGCAAATCAAAGTGAACGGGAAACTTGGATTTGGCGTGACGGCCAAAGATTTGATTTTGGGTATCATATCCAAATTTGGAATTGATGCCGGAACCGGCTATATTATCGAATATACGGGTGAAGCCATTCGCAAACTTTCCATGGAAGAACGGATGACTGTTTGCAATATGTCCATTGAAGCAGGAGCCCGTGCCGGTCTCGTTAGTCCGGATGAAGTGACATTTAATTATTTAAAAGGTAGAAAGTATGTTCCAAAAGGCGAGGAATTTGAAAAATTAGTGGAATATTGGAAGACATTGGCGACGGATGAAGGGGCTGTTTACGACAAAACGCTCGAAATTGATGCTTCAGAAATTGAACCACAAGTGACGTGGGGAACAAATCCTTCGATGGGTACAGGAATAAGTGGAATTGTTCCTTTTCCCGAAAAATTCGAAAGAGCACAAGACCGTGAAGCGGCGGCAAGAGCGATCGAATATATGGGGTTAAAGCCGGGAACGAGAATGGAAGACATTCCGATCGACTATGTTTTTATCGGATCCTGTACTAATTCCAGGCTGAGCGATTTGCGGGCAGCAGCAGAGGTTGTCAAAGGGCGGAAAGTCCATAATGGCGTGAAAGCGATAGTTGTACCTGGTTCTCAGACTGTCAAAAAAGCAGCTGAAGAAGAAGGGTTAGATCGAATTTTTACAGAAGCAGGATTTGAATGGCGTGAATCCGGATGCAGCATGTGTTTGGCGATGAATGAGGACATTGTTCCAGCAGGAAAGCGTTGTGCTTCCACTTCTAACCGAAATTTTGAAGGGCGCCAAGGAAATGGTTCTAGAACCCATCTAGTCAGCCCTCCTATGGCAGCGGCTGCAGCCATAGCGGGAAGATTTATGGATGTTCGCAAACTAACTGGAATTTATCAATAGGAGATGTAGCCATATGGAACCAATCAATAAGTATAATGGGATTGTTTGTCCTCTGAATAGAACGAATGTCGATACGGACCAAATTATACCGAAACAGTTTTTAAAGCGAATTGAGCGCAAAGGTTTTGGCCAGTTTTTATTTTATCATTGGCGTTTTGACGACGACGGCAATGTGAGGGAAGATTTTATTTTAAACGATCCTCAATATAAAGACGCCAGTATTTTAGTGGCAGGAGAAAACTTTGGCTGCGGCTCTTCCCGTGAACACGCTCCGTGGGCTTTAATGGATTATGGCTTTAAAATCATTATTGCCCCCAGCTTTGCTGATATTTTCTATAATAATTGTTTGAAGAACGGACTATTGCCGATAAAATTAACGGCAGAAGAGGTGTCTCTGCTGTTGGAAAAAGCATCAGAACCTGGCTACCGTCTCTTTGTGGATTTGAAAAACCAGCTTGTGACGGATCGAAAAGGATTTTTGGCTACGTTTATGATGGATCCTTATTGGAAGGAAATGCTGTTAAACGGATGGGATGAAATTGCTGTCACTCTTAATTTAGAAGATGAAATTCGAGCTTATGAGGAGAGAAGGGATAAAACAGTACAGGCGAAATAGGCCTAATCTTCATCGAAGTGATGACTAGAAAAGCTGCCGGGGGTTGGCTCCGGCAGCTTTTTCGTTTATGTGCGCCCGGCATGTACATGAACTATAGGGTGTAAGTCCCGAACCCCGAAGACAGAAGTAGAGGTTAGCTCAACGAAAGGGTGTCCGTGGTGACGCGGAATCTGAAGGAAGCTGGAGGCAAAACACCGGTCCGAGGAACACGAACCTCATATAAGGCTAGGTATGATTGAGTGAGTTTGCATAACAAAACAAAGCTCTTTCTGTCGAAGGTCATATCGAGTAAATGAGGCGGATAGATGGTGTGAAAGTGCATGTACTTACCCGGGGAGGTCTGGCGGATATGTGAAGTACTCTTCATAACCTACTTAGTGATAAGTAGCTGAACCGTCAGAAGTCAGCAGAGGTCATAGTATTAGTTGGTCTAGAACAACTAAGAAGGACCGAACAATTAAGAGAGAATAGCCCTTGGTATTCAGTGAGTCATGATGAACACAGAAAACGTAGTACCTCACTTGAGGGAGGAAGCGGTGAATCCCGTGGGAGACCTCTTGGAGGGTGGAGTGACCACTGGCATAAAGAGAACAGCTATTCACGGAAGTTATAAAGACTTGCGTCAATGATCTTAATTGAACCGCCGTATACGGAACCGTACGTACGGTGGTGTGAGAGGACGGGAGTTAATCGCTCCCTCCTACTCGATTCCATGAGAAAATAAGATTCTTTCTTAAATCATGATGAGCCTTTTTTCAATTGTTATCCTATTTGCATGTATAATAAATGGAATAAGGGCTCTTTTTATGTGAAAGAGGCCGAATGCAAAACAGAAAGAAGGTTGCAAACGAATGAAATTGTTTTATGACACTATCCCTTATTCAAAGGAACGGTTTTTTCGGAAATTTTGCCAATTAGTAAAGGGAAAGTCGCATTATGCTTTGCTGGAAAGTGGACGATCCGGCCGATACAGCATCGCTGGAATTGAACCTTTTGCCGTGATTGAAGGGCAACAAAATGGGATTCAGGTGACAATGAATGGCCGCGATAAATGGATGGAAGGTCAACCGCTTCGAATGATTGAACAATGGCTGCGACCTTATAAACTGGATCCGGCTCCGGGACTGCCTGAATTTCAAGGCGGATTAATAGGCTTTATAAGCTATGATTATGCTCGCCTTATTGAAAAATTGCCCCATTTAGCGCAAGATGATCTGGACCTTCCGCTTCTATATTTTTATTTTTTTCGAGAATGGGTTGTTTTTGATCATGAAACGAATTGTCTGTGGGTGATGACATTAGCTGAATCTGAGGATAGTCGATATGGTTTGGATACGTGGAAGGAAATGTGGCAATCCGAACTGAAGGAAAGCGAAGAGATCGAATCACCTGTTCCTGCTATTTCGGGAAAAGATCTTGAAGTGTCGCTGTCGGAAAAAGAATTTATTCATGCAGTGGAAAAAATTCAAGAATACATTGCCAGCGGGGATGTCTTTCAAGTCAATTTGTCCGTTCGCCAAGCGAAAACGCTGCATGTCCCGGCTCTTGAAGTGTACAAAACATTACGCAGCATCAATCCTTCTCCGTATATGGGATATATACACTCCAACGATTTTCAAATAGTATGCGGATCTCCGGAGTTGTTGGTGAAAAAGACCGGACAAAGGGTAAAAACGCGTCCGATTGCAGGCACCCGTTCTCGAGGAAAGAACGAGGAGGAAGATCAGATTTTGGCGAATGAATTGCTCGGAAACGTGAAGGAACGAGCGGAACATGTCATGCTGGTGGACTTGGAACGAAACGATTTAGGACGGGTATGTCAGTACGGCACTGTTCGGGTCAATGAATTGATGACGATCGAAAAATATTCCCATGTCATGCATCTAGTATCTGAAGTCGAAGGGATATTGGCAGAAGAAAAAAATGCTTTTGACGTGATTGATGCCGTTTTTCCGGGAGGGACGATCACAGGTGCACCGAAAGTTCGGACGATGGAAATCATAGAAGAATTGGAGAATGTTCGCCGAGGAGTTTATACAGGATCGATCGGCTGGATCGGGTTGAATGGCGATATGGATCTTAATATTGTGATCCGGACAATGATTGCCAAAAATGGAAAAGCCTATGTGCAGGCTGGGGCAGGTATTGTTCTGGATTCCCGACCTCAATATGAATACAAAGAATCATTGAAAAAAGCGGCGGCACTATGGAAGGCAAAAGAAATGGCAGAAAAAAAGGAGGCGCTCACATGATTTTAATGATCGATAATTATGATTCCTTTACTTATAATCTCGTTCAATACATAGGGGAGTTAGGAGAAGAGATCATTGTAAAAAGAAACGATTGTCTCTCGATTGGCGATATAGAAAACCTTTCTCCTGATTTTTTAATGATTTCACCTGGGCCCTGCACTCCAAATGAAGCGGGGATAAGTTTGGAGGCTATCCGCTATTTTGCAGGCCGTATTCCCATTTTTGGAGTTTGTCTCGGCCATCAAGCGATAGCGCAGGCTTTTGGCGGAAACATTATTCGGGCCGAAAAACAAATGCACGGAAAAACATCTGCCATTTTTCACGACGGCCGCACCATCTTTGACGATGTTCCTAATCCGTTTCGAGCCACTAGATACCATTCGCTTATAGTGGATAAAGACTCTCTTCCGCACTGTTTTGAAATCTCGGCTTGGACGGAGGAAGGGGAGATTATGGCGATACGTCATCGATCCTATTCGATAGAAGGTGTCCAATTTCATCCAGAATCGATTTTAACGGAATTCGGTAAGCAGCTTCTGTCCAATTTTTTCAATACTTATCGGAAGCAGGAAGCGAACGGGGGACTGACAAGATGATCGTCTATCTCAATGGTCAGTTTATAGAAAAAGAAAAAGCGATGATCTCGCCGTTTGATCATGGATATTTATATGGTCTCGGCGTTTTTGAGACCATTCCCACATATTCTGGTCATCCTTTTCTTTTAGATGACCATCTTGAACGCCTTAATGAAGGATTAAAAGAATTGCGTATTCGTGCATCGATTACGCGGAAAAAAGCGTTGGACATTATTCAGGAACTTTGCCGACGCAATGGGCTGCCGGATTCGTCGGTGCGTTTGAATGTTTCGGCGGGACTCGGAGAGATGGGAATGCAAATCGAACCATATCATCGACCTACTATTTTCGTTTTCCAGCGGCCCTTCAAGCGTCTCCATGCCATGAAAGAAAAAGAAGCAGTCTTATTAACATTGCCGAGAAACACGCCGGAAACGGGAAAACGATTAAAATCTCACCACTTTCTGAATAATGTGGCCGCAAAATGGGAAATGGGAAGCAATGGAGAACAAGAAGGCATTTTTTTGACGAAAGAAGGGCATTTAGCGGAAGGCATTGTATCCAATTTTTTTTGGGTAAAAGAGGGAACGATTTTTACTCCTTGTTTACAAACAGGAATTTTAGATGGCGTCACAAGACGATTCATTATGAAATTGGCAGAGCGACTTCATATTCCGGTGCAAGAGGGATATTTTTTTCCGGAAGAATTGGATCATGCAGAAGAAATCTTTTTAACCAATTCCATTATTGAAATTGCTCCAGTTCGAAAAATGGGAGATCGTTTTTATCCGGGAATCCGAGGAAAATACGTGCGTACACTTTGGGAGGAATATCAGCGTTATTGCTCTTATTTATGGTCAGCAAAAGCATTGTCCGTTTAAGTAGTAGAATAATCTTTTTCGACATTTGAACACAAGGCTAGGGGAAAGAAAGATCGGGTTTTGGAAGCTGTGTTTAAGAATAGCGTATCTTGAAAGATCTGATAGAAAATTTGCAATTGCATAAAGGGAGCCAAAAACAGAATTTGATGAAATTTTTTAAAACCAAAAAATTGACAGAATTCTTATGATAAGACTATGATAAAAATGGTTTAACAGTTAAAAAGAACGGTCATGTTAGGAGGATGGGAAATGGAGTATCGTATTGAAAAGGACACCCTTGGCGAAGTGAAGGTTCCGAAAGACAAATATTGGGGTGCGCAAACAGAAAGAAGTCGAAATAACTTTAAAATTAGTATAGAAAAAATGCCTCTTGATCTCATTTATGCTTATGCTCATTTAAAGAAAGCAGCGGCTGTTGTGAATCATGAATTAGGAAAATTAAGCGCTGCCAAAAAAGAAGCTATTGTGCAAGTATGCGATGAGATTTTAGAAGGAAAATGGGATGAACATTTTCCGTTGTCTGTTTGGCAAACAGGAAGCGGCACTCAGACGAACATGAATGTCAATGAAGTTATTTCTCATCGCGGAAATGAACTGTTGCATAATGAAGAAACGATTCATCCAAACGACGATGTCAACATGTCTCAAAGTTCAAATGACACATTTCCTACAGCCATGCATATTGCCGTGTACAATGCCTTTCAAAAACGGCTTGTCCCTGCGTTGCAGCAATTAAAGGCCACACTGAAAGACAAAGAAGTTCAATACATGAAATTGATTAAAATCGGAAGAACTCACTTACAGGATGCTACACCATTAACGTTAGGGCAAGAAATTTCAGGTTGGCGGACCATGTTGGAGCGGACGGAACAAATGCTGAAAGATTCCAGTGCCTACATTCTAAATCTGGCTATTGGGGGAACCGCAGTTGGAACAGGAATCAACGCCGACCCCACATTTGGCCCCAAAGTGGCAAAAGAACTGGAGAAACAGACAGGATATCCGTTCCGATCTTCTGATAATAAATTTCATGCTTTGACAAGCCATGATGAAATCGTTCACTTCCACGGTGCATTGAAAGCGTTGGCGGCGGATTTAATGAAGATCGCCAATGATATTCGTTGGCTTGCAAGCGGGCCGAGAAGCGGACTGGGAGAATTGACGATCCCGGCTAATGAACCGGGAAGTTCGATTATGCCAGGAAAGGTAAATCCTACTCAATGCGAAGCAATTACCATGATAGCGGCACAAGTTTTTGGCAATGATGCTACAATTGGATTTGCCGCCAGTCAGGGAAATTTTGAATTAAATGTTTTTAAACCGGTTATTATATATAATGTTCTCCAATCCATCCGATTATTGGCAGACGGAATGGTTTCTTTTGAAGAGAAATGTGTCCGTGGTATAGAAGCCAATCAAGAAGTGATCGATAAATTAATGAATCAATCTTTAATGTTGGTCACGGCCTTAAACCCATATATCGGTTATGAAAAAGCAGCCGAAATTGCAAAATTGGCGTTTAAAGAGGGGACGACATTAAAAGAAGCCGCATTAAAAACTGGATATGTAACAGAAGAACAGTTCGATGAATGGGTGGACCCATCCAGAATGATTCATTTGTAGGCGAAAGCCTTAAGCTAGTTATGTTCTTTTTTTAAAAGAAGGTCTATGATTTAGTGAAAGGTTACTTAGTTGACTTTAATCGTTAATGGAAGAAGGAGAGGCATCAGAAAAGATGCCTCTCCACAGCCATATCCTATTCAGTTATTGTTGTTGACCTTGGTAACCGCTGATTTGTTGTTGAGCTAAAGAAACCAAACGTTTTGTAATTTCTCCCCCTACAGAACCGTTAGCGCGGGAAGTCGTATCTGCTCCAAGATTGACTCCAAATTCTTGAGCGATTTCGTATTTCATTTGGTCGATAGCTTGTTGAGCGCCTGCTACTACTAATTGGTTGCTGCTATTGCTTCTATTTGTTGCCATTTTAAGTTCATCTCCTTATTGTATTTTTTGGGTTAGGCTGGAATTGCACCAGACTAAAGGAATCAATTTTCCTTTTCCGCTTGGCTAACCCGAGATGTTGTGAATGAATGTTATGATTGGCTGGCTGTACTAGTATTATGTTTCGGTTTTTTTGTATTATTCGAAGATCGGCAAGGTAGTTATTTCCTTTTATAAAGGAGAAACCCGCTTCTTTATCAAAACGTGCCGACTCCTGAAACGAAGATCCCTCCTACAATAGAGTTGCCGACGACTCGTCTATTGCGGCGGGATCTTCTTTGTTAAAATTATTGGTTCGGAGGATCTTCTTCTACGAATGGATGGGCTTCTTCGATATTCGCCCTATTTCCATGCAAATGAACTGATCCTCCGGAAAGCCCTTCATTTATCATGCGATCCACATCCAAAAATAATTCATCTTTTCCTTCAAAGTTGGTATCCGGCAAAAAGGATGCTTCCTGTTTTTTTATTGCCATTTTCATCTCCTCCTTAGTTTTTATTTTTCCGAAGAAGAAGGAAGAATATTCTTTTGACCGGACAAACCTATTTTTTTCCGGTACTTCGATCTTCATGTTTCGCGCATAAGCAGCTGTTGGCTGCAGCGATCTATAGATGCGCAGAAAACAGAAATAAGGCACTTTTCGACAGATAAAGTGCCTTAATAAATGGAAGATGCGTTTTTCTTATCGTGGGAAAAAACTTCAATCATCCTTTTGCGTCTTCAAAATTTGTTTTTTCGAAAAATAATTGCGTTATATGTTCTAATCGTTTCTTTTCAATTTCGATTTCGTCAAAACTCATCGGTTTTGCATTGACTTCAAATAATACTAATTCTCCTGTCTTTTTTTTGCCGATATCCATTGAAAATTCCCCGAAAAAATCAAACTCTTTAGAAAGTTGATGGCCGCAGGCGTTGGCCAGATTTGAAATTTGTTTTTCTAATGCCGGGGAGGCAAGATGTTGAAAGGGTATTCGTTTTCCGCCGTTTGTCGTATGTGTGGTAATCTGCTGCTTGGTTGATACTCTGACTCCGATGCCAGTAACGATGTAGTTTTTGTTTTGATAGTGGACAAGAACGCGAAAATCGTATTTATTTCCATTTATTTTTTCTGTTTCCACCGCTTCTTGTAGAATATATTGTCCTGTCCATTCCTCTTTTCTGTCAGCATAGCACGATTCAATGGAAGGATATTGACGTTTTTGATGTACATTTTGGCAAGTGACGGCTCCGTTTTCCCCAAGTATTAACAAATCAATTCCATTTCCTTGAGAAAGGGATCGATGTTTTGCGTACAACCGTTTTTTTTCTGACAAAAAGGATTGAAACGAGTCCAAATTTTGAAAGGGACGGGTTTCTGGTAAATAGTCGGATAAAAATTTATCTTTCTTAAAGGCCTGGTATACTTCCCATTTATTAAGATAAGAAGGATTAAAAAAAGGAATGCCTTTATTTCCCAGAATGCGAACGAAATTTTGAAAGGAGCGACTTTTTTCTTTTGCTCTGCTCGGCATTCGATTGTAGACTAAATCGGGAAAGGGGGCTTAAACAGTTTTAAATAACTTATAAAAAGTTATAAAATTTTTATTGACTTTATAATTTTTCATGCTATATTTAATTTAAGGAGGAATATAGCATGAGATATTATAGCATTCATGAATTTTCCAAATTAATCAATCGAACGCCACAAACTTTAAGAAATTGGGACAAAAGTGGAAAATTAAAACCACATCATACTGGCTCAAACGGCTATAGATATTATTCTCACGATCAACTTAAAGAGGTACTTGGTATTAAAGAAACCAGTCAAAAAGTGGTTGGTTATTGCAGAGTTTCTTCTAATAAACAAAAAGATGATTTGCAAAGACAAGTTGAAAATATGAAAAAATATTTAGAATCGTTAAATGTTGAATATGAAATCATTCAAGACATTGGTAGTGGGATTAATTACAAGAAAAAAGGTTTGCGTCAACTAATCAAAATGATAAATAACAAAGAAGTAGATAAAATAGTAGTATTCCATAAAGATAGGCTTCTTAGATTTGGTTTTGAATTGGTTGAGTATATGGCAAACCTTAATGGGTGTGAGATTGAAGTTTTAGATAGCACTGAAAAAACAGATGAACAAGAACTTGTAGAAGATTTAATACAGATTGTTACAGTATTTAGTTGTAGATTACAAGGAAAACGTGCTAATAAAACTAGAAAGTTAGTAGATGAATTAATTGAGGAAAATGAGGAGTTGCTAAATGATAAAGTCAATAAAAGTGATGTTGAAACCAAATAATAAGCAAAAAACTAAATTATTTCTATATGCGAATACAGCTAGATTTGCTTATAATTGGACAATTGCAAAGCAACAAGAAAATTATCAAAATGGTGGTAAATTCATCAATGATTCAACTTTGAGAAAACAGTTTACTCAAATGAAAAATCTTGATGAATTTAATTGGCTGAATAATGTAAGTAATAATGTAACGAAACAAGCTATTAAAGATGCTTGTGATGCTTACAAACGATTTTTTAAAGGACTATCAAAATATCCAAAATTTAAGAGTAAAAAGAAATCTACACCCAGTTTTTATCAAGACAATGTGAAAATTAAATTCACAAAAACACATGTAAAAGTAGAAGGATTTGCTTCAAGTAAGAAGTCGAATAAACAAAAGATAAATTGGATTCGATTAGCAGAAAAAGGACGTATTCCATTTGGTGAAAATGTTAAGTATATGAATCCTCGATTTACATTTGATGGTTTGAATTGGTGGGTATCTGTTGGGATAGAAACAGATAGTGGTTATTCTCCTTCAAAAACAGAAGGAATAGGTATTGACTTAGGAATAAAAGATTTAGCTGTTTGTTCTGATGGTAAAGTTTATGGAAATATTAATAAAACAAAAAGAATTAGGCAATTAGAAAAGAAAAAGCGCAGGTTGCAACGTAAAATTTCAAGAAAATATGAAAAAGGAAGGGAGGGAAACCGTTACAGGAAAACCAACAACATTATAAAAAGTGAAAAGCAACTTTTAAAAGTTTCACGAAGACTAACGAATATTCGTCATAACTACATACATCAAATCACTTCTGAAATCGTAAACAGAAAACCAATGTTTATTGTTTTAGAAGATTTGAATGTAAAAGGTATGATGAAAAATAAACATTTAGCTGAATCTGTTCAACAACAATGTTTCCATGAATTTAGAAGACAAATTGAATACAAGTCGAATTGGAATAATATTCGCTTCATTTTGGCTGATAGATGGTTTCCAAGTTCTAAGTTGTGTTCTTGTTGCGGAAAAGTTAAAAAAGACTTGAAGTTATCTGATAGAATTTTTGAGTGCGAATGTGGAAATATTATTGATCGAGATTATCAAGCGTCTATTAATCTTAAAATATATGGTGAAAATGTTTTAGAATCTGCATCTTAACAATGCAAGTTAATACAGATATGTACCGATTCGTTAGTCGGGAATTTACGACTTTGGAGTGTTACACCAAATGCAAGTAGCGATCTGTTTAATAGATAGACGTGAAAGCAGACACGATGAAGAAGTAATGAAACATAAAAGTTGTAGGAAATTATAACTTTTTATAAGTTTTCTGTAACGGAACCTGGCATCGACCCAAGTTTCTGATTCTATGTGATAAATGGAGCCGTCGATAAAATTATCGTTGATTCCATCGAGGCAAAAAATAAAAGAAAGCCCCCCTTTTGCCTGCAGTGCCATTTGTATGTTTTTAAAAAGCGGAATGTTTCCATAATAAGTGCCGTCCGCTGCACAACCGGTTAAAATTCCAACCAATGGCCCGATTTTTCCTTTTTTTGGAGTAACGGTAAACTCTTTTTCCGTTTTATTGCCATTTTTAAGAGGATGCAACTCGTCGGAACCAAAAATAAAAAAGGTGTGATCGGAATTATTGTGGTACCATTTTTGATGATCGGCATCATAATAAATGTTCATAGGAAAGCTCCTCTTCATCCAAAATGGATTTTTCCATCAAGTAAACACTAAACAGTAAAGACATTTTGCGAGTTAATTGCTCGAATTTTTTTAAATCTGGATGAATAAAAATGGATCTTCCAGGTTTGGAATTGGCTTCAAAAAACCATACTCGTCCTTCTCGATCAATTCCAAAGTCGAATCCGATTTCGGCTACGATTCCGTCTATTTGAGTGTCCACCGCTTGAGAAAGCGTTAGGGCGGCCTGTTCTAATTTTGACTGGTAAGTTTCCAATAAAGCTGGTTCCGGAAAAATTTCTTCTAAGCTTTTTACTTCTCCGCCGTTTTTTAAATGGGTTGTCACGCTTCCTTTTCCGGCTACTTTGGCGGCCATTGCGGTCACTTTCCATTGTCCGTCCAAATCCTTATTGGTGTGGACGCGAAAATCAAGCGGTCTATTGTCATGGCGTAAAAGAGAAATTCCTTGCTGTAAAAGCATTTGCGGGAAAGTCCGTTTCGAAAAACGAGAAGAAACAAATTCATGCAAATTCTTGACTTTTAGCAAATGGTTGCCTTTTTGGTCATGAAAGCGGCAGTAATAAACTTGGTCCTTATCCTGTATAAATTGGTAGATCCCTTTTCCTGAACTGCCGTTCATTGGCTTCAAATAAATATTTTTCCAACGATTTAGCATGGCTTTTAATTGGTCTATGGATGTGAAAACTTCTGTTTCCGGCAGATATGGCTTGGCATCCTTATTTTGTTTCAAATATTCAAAAATTTCGTGTTTATTGAAGAACCCCGGGTTATACCAAGGAATTAAATAATCCCTTTGCAGTTTTTTCTTGGCTTTTCGGTAAGAAGGATTTTTTTCGCTTCTACGGTTCGGCAGCCGGTCATAGATGACGTTTGGAAAGGGAAATTGGTTGATCTTCCATTTATTTTCCGAAAAGTAATAGCCGGAAATGATCCCGCTGTCCCAGTCGATTTGCTGTTCCCCGAAAACATACGTAATCACACCCAAGGAGTCTTGCAAGGAGAGCAGTTTTGCAAAAAACTCTGTTCTCTTGCCTATTGGCCGAAGAGGGAAAGGGGTGAATCCAGATGAAAAAATGCCGATTAAAGGACCAATGATATACGTATCTCCGGATATAAATAAGTGCTACGATTTTGCTTGAGATGGGACCAACAGCTTTTCTGCAAGAGCAGAACTAATGGATAGGATATTCCGTCTGTTCATATGGATGTTGGACAAATTTTCTTCTACTTTCGTACCAAAACAAATTCTGATTTTTTCAGACGGAGGTTTTTGCAAATCTTTTGGGAGATAAATAAATTCTTTCTCATCTTCTACGATTTCGAGTCGATAGAATTTTTTCATTAGACCACCTCATGAAGAAATTTTCGTATAACGAACGAAAGTTTGCTTCAGTCATTTCGTTCATCACGGTTCTGTACATCAAATTCCATTCTTTCTCTCCACTTTTTTTCGGCAATGTGAAAAATAGCCAGTGCAGACGGGCGAAAAGTGTTCGTATGAATGGCTTCTTTTTTGGACGGTTTTGAATTCACCTCAATGAGCCAAATTTTCCCCTTTTGATCGATTCCGATATCTACTCCCAATTCGAAAAAGTTTCCATCTGAACGCTGATGTACAGCTTGCGCCACCTTTACAGCAAATTGTATCATCGTTTGATATATATGAAAAAAATCGGTCGGGAAAAATTTCTTTAAGATGGTTTTTGGTTTTTCCAAATGCCCTCCTTGAGAAATATTGGAAACAATTGCTTTGTTTTTCCCGGTTCGAGCGACAATGGATGTTACTTTCCAGCCATGATCGCCTTGCCAATGGCAAAGCAATCGAAAATCCAGCAAGCAATCTTGTGGCGTAAGAAGGTCAATTTTTTTTTGAATGAGAAACGAAGAGGGGTCTAACGAGTGGAATAGTTTTGTTAGAAAAGGTTGGATTTCCATGGTTTCATCCATATCAAGCATTTCTCCGGTTGATCGGATGAACATTTTTCCATCTTTTTGTTCAGCATAAATAATGTCTTTACCTTGGCTTCCTTCGATCGGTTTTATATAAACCGGTGAATTTGCCAGCATTTGCAAAAGAGAATCTTTCGTTAAAAGTTTTGTTTCTGGTAGATAAGGACGGATATCGTCACTCTCTTGAAGAAGCTCAAAAACTTTCCACTTATCCAAAAATGATTCGTTAAAAAAGCAAATGCAGTGATTCTTTACTACTCTCTTAACGTTTCGAAACGCACGAGAAGTTTCTTTTTTTCGCGAGTGTATTCGGTTGTAGATGACATCCGGAATCGGAAGGGTTTCTTTTTTCCATTCATGTTTTTCTTGATAATAGCCTTTTTCCTTATAAAAGTCGTTCAAGTTGGCAACATACATAAAGCCGCCTTTTTTTCGGAATATTTGATCCACTTCTTTGCAAAACTCTTCAATAGAAGGAAATTGTATGTTTCCTTTTGAGCCTTTTATTTCCGTTAAGATGGCAATCACCGGACCTAAAAAAAGCGTGGCCGAATCCGCCGCATAGTAGCCTTGCCATTTTCGCTCTAAAAAGAATAAATTTCTTTTACCGTCGTTTTTCATTTGAAACCAACTCTCATTGGTCCGTTCCGCATCCTGTTTTTTAAGATCGAACTTCCAATGGCCTACACATAATTTCAATGGGTTTATGTTTAACGCTTCAGTTGGAAAAAACGATATTTGGACGGATTTTTCATCTTGCCATCGTTCTATAATTACATGTAAGTCGAAAAACATATGCGATTCCCCGTTTGCACTTTTTCCGTGTGAAATTTTATAATGAAGCAATGGGCAATTGCTGATGTTTTCATCGTATGATGGCAAAGCGTAAAAGGTTCATATGTCGAAAACTCGGGAAGGAGATACGAAATGTCAGGTTCTTTACTTGTATTATTTATGGTCATAATCGGAGCCGTTATTGGCGGAATTACGAACGCCATTGCCATTTTAATGCTGTTTCACCCCCATCGCAGTCTGTATATCGGGAAATGGCATATTCCTTTTACACCCGGATTGATTCCGAAACGGCGAAAAGAAATTGCTTTTCAGCTTGGGAAAATGGTATCCGATCATTTAGTTACGCCGCAAAGCATTCAAAAGAAATTTCAAGATCCGCAATTTCTTCAAGATATGACCTCGCTTGTTCAACAAGAAGCAAAACGATTGTTCACTTCGGAAAAAACGATCAAAGAATGGATGGAATTGGCCGGGGTGCAAGATCCGGAAAAGCGATTGGAAAGATATCTGAAAAAGAAAATGGAAAAAACGATTGTGGAAGTGGGGAATTCTTATTCAAGCCAGATTATTAAAGATGTCCTTTCGCCTGAAACGATTCGAAAGTTGGAAGAAAAACTTCCGGATGTGAGTGCCTATATTTTACAACATGCAATGAACTACTTTTCAAGTTCGGAAGGTAAGCAAAGAGTGAAAAAAATGCTGGATGACTTTTTGGCGGAACGAGGCATGATGGGAAGTATGCTTCAAATGCTTTTGGGCAATTCCTCGATTGTCGATAAAATACTGCCTGAAATAATGAAATTTTTACGTAATCCAGGGACGAATGAAATACTTCTTTCTATCATAAGGGCTGAGTTCGAAAAAATGTTGGAATGGAAATGGGAGCGTATTTTGTCGGAATGGCTGGATGAGAACACGGTAGAGAAAGGAACGGAATTTATCGTTCGTCAATTAAATACGGAAACATTTTTTCAAAAAACACTCTCTGATCTGCTGAATTCTTATGAAGAGGAAATTTTAAAGCAATATATCCCACGGCTTGTTGAAAAAGCAGCCCCATTTTTTTCGAATCGTATCCAAACCATTGTAGAAAAATTACGGATCGCGGATATTGTCCGTGAAGAGGTAGAGTCTTTTTCTCTCGAGCGTATTGAAAAAATGGTGATTGAAATAGCTAATAAAGAATTAAAGGCTATTACCTATTTAGGTGCATTGCTGGGTGGAGTCATCGGCTTGCTGCAAGGGTTTGTGACGTTGCTGTTTCCATAAGAAATCAAAGTTGTCAGGAACATTCTCGCTTTCTAGTTCATAATTTGCTATAGTTGAGTGGCAGTTTTAGTGAAAGAAAATATAGAAAAAGCGGCTGATGTCAATGTTGTTGTCCTATTTACGGGTGGATGGCATAGCCAAACAGGAGGAGGGTCCTGCATGGAAAATCTTTATGAGAATGCTCGAGGATTGGAAAAAGCTTTGCGTCAAAGCGACGAATATGTGAATTTAAAAAAATTATTTTATGCAGTGAATAATGATGAATCAGCAAGAAATTTATTTGAGAACTTCCGCAATATTCAAATGCGTTTGCAGGAAAAACAAATGATGGGGCAAAACATTTCAGAAGAAGAAGTGATTCAAGCACAAAAAGCGGCAGCTCTTGTTCAGCAGAACGGAAAAATTGCACAATTAATGGACGCAGAACAGCGGATGAGTACGGTTATTAATGAACTGAACAAAATTATAATGAAACCGCTCGACGAATTATACGGACCGTTCAACGGATAAAGAAAAGAGCGGCTGATGGTTTTCGCATAGAAATATCGATAGTGGAGGATTTTTTATCCTCCACTATTGTGATTTGTTCTTTTTATATGGCGAATCAAAAAGAGAAACCTTATGGGATTGTCATTGTCTTCATGTAGTTTCAATGAAAAAAAGTAAAAAAATTATTGACTTATTATAATATAGGTGCTATTGTTCTATATGTCACTTCAATGGTAAGTGAAAGTTCAATAGAATTTAGCAATTGAACAATGATTGCCATACAATGAAAGATATGATGCGATGATCCTTGAAAACTGAACAAAACGAAGCGTAAACCAAAGTTTCGATAGAAACAAGCCAAGTCAAATTTCTTTTTGGAGAGTTTGATCCTGGCTCAGGACGAACGCTGGCGGCGTGCCTAATACATGCAAGTCGAGCGGACTTTCAAGAAGCTTGCTTTTTGAAAGTTAGCGGCGGACGGGTGAGTAACACGTGGGCAACCTGCCTGCAAGACGGGGATAACTCCGGGAAACCGGGGCTAATACCGGATAATATCTTCCTTCGCATGAAGGAAGGTTGAAAGGCGGCGCAAGCTGCCGCTTGCAGATGGGCCCGCGGCGCATTAGCTAGTTGGTGAGGTAACGGCTCACCAAGGCGACGATGCGTAGCCGACCTGAGAGGGTGATCGGCCACACTGGGACTGAGACACGGCCCAGACTCCTACGGGAGGCAGCAGTAGGGAATCTTCCGCAATGGACGAAAGTCTGACGGAGCAACGCCGCGTGAGCGAAGAAGGTCTTCGGATCGTAAAGCTCTGTTGTCAGGGAAGAACAAGTACCGTTCGAACAGGGCGGTACCTTGACGGTACCTGACCAGAAAGCCACGGCTAACTACGTGCCAGCAGCCGCGGTAATACGTAGGTGGCAAGCGTTGTCCGGAATTATTGGGCGTAAAGCGCGCGCAGGCGGTCTCTTAAGTCTGATGTGAAAGCCCACGGCTCAACCGTGGAGGGTCATTGGAAACTGGGAGACTTGAGTGCAGAAGAGGAGAGCGGAATTCCACGTGTAGCGGTGAAATGCGTAGAGATGTGGAGGAACACCAGTGGCGAAGGCGGCTCTCTGGTCTGTAACTGACGCTGAGGCGCGAAAGCGTGGGGAGCGAACAGGATTAGATACCCTGGTAGTCCACGCCGTAAACGATGAGTGCTAAGTGTTAGAGGGCTTCCACCCTTTAGTGCTGCAGCTAACGCATTAAGCACTCCGCCTGGGGAGTACGGCCGCAAGGCTGAAACTCAAAGGAATTGACGGGGGCCCGCACAAGCGGTGGAGCATGTGGTTTAATTCGAAGCAACGCGAAGAACCTTACCAGGTCTTGACATCCTTCGCTACCTCTAGAGATAGAGGGTTCCCCTTCGGGGGACGGAGTGACAGGTGGTGCATGGTTGTCGTCAGCTCGTGTCGTGAGATGTTGGGTTAAGTCCCGCAACGAGCGCAACCCTTGACCTTAGTTGCCAGCATTCAGTTGGGCACTCTAAGGTGACTGCCGGTGACAA